>JANRJL010000114.1:0-56372 GCA_033763995.1 Rhodospirillaceae bacterium | reverse complement strand
AGTTGCCTGCCGGAACGTGGAACGACGGCGCGCTCAAGAATCGCATTCTCCCGGTATTTTGCCTGTCGCTGGTTTACATCGCGTATCTGGCGCGCATTACCCGGGCCAGCATGATCGAGGCCCTGCGCCAGAACTACGTGCGCACCGCGCGCGCCAAGGGCCTGCCGTTCCGCCAGGTCGTCATCCGCCACGCCCTGAAGACCGCGATGATTCCCGTCGTGACGTTCCTGGGCCCCGGCGTCGCCTTTCTGCTGACGGGCTCCATGGTGATCGAGACCATTTTTCAACTGCCGGGAATCGGGCGCTATTTCGTGCAAGGCGCGCTCAACCGCGATTACACCCTCGTCATGGGCGTGACGATCGTGAGCGCCAGTCTGATCATTATCATGAATATTGTTGCCGATGCCCTTTACGGAATTCTTGATCCGCGGGTGCGCTATGACTGACCGGGCGGGGAATTGATTCCGTGGCGACCATGAACCTGACATCGCCCCATGGCAATGCGCTGACCGCCAGCGCCGAGGTCGAGGGCCGCAGCCTCTGGCAGGACGCCTGGCGACGCTTGCGCGCCAATCGCGCCGCCGTGGTCAGCCTTGCGGTGCTGCTGATCATCGCCGTGGCGTGTGTGGCGGGTCCTGCGCTCCTGCCATGGACCTATGAACAGATCGATTGGGACCGCATGGAGGCCACGCCACCCAGCATCGAGACCGGCCATTATCTCGGCACCGACACCTTGGGGCGCGACTTGCTGGCCCGCGCGCTGTTCGGCGGGCGCGTCTCGCTCACCGTGGGTATCTTGGCCACGGCGGTCGCGCTGTTGATCGGAGTCGCCGTGGGGGCGATCGCGGGGTTTCTCGGCGGGCGGGTCGATCAACTGCTGATGCGATTCGTGGATCTTCTTTACACCGTTCCATTGACGTTTTTCGTCATCATCCTGATGGTTCTGTTCGGGCGCAACTTCATCCTCATGTTCCTGGCCATCGGCTGCATCGAGTGGCTGACCATGGCGCGCATCGTGCGGGGCCAAACGTTGACCTTGAAGAACAAGGAATTCATCGAGGCCGCCCGTGCGGCCGGTGGGTCGACGACGTCCATCATCATGCGACATATCGTGCCCAACGTTCTGGGGGTGGTGATCGTTTATGTCACGTTGACGATTCCTCAAGTGATTCTTCTGGAGAGTTTCCTGAGCTTCCTGGGGCTCGGCATTCAGGAGCCCATGACCAGTTGGGGCATGTTGATCAACGAGGGTGCGGCTGAAATGGAATCCACGCCGCGCTCGCTGCTGGTTCCGGCCGGACTGATGACGGTGACCCTGTTTTGCTTCAATTTCCTGGGCGACGGGCTGCGCGATGCGCTCGATCCCAAAGACCGTTGAGACCCAGCCTCGTGTCCACGGTCCTCGACATTCGCAACCTCAATGTGCGATTCGCCACGCCCGATGGCGAAGTGAGCGCCGTCAACGACGTTTCGTTGTCGCTCGCCAAGGGCGAATGCTTGGGCATCGTCGGCGAGTCGGGTTCCGGCAAAAGCCAAACCTTCATGGCCGCCATGGGCCTCCTAGCCACCAACGGCCGCGCCAGCGGCGAAATCCTCTTCCGCGGCACCAATGTGCTGACCGCCAGCGAATCGGAACTGAACGCCATTCGCGGCGACCGCATGAGCATGATTTTCCAAGATCCCATGACGTCGTTGACCCCACATATGAAGATTGGGCGCCAGTTGGGCGAAGTCTTGGTGCGTCACCGCGGCATGTCGGAGGCCGAGGCCCGCGTGCATTCGCTGGCCATGCTCAAGCGGGTGCACATTCCCGAAGCCGAACGCCGGCTGGACATGTATCCCCATGAACTCTCGGGCGGGCTGCGCCAGCGCGTGATGATTGCCATGGCGCTGTTGTGCGAACCCGAGGCCGTGATCGCGGATGAGCCCACCACGGCGCTCGATGTCACGGTGCAGGCTCAGATTCTTCAGCTGATCCGCGAAATCAAGGACTCGCTTCATACCGCCGTGATTCTCATCACGCACGATTTGGGCGTTATCGCCGGTCTCGCCGATCGCGTCGCCGTCATGTACGCCGGGCGAATCGTCGAGGTCGGCGATGTGCGAAGTATCTTCGCCGACCCGCGGCATCCCTATACGCAGGGCCTGTTGGCCTGCACGCCCCGGCTCGACGGCGCCGGCGAGGGCAAAATGATCACGATTCCCGGCCAGCCGCCGAATTTGCAGCGCCTTCCTTCGGGTTGCGCGTTTCATCCGCGCTGCGTCCATGTCGCGGATCGGTGCAAGGCCGAGAGCCCGAAGCTTGAATTGCTTAGCACAGCACGCGCCAAGGCCTGTTTCAAGGACGTGAAGGCGGCATGATGGGCGAGCCATTTCTCCAAGTCCGCGACCTCAAGGTCCACTTTCCGGTTCGCATGGGCGGCGTGGTGTTTGGACAATACGCCAAGCTCAAGGCGGTCGACGGCATCAGCTTCGACCTCAAGGCCGGCGAAACCTTGGGCGTGGTGGGCGAGTCGGGCTGCGGCAAGTCCACGTTGGGCCGGGCGGTCCTGCAGTTGCTGCCCGCGACCGGCGGCACGGTGTCGTGGTTGGGTTGCGACCTGACCCAGCAAGACAAAAACGAAATCAAAAAGTGTCGCCAGGAATTGCAGATCGTCTTTCAAGACCCGCTCGCCAGTCTCGACCCGCGCATGACGGCGGGCGACATCATCGCCGAGCCGCTGCGGAACTATTTTCCGTCCATGCCGTCGAGCGAACGCAAGGCCAAGGTCGCGGCCATGATGGACAAGGTCGGTCTTTTGCCGACGATGATCAACCGCTATCCCCACGAATTCTCCGGGGGACAGTGCCAGCGCATCGGCATCGCCAGGGCGATGATCTTGAATCCCAAGCTGGTGATCTGCGACGAGCCGGTATCCGCCTTGGACGTGTCGATCCGCGCGCAAGTCATCAACCTGTTGATGGACCTGCAGCGGGACTTCAATTTGTCGCTCATCTTCATCAGTCATGACCTCGCCGTGGTTCGTCACATCAGTCATCGCGTGATGGTGCTCTATCTCGGTAAGGTGATGGAATTGGCCGAGCGCGAGTCGCTCTATCGATCGCCTCGGCATCCTTACACCCAAGCCTTGATGTCGGCGGTGCCGATCCCCGATCCGGACAAGGAGCGCGCCAAGCCGCGCGTGATTCTGGTCGGCGATCCGCCGTCGCCGCTCAAGCCGCCGTCAGGGTGTGTTTTTCGCACGCGATGCCCCAGGGCCGATGAGACATGCGCCCGAGATATGCCACAGCTTGAATCCGCGGCCGGCAACCATAACCATGAGGTCGCCTGTCATCATTGGCGAACCTGACCCGACATCAATCATGTCCAAGCCTGACGACCCGAAGCCTTATTACGCCTGCCATGTCTTCTGCTGCACGAATGTGCGCCCCGAGGGCCACCCGCGCGGCAGTTGTGCGCGCAAGAACTCCGTGGAATTGCGCAACTACATGAAAGACAAGGCCAAAGCGATGGGGCTGAAGGGCGTGCGCATCAATACGGCCGGTTGCCTAGATCGCTGCGAGTTGGGTCCCACCATGGTGATCTATCCCGACGGTGTGTGGTACCGCTACACCAGCCAAGCCGACGTCGATGAAATCCTTGAGACCCACGTCAAGGGTGGGGCTCGTGTCACGCGCCTGATGCTGAAACCCGAAGACGGCCCGAAGAAAGCCGCCGAGTAGCTGGCCAGGCCTACGTGATGGCTTCGGCCTCGCGCAGCATCGCGATCAGCGACGAATTCATCAAGAACGCCTTGTGCCGCGCCGGGTCCTCGGCCGTGCGACGCAGTTCCTCGAAGCGCGCATGGGCGGCGGCACGGTCCTTGGCTTGCAGGGTCTCCTTGTTCTGGATGGATTGCGCCTGGACGTACTTTTGCGCCAAGGGCCGGCGCTGGCGGTCGTAGCGGTCAAACACGGGGTCATCGGCCTTGCCGCGCCAAACCTGGATCATTTTCTCCGCGAGGTTCAAGCCGTCGGCAATCCCGGAATTCATGCCCATGCCACCCAGGGGATTGTTGATGTGCGCGGAATCACCGGCTAGCATCACGCGGCCCTTGCGGAACGACGCGGCGACGCGTTGATGCACCGTGTAAAGATTGCGATGAACAATGGGGGTGTTGCGCGCATAGGGAAAGCAAACGTCATACCGCGCGCGGATCCAATCGTCCGACGTCACCACCTCTTCCGGCTCGCCGCCCGTGACGGGGAAAAGGTTGCGCCACATGCCCTTGCCGTCGGGGCCGGGAATCTTGAACACCGAGCACCATTGATCGGGGTCGGCGATATAGTTGCGGTAGCGATAGTTGTCGGCGGCCTCGAAGTCGAACAAGGTCGCGACAATCATGAACCGCTCCTCCCAGGTAAATCCGGGAAAGTCGATGTCCTGCGACTTGCGCACAAAACTGCGTCCGCCGTCGCAGCCGATGACGTAACGCGCGGTCCAATCTTGCTTCGCGCCGTCGGGAGTCTCGGTCGTGACACGCACGTGATTGGAGCCATTGTCCACGCCGATCACACGGCGCTCGCGATGAAGTTGAAAGTGCGGCAACGCGCGCAACATGTCTTGCGCGAGGGCCACGGTTTTATGCTGCTCGAGCTGGATCGCGTAGGGATGTGCGGTCTCGCCGGCGAGCCGCCCAAAGTCGAATTCGGCAAACACCTCGTTAGTTTCGCGGTAACGGTACTGAAAATACTGCGCCTTCAGGCCCTGCGCGAGAATGGCCTCGGTCAGGCCGACTTTGTCCAGCAGATCGAGAGTCGATGAATGCGTGGTCGCGGCTCGGTGTTCGGTGGGCGTTTCTTTCAGGGCATCGAATTGAACAACGGGAATACCGCCTTGGGCCAGGGCGAGGCTGGTGATGCTGCCGACGGGGCCGGCACCCACGACGATGACGCAATCGGGCTGGCTCATGACTCTACAACAGAACGTGAATCGATTTTGACTGGGTATAACTCAGCAATTCTTCCAAGGCCTCTTCGCCACCCAGGCCCGAGTTCTTAACCCCGCCGAAGGGCAGGCCCACAAAATGCATACTGGAGCCGTTGATGGTCACGACGCCCGACTCAAGGCGCTTCGCCGTGGACAAGGCCAAAGTGATGTCACGGGTGAAGATCCCCGCCGTCAGACCATAGGCCGTGGCATTAGCGATCTGGACGGCCTCGTCGGTCGTGCGCCATTTCATGATTGCGACCACGGGGCCGAAAATCTCCTCCCGCGCCACCGTCATGTCGGGGGTCACGTCGGCAAACACCGTCGGCTCGATCCAATAGCCGCGCTTGAACATCTCGCCTTTGGGCCGCCCACCGCCTGTCACCAGCGTGGCCTGCTCTTGTTTCGCGCCCTCGATAAAGCCCATCACCCGCTTGTAATGGCCCGCCGAATTCACCGGGCCCATCTCCGACGCGGGGTCCAGCGGGTCGCCGAGCTTGAGAGCGCCGACCTTGGCCCGCATCAGCTCCACGGCCTTGGTGTAGTGCGACTCATGCACCAGTAGGCGCGATGTCGAGCCGCAACTCTGTCCGGCCCATGAGAAGTTCATGCCGGCCACGGTCGCGTCCACGGCTTTTTCGATGTCGGCGTCGGGAAACACGATCAGCGGGTTCTTTCCGCCCAGCTCCAAGCTCACGTGTTTCACGGCTACTTCTGCCGCAGCACGTTGGATCGCCAAGCCGGTGGCCACGGAACCCGTGAAGCCGATGCGGCGCACCTTGACGTGGCGCACCAAGGCATCGCCCACCGGCAGTCCATAGCCCGAGACGACATTGACCACGCCGGGCGGCAGAATTTCACGACAGACCAGGGCCAGTATGTGTCCCGACAACGGACTGGTTTCCGGTGTTTTGATCACGACGGTGTTGCCGGCGATCAACGGTGCGGCCAGGTGCGCGCCGGCGAACATGAAGGGGTGATTGAACGGCACAATGCGCGCCACCACGCCGTAGGGTTCGCGCAACGTGAAGTGAATGCCCCTAGGCGACGCTGGAACCGTATCGCCTTTCATCTCGCTGCCGAGCCCGGCGAAGTACTCCAGGTAGCCCGCTGCGATTTCCACATCGGCGCGCAGCTTGCCGATGGTGTTGCCGGTGTCGCTCGCTTCCAGCGTCAGAATTTCTTGCGCGCGAGCGCGAAAGCCAGCGGCGACCTTGCGCAGCAAGGCGCCGCGCTCCCATATCGATCGCGCATTCCAATCCGGCTGTGCGTGCGCCGCCGCTTCCACGGCCCGAGCCACGTCATGGGCGGTGCCTGCCGGAGCGCGGCCGATGGCCTCCTCGGTGGCGGGGTTGACGGACGTGATCCACTCGTTTCCCGAAGCGGCGGTGAAAGCCCCGCCGATCAGCATCGGTCGATCGCCAAATTGCAAGCCCATCACAAAATGCCTTTCGTCATGCGAACCGTGAACATAGTCCGCACGAGTTTATGGCCAACAGTCCGTTTCTCCGCGTCCAAGCAGCGGAGCGCGCCGGCCCTTGCATACCGTCAGCGCTCTTCGAGCAGGTTCTGGGGAAATTCAGCGTACTTGGCGCGCGTCTTGGCCTGAGCGTCTTCGCCGAGCTGCAACGCACCGGGATTCATCAAGCCCTTGGGGTCCAACGCGGCCTTGATGCCTTTGACCAACGCCAGTGCCGCGGACGACAGCGCATCGCCATAAACATAGAACTTGCCCATCTGCATGTGGGATGCGCCGAACGTGTCCCACAACAACGCCAGGTCGCGCCGCAAGGTTTGAACAGCCGCGCGCGCGGCGGTATCGGGCGGTAGTGCCGAGAAGGCGCGCCGTTGGTCATCGTCGACATGGCGCTGGTGGAAGGCATGCAGGCGATCCTTCCAAAAAAACATGGGCTCGATCGTGAAGGCCCTGCCGTTGGCGCTGGTCAGGTAAGAGACCTTGATTCCGTGCTTGGCAATCACTTCGCGGTGGCGCACGACGTATTCATCGGTAATGGCGACGATTTCAGCCGCGCGCGACAGCGGGAAAATGCCGTGCAGCGGCAGCCAGTTTTCCCCGGCAGGGCCCAGAAGCTGTTTGATGCGCCGGAAAGGCTTGGCGCGGGTCACTTGCGGGATCGTATTGGGAAGTTCTTTCAGGGCCATGGGCACCAACACACGCCGCGCGCGGTCGAGCCTGAGATCGACTTCTTTTTGCGAGTCTCCTTCCACCACGAGATGCAGAGAGTAGCCCCCGCGCAGGACGGCACGCTGGCCGTCGACCAGCATCTTGGCGACATTCAACAATTTCTTGCCGGCGCCCTGGGAAGCCGACGCCACGTCGCGCACGAAGGACAGGCCCTCGAGAAACTTGAAGCCGCGCGCGGCCAGGTTGTCATTGCCTTCGGGATCGATCCCCCATTGCTCGGCGACGATGTTCTCGCGCGCCAAGGCCACATGAGCCTCGGCGATATCCTCGAATCTCTCAAAGGCGAACGATAAATATCCTTCCACCGCCGGGAAGGCGATGAGCGGCATGGTCACGCGCGCCTTGATTCCGAAAGCGCCGCAGTCGCCCAGGAACAGGCCGGTCAAATCAGGTCCGAAATGTCGCAAGAACGGTGAGCGGCCTTCGGCCGAAGCAGATCCCGTCTCAACCAACGAGCCGTCGGCGAGAACGACATCCACACTCAGCACGTTGTCCGCCATGGTGCCGTAGAGGCCGGAGCCGAAAAACGACGCATTGTTGCTCGCCGCGCCGCCGATGGTGGACTCGCGGCCCGAGAGCGGTCCGAAATAGGGCGTGCGCAGACCCTTGGCCTTCAGCGCGTCGTAGAGCACGGCCCAGGTGCACCCGGCCTCGACCGTGACGTAGCGGTCGACCTCATTGATCTCGACAATGCGATTCAAGGTTGTTGTGTCGACAACCGCGCTGGCCTTGCGTCTCGGCAGATAGCCTTGCGTGTATGAGTAACCGGCTCCCCGCGCGATCACGGCAACACCGGCCTCGGTGAGGATCGCAACGGCGCGACAAAGGTCGTCGACCGTATCGGGCCGAATGACCAAGGCCGGGTTCGTCTCCGCTTCGCCGGAAATATCCGTGCCGTAATAGGCCAAGCTCGGCGGATCGGTGATCACGCGCTCAGTCCCCAAGACCTCACGCAGCTCGGAAACGACGATACTCGCAATCATTCACATACCTTCAACAATCAGGCTCGCCCGAGATAGGCTTCGCGGACCTTGGGATCAGCCAGGAGCTGCTCGCTTGTTCCTTGCGCGACGACGGCGCCGGTTTCGAGAACGTAACCGCGTCGCGCGACCTTCAGCGCCAGAGCCGTATTTTGCTCGACCACCAGCACCGTCACGCCATGTGCGGCGATATCGGCGATGCGGGCAAAAACTTCGGCGGCGATTTTGGGCGCCAATCCCAGGCTCGGCTCATCGAGCAATAGGACTTTAGGCTTTGCCATGAGGGCGCGGCCGATGGCCAGCATTTGCTGCTCGCCGCCCGACAGCGACCACCCGCGTTGGCTCCGGCGCTCGTTCAGCCGGGGCATGAAGTCATAAATGCGCGCGAGATCGTGTGACAAATCAGCGGCAAGGCCCGCCCAGGCGCTGGCGGCAACCTTCAGATTCTCCTCGACCGTCAAGCCGCTGAAAACCCGCCTCCGCTCCGGAACGTGAATGAGGCCGGCGCGCACACGAGCCTCGGGGCTCAAAGTCGTCAGGTCGGCATCGGCATAAGTCAGGGCTCCAAGCGAGGCCTTGACGAGGCCCGAGATGGTTCTCAGGAGCGTTGTCTTACCCGCGCCATTGGCGCCCAACAAGGCAACGGTCTCGCCCCTATCCACCGTCAAGCTTACGCCCCTCAGCGCGGCGACGGCCCCATAATTCACCACGACGTTCTCAAGCGCGAGCATGGGCATCCTCGCCGCCAAGATAGGCCTCGATCACGCGCGGATTGGCGCGTATGTCCGAGGGCGATCCTTCGGCGATCACCTCCCCGAAGTTCAATACCGCGATGCGCTCCGACCACGCCATCACCAAGCTCATGTCGTGTTCGATCAGCACGACCGCCAGTCCACGCGCCTTCAATGCGCCAAGCCTATCGACGAGGGCGATCCGTTCGGAGCTATTGAGCCCGGCCGCCGGCTCATCCAAGAGCAATATCTTGGCATCGGCGACCAAAGCGCGCGCCATCTCGACATTGCGCTGAAGCCCGAAGGGCAGGGACTCGACGGCGCGGTCGCGAATTTCAAACAGACCCAGCGTCGACAGGGCCTCCTCGGCGCGCGCGCGCATCTGGGCTTGCCAGCGCGCATACCGACCACGCCGGAAAAGGATATCGCCAAGACGCGATCCCTCGCTCGGGCAGGCCCCGGCCATCACGTTCTCCAGCACGCTGAGCCTTTTGAAAAGGCGCCCATTCTGAAACGTTCGCGCCGAACCCAAGCCGCGCAACCGATGGGGAGCCATGCCGGTCAGCTCAAGCCCATTGAGGCGAATTTCTCCCGCGGTAGCTGGCGTCAGGCCCGACAACAGATTCAGAAATGTGCTCTTGCCGGCGCCGTTGGGCCCGATGACCGCAAAGGCCTCGCCGGCGCGCACCGACAACGATACGGCGTTGACGGCCGTCAGGCCCCCGAAAGTTTTGGTCAGACCTTGCGTTTCCAAGATGACATTCATGATACGATTCCGGCGCGGCGACGTATCAGGCCGGCGATCCCTCGGGGCAACACGATCAGCACGAATAACGTGATCAACCCGTAGGCAATCAAGTAGCCATCCTTCAGCACGCGTGCGATCACGCCCTTTTCGTTGCCGCCGGCGGCGACGTAATTCGCCGCCAAGTCGCGCATTAGTTCCGGCAAGAATGTCAGCGCAATGGCGCCGAGGACCGCGCCCACTACAGAAGCCTCGCCGCCGACCACCAGCATCATCAGAAACAGAATAGACTGAGCCACGGCAAAGTCGGTCGGCGAAATAAATCCGGTGTAATGAGCAAACAAAACCCCACTCAAAGCGCCACACACGCCCGACAGCGTGAATGCGATCATCTTCGTCTTGGCAATGTCGATCCCCACGGTTTGCGCCGCAGTTTCATCGTCGCGCACAGCGATCATGGCGCGTCCCAAGTGGGATTCGCGCAAGCGCAGCGCCAGCCAGGCCACAAGCAAAGCCGCCCCGCCCACGATGGGCAGAAATGCTTGTTCGGCCGGCAGCCACGGCACGAAATCAGTCAGGCGCGGAATGCCGGTGATGCCGTTATAGCCGTTCGTGACCTCCACCCAGTTCCGCGCGATCTGCTCCAGCACGACGTTCACGCCAACGGTCGCCAGGGCAAGGTAGTGGCCCTTGACGCGCGTCAGCGGGCCGCTGATCAACAGCGCGAATGCTGCCGCCGTCATCAGCGCAATTGGGACACTGGCATACATCGGCCAGCCTAGCCTCACCGTCAGCAACGCAGAGATGTAGGCGCCGATGCCGACGAACGCCGCTTGACCCAGGTGGATGATTCCGCAGTAACCGAAGGCAAGGTTCAGGCCGAGCACGGTAATGACGTTCAGCAGCGCGAGGTTCAATAATCGCAAGCTGTAGCCCTCGAAGCCCCATGCCGCAGCGGCCATAAGCATCGCCGCGCACGCGAACCAGAGAGATATTTGCGCCTTCGGCGTCATCCGCGATCTCCGCCGAATTCGCCGAAAATGCCTTGAGGCCTGACCAAGAGGAACCCGACCATCAAGAGAAACACCAAGGCGTCTTTGTAGGTGGACGACACATACGCGGCGCCGAGGGCCTCGGCCAAGCCCACGATCACACCGCCCGCGATGGCGCCCGGCACGCTGCCGAACCCGCCGATGATGGTGGCCGCGAAGCTCTTGAGGGCCAGCGCATCTCCCATGCTGGAATCCACAAACCACACCGGGCCCATCAATAGCCCGCCCAAGCCAGCCAATCCGCCCGCCAGCGCCCAGGTGAGGGCGTAAATGCCCGCGACATTGATGCCCATCAATTTCGCGGTCTCGGCGTCCTGGGCCACGGCGCGCATGCGCGCACCCAGGACCGTCCGGTAAAGCAGAGCGTAAAGCCCGCCGACAATCAGGGCGGTGATCGCGATGACCGCCAAGATGTGCGCTGAGACCACGACCCCGCCCAGACTCATCGGTGCTGTGCCGAAGGGCGTGGGGAGGCGCTGCGGCAGTGGGCCCCAGACCAGCAGACAGATGTTTTGAACGATGATTCCGACGGCGATCGTTCCGACGATCACGGTGACCACGGGGCTTCGCTGAAGCGGGCGATAGACCGCGAAAAAGAACAATACGCCCAGGGCGATCATGGTCGCCAAGGCCAGCATCGTTCCGGGGACCACGGCCCCCACGGCCCCAATCGCAGAAACTCCAAGGAACGCGCCCACCACGACAAATTGCCCGGCGGCAAAGTTCACGACGCCCGTGGCCTCGTAAACCAACACAAAGCCCAAGGCCAGCAAAGCATAGATGCAGCCGATGGCGAGGCCGTTGAAAAGAGTCTGTAGAAAAGCGATGACCCGAGAAGGCCGCGCCGGAAGCGTCAATTCACGATTCACACTGAGGTCAGGCGTCGGTTGTGTTGCCGCAGCGGCATGGGGTGCGATCTCGAAGTTGCGGACGAAGGTGAAATCCTTTGTGCCGGACGTAAATTTCACAATTGCGGCCGAGCGGCCCATGTTGCCGAAAGAGTCGGTGGTGTAGGTGCGCGTGATGCCCGGACGATCCTTAAGCGCCGAAAAATAAGCACGCAAGGCCTCCGGCTCGGTCCCCACCGCGCGCATCGCGTCGGCCAGCATCAACGCAGTGTCGTAATAATTCGTCACGAACGACGGATCCGCGCCGATCTTGTAGCGATCAAGATACCGTCCCAGAAAGTTGGATGGATCGAAGGCCGCGCGCGCGGGCAGGTAGGCATCCATGACCGTATGAGCGCCATCGACATCCTCGCCCGAGACAAGCGCCAAGGCCGACGGCAAGGCCAAGCTTGGATTCGTCACAACGGGAAATTTAAGACCCAAGGATCGCCGCGCGCCGAGCATGAGCGCCGTGTCGCGCACATAACCGACCGACAGCAACACATCCGCGCCCTGATTGGCGATGCTCAGCAAATGCGTGCCGAAATCGTTCTCATCGAGAGGGTAAGACTCAACAACGAGGTCAAGGCCCGCGGCGCGGAAGAGATTGCGCATTTCGTCGGCCATGCCTTGCCCGTAGTCATTTTGCGCGAACAACACCGCGGGGCGCTTGGTGCCCAAGTCCTTCAGCGCCACATCGGCCATAGCCGCAGCCACTACGCTGTCGGGCTGCTTGATGCGAAACATCCATGGATTGCCGAGTTTATGGATTCCGTCGGCACCGCCCGCGTAGAAGGTGGGAATTGCGGCGCGGCGAACCTCGGGTTCCACGGCAAAGTTCTGCGGGGTAAAGCTCGAGATCAAAACCGCAGCCGGTTGCTGCTCCTGCACGACCTTGACGAAGGCGTTAACCGCCGTGGAATTCGATGATTGCGCATCCTCGATCGCGATGCGCACCGGTAAGCCGTTGATGCCGCCGGCGCGGTTGATGTCCTCTTCCGCCATCAACAAGGCATTGTAATAGAGCAGGCCGGAACTTGCCGAGGAGCCCGTCATCGGGACCGTGGCGCCAATGACGATTTCTTTCTTGTCGGGGGTCGGCGCGGCAGATCTGTCCGTGAACACACGCACCGGTAATTGTGTCTTGCTTTCGTCATATCGCACGATGACGACGCTGTTCGTCATGGTGCCCTTAGCATCAGCCGTATAGGCCCGCGTGATGCCGTTGAAGTCTTTAAGGCCCGCGACGAAATCGCGAATTTTTGCCGGGTCTTCGCCGACCTGGCGGATGGCTTCGGCAATGATCCAAACGCCGTCGTAATAGTTCGTGATGAAGGATGGATCGGGCTTGAGATTGTGCCGTTCTTCGTAGCGGCGCAAAAAATCGGTCTTATCGAAGGACTTGCGTTCATCGAGCATGGCGTCGGCGAGGGCATAGACACCCGCAAGCTCGGCAGGTTCCAACAAATCCGTCGTCGCCGGAACACCCAAAGCCTGCTGGCCCACGACCGGCAGCGTGAGTCCCAAGGCCTTGCGTGCGCGCAGAATCAATGCCGAGTCGCGATTGAATCCAGCCGTCAAGAAAACGTCCACGCCTTGGCTGGCCAAGCTTTGCAGTTGCGCGGACATATCGTTGTCGGCGGGGCCATAGGATTCCTTGAGGAGTGTTAGGCCGCGCGCCGCAAACAGGCTCTCCAACTGGCGCGCAAAACCTTGTCCATAGTCGTTCTGCACATAGATCAATCCCGGCCGCGTCTTCTTGAGATCGTCAAGGACAACGCTCGCCACGGCCTTGGTGTTCACCACATCGGGCGGCTTGATCCGAAACAGCCAGGGATTGCCCAGTTCATCGATCTCGTGCGCGCCGCCCGCATGCATGGCGCCGATCCCGGCGCGGGCGATTTCGCTCGACTGCGCGAGGATTTGCGGCGAATAGCTTGAGATGAAAACAAACGGCGGTTTGTGCTGTTGAACAAGTTTGACATAGGCGGTTACGGCGCTGGAATTCGACGAGCCGGCGTCTTCATTCACCAGCCGCAACCTCTTGCCGTTGACGCCGCCCGCAGCATTGATGTCCTCCACGGCCATTTCCAGGGCGTGAAACACCGTCAAGCCGGTCGCCGCCAATTGCCCGGTCACCGCGCAAGTTGAGCCGAGAACGATTTCATCTTTTGACGCTTCTTGTGCGCGGGCGGGAGATAAAACTGCCCAGACCGCAGCCATTCCGACGAGCGCCGCGTGCCATGCCGTCATCTTAGCCCGCCCCGCGCAATTCGGTTTTAAGAACCTTCCCGTTCGCATTGCGCGGCAAAGCGCTCACAATTCCGATGTCCTTGGGGACCTTGTAGCTCGCCAATTTGCCCTCGCAGAATTTCGCCAGGGCTTCGCCGTCAAGTGAATGACCCGCCCGAAGAACCACGAAGGCTTTCAACCGCTCGCCCCATTTCTCGTCGGGAAGCCCGACAATCGCGACGTCGGCAATCGCCGGGTGGCCAAACAACACCTCCTCGATTTCACGCGGATAGATATTCACTCCGCCCGAGATCACCATGTCTTTCTTGCGATCGACAATATAGATGAACCCTTCGGTGTCTCGTTTGGCGATGTCACCCACCGACACCCAGCCATCCTTGAAGGTTTCAGCCGTCTCTTTGGGCCGGTTCCAGTAACCGTTGAATAGATAGGGCGAGAGACTGAGCAGCTCGCCGGGTATGCCGGGCGGGCATTCAACATCATTGTCGTCGACGATCTTCACCAGCGTATTCAAAAAAGGCGTGCCGACGCACTGCTGCTTGCGCAATTGATCGGGCGGGCGAAGGTTCGTCACCACGCCGCCCTCCGTCGAACCATAGGTCTCGTGCAGTTTTCCCTCGCCGAAATACGCGACGATCTTCTGCTTCATCGCCTGCGGCAGCGGCGCGGCATTGGAGATGATCGTTTTGATCGCGGCACCACGGCATTCATCGAGAATCTTCTGATCGAGACCGAAAAGTTGATGAAATTGCGTCGGCACCATGAACACGCCGGAAAATCCGCCGGACTTGAGGCGCCGCAGCAGTGCCTCGGCATCGAACTTATCCATGAACTCCATGGATCCGCCCCCGAACAATGCCGCCATGGGAAAGCAAATGCCCGCCCCGTGATTCATCGGCGTCGTGCCCAGAAATGTATCGTCGGGGCCGTAACAGCCATACTCGAGCGCCATGCCCATGAAGGTGAGAATGCGCGAGCGGTGGGATATCAGCACGCCCTTGGGCTTGCCGGTGGTGCCCGAGGTATAGGGAATGGTCCACACATCCCATTCGTCGACAAGCGGTCGCGCGGCGGGTGCCGCGCCCTTTCGCAGCCACGCCTCATACTCGTCGCCGATCTCGATAATGCGTTGCACGGTCTTGAAGGTCGATCGGCGAAGACTCTCGGCCACGGCGTTGTCGCAAAAAACCACCTTGGCCTGGGCGTCGTCGCAAATCGCGACGATCTCTCCCGCCGTCAGCCGGGGATTGACGGTTGCCACCGCCACCCCGGCCTCTGGAACGCCGCAGACGATTTCCACGTATTCGATCGAGTTGCGCGCGACGATGGCCGCGTGATCGCCTTTGATCAGTTTCAGCTCATTGATGGTTGCGTTGGTCGCCTTATCGATTCGATCGACCAGCTCTCGGTAGGTTCGCATCACCGTATTGTGACGAATCGCGATCTTGTCGGGCGCTCGCGTCATGGCGGCGCGTAAGCCGCGCGCCATCGTCATGGACTGAAAACCAATGGGCAGCGTTGCCGCGCGCGCGCCGTCTAAGGTCATGATGGGCTCGCCGGCCGGGGAATCTTCT
This sequence comes from Rhodospirillaceae bacterium, assembly GCA_033763995.1. GTDB lineage: Bacteria > Pseudomonadota > Alphaproteobacteria > Rhodospirillales > Rhodospirillaceae. Next base: position 40,975 of record JANRJL010000114.1, on the reverse strand, counting down.
TGAAGATGCGCAGGGCGTTTTCGCGCATCATTAGCCGGTGGGCTTCCGGTCTCAGCCCCAGTTCACTCACCTCTTTCACTGCCCGCTCCGGATCGATGACGGGCCAGTCGGTGCCGAACAGCACTTTCTCTTTTCCATAGCTGTTGGCGTAGTGAACGTATGACTTGGGCCAATGTTTGGGTGCGTAGGCATCGCCCGCCGTGAAGACATTGTCGTGCTTCCAACACATCGAAATCATTTCATCGGTCCACGGCACGCCGATGTGAATGCCGATGAGCGCCAGTTCCGGGAAGTCGATGGCGACTTGATCCAGCAAAATTGGCCTCGCCACCGAGGGAAGGCGGCGATCTTTCTGATAAACAAGGTTATGTCCGACCTGCATCATGATCGGGATGTCGAGCTCGCAGCATTTGGCGTAGTAGGGGTAAATCTGCGCGGCATCGGGCGGCATGGAAAACCAGTGAGGGTACCAATGCGCGCCGACAAAGCCATATTGGTTCACGGCCGTTTCGAGATCTCGTAAACCTTGCATGCCGCGCGTGGGGTCCACGCCCGCCAATCCGGAGAATCGATCCGGATGTTGCTTGCAGATCTCGGCGACCATCTCGTAGGGCACCTCGAACGACCGATGAACACGCAAATCTCCCGCGCGCACCGCGATCAGGAGTGAGCGTTCAATACCGGCCCGATCCATTTTCTTGATGTAATCATCCATGCTCACTCCTGGGCGCATGGCCGGCGGCATTCGCACTTGCTCTTTGAAGTTTTCGTCGATCCCCGTGCGGTTTTGACGCACGGCATCGGGTGTGAAAACATTGCAAACAATATCGATATAGCCGCTCACGTGTGTCCTCGCGTCCAAAAAAGTGCCTCAAGCGGTGCTGTGCCAGCGTTGACTTTACAAGCCTCGCAAGCCCGAGTCCCCGGATTTTGCCCCAATCCCTCCACGCTACGGGCTATACCAAAACCCAGCGTGCGCAAGGACATTCCCCTGCGAAATCCACATTGTTTATGTTATGCGGTCAACCGGAGCGACAGTGAAGGCAGAGTCTATGATTGGGTATTTGGTTCGCTATTCTCGCGCGTGTTTGATCCTTGCCGCATGCCTTGCCCCAACGCCGACGTTGTGGGCGCAAGACTTCGTCTCGCCCGAAGCGGCCACGGGTCGGTATCAAAAAACCGGCGGCGAGGCCAAGAAATTCATGGTGGCGGCGGCCAACCCCTTGGCCGTGCAAGCCGGCGTCGACATGCTCAAGGCCGGCGGCAGCGCGATCGACGCCGCCGTGGCGGTGCAAACGGTGCTCAATATGGTCGAACCGCAGTCGTCAGGCATCGGCGGCGGCTCGTTCATCGTCTATTGGGACAACGCCACCAAGACGCTGACAACCTACGACGGTCGCGAAACAGCACCGGCGGCGGCGACCGAGCGCCGCTTTCTCACCGCCGAGGGCAAATCCATGGATCGCGCCACGGCCGTCAACGGCGGCCATTCGGTCGGCGTCCCGGGCACCGTGCGTGTTCTGGACCTGGCCCATAAAAAACACGGCAAGTTGCCCTGGGCCCGGCTGTTCGATCCGGCCCTCAAAATCGCCGATGAGGGGTTTGCTCTATCGCCACGTGTGCATGAACTCATCGCCCTTGATCGCGCGCTGGGTAGCATGGAGCCGGCCAAGTCGTTTTTCTATCAGCCCGACGGCACCGCCAAGCCCGTGGGCACGATCATCAAGAACCCGGCCTTCGCCGCCACGCTGCGCACCATCGCGACCAAGGGGGCCGACGCTTTTTACATGGGCCCCATCGCCGAGGATATCGTGCGCGCGGTCACCTCATCGCTCGTCAATCCGGGCGATCTGACCCTAGACGATTTGAAAAACTACAAAGCCGTCGAGCGCGCGCCGATCTGCCTGCCGTATCGCGACCGCAAGGTTTGCGGCATGGCCCCCCCCACCTCGGGCGGCGTGGGCGTGTTGCAGACCCTGGCGCTGCTCGAGCCCTTTGATCTGGGCAAGATGAGCCCCGATTCCGCCTTGGCCCAGCATGCCTATATCGAGGCCAGCCGCTTGGCCTTCGCCGACCGCGCCGTGTACATCGCCGACCCGGATGTCCTGCCGATTCCCACCGCCGAACTGCTCTCGCCCGCCTATCTCAAGGCGCGCGCGGCGCTCATCAGCCTCGACAAACGTCTGTCCAAGGCCGAGGCCGGCCAACTCCCCCGGAAAGCGGCCTTCAATTGGGTGCCCGCCGGCAGCCCCGAGAAAATCTCCACCAGCCATTTCTCCATTGTCGACGGCATGGGCAACGCCGTGGCCATGACCACCTCCATCGAGGGCGGTTTCGGCTCGCACGTCATGGTGCGGGGCTTCATGCTCAACAACACGTTGACGGATTTTTCCTATTCCGACGCCGCCGAGGGCAAGGTCGTGGCCAACGCCGTCGGCCCGGGCAAGCGCCCGCGCAGTTCCATGGCGCCGACCGTGGTCTTCGACAAGGACGGCAAGCTCGAGATGGTGGTGGGCTCGCCCGGCGGCCCGGCCATCGTCGGCTTCGTGACACAAACCCTGATCGCCATGATCGACTGGAACATGACGCCGCAAGACGCCATTGCCTCGCCCCACGTGGTGGTGTTCGGCAATGCGGTGAACATCGAACCCGAACTGACGCCGATCAAGAGCGCACTGGAAGCGCTGGGTCATCAAGTGCGCGTGGGCGAATTCCCCTCGGGCATTCACGCCATCCGTATCACCAAGCAAGGCTTGCTTGGCGGCGCCGATCCGCGCCGCGAAGGCGCCGTCGGCGGAGAATAATCGCCTATTGTCGCCGACGATCCGGCTGCGCGACTTCGATCAAGCGCCCATCGGGGTCATAGACGAACATGCGCGTGCCGGTGTTGGTCGTGCCGTCGGGGTTGGCCACAGTATATTTGTATGGCGAGCGATGAAACCGCACGTCGATTTGCTGCAGGCGGCTGTAGGCGCTCTGGATATCGGGCACTTCCATCATGATGATGGCGTCGCCCGTGCCGATCCCCACCAGGTTGCCGCGCGCGCTGGCGAGCTTGGGTTTGTCATAACTCAGCAAGCCGATCATGCCGATCCGCTCATCGTTGCCCTTCATGATGACGATGCGGCCCTCCTTCGGGTCTTCCGTCAACGGCAGGTCCGCCGCGCCCACCACGCCCTCGGCCGAATTGACGTCGGTTGCCTTGTCGTACCATTTCGTCAGGCCCAGACGCTGGTAGAACTCGATGGACTTGTCCAGGTTCTCGACCAAAAGTGTCGTCCGGCGGACGGCCGGAGCCTCCATGGCCGCCGCTCTCTCCTGGGCCTGGCCGGGGCTTGCTGTGAAACCGGCCCCCAAAATCAGCAGCCATACTGCGCCAGTTCTCCAATGACGCCTCTCCCGAGCAAACATGGAAATCACCTTTTTCTAGCGCCCGATTCCTCGTTGTTTGATACACCGGCTCGATAAGACTGGCTACGGCTCCTTGAGCCTCGCACGCTGCGAAGGCTAGCGCGGCCACGGCCGCTCATTAAAGACCAAGCAGGCCAGTGCGTAACGAAGCTTGCCGTCGGTATCGCACAAGGGGAATACGCCGTAGTCGATATCGGCAAAGTCACGACTTGGCCAATCGATCGGCGCGTTGCCAAAGCGCACGCAGGGCGTATCGATCACCTCACTGAAAAAACTCGGCCATTCGACGCGGCTGACGCGAGGGGAATCCGCCGCATAAGTTTTGCCGGTGAGATCCAAAGGAAAATTCTCCGCGACCCAGGTGCCGCAGTAAATGAACTTGTATCGTTGGGGCTCGTTTCGTTCCGCCATCAACAGATAAGGGGCGCATTGGTAGACCTTCATGAAGTCGAACGCGGCTTTCGCCGGTGCGCGGCCGTCGCTCAAACCGCACCAGTAATCGAACACGCTCGCGATAATCGGGTGGTCGCGCGCCCGCTCAGAATATTCACGAATAGGAATGTTGCAGTGACCAGCCATGAAGGTTCAACAACAATTGGGGATAACTAGTAATTGGGTTCAACATCGAGTCCCGCGTGAGACTTGACATAAGCCATGTAAGTCGGTGGCAAGATGGGTTCATAAATTGGGTTCCAATTCGGACCATCGGTCGCGACCCATTCGGTTGCGAAGGCGCCGCCCTTGCAGCGGCACAGGTGCAAAGCTCCTCCCCAAGACGCAAATGGTCCATGCGGTATTCCCGCGGGTCGCCAGAAATATCCGCCCGCGCGCATGACGCCCATGGGAAAACAGATATCGCCCAAAATCGCGAACTCTTCCTCAGCCACCGGATGCACTTCCGCCTTATTGGACGACCAGTAGGGCATCATGCCGATCAGCCAGGTCCGCTCGCCCGTGTCGGGATCGACGAAGAGCGTCTTGTGAATCGTGCCGCTGGGGTCCCACGTGCCCGAGCGCATGTGTTCGCGTTTTCCTGTGTTACCGCCGAGGGCGCGTGTATCGAGATGCTCCACCAAGCGGCGCCTATCGCACTCGGAGGCGGTGATCGAACATGGTGCGCCAGAGAAAAACGACAGCACTACCGCGCCGCTTGCGCAAGACATGTGCTGACGAACGTAACCTGCCGGCAGATGGCCATAATAGTGCTTCCCGTAGGATTGGCCGTTGATCTCAAGGCTGCCCTCAAGAACGAAGATCTCTTCATCAACTCCGAGAATTTGCGACGCTTCCAGGGACCAACCAGGGCGATAACGCACCACCGCGCTCAAGGCGCCGGTCTCGTCATCCTGGCTGAGTGTCCGGCAGTGGACATCAGGTCTTATGCCCCCGGGCATACCCTCAGCGAACGGAATAACTTGAGATTGAACGAATTCGATATGCGGTCGCGCCATGAATCCTCACGCTTTGTGCCCGGCAAGTTCGATATTCTGGCATGGAGGCATGGGAAAGGAACGGTATTCTCATGAACCGGTCGTTACAGAGCGTCACTGCTCTTGAGTGAGGGCCTCCGGGCCGCTAATGATGAAGCCATCAACAACACGAAGCGTGCGGCCACGCACGCTGCCCCTGGGACAGCCGCCAAGACCGCCATGAGTTCAGATCGCGACAAATTCGTGGCTTTTGCCTTTTGTTGGGCTGACGTCCTGATTGAGCTCGATCAGAACCGGAAGGTGCTGTTTGCCGTCGGCGCGACCAAGTCTTTTCTCGGCTTTGGTCCGGAAAAATTCATTGGCCGCAATTTCATGGAATTGGTCTCTCCCAAGGATCGGGTTCTGCTCGATCAGCTCCTCGAGGTTACGGCGCGCAAGGGCCGGATCGACAACCTCCGGGTTCGGTTGGTCGGCGAGAAAGGCATCACAGCTCCGCTTTCAGTTGCGGGCTACATGCTACCCGACATCAAGGATCACTATTTCATCGCCCTCAGAACTTCGGTGCGGCTCGACGCCAAGGGTGATGCTGAAGCCAGCTCCGCGCGCGACAAAAATACAGGCCTGATGAAGGGAGATGCCTTCACGGAACTCGCCGCGAAGAAAATGAAGGATCGCGCGGGTTCTCCGACGCCGACAGAAATGACCTTGGTCAATCTGCCGAACTTTCAAAGCCTGGCCGATGCCCTTCCCGAGGAAGAAAAGCAAATTCTGCTGAACACCGTCGGCACGACCTTGCGGGCCAACTCCATCGACGGCGACGCGGCCGGCGAAATCGGCGACGGCAAGTTCGGCTTGATTCATGACAAGGGCCTCGACGTCAAAGCCCTCGAGAACAAGATCGCCGAAGCGACCCGCGCTTTCGATCCCACGGGCAAGGGCATCGATGTTCAGGCTGGAACGCTCGACATCGATCTTGCTGCGATCTCGGAAGAGGACCTGACGAAGGGGCTGGTGTACACCATCAACCACTTCAAGGAACAGGCTGGCGCGAAATTCAACGTCAAGGAAATCGCCAGCAACATGAACAACCTTGTCAAGGAGGCAGTCAACTCCTTGAAGACGTTCCGAACATTGGTGGGCTCGTCGGATTTCCAAGTCGCTTTCCATCCGATTTTCGACGTCCGCACCGGCGCGGTGCATCATTACGAAGCATTGGTGCGGTTCGGCGGCAACTACGAACAATCTCCATATAAATACATTACATTTGCCGAGGAGACCGGACTCATCAACGAGTTCGACATCGCCATGGCGCGCAAGTGCGTGGAGTGGCTGCGCAAGCACAAGGGCGACAAAGTCTCGCTGGCCGTCAACATTTCGGGCATGTCGGTCGACAATGCCCAATACACGAAAGAACTGCATGCGCTGTTGGACGCCGATACCTGGCTGCGCAATTTTCTGTTGTTCGAGATCACCGAATCCGCCCGTGTCGCCGATCTGAAGAAAGCCAACGTGTTCGTCCAAAGCCTTCGCAGCCGGGGATTCCACGTTTGCCTGGATGATTTCGGCGCAGGTGCCGCCAGCTTCCAATACCTGAGCGTGTTGGAAGTGGACGTGGTCAAGCTCGACGGCAGCGCCGTGAAGAACGCGCAAAGCGCGCCCAAGGGCCGCGCGTTCCTCAAGGCGCTCACCACCCTGTGCAAGACCATGGAGGTGGAAACCATCGCCGAGATGGTCGACAGCAAGGAAACCTTGGAGTTCGTGCGCGACTGCGGCGTGGAATACGTGCAGGGCTGGCTGTTCGGCAAGCCCGATGCCGACCCCTGGCAGTTCATCAAGAAACTCGATCGCCGCCTATTCGCCGACACCAAACGCTAGGTTTGCGCCGCCGCGTAGTGTTTGATTTTCTGCACCATCGCGACCAATCCGTTGCGGCGGCTGGGGCTCAAGTGCTGATCCAGGCCAAGGTCCCGGAACGCGTTTTCGGCGTCGATTTTGGCGACGTCCGACGGTGGGCGGCCGGCAAACAACACGCCGAGCACCGCGATCAAGCCCTTGACGATATGTGCGTCGCTGTCGGCGGCGAACGAAAAGGCGCCGTCGTCCGCCCGGCCGGGCACCAGCCACACCTGGCTCATGCAGCCCCGGACTTTATACGCGTCGGTTTGGAATGCGGCGGGGAACGGGGGCAATTTCCGCCCCAGATCGATCAGATAGCGATAACGGTCCTCCCAATCGTCGAGCAGCGCGAAGTTCTCCTTCAGCTCCTCGAACGACAGCCCCGGCGCGATCATCGTCAGCGGGCGCGGGGCGGCATCGGGCGGCATGGGCGGTCGATCACAACGCGAGACATGGACGGTGGTGGATCGCTAAGCTAAGGCTTTGCGGCGTATTCGCAAGACCCGCCGCCTTTCGTGACGCCATGACCGACAACCGCATTCCCGTGACGGCTTGGATCTCGCTCGATCCCGCGGAACTCGACATCAGCTTTGTCCGCGCCGGCGGGCCGGGCGGCCAAAACGTCAACAAGGTCTCGAGCGCCGTGCAACTGCGTTTCGACGCCGCAGGCTCGCCGAGCTTGACGGACGCCGTGCGCTCGCGGCTGCTGATGCTGGCCGGCCGGCGCGCGACCAAGGACGGCGTCATCGTCATCGCCGCGCAGCAGCACCGCACCCAGGAGCGCAACCGCGCCGATGCGATGGAACGCCTGCTCGATCTGATTCGCCGCGCCGCCGTCGTGCCCAAGGCGCGCATCGCCACCAAGGCCAGCCGAGGCTCCAAAGAGCGGCGGCTCAAATCCAAGAAACGTCGCGCCGGCGTCAAGGCCGCCCGCAGCGTCAGACTGTCGGATGACGACTGAAGCGCTTCATTGGGCCGCCGCCAGGGCCAAGGGCCCGGCATCCGCCGAGAACTGCAGAGCCGCGACTCGGGCATAAAGCGGGTTCGAGCGCAACAATTCGTCGTGGGTCCCCGTCGCGATCAATTGGCCATTGTCGATGACGGCGATGCGGTCGGCGTTGACCACCGTGGCCAGGCGATGAGCGATGACCATGGTCGTGCGCCCGCCGATGAGACGTTCCAGGGCCATCTGCACCAGTCGCTCGTTTTCGGCGTCCAGCGCGCTGGTGGCCTCGTCCAAGAGCAAAAGGGATGGATCTTTCAGAATGGCTCGGGCAATGGCGATGCGTTGCTTCTGGCCGCCGGACAGCCGCACGCCCTTCTCGCCAAGAAAACTGTTCATGCCCTCGGGCAGCTTGGCGATGAACTCCATGGCCTGGGCTGCTTCGGCGGCCGCGCGCACGTCGGCATCGCTGGCCTCGGGGCGGCCGTAGCGGATGTTCTCGAGCGCGCTCGTTCCGAAAATGACGGGATCTTGCGGCACCAGGCCGATGCGCGACCGGGCGTCGCGCGGGTCGACCTCGGCCAAGTCCATGCCGTCGATACGCACGACGCCCGATTGCGGATCGTAAAAGCGCAACAGCAATTGGAAAACCGTCGTCTTGCCCGCGCCCGACGGCCCCACCAGGGCGAGATGCTCCCCGGGCTTAACCTCCAGCGACAGTCCATTCAGTGCCGCGGTGTCGGGGCGCGAGGGGTAATGGAATGTGACGTTCTCGAAACTCACCTCGCCCCGCGCGGGCGTTGGCATCGGCTTGGGGTGCGCGGGCGGCTTGATGGCGGGCTCGGTTTCCAGCAACTCGACCAGTCGTTCGGTCGCCCCTGCCGCGCGCTGCAAGTCGCCCAGCACCTCGCTGAGTGCGCCCACGCCGCCGGCCACGGTCACGGCGTAGAAAATGAAAGCGGACAAATCGCCCGCGGTAATGCTGCCTGTAATCACGCCGCGTCCACCAGCCCAGAGCACGACCGCGATGGCGCCGAAGACCAACAAGATCACGACGGAACCCAGCATGCCGCGTGCGAGAATGCGCTTCATGGCGACGCCGAAGGCGCTTTCCACTTCCGTGCCGAACCGGCTGCGATCGTGATCTTCGTGCACGAACGCCTGCACGGTTCGGATGGCATTGAGGGTTTCTTCGCCGTAAGAGCCCACGTCGGCGACGCGGTCCTGGCTTTCGCGCGAGAGCTTGCGCACGCGCCGCCCGTACCAAATGATCGGCACCACGACCGCCGGCACGACCAACAGCACCAGGCCCGTCAGTTGCACATTGGTGATGATCATCATGACGATGCCGCCGATGACGCTCAGCACATTGCGCAAAGCAATGGACAACGACGATCCAACCACGGTTTGCAGCAACGTCGTGTCGGACGTGAGGCGCGAGAGGATTTCTCCGGTCTTGGTGACCTCGTAGAATCCTGGACTCTGCTTGATCACCTGATCGAACACGGCGCGGCGGACGTCGGCCACCACGCGTTCGCCCACCCACGAAATGAAATAGAAGCGGAAATAAGTGCCGGTCGAGATGATCAGGATGATGGCCAACAATCCCAGAAAACCGAGATTGAGAAATTCTTGGTCACCGGCCGTCAGGCCGCGATCGATGAGAAACTTCAGGCCCACGCCGATGCTCAGCGTCGCCAAGGACGTGACGACCAAGGCCGTGCCCGCAAAGGCCAGCTTGGTCGTGTAGGGTTTCATGAATCCCCAAGTCCGACGCAAGTAAGCGTAGTTCTTGCTGCCGGGGCGGTCGGGCATGCTCCACCGATTGGGACCGCCGCCGCGTCCGCCGTGGGGATGATCGCTCAAAACGCAGTCCTTTCGCGCAATGGCCGCAGGTTATTTGGCTTGGACCGGTCCAAAGCGCAAGCCCAACGCGGCGGGAAACCCTGAAAATACAGGCCTTTGAACACCCTTGGCGCCGCTTGTCTCTTTAGCGGTGTCGAGGGCGTGCTTAAGATCGGTCCATGCCCTCAACTGCCCATGACAGCGTTGTCGCACTATGCCGCGACTGCCTGACGGAGTTCCAGGCGGCCACGAGGCATTGTGCCCATTGTGGATCCGAGCGCGTGATCAACCATCCCGAACTGGGGTCGCTCAGTATCGCGCACATCGACTGCGACGCGTTCTATGCCGCCATCGAAAAGCGCGACAATCCCGAACTGGCCGCCAAGCCCGTTCTCATCGGTGGCGGCAAGCGCGGTGTAGTGTCCACGGCATGCTATATCGCGCGCCGCTACGGCCCGCGCTCGGCCATGCCGATGTACAAGGCGTTGAAGTTGTGCCCCCAAGCCGTGGTGATCAAACCCAACATGGCGAAGTACAAGGTCGCGAGCCAACAGGTCCGCGCGGTCTTCGATGCCGCCACCCCGCTGGTGGAGCCCTTGTCGCTCGACGAAGCTTTTCTCGATCTTTCGGGCACGGCCAAGCTTTTCCAGCGCAGTCCCGCGGCCACGTTGGCCTATATCGCGCGCGAAGTGGAACGCAACGTTCGCATCACGGTGTCCATCGGCCTGGCCGCGAACAAGTTTCTCGCCAAGCTCGCCTCCGATCTCGACAAGCCGCGCGGCTTTGCCGTGATCGGGCACGATGACGCCTTGGCGCGCCTTCACGGTCTTCCGATCTCCAAGATTCCGGGTGTGGGCCCGTCCTTGGCCGACCGGCTGAAAGTCGACGGCTTCTTCACCATCGGCGATCTGCAGGCGCAGTCCGAAGACGACCTCGCCGCGCGCTATGGTGAAACCGGAATTCACCTGTCGCGGCGCGCTCGGGGCCTCGATTCCCGCAAGGTTCACGTCGACCGCGAAGCGAAAAGCGTGTCTTCGGAAACAACCTTCGACGTCGACATCGCCGACCCCAAGGAATTGCGTCGTCGTTTGTGGCTGCAAACCGAACGTGTCGCCGAACGGCTCAAGAAAAGCGGATTGTCGGGCCGCACGGTCGCGCTGAAGCTCAAGACCGCCCGCTTCAAGCTGGTCTCGCGGCAACACCGGCTGGGCGCTCCGACCCAACTCGCCGAGGTTATTTTCTCCGCCGCCGAAACGCTGCTGGCCCGCGAGGCCAAGGGCACGGCATACCGTTTGATCGGCGTGGGGGTTGACGACATCGCCGACGCCGGCTTGGCCGACCCGCCTGACTTGTTCGACGATGGCCCCAAACGTCAGGCCGGCGCCGAACGGGCCATGGACGCGGTGCGGGCCAAATTCGGGCGCGGTGCCATCAAGAAGGGCCGCGCGGTCTAGTGGTCGATTCTAACATTCGCATCCCGATTCGGTGGGCAATTTGCGAATGTTAGAATCAGAGGGCCACTAGCAAGCATATGTCTCTAGTGGAGCTTTGGATTTAACATTCGCTTCGCGATTCCGCTGTAGTCAAAGTGGCGAATGTTAAATCCGCTCCACTAGACTTGGTTTTCTCTGTTGCTCCCGAGGGCTGCGGCCCTTAAATCAACCGCGCTGGCCTCAACCTCTTCCGGACCACGGACCCTCCGCCATGGACATGAAAGGCGAATATCGCATTCCCGCGCCGCGCGCCGCGGTGTGGGAGGCGCTCAACGACCTTGACGTTCTCAAGGCGACGATTCCCGGGTGCGACACCATCACGCGGCTTTCGCCCACCGAAATCGAGGCCACGGTGACGGCGAAAATCGGCCCGGTGAAGGCCTCGTTCAAGGGCATGGTAACGCTGTCGGACATCGACCCGCCCAACGGTTACACCATTCGCGGCGAAGGCAAAGGTGGTGCCGCGGGCTTCGCCAAGGGCGGCGCCAAGGTGCGCCTTAGCGACGCCGATGCCGGCGCAACTCTCTTGCGCTACGAAGTCGACGCCTCGGTGGGCGGCAAGCTGGCCCAAATCGGCGCGCGATTGATCGACTCCACGGCCAAGAAACTTGCCGACGAATTTTTCGCGAAATTCGGGGAACTTGCCGCAGCCAGGGCGAGCACAGTTGCCGCGCCCGCGGCGCAACCGGTGGCACCAATCGCGGTGACTCGATCCCAGCCATCGGCTACGGTGCGGCCCGCGAGCATGAAGGCGGCGGGCAACGACGCCGGGGTTTATGTCGTCGCTGCTCTGGTTGGATTAATTTTGTTGATTGCGGTTCTGGGGTCATGAAGATTTCTTTGTCGGTGAATGGTGCGGCCCGTGTGGGCGAGGTGGAGCCGCGCACTCTACTTGTCGAATTCTTGCGCTCTCATCTTGGTCTCACCGGCACGCACGTCGGCTGCGATACCAGTCAATGCGGCGCGTGCACGGTGCATCTTGACGGCAAACCCGTGAAATCCTGCACCATGCTGGCCGTGCAGGCCGACGGCCAGAACGTCACGACCATCGAAGGCATCGCAAAAGGCGGTGAACTTCACCCCATGCAGGCGGCTTTTCGCGAGTGTCACGGTTTGCAATGCGGCTTTTGCACGCCGGGCATGGTGATGAGCGCGCTGGGGATTGTCGAGCGTCACAAAAACGATCAACTCGATGAACGCACCGTGCGTCACGAGCTTGAGGGGAATCTGTGCCGGTGCACCGGCTATCAAGGCATCGTCAATGCCGTGTTGATGGGCGCCAAGGCCATGGGCGTGAAGGTTCTTTAGCCATGCATGCCTTTGATTATGATCGTCCGAAATCCGCCGCCGAGGCCGCGTCAATTCGCGCCGCGAACGACGATGCCAGTTACCTCGCCGGCGGCATGACGCTGATCCCGACGCTGAAGCAGCGCCTGGCCCAGCCGACCCGCGTGATCGATCTCGGCCCCATCGCTGACTTGAAGGGTATTTCACTGTCGGGGGGCAATGTCATGATCGGAGCCACGACCTGCCATGCCGATGTCGCGGCGTCGAGCGACGTGCGCAAGTCGATCCCGGCTTTGTCGGTCTTGGCGGGTTCCATCGGCGATCCGCAGGTGCGCAATCGCGGCACCATCGGCGGCTCGCTCGCCAACAGCGATCCCTCCGCCGATTACCCCGCCGCTATTCTCGGATTGGGTGCGACGGTACATACAACCGCGCGACAGATCGCGGCTGACGATTTTTTCAAGGGGCTCTTCGAAACGGCGTTGGAGCCGGGCGAGCTCATCACCAAAGTGTCGTTTCCCGTCCCCAAGCGCGCCGCCTACATGAAATTTCCCAATCCCGCCTCGCGCTATGCCGTGGTGGGGGTCATGGTGGCCGAGACCGCGTCGGGCGTTCGCGTCGCCGTCACCGGGGCGGGGGCTTGCGCTTTTCGCGTCACCGATATGGAAGCAGCACTCTCTAAATCGTTCTCGGTCGATGCCATTGCATCTCTGACGATCCCGGCCGATGACCTGAACAACGACATGCATGCGACCGCCGTGTACCGCGCCCATCTCGTGGGCGTCATGGCCCGGCGCGCCGTGGCCGCGATCGCCTGAGACGCGCCGTGGCAACGTCCATCCGCTTCTATTTCGATTTCAACTCAAGCTTCTCTTACATCGCCATCCATCGCATCGACGAACTCGCGGCCAAATACGGACGCTCCGTCGATTGGCGGGCCATTTCCCTCGGGCACCTGTTTCAAGCCCAGAACATCGTGCCGCCGCCCAGCCACCCGGCGAAATTCAAGTATCTCTCGGTTGACTTTGCGCGCAGTTGCGCCATGGCGGGACTGCCTTGCGTCATGCCCAAGACATTTCCGCCCGACGTGCGCCTCGCGCGCTATATGTTCTGGCGGCTCAAGGCCCAAGATGAAGCCCTGGCCCATCGCTTCGCAAAGCTGGTCTCCATGGCTATTTTCGGCCGTGGCGAGGACATGGCGACGGCGGGGCAAATTGCCGCAGCTAGCGCAGAACTGAACCTCGGTCCGAGCGAAATCGAGGCCGCCGCCGGCGACTCCACGGCCAAGAAAGCCGTCGTCAGCGCCTTGGACGCCGCCGTGGCTGACGGTATGATCGGCGCGCCGTTCATGGTGCTCGAGGGCGAGGGGTTCTGGGGCGCCGACCGGCTGGATCAACTGGAGTGGCGTTTGGCCGCTCTTCGATAGGGGAGGACTTCATCATGGCCGACGGACAACCCAACTGGTTCGTTCGCAACAACCCGCGCATTTCCGCCGTGGGCCTGGGCATCGTCGTCATCGGCACATTGCTCGCCATGCTGTCGGGTCCGCTCTATCAGGCCAAGCTGATCGCTCTGTTTCCAGCCTTTGGCGTGCTGCAGGCCGGTGTGATCGGGTCCATCGCCGGGGCCGGCGTGTGCTTGATCGCGCTGATCATCTCCATCACCCAGCACAAGGGCGAAGCCTTCACCCGCAACGCCGGCGCGCTCGTCGGACTCGTGGTTGGGCTTGTCGTGTTTTACATTCCATTCTCCATGTCGCGCGGCGGGTTCCCGCCGATTCACGACGTCACCACCGATATCGAGAATCCCCCGGCCTTGGTCGCGGCCGTGCCGCTGCGCCAGCAAACCGGCGCCACCAACTCGCCCGAGTACGACCGCATCGTCAAATCACCGCGCGGCGGCGCGGAGTTCAACGTGCCGGAATTGCAGCAAAAGGCGTTCCCCGACATTCAACCGATCAAGATGGATGTGCCGCCCGCCGAGGCCTATGCCAAGGCGCTGGAGACGGTGAAGAAACTCAACTGGACCATCACCGCCGACGTGCCCGCCGAGGGCCGCATCGAGGCCTGGGACAAGACCGCGTGGTTCGGCTTCATCGACGATGTCGTGATCCGCGTGCAGCCCGACGGCACCGGTAGCCGGATCGATGTCCGCTCGGTCTCGCGCATCGGCTTCGGCGATGTCGGCAAGAACGCCAAGCGCATTCGCGGCTTCGTCAAGAAACTCACCGGCGCAGGCGGCCACTAGAGCCGTCATGACGATCGAACTTTCGCGGCGGCGGTTGCTGGCAACGGCCGCCGTTGCGTCTGTGATGGGCGCACGCGGGGCCTTTGCGGCCGATACCGTCTCGATCAAGCGCCGCTATGTGGATTGTCGCTACGGGCAACTGCATCTGCACGTGGCCGAGCCCGCCGCGGCGAAGGCGGCAACGCGCAATCCGATTTTGTGCATGCATCCCAGCCCCGCCAGCGGGCGATATTATCTCGATCTCCTGCGTGACTTGGGGCGCGACCGGATCGCCATGGCGTCGGATACGCCGGGCTATGGCGAGTCCGATCGCCCGCCCGCCCCCGCGCCCATGGAAGGGTATTCCGGCGCCATGGCCGACGCCCTGGAGAACCTGGGTTATGGTGACAAAGCCGGAGGCCGGAAAGTCGACCTGCTCGGATATCACACGGGCTGCCTGATCGCGGTCGATCTGGCCATCCGGCGCCCCGACCTCATTCGCCGTCTCTGCTTGGTGGCCGTGCCCTACTATGGAACCGCCGAACGACGCGAGCAGCTTCTCGCGAACCTGGACCGCGCGCCCTACGGCGAGGAGCCGACCAAGATCGTCGAGATGTGGGACGGCACCGTCAAACGCCGCGCCAAGGGCGTGAGCTTGGAGCAATCGATCGATCAATTCCTGGAGCGCATGCGCCCCGGCGACAAGGAGTGGTGGGCCTACGAGGCGGTGTTCAGCTACGACAGCCCCGCGCGCTTTCCGCTGATCACGCAGCCCACGGCGCTGCTCAATCCGCACGGCGTGCTGTACAAGGAAACCCTGGCTGCGGCGCCCATGATCAAAGGCGCGAAGCTGGTCGACCTGCCCGAACTCACGCACGGCGTGTTTCAGGTGGGTACCGCGGTGATCGCCCGCGAGGCGCGGAAGTTCCTCGACGCCTGAGCCGACGGGCGATCACGCCTGCCTTGCATCGGCCTAAACGCTGTGGCCTTGTCGAAGCATGAACAAGATTGTTGCTTTGGCCCTCGCGGTCGTGGTGACTTTAGCCGGCGTATTCACGGCCGGGGCGGCGACGCTTCGCATCGCGTCGTCCTCATGGCCGCCGGGTTACGGCAATCCTTACGGCTCCATCGCGCAGGCGGCCAGCCACACCCGCACCACCATTTTCGACGGTCTGGTTCGCGTGGCCCGGCGCGGCGGCTTGGAACCGGCTCTGGCGCTGCGCTGGGAACCCTTGCCGCCCACGACGTGGCGCTTCCATCTCCGGCCCGATGTCGTGTTCTCCAACGGCGAGCCTTTCAATGCCGCGACGGTCAAATCCGTTATCGACTATTTGAAACTGCCCACGTCGCAATCCCAGCTGATGGCCGCCGAGGTGCGCGGCGTGCAAGAGGCGCGCATCGTCGACGACCTGACGGTCGATCTGCTCACGGCCCAGCCCGATGCCGTGCTGCCCAAGCGCCTCAGCATGATCATGATGGTGCCGCCCAAGGCGTGGGCCGAGTTGGGTCCGGACGGATTCACGCAAACCCCCATC
This sequence comes from Rhodospirillaceae bacterium, assembly GCA_033763995.1. Lineage (GTDB taxonomy): Bacteria > Pseudomonadota > Alphaproteobacteria > Rhodospirillales > Rhodospirillaceae. The sequence continues at coordinate 24,909 of JANRJL010000114.1, read as the reverse complement.
GGCACGGGCGCCTACGTGCTGAAGGATTGGGGCTTGAGCACCGGGCTGACCATTATCCAGGCCAATGCCACGTCATGGCGCAAGCCCATCCAAATCGACCGTGTTGAATTGTACCCGCTGAAGGAACAAACCGGACGGCTTCAGGCGCTCACCAGCGGCCGCGTCGACATGACGCAGGGCCTGGGCCCCGAAGATGTGTCGATGTTGCGCGAGCAGGGCTACACGGTGTTTGTCGAGCAAGAGCCTCAAGTCATGGCGCTGGCTCTGCGCAACGTCGGCAACGAGGGTAAAGCCTTGCACGATATCCGCGTGCGCCAGGCCATTAACTTCGCCGTCGATAAGTCGGCCATCGCCGACATTCTTCTGCGCGGCACCGCTCAAGCCGTGGGGCAAGGGGCCATCGAAGGCGTCACGGGATACAATCCCAACATCAAGCCCTATTCCTATGATCCCGCGCGGGCCAAGGCGCTGCTGGCGGAGGCCGGCCATGCCAAAGGATTGAAGCTGACGGCGCGGATTCAAACGGGGGCCGTGCCCGAATCGGCGTCGATCTACCAACAAGTCGCCGCCGATCTGGCCGCTGTGGGCGTGACGTTGGAGCTGCGCCCGATCCTGCCGCAGGAGTGGGTGCGGATGTACACCTCGGGCGAGTGGGGCGGCGCGGACATCATCTCCACCACCTGGAACAGCGCCTCCTACGGCGACACCATCCGTGCCATCGAGACCTTCTCATGCCGCAAGCCGGGCGCGTTCTTCTGCGAACCCTCGCTCGAACCGTTGATCGATGCCAGCAATACCGAACTCGATCCGATCAAGCGCGAGACGATTCTGCAAGACATCATGGCCCGGTATCACGACTTGGCGCCGTCGATCTTTCTGGTGAACCTCACCAGCGTCTATGCCCACGGCGCGCGCGTGAAAAACATCGTGCTGGGCCGCACGGGTCTCGCCTTCGAACAGATGGAACTCAACGACTAGCAAGTCAGCGTATAATCGCGCCGTAAACGCCATTGCGCAGGGTCAAGGCCAGCGCCGGTTCGTCGGGTCCGAGGTATTGCGTCAGGGCCACGGCGGCGATTTGCTCCTGGGGATCGAGGAAATAAGCCGTATTGGCCAAGCCGCCCCAGGCCGCGTCGCCGGGCGATCCCGGCGCCGCATGGGGGCCTTCCTCGGCACGCACGCCGATGGCCAAGCCCCAGGCATAGCCCCGGAAGACCGGCGTGGAATTATGGTTGTACCAATAGACCAGCCCCTGCTCGGGCGTGGTTTGGCGCGTCAGCATCATTTTCACCGTCTCGGGCTTGAGAATCCGCGCGCCGTCCAACTCGCCGCCGTTCAACAGCATCTGCAGGAACCGCAAGTAATCCGTGGCCGTGGATACCAAGCCGCCGCCGGCCGAGAACATCTTTCCGGGTTTGGTGTAAGTCGATGACGTCGGCGCCATCGCGGTGCGGTTGATCATCTTGCCCGTATCGTCGGGCCCATAGATGTCGGCCAGACGATCGGCCTCGCCCTCTTTCACCCAATACCCGGTATCGGGCATGCCGACGTGGTCGAACAAGCGCTGCTGCAAGAACACATTGAGCGGCTGGCCCGAAGCGACTTCGGCGACACGGCCCAGAACGTCGGACGAAAATCCGTAGTACCACTTGGCCCCCGGCTGAAAAAGAAGGGGATAGGTGCTGAGTTTCTTCACGCCCTCGGCGATGGTCTTGTCCAGCGCCAGAATGTCGCGCTGCTGAATGCCCACGCCCTTGGGCCAATCGTTGGCGTAGCCCAGGCCCGCCGTGTAGGTGAACAGGTGCCGCACGGTCATGGGTGTTTTTTGCGGCTCGGTCGCCGTCACCTGGCCGTCCTTCACCTCCTTGATGACCTTCATGTCGGCAATCTCGGGGATGTATTTGGCGACGGGGTCGTCCAACTTGAGCTTGCCCTCCTCAACCAAGGTCAAAATCGCCGCCCCGGTGACGGCGCGGCTTTGCGAGTAGAGCCGGAACACGGAGTCCGTGCCCATCGGCAGATTTTTCTCGACACTGGCATGGCCGAAGGCCTCCAGGGCCACCAGCTTGCCCCGGCGTACGACGCCATAAACCACGCCGGCGCGGCGGTTCTGGTCGACGAAGGCCTTCATGTGCGCCGACAGCCGGGCCAATGCGGCTTTGTCCATGCCCACAGCGGCGGCTTCGGCGTGATCGAGTTCCTTCGCCATGATGGATGCTCCCGAAAGTGCGGTTGCCGCGGCGGTCATCACCGCCAGACTTTCTCGACGCGGAATCATGCTCAGGTCCTCCCGCTCCGATATTGAACATGGTGCTGCTTCTCGCTTTGCGCCGCGAAGCAGAACTGCAAGACTGCCGGAAAGAGTGGTCCGGGGTGAAGTCGAAAAAAGCCGGGCTCGCCCGGTGAACGCACCGAAGCAGCCAACGGGAGGTCGCCGTGACCGTTAAACGCGCCTTTGCCGAGATCGCCGAGGGCCAGGTCCACTATTGGCATGGCGCGCCCGCGCATCTTCGGTTGAGCGACGCGCCGTTGGTTTTTCTGCATCCCGGGCCCGGCACGGCCCGTCACCAGGTGCCGTTGCTGAACCTGTTTGCCCGGCACATCCGCGTCATCGCCCCCGATCTCATGGGCATGGGCGATTCGGTGCCCGCCGCCCCCGAAGCGCCGGAGCTCGACTACTTCGCCGACGCGGCGTTTCGGTTTCTCGATTCCCTGGGCGTCGAGTCCTGTCATCTCATGGGATCATCGTTGGGCGGCCGCGTGGCCGTGGAGATGGCGCTGCAAAAGCCCGCGCGGGTCAAAAAGCTGGTGCTCAACCGCATCATGATGATCGCGGGCGAGAATCTGACCGAAATGAAGGCCAAGCACGCGCCGCAAGTCCTGCCCGATCAAACGGGGGCTTATCTCTGGTTCGTGTGGAACCGGCTGCGTAACCTCGCGATCTATTTCCCGTGGTTTAAGACGGACGCCGCGCACATGCGCAAGGTCGATCTGCCGTCGGCGGAGAACATGCATGTGTCGCTGGTGGAACATCTCAAGATGTGCGCCACGTCGCACAAGGCCTTCACCGCCTATTGGAATTATCCGATCGCGGAAAAACTCAGGCTCGTGAAAGTGCCGACCATGTGCCGCGCGGAAACGGCAGCCTTCGTGCCCGGCGCGACGCCGTGGACTCCGGTCTTCGAGGGCGATCCCCTCGGCGCCAAGCCCGAGGCGTTGCAAGGTTTGATCGAGCCGGTGGTGAACTTCTTGAAGAGTTAGTTGGTTTCTTCGGCCGCGCGCTCGGCGCGCCAGGCCGTGAGCGCCTTGCTGAGACGAACCGCCGCGTCTTTCGCCGGTGCCGTGAAATTATCCACCGCCTGTTTCAGGGTCATGGCCGTGGGATAAAACGACACGGCCAGCACGCAGAAAATTTCGCCGTCGCACCTCACCGGCACGGCCAGCGCGCAATGATTCTGGTCGGGCACCTTGATGCAGGCGTAACCATCCAACGCCACCTTGTCCAAGGTCCGTTGAAAGGCCTGAGCCGTGACGCCCGCCCGCGCCAGCGACTGCGGATCCTCCGACAGGGCCTGATCGATCAGGGCCTGGCGCACGTCCTTCTTGGAAAACGCCAAGAACACCTGCCCCGCCGCCGTGTGCAGCATCGGAACGGTGAACCCGCCGCGATGACGCCACATGGCGAAGGGGCTCACGTCGTGCGTCGAGTCGCGCACCAACATCTGCGAGCCCATGTTGGTGGTGATGGTCAGTGGCCACAGAATCTTCTTGCAGACCTCCACCATGATCGGACGCGCGATCTTGGGCAGCCACTCTTCCTGGTCGTAGCCATGGCTGAGCGAGCGCACCTGCGCCGTGAGGCGGTACTTTTTGTCGGCATCGTCGCGGAAGATGTAGCCCAGCCGCTCCAGCGTGCGCAGCAGGCGAAACGCCGTGGGCCGCGGCAGATCGACCTGATCGGCGGTCTCGGTGACGGTGAGGCCGTTGTGGCGGTTGAGCAGCCGCAAAATATCGAGTCCGCGCTCAAGCGAACGGACGGAAAACGAATCGGCGCGGCGTGGCGGTGCTTCGGACATGGTTCCTCGATCCGATGCAAGATTGCCGCGAGTCCGGGCTGTTCGTCAAGTGAACATGGTCGAATCGCGGACAAATATCTTTCAACAAAGATATCAGCCGGATGCGACCCCCCATCCCGTCCGCCGCAAAGCAATCGGGCCCTGAGCTGCCCCCGGGCCCGATCAACTCGTTAGAAAGCCGAGTGTTCAGAAATTGTAACGCATGCGGATGCCGAACTCGCGCTTGTCGGGCGGCTCGACGATGATGCCCTGCGGGAAGTTTTGTTGCGGCACCGGCGGAGTGCCGGTGGGCGGGAAGAATTGCGCCGGCAGGAAGACGAAAATGCCGCCCGCCGTGCCTTGATAGACGTTGCGGAAGCCGAAGTTCCAGTTTTTGTCATTGAGCAGGTTGGTGCTGTAAAACTCGACCAGCAAGTTGTCGTCTTCCACGCCCAAGCGGGCGTTGAAGCGCCAGTAATCGTTCATCTGCACGATGTTGGCTTCGCTGTCCCACGACTTGCCGGTGTAGGTGGCGTCGCCGCGCACGAACCAGTCCCAATCGCCGACAAATTCCGCGCGATAGGTGGTGTTGATGTTGGCGGTCCAGTCGGGCACGCGCGACAGGCGGTTGCCGTCGAAGCGCGTCACGTTGTCGGTGAGCTGCGCCAGGAACGGCTGCACGAAGTTCGTGTATTTGCCTTGCTGCCACGCGATGCGGGCGTTGATGTCCCACTGCTCGGTGATGGCGGCATTGCCCTCCAGCTCGACGCCCTTCAATTTGGCGTCGCCGGGAATCACCACGCCGGTCAGCGTGCGGCCCGTCGAGGGGGCAATGAAGGCCGCGCCGGCTTGGATGTTTTTCCACGTCATATGGTAGGCCGCCAGGGTGTATTGAATGCGATTGTCGAACAGCTGCTGTTTGGAGCCGATCTCGTAACTGTCGACTTTTTCCGACGCCACCAACTCGGCCACGCCGGGGAAGGCGGCTTCCAGGTCGGCGCGCTCGGCGGCGGTGGCGCCGATGTATTGCTGATTGAACTGGCCGGGCAGCACGCCCTTGGCCCAACTGGCATACAGCGTCCACTCGTCATTGGGTTTGTAGTTGACGATCACGCGGGGCAACCAATCCTTGAAGGTCGCTTCGCGCGAGGCCGCCTCGGAGGGCTGAATCTTCGAGTTGTCTTTCTGGCGGCGGATTTCGCCGGTGACGGAGAGCTGATCGAAAATATCGTACTCCACCGCCGCGAAGGCCGCTTCGACGGTGGCCACTTCGCCGTCGCGGTTGGTGGAGGCCCCGGCCGCGGCACTTGTGGTATTGCGCGCCGGCGCGGTGTTGAAGGGCACGTTCTGGCCGCGCAGCGGGCCCGTCGTGAAAATCCGAAACGTGCGCGACTGGTACGTGATGGCGCCGTTAAAATGCGCGGAGAAATTGCCGAGATACTTGGTCGCGCCCACCTGCCAGCGCAAGGGCTGGTCCTGGGCCGATTGCAGCCGCGCCTCGTAGGTGCGGGTCTCGAAGTTGGCGGGGTTGACCGTGTAGACGTTTTCCACGTCGCTGCGGTCCGGGTCGGAGATGGCGGTGGTGTTGGTCTTGTCGTAGCCGAAGTTGAATCCGAACGTGATGCCGTTGGCGAATTCGTACTCGGCTTGGGTGGTGAAGCGGCGCATCTCGCGCGTCAGGCCGAAACGGTCCAGCCGCGGCGCCTTGGCCAAAATCGGGTCGCGCAGCGAATTGTTCACGAAAGCATTGATCAGTCCGTTGGGGTTGCCGAGGCTGGCCAGGAACGGACTGGCGAGGCTGGTGTTGGAACTGACCACGCCCTCGCCCAAGTCCTTGATCGTCGGCACGCGGCCGCAGAAGTAGGGCAGCGTCACGCGAAACGACGCGGGTTGCTTGGTCAGCAGCGTCAGGCCGCTGAAGGTCTTGCCCACGCAGGACGTATCGGCCTGCCCATGCAGATCGGCGGTGATGTGCGACGACGTCGGCGCGCTGTCGTTGTCTTCTTGATAGTGCCCGCGCATGCGCAGCCAGAAATTCTCGTTCGGCGTGGCGTAAAGCGTGAGCGTCGCGGACTCGGTCTGCTCCTCGCCCAACTCGCCGCCGTCCCGGGCCGTGTAATGCGATCCCTTCTTGTGCAGCACGGTGGACAGCCGCGCGCTCAGGCGGTCCTGAACCACGGGGCCCTCGAAGTTGAAATTCACGTCGAAGGAATCGCGCGTGGTGGCGTTGCCGCTGATTTGACCGGCGTATTCATCGCCCGGGTTCTTGGTGATGAAGTTGACCGCGCCGCCGAAGGTGTTGCGGCCGAAGTAGGCGTTCTGCGGGCCCTTGATCACCTCGACGCGCTCCACGTCGACGGTGTTGACCGCGTTGGCGCCGCCCAAGACATAAATGCCGTCGACGAAGATGGCGCCGGTCTGGCGGCGCGGCAGCGTGCTGGACGGCGTCATGCCGCGGAACATGACGAAAGGCTGGCCGCGCCCGCCGGGCCCGTTGCCGCCGGTGTTTTGGAACGTCAGGCCGGGGGCGAGCTTGGTGATCTCGCGCATGTCGAAGATCTGCGCCTTCTCGATGTCGGCGGCGCTGAAGGCGGTGATGGCGATGGGAATGTCGAGCAGCGATTCCTCGCGCTTGCGCGAGGTCACCACGATTTCCTCCAGGCTCGGCGCCTGGGCGGTTTGGCGCGCCTCTTGCGCGCCGGTCCCCGACGGCAAACCGAGCGCCATCATGCTCACGGTCGAGAGCATGCTCAGACGAAAGAAGGTTTTCATGACAGACCCCGCTATAGAGCGGCGTGCGGAAAAGTGGGCACCGGTTTTCCGCATAACGCCGCGACCAAACAATAGATTCGAGCAAGATGCCGATTGAAAATTGATGCGACTTGCTCGAGCCGCCCGGTTCGGGCGGGTTTCCCCCAAGACGGCGGCCATGGTCCGTGTCGCGCCGGGGTGCGTCAAGGCAACCCCGGTTTATGCTCGCATGCCGAAATCAGTTGTTGCCGAAGTGCAACGATCTCGCGGAAGTCGCCGCCGCTCGGCTACTTCAAGTCCCGCGCGATGCGAAAGCCGAACACCTGCGAGGTCAGGGTCTCGGGGTCGCGGCCGCGGAAGGTGGGGATTTGCCGCACGATGGTCGAGCCCCAGCTGCCGCCCTTGGACACGCGCCGGTCGCAGCCCTCGGGCCCGAGATAGGCCGAGCCGTCGGTGGGGGTGTTGGCCGGATAGGGCATGACGTAGCAGTCTTCCACCCATTCCCACACGCTGCCGATCATGTCGTGCAGGCCGAACGCATTGGGCGCCAGCCCGCCGGCCTTGCCGATGGCTGGAAAGCCGTCGTCGCAATTGGCCGGGGCGAAGGGGCGCGGAATGAACGGCGGCTTGGCGTTCTTGGAGGAGAGATCCGACACGTTGGCGGTCTTGCAGGCGTCGTCGGGATTGGTGCCCCAGGTATAGAGCGTCGTGGTGTCGCCGGCGCGCGCGGCGTACTCCCACTCGGACTCGGTGAGCAGGCGATAGGTCTTGCCGGTCTTGGCGTTGAGCCATTTGATGTAGGCCTTGGCGTCGACCCAGCTCAGGCACGCGCCGGGCTCGTCGGCGGCGGGCGGACGGCCGTATTGCGGATTGACCCAGCCGGTGTTGGGCGTGGAGAACGCCGTTTTGCCGTCCCAAATGTTGCAGGTCATGTTGGCCTGGTGGCCGGTGGCGTCGACGAATTCCTTGAACTGGCCCGTGGTGATCTCGGTCTTGCCGACGGCGAAGGAGTAACCGATCGTCACGCGATGCGGCTTGCCCTCGTAGCGCGTCGTGTCCGTGGGGTCGACGCCGTCGCGGCCCTTGGTGAAGCTCCCGGGCGGCACCACCACCATCTCGGGGCAGGTGGCGCAGTCCTTGAAGGTGGCGCCCGCTTTCATGTCGCCGTCCGCGGCCATGGCCGGCGCGGCGGAAATGAAGGCGGCCAACAGCAGGCCGACCATAGGTTTTGCTTCAAGCCTCGATGCGTTCATGTCAGCCTCCCCGGATGATGGTTCACCATATGGGTCAGGCCATGGCGATATCCAGCGCATTGTCGCCGCGCGTTCAACGGATGGTGCCGCCATGATTTGGCGCGGTAAGACCAGCGTCTTGGCTGTCGTGCTGGTCGTGCTGGGCGTGGTCCTGGCGGGCCAGTGGCCCTATCTGCTCAACATCGCGCGGTTCTATGGCGAGGGCTGGATCACGGTGGTCGACAAGCCGGTGTTCGTCCCCGACGCCACGCACGTGTACCGCCCGCTCGACCGGGTCCTGGGCGTCGCTCAACCCGCGCCTTTGCCGCGCCATGCCGATCTTGTTGCGATGACAGCGGATCGCTTCGCCGAGGTCACGGCCTTCGCCGACCGCATGCAAAGTTATGCCGTGCTGGTGTGGCACCAGGGCGCCGTGGTGTTCGAACACTACGGCGAGGGATCCTCGCCCGCGGTCTTGCCTGACTCCGCCTCCATGCACAAAACCGTCGCGGCCCTGGCCGTGGGCGCGGCCATCGGGCGCGGGTCCATCACGGGGCTCGACGAACCCATCGGCACATATATCGCCGAATGGCGCGATGACGAGCGCGGCCAAATTCGCATCAGGAATGTGCTCAACATGGCCACGGGGCTCGAAACCTTCGCGCCCGGCGGGCCCACGTCCGAGGCCACGCGTTTTCTCGCCGGCTTCGACGCCGAGGGCTTGTTGCTGTCGCGTAAACTCAAAAGCCCGCCCGGAACGGTTTACGCCTACCGCAATCTCAATACGCAACTCTTGGGCCTGACGCTGGAACGCGCCACCGGCAAGCCCTATGCGCAATTCCTGTCCGAGGCGCTGTGGCAACCCATGGGCGGCGCCGATGCACACGTTTGGCGCCAAGGTCAGGGCCAAACGCCGCGCACCTACACCGCGCTCATGGCCCGCCCCGAGGACTGGGTGCGCGTCGGCCGGCTCATCAAGGATCGCGGGCAGTTGGACGGCCGCGAGATCGTTCCAGCGACATACATGGACGCCATGCTCACGCCCTCGGCGCTCAATCCGAATTATGGCTTCCAAATCTGGTTCGCGCAGCCTTATCAGGCCATGCGTTACTACAATCCCGCGCAAAAAACCTTGGGCAGTCCCGCGCGCGAGCCCTTCGGCGCGCCCGACATGGCGCTGCTCGACGGCGTCGGCGGTCAGCGCGTGTACATCAGCCGCGCCGACGATCTGGTGATCGTGCGATTGGGCGTGGCGCGGCCCGACTGGGACGATTCGGAATTGCCCAATCTCGTCGCCAAAGCTTTAGAGATCGAAAAAACGAATTAAGGCGCGACGTAATCCACCGGCTGAGGTTTCACCGCGCCGGTCTTTTTGCCCTGGGCGCGCAGCACTTCGGCGATCTGCGCTTGGGCAAAGTCCGCCGTGTCGACGCCCTTGTAGTCCTTGTTGAAGTGCGCCTTCACCGACGGGCGCCGGATGGTCTTGTTCCACCATGCCGTCAGCCTGGGTCGACCGGCGCGCCAGTCGTAGCCCGGCGGCGTCGGGGCGGGCAGGCCCTTGGTCAATTGGCGGTCGAGATAGCTCAGGGCGTGCAGCGTGCCCGCCTGGCCCACGTCGAAGCCTTTCAGCTTGGCGGCGTCGGCTTCCATCTGATCGAGCGCGCGGACGATCTTGGGCCAATACCAGTTGAACACGCTCTGGCGCGGCGGCGTTTCGCCTTTTTCCAGCGCGACGTTCACGGTCACCTCGAACATGGTGTCGGCGAGGGCGAGGCGGCGCAGCGCGTCCCAGCGCGCCGGGCCCGGCTTGGGGTAGAGCTTCTTGCCCGTGTTGAGCGAGTCCAAGTACTCGACGATGGTCTGGCTGCCATAGAGAACGGTGCCGTCCTTCAGCGCCAGGGTGGGCACCTTGTGCAGCGGATTGATGGCGGCGATGGAATAGCCGTCGCGCATGGGATAGATCGGCACGAACTCGATGCGGTCCCACACCTTGGCCTCGTGGGCCACCACCAGCACCTTGTGGATGAAGCCGTGAATGGGCGAATAGAACAGCTTCATGGTTTTCTTGGGTGCCGACTTCGATTTTTTCTTTGCTTTGGCCATGGGTGTGGGTCCTGAATTACAACGAAGCCTGCATCATAGTTGCTCTTTCTCGACGGTCTAGAAGACTGTTGCATCCGATACGGATTGCGACTACGCCACGCGCCCCACAAGAACGGTTCACCGACAATGAACATCGGACTGATCGGCAACGGCGCCATCGCCAAGCTCGTCACGCAATTCTGCGCTGTTCGCCCGGAGCGCTACACCATCGTCGGCGCACTGGGCTTGCCGAGCGACACAACCTCCGTGGGCGCCCATCCCATCGTGCGCACCTGGCCCGACATGCTGGCGCTCAAACCCGACTTGATCGTCGAATGCGCCGGTCACGGCGGCGTGAAGGACTTCGCGGTCGCCGCACTCAGCGCTGGCGTCGACACCCTCATCGTCTCCACCGGCAGTCTCGCCGATCAATCCCTGTACGACGCGGTCAAGGCGGCCGCGGAGAAATCCGGTGCCCGCGCCAAGTTACCCGCCGGCGCCTTACCCGGCGTCGATGCCTTGGCGTCGGGCAAGCTCGCCGGCATCGACCGAGTCGAACTCAAATCCTCCAAGCCGCCGCGCGCCTGGTCGGGCACGCCGGCGGAGAAGACCCATGATCTGTCCAAGATCACGTCCGCGACGGTGGTCTTTTCGGGCAACGCGCGCGAGGCGGCGCTGGCGTTTCCCAAGAACGCCAACGTGGCGGCCACGGCGGCGCTGGCGGGCCTCGGCTTCGAGCGCACGCGCGTCACGCTCGTCGCCGATCCCGGCGTGACCCAGAACGTCCACCGCCTCGAGGCCGACGGCGCCTTCGGTTCGCTGCGGCTCGAGATCGCCGCCAATCCCTCGCCCGACAATCCCAAGACCTCGCACATGGCCGCGCTCAGCATCATGCGCCTGCTGGAGCACGAGACGGCGGCGATCGTCATTTAGACCGGGCAACGTTCCGGCCGAGGACGCTGCCTTGGACGGCGATCCAAGCCGTGGCGCGATGCAGTCGTCCGACCCACCCAGCCGGGCCGCGCGGTAACGGATCGTCTCGGCGCGGGCGCGCACATAAGGCCCCGGCCGCGAGGCCGACCAGCGCCGCGGGCTCGGCAGCACGGCGGCCAACAGCGCCGCCTCGCGCGCATCCAGATTCGCGGCGGATTTTCCAAAATGGTTTTGGGCCGCCGCCTCTGCGCCGTAGATGCCCGGGCCCCACTCGACGATGTTGAGATAAACCTCCATCGTGCGCCGCTTGGTCCACAGGCCCTCGAGGTAAACCGTCAGCCAAGCTTCCAGCCCCTTGCGGACGAAGGTGCGGTCGGGCCACAGAAACAAGTTCTTGGCCGTTTGCATGGTGATGGTGCTGCCGCCGCGCAGGTTGCCGCCGCGCCGGTAGCTGCGCCAGGCCTTCTCCAAGGCCGCGAGGTCGAAACCGCGATGGCTGCAGAAGGTCGCATCCTCGGCGGCGATGACGCTGCGCCACAGGTGCGGCGAGATTCTGTCGATGCCGGTCCAATCCTTGTCGATCCCCGCGCCATCGAATGAACGAAGCAGCATTAACGGCGTGATCGGCGTCGGCACGACTCCCAACAGCAACACGATCGCGGCCGGGGCCAAGAGGCCGATCGCCACGATTCGCCACACGTATTTCTTCAGCCACCGCAACATGGGCATGTCTCAGTCTGAAAGGTGAACCCTGACATGCCGGCTTAGCCCCGAGAAGGCGCTTGGATTGGCTGGTCCAAGGCGCTTGGCACGGGGCCGATCCCAAGGCTAACGTCGCGGCATGATCTCCTTGGCCGTCAATCCCACGCTGGAACTCAATCTTGCGCGCGACGTGTTCAAAAAACGCGGGCGGGTTTTGGTGGAGCGGTTTCTCGCCCCCACGTCGGCTCAAGCGCTGGCCCAGGCCATGCGCGGCTTTCCCTATCACCAGACCATGAACCGCCCCGACGACACGGCGGCCAAGGTCGACGAGAAGGAGATCGAGGCGCGCGGCCAGGAATTCCGCGACAACCTGCTCAAGGCCGTCTATGCGCGCGGCACCGTCTCGTTTCAGTACTTCTACAGTCAATTCGAATTCGACAAGCACACGACGGAGGCGACCGAACTGGGCGCGCTGTCGAAGGCGATCTTCGGTTTTCTCAACGGCGAGGTCTTTCTCAAGACCGTGGGCAAGATCGTCGCCATGCCCGACCTCAAGGGCGCCAATGCCCAGGCCACGTGTTACGCTCCGGGCCATTTCCTCACGGCGCACGACGACGACGTGAAGAACTCGGGCCGCCGCGCGGCCTTCGTGCTGTATCTCAACGACGCCTGGCGCGCCGATTGGGGCGGGCTGTTGCAGTTCATCGACCGCGACGGTCACGTCGCCGAGGCCTACACGCCGCTGTTCAACGCGCTGGCGCTGTTCCGGGTGCCGAGCCAGCACTCCGTCAGCATGGTGACGCCCCTGGCGCCGGCGGGGCGCTATGCCATCTCCGGCTGGGTTCTCTGAGAGGGACTCGATTCCCCGCCGCGCGGCGTCTCCGAAAGCCTGGTCACCGGCTCGGGCATCAAAGGTATTTCTATAGGTTGTGGTGCCGGCGCGGTGCCAGCCACAGCCCGCAGAAATCCTTTTAATCCAAAGGGTTGGCGCGCGTTTTCGTGGATTCGTAACGAACTTTAAGTTATTTTTATCCACAGTAGATGCACCGGCAGCACGTTCAAGAAATGCCGGGCAAGGCCAGAGGGATGCCAAGAGACAATGCGTCAAGCACCGTGGTTTAAGCGCTTTGCCGCGTGGCGGCGCCGCCAAGCGTGGTGGCCCACCAAGATCATCAGCGAGCGGCACACCGACGAGCCGTATCTGGAGCGGATTTCGGTCATCAAGATTCCGGGCATTTTCCAAATCGCGATTCACCGCTTTTGGAAGTCCGACGACGACGGCGGACTCCACGACCATCCCTGGCTGTTCTGGGGCTCGTACATCCTCGAGGGCGGCTACACCGAACATCTGCCAGGCGGTGAATCGGCCGAGCGCAAACCCGGTCAGTTCCGCCTGCGTCACGGCTGGAACCGCCACCGCATCGAACTGCCGCATGACGGCGCCGAAGTGTGGACGCTGTTCATCATGGGTCCGAAGATCCGCGCCTGGGGGTTCATCCCCGACGCGACCCAGCGCTGGATGCACTGGAAGCCCTACCTTGAAATGCGCGCGGCGCAGGGCCGTGCCCTGGCTGCCGCCAAGGCGGCCGCCACGCCCGCGACGACTGAGCGTAAACTGGCTGCTTAATTTCTGCGCGAGTTGCGCGAGACCCAGGCCAGCGACAGCGCGAAAACCGCCGCCGCCACGATCACCATTGTCAGATACGCCAATTCTCCGCCTGCCATGACCGGCCTCCATCGCTGAACCGAGGCCGGCAGGATGATCGGCGCCAGAAAGTGCGGCTTTGATCCAGGTCAAACCTGGCTGGGCTGGTGGAAAATCAGGAATGCCGCGCCGATCAGCAGCGCGAATCCGGCGAAATGGTTCCAGCGCGGGCTTTCGCCCAAGTAAGTGACCGAAAAGATCGCGAAGACGATGAGGGTGATGATCTCCTGCATGGTCTTCAATTCGGCCGCCGAATAGACCGCGTGCCCGATGCGGTTGGCGGGCACCGCCAGGCAGTACTCGAAAAACGCGATCCCCCAACTGACGGCGATGGCCAGCAGCAGCGGCGAGGACTTGAACTTCAAGTGCCCGTACCAGGCAAAGGTCATGAAGACGTTGGACAAACTCAGCAGGATGATCGGGGCGAACAGGGCGACGGTACGTGTCATGGGCCGGAAACCTTGTGAAAAAGGGCGAAGATCTCACTTTAAACATGCCTTGGCGGGCCGCCCCGATGTCAACTACAGTCAGCCCGAGATCGGGGTTTCGAATCATCGGGTTAAGGGCGTCGACATGAAGACCACGGCCAAGGTTCTTGCAGCAGTGATGGGCGCGGCGCTGGGCGCGGTGATGGCCGCCAGTGCCGCTTGGGCCCAGGGCGACGAGCTGGCTCATCGCGGCGAATACCTGGCGCGGGCGGGCAATTGCGTGGCCTGTCACTCGCTGCCGGGCGGCGCGGCGTTTGCCGGTGGGCTCAAGATGGCCACCCCCTTGGGCGCCATCTATGCCACCAACATCACGCCCGATGCCGAGACCGGCATCGGCGGTTACACCTTGGCCGATTTCGATGCCGCCGTGCGCAAGGGGGTGGCGAAGCAAGGTCACCGGCTCTATCCGGCCATGCCCTATCCGTCCTACGCCAAGCTGACGGAAGCCGACATCGAGGCGCTCTATGCCTACTTCATGAAGGTCGTGCCGCCGGTCAAGCAGGCCAACAAACCCAGCGAAATTCCCGCCCCCTTCAACATGCGCTGGCCGCTGGCGATCTGGAACGTTCTGTTCGTCGACTTCGATCGCTACCAGGACGCCGCCGGCAAGGACGCGGCGTGGAATCGCGGCGCTTACCTGATTCAAGGGCTCGGCCACTGCGGCGCCTGCCACACCCCGCGCGGGCTGTTCTGGCAGGAAAAGGCGCTGGACGACAGCGACGCCGATTATCTGGCCGGCGCAGAGCTCGACTACTGGTCGGCGGCCAATCTGCGCCAGGACGTGAACGCCGGCCTCGGCCGCTGGACGCAGGAGGACCTGGTCACCTACTTCAAGACCGGCCATAGCCGCTTCGGCAATGCCTTCGGCACCATGACCGAGGTCATCAACAACTCGACGCAATACCTGACCGACGCCGACATCGCCGCCATGGCGACGTACCTGCGTTCCTTGCCGGCCAAGAATCCGGGCGAGACCGCCTATGCCTACAACGCCTCGACGGGCGCCGACCTGCGCGAGCGGCGTCACGGCGCGCCCGGCGCGCTGACCTACGTTCAGCAATGCGAGCATTGCCATGTCGACGACGGCAAGGGCTACGGCACTTACCTGCCCGGCCTCGCCGGATCGTCCACGGTGCTCGACGCCAACCCGGTGTCGCTGATCAACATCACGCTCAACGGTTCGGCCCGCGTGGTCGTCAAGGGCATGCCCGACGCCTACCGCATGCCGGCCTTCCGCGACTCCTTGTCCGATGCGCAAATCGCCGACGTGGTGAATTTCATCCGCACCGGCTGGGGCAACAAGCCCGTGGGCAACGCTGCCCCCGTGACGGCCGCCGCCGTGGCCAAGGTGCGCGCGGCCACCAATCC
The DNA here is from genome assembly GCA_033763995.1 of Rhodospirillaceae bacterium. GTDB lineage: Bacteria > Pseudomonadota > Alphaproteobacteria > Rhodospirillales > Rhodospirillaceae. The sequence goes on along the minus strand of JANRJL010000114.1, from coordinate 9,593 downwards.
CGCCAGCGACCGGGTCGAAATTTTGAAAATGAAGTAACGTGATCGGCCGGTTCGCTTTGCTTTCCCCCGTGCGCCGATCGCGCGAGCCCATCACACGATAATCGGCCGGTTGCCGGGATCGTTGATCTGCACCCCGCCGTCGGCGGTGATCAACGTCAAGTCTTCGAGATGCGACGAGCCGCCGTTGCCGGCCTCCAGCAGCGGGCAGTCCACGCTCAGCACCATGCCTTTCTCCAGCACCATCTCCTTGTCGCGCGAGGGCAGGCCCGAACTGCCGTCGTGATCGTTGTGGAACAGGCCCACGCTGTGGGGCGTGAAGGAGATGTTGAAGTCGGTGTTCTGACCCTTGAGCGAGGCGCGGCCCGTGGCGCGAATATCGGCGAAGGTCACGCCGGGCTTGAGCATGGCCCGCACCGCGTCCCACGACGCGGCCGTGGCCTTGATCACCTTTTTCATGTGGGCCGAGGGCTCGCCCACATAAACGGCGCGGGCATAGTCGCCGTGATAGCCGGAAAATTCGCTGACGCAATCGATGGAGAAGCACTGGCCATCGCGGAACTTGGCCTCGAAGGTGGGCGAGCTGACCCGGTCGATGACCATGAACACGCCGCGTCCGCCGCGCCGGGCCACGGCGGCGAAATAACTCGCCCGCAAGTCGCGCACGTCGCCGCCGGCGCGCACGGTCTTGATGGCCTCCAGCACGGCGTCGGCGTTGGCCTGGGCGGCATACCGCATCAGGCCGATTTCCATCTCGGACTTGACCGGGCGAATGCGCCGTAGCGCGTCATCCGCGTCGACGATGCTGGCTTCGGGCACGGCCTCGGCCACGGCGCGCTCGGTGACGGGCAGGTCGACGCCGATGCGGCCCTTCGCCGCGCCCGCGTCCTCCAGCGCCTTGCGCATGGCGAACTTCAGTTGCGAGCGCGCCGCCTGCTGCATCAGCGTGCGGTCGATGACGTGGCTGCGCATCTTCTCCACTTCGTCCAGCGGGGCAATGCCGCGATCCTTGAAGGGGGCCAAAGGCTCCGCTTTTGGCTCGCCCGCAAAGCCGTCGGGCATCGTGCCCTCGGCGGGCGCGGTGTAGACATAGGCGGGCAGGGGCTGATCGCGCAGGTCTTGCGCGATGGTGTAGTAATAGAGGAACGCGGGCGCGACGATCGACAGGCGCTGCTTGTCCGTGCGCGAGATCACCGCGAACACCACGGGCCCGTGGCCCATGCGCGTCGACGTCAGGTCCAATCCCGCCGCGTGATAGACGTTCACGCCGGACCCGACGACCAGGGCGTCCAGGCCCAACTCGGTCATGATCTTCTCGGCTTGGGCGAAGTTCATGCGCGGCCCGATGACCGGCGGCGGCAGTTTCGCTTCGATGGTGGCGATCTCGGCGGCCGACGCGGGCGCGCCGGCCATGGCCCCGGCGGTGAGGCCTAAACCCAGGCCCGTCAGTGCGGAACGGCGTTCGATCATGTTCGGTCTCCTTCTACTTGGCGGCGGCGGCGAAACAGTAGAACTGTCCCGCGCCGCCGGTGGAAATCAGATTCTGCTGGCTGCAGCCCCGGCTCGGGTGCGCCGAGTTCCACGAGGCACTTGTGATGCGGCTCTGGCGGTCGTGATGGCCCACCTGCGCGCTGCCGTCAGCGCCGTTGCTGGTCCAATTTTTACACGTGTGGTCGAGGGCGTCCGCGTAGGCCGTGCCGTCGACTTGGGAGCCGGTGAGGATGTCGTGCTGATTGGGCTTGTTGAATTCGCCCGGCACCACCTCGCCCTTTTCCGTCAGCGCGGTGGCCTGGTTGACCAAATTGCCCTCGCGTCCGTCGGCCACGGTGTCGCCGTGCAAGTGCGACAAGTCCCGCGCGATGCGGTTGCCGATCGCATTGTGCCAGGGCCCGGTGCCGATGCGGTCGCGCGCATTGACCGCGGGCTTGCCGCCCTCGGCTTGGGTGCTCAGGTACGCGCGCCAGACAAATCCGCCGGCGCCCACGGCCTCGGCGAGTTTCTGGCAGTGGGCATCGGCCCCCGCCAGTCCGCCCAGGTTGGCGCCGTCGCCGGGACCCGCGCTGGTGAGAAAGAAGGTCATGGGCCCCTTGGGCGGCGGCGGCGGAATCTGCGGCACGCCCTGCGCCACGGCGAGCAGCGGCATCGACACGGTCAATGCGGCGGCAACGAGGGCAAGGCGTGCGCGCATGATGTCCTCCGCTAGGCCAGCGCGGTCTTGAACAGCGCCACCAACTTGCCGTAGGCGCGGTTGGCGGCCTCTTCGTTGTAGACGCGCCCGCCGGGCACGCACCAGCCGTGGTCGGCGCCCTTATAGACTTCGATCTCGGCCTTGACGTTGGCCGCCGCGAAGGCCGCCTTCAGCGTGTCCTTCACCATCGGCTCCTTGACGTCGTCGTTGTCGGCGACACCGATGTAAAGCTGCGCCTTCATTCGAGGAATCATGAGGTGCGGGCTCTCGGGCTTGTCGGTGGCGAGCCCCCCGCCGTGGAACGAGGCCGCGGCACCGATCTTGTCGGGATACGCCGCCGCCGTGCGCATGATCAGCGGCCCGCCCATGCAATAACCGCTGGTGCCCATCTTCGCGCCCTTCTTCACGGCTCCTTGATTTTCCAGCCAGGCGATGTAGGCGCCGGCGTCGCGTTCGGCCGCGCCCGGCGCCGTGAGCGCGCCCATGAGGCCCATCATCTTCGGCCGCGCGTCGGGATCGGCGAAGTTGAGCCCCAAGCCCTCGGGCCCGGCCGGCCCGTTGCGATAGAACGGATTGGGGGTGAGCACCGCGAAACCCTCGGAGGCGAGCCTGCGCCCCATGTCGCGGAAAGCCGGGCGCAAGCCCATGATGTCGGTCCAGATCAAAACGCCGGGATGCGTGCCGGTCTTGGGGTGCACGAAAAACGCATCAGCATTTCCGTCCGCCGTCGTGACGCTCACCTCGCTCTCGGTCAGATCGGCGGCGTATGCGCCCTTGGCCGCCAACAGCGCGCCCGCCGCCAGCGCACCGGCGCCGAATTCGCGCCGCGTCAAATCGGTGAAACAAACGTCGTCACACATGGGAAATTCTCCTGATTGTTGCGTGAGGATGGGGATTGTGGGGAAAAGCCGGAAAAAATTTTGGCGCCACTCTCGGGCCGAAGTCTAATGGGCGGCGCGGAATTGTATACAATTGCCCTGTTCCGCCTGTTATTTCAGGCCGGGCGCGGAAATAACAGGCGGGGGCGCTTGTGTGCACAGCAGCAATTTTTGCGCTGCGGTGACGTCGAGGACGCGCGCGGCGTTTGTCTTGGCGCCTGGCCGGAGTCGGCCACATGGCCGCAATGCCGCCGGAAGCCTGGTGTTTTTGCATCACTGCGCTCAACTCCATTTCATCGTGCCAGTCTATCACGCCCGACATGACGCTTGCAGGCGGGGGCGATGTGAGTTGTGGGGAAATCCCGTTCGTCTTGCGCGAAAAAAAGTCCGGCGGAAAAATTTCCGCTGATATTTGAGCGCGTTAGTCTGCGACATGTGGAAAACACCCGTCGCGCGCGACAATCCGACCGCCTGAAAATTGTATACAATTCTTGTCATCTTGCGGCGTGTTCGAACGCGGAGACAGACAAGCCGATGCGATTCAATGACATAGCCACGTCGAATTGCTCAAATCTGCGCACCTGGCCGTGTGGTCCCATTGCCCCGCAGGCCCTATGGATGTAAAATGGCGCCAGAATGGCTCCATTTTGGAGGTCCTCGCGTGCCCAAGACCCTGTCCATCAAGAACGCCCCCAACGCCGTCGTCAGCAGCCTCAAGGATCGGGCCAAGCGCAATCACCGCTCGCTGCAGGGCGAGTTGATGGCGATCATCGAGGGCGCGGCCCGCGCGCCGGCGACACTCACGCCGCGCGAGGTGCTGGCCGAAGTCCGCCGCCGTGGCCTGCGCACGCCGAGTGAAGCAACGGCGATGATCCGTGCCGACCGCGATGGCCGCTAAGTCCGCGGTCAGGCTGGTGGCGAAGGCCGAGCCGACAGCAGCAACCGCAAAGGTTGTCGACGCCTCCGCTCTGGGCGCGCTGCTGTTCGGAGAGCCCGACGCCGAAGCGATGGCCGAACGCTTGTCGGGCACGCGCCTGTTTGCACCGGCGCTTTTGTTTTTCGAACTCGCCAACATTTGCCTCAAGAAGGTCAAACGCCACCCCAAGCAGCGCGACGCCCTGGTCGTGGCGTTGGACTTGGCGGCGGGGCTCGGCATCACCGTGGCCGATGTTGCTCAGCCGAACATCGTGAGGCTGGCCGACGAAACCGGCTTGACGGCCTACGATGCCGCCTATCTTTGGCTCGCACGGCATTTGGGCGCGGAACTGGTCACGCTCGACAAGCAGCTCCTGAAGGCGCTGTAGTGCCTCGCCGCAAACGCAACGTAACCGCATAGCCGTCGCCCCATTGTGGCGCGTCGCAGTGCTTCTATAATTCCGCGTTACGGATTTCCGAGGAGGGGCCCATGACCGACTTATCCGCGTCTGATCGCCACGCACTTGCGGCCGCTGCCGTGCGGCGCCGGCAACTCTTGATCGGGGCCTCCTCGGCCGCGGCCAGCCTCGCCGTCGCCCGCGCGTGGGCGGCCGACCCCGCCGACGGGGCTGGCTGGGACTTGATCATCGTCGGCGCCGGCACGGCCGGATTGCCCGCCGCCATTTTCGCCGGGCGGCGCGGCGCGCGCGTGCTGGTGATCGAGGCCTCGCTGCAGATCGGCGGCACGTTGTTTCTCTCCACCGGCCAGATGAGCGCGGCGGGCACGCGCCTGCAGAAGGGCAAGGGCATCGCCGACACGGCGCAACTGCACTTCGACGACGTCGTGCGCATCAGCCGCAAGACCGTGAACCCCGCCCTGGTGCGCCTTGCCGTCGACAACGCCGCCGAGACCTTCGATTGGCTCATGGACAACGGGCTCACGCCGTTGCCCGAGCATCCGGTGCTGGGCCAGGCCCATGAGCCCTACAGCGTGAAGCGTTACGCCTGGGGCCCCGAGGGCGGCCTGTCGATTCTGGACGCCATCGAGCCGTTGGCCTTGGCCGAAGAAAAAGCCGGGCGCGTGACCATCAAGCGCGGCCTGCGCGCGCGCGAGCTGCTGCAACGCGCCGGCGCGGTGGTGGGCGTGCGCGCCGAGGACGACACGGGCAAGCTGCACGACTTCATGGGCCGCACGGTGCTGCTGTCGAGCGGCGGGTATGCGTCCAACCCGAAAATGTTTTTCGATCTCAGCGGTTACAAGCAATACGGCAAGGCGTCCTATCCCTACAGCCAGGGCGACGGCTACACCATGGCGCTGGCGGTGGGCGGCTTCACGCGCGGCAAGGAGAACTACATCTGCGGCTCGCCGCGCATCATGGCCAGCACCGACGAGCCCGCCGTGCCGGAGACGCGCTTCATTTTATTTCCACAACTGCGCCAGCCATGGGAAATCCAGGTGAACGCGCGCGGGGAACGCTACGTCGCCGAGGACAATCCCAGCGTGGACGAACGCGAACACGCCCTGGTGCGCCAGCCGGACCTGCGCACGTGGCTGGTCTTCGACCAGGCCATCATGGACGCGGCCCCCCTCGGCATCGAGGGTTGGGACAAGGCGCGCTTCGCCGAGGCCTTCGAGACGCATCCGGTGTTTTATAAGGCCGACTCCTTGGCCGAACTCGCCGTCAAAGCCGGTGTCGATGCCAAAGGTCTCATGGCGACGGTGGCGCGCTACAACGCGGCGCAAGCCAAGGGCGCCGATCCCGACTTCGCGCGCAAGCACATGCCGTTGCCGATTGCGAAGCCGCCGTTCTATGCCATTCGCCAGCAAGGCATGTCGGTGTCCTCGACGGTCGGCATCGGCGTGGACGAAAAACTGCGCGTGATCCGCAAGGACGGCTCGGTGATCGCGGGGCTTTACGCGGCGGGCGAAATCTTGGGCTCCGGTCAGCTCATGGGCAAGTCGGCCGTGGGCGGCATGATGGTCACGCCCGCGCTCACCTTCGGCCGACTGTTGGGCCAGTCGCTGCTGCCGCTCAAGGCGTGAGGGCGTAAACCGCCAGATAACGCGCAAGCTTGCCGACACTGACCAACGCTACGAACGGCGCGATGGGATAACGCAGTGCGCCCGCCGCGACCGTGAGCGGGTCGCCGATGATCGGCACCCAGGCCAGCAGCAGCGAGAAGCGGCCCCAACGTTGGAACCAGCCCATCGCGCGCGCGTAGTGCTCGGGCGAAATCGGAAACCAGCGGCGGTCGCGGTAGTGCGACAAGAACCGTCCGCAGGCCCAGTTCACCGCCGAGCCCAGCACGTTGCCAACGGTGACCACCGCCAGCAACGCGAGGGGTTCGCCGCGCCCGGCCAGCAGCAAAGCCACAAGCGCCGCCTCCGACGAGCCCGGCAGCAACGTCGCGGCGAAAAACGCGCTGGCGAATAAACTCAAGTACACAATGGGGTCGGTCATGGGGGATAGAGATTAAGTGCGACGATAGTCGTTTACGATTGATGAAGTGTCGTCGCTCTATTGCGGGCGTTCAGCGGTGTCCAATTCGACTCCGACCGCGCGTTCCAGATCGTCCAGTGCCGTCTTGACCGTGGTCCACAATATCCGCGGCGAGACGTTGTCGTATTCGTGCCGATAAATGTTTCCCGCCGCCCTGATCTTATCCCAGGGAACGTGCGGATGGCGGCTCACCACATCGGCGGGCAAGCGTCGCACCGCTTCCGAAATGATTTCCAGGCACCGGGTCACGGCATAGACGGTTCTCATATCGCGCGCGAAGGCATCGGCGTCGGTCGCGCCGATAAAATTTCGCGCCAGGGTAATGTTCTCGGCGATTTCCGTCAGCGCGAGATGGGCGGATTTAGAATACGGCGAGGGCATCGCGCTCGGCCGAAGGACGAACGTGAGGCTTAAGTGTCTCGCGGTTCGAAACGTCGACGCGTTCGTTGAATAGCGACTGAATAAATCGCACCGTATCGGCGTAATCGAATACGCTGATGCTGGCCTTGGGGTCCAAGTCCAGCAGCACATCGATGTCGCTGTTGGCCTCCGCGTCTCCGCGCGCCGCCGATCCGAACAGCGCCGTACGCAACACACCACGACGCCGCAGCTCGGCCTCGTGGGTCTTCAGCGTGTGAACAATGCGGTCACGCATCATCATTCGGCTCCAATCCGAGCAGTGCGGGCGCCCGGTCTGGCGCGGCCTGAGGTGAGCAGAATTTAACCCCAGTCTCATGACCGCGCCAGCCCTGGACCCCGGACTCGGCGCGGGGTCACGGCCGCGGCGGGGCGGCGGCCTTGCTAAAGCGCCCAAGAAGGCCTATGTAGCGCCCGTCAGCTCCGCATTGGGTTGCCCCCGTCTCGCACTCGAAGATTGCGTTGAGAGCTGGCCCGGCCCATCCCACTCCGAAGTTTGACCCGCGCCCCGCGCGCGTGCGCGCGGATCACGCGGCGTTGTCCATGAGAAAAAGGGATCCCGATATGCCGACCGGCAAGGTGAAATGGTTCAATACCCAAAAGGGCTTCGGCTTCATTCAGCCCGATGACGGCTCCAAGGACGTGTTCGTGCACATCAGCGCGGTCGAGCGCTCGGGCATCGGCAACCTCAACGAAGGCCAGAAGCTGAGCTTCGAGGTCCAATCCGAGCGCGGCAAGCTCGCCGCCACCAACCTCAAGGCGATCTAACGCCTCTCTCGCTTCGGGGTGGCGCGCTTTGTCTCGCGCGCGATCTTTACGCTTCACCGGCCCGCACGCTGTCTGCGCGACCTGCTAGAGCATTTTCCCGACAAGTGTGGAGCGGGTGGCGTGGAAAATGCGACAAATAAGAACGAGTTACTGAGGCTATGTGACTCGGTTCGATCGACTTTGACTCTAAGCGTGCGGCGTTTCAACGACAGGAGCGACACATGAGCAAGATGGGTGTGCGCGAGCACAGACTCCACGCCTCGGCGACGCAACGCGACCTTGCGTTCTTCCGCGAGCGCGAGCGCGAACGTGCGCTCGCGGCGGAAAAGACCGCGGGCCTGCGCGCCCTGCGTTTGGCCAAGGAAGAAGCCGAGCGCGCCGCGGCCCAGGCCGCGGCCGAGCAGGCCTTGCTCAACAAGCCCAAGCGGCGGACCAAGAAAGCGTCCGCTGCCCCAGCACCCGAGACCGCCACGGCGGAGTAAGGCCGCGCCCCATGGCGCGCGGCGGCCGACTGCGGCAAAGCACCTTACGCCGCGCGTGACGGCGAATTATAATGGCGTCCTCGTTCGACGGTTTTCTTGCCTTCGCGCCGACGGCCCCGTTCAAGCCATGACCCATCACGACATCCCCGATCGCCACCTTCCCCACCACCCTGACGCGCCCGCGTTCGGTGAACGCCGCGCATTCGTGACGGGCGCGACGGCGGCGGTGCTGGCTTCGGCGGCGGGGCTGTTCGCCGACATCCCGCTGGCGCGCGGCGCCGAAGCCCAACGCGGCACGCGCTCCTTCCGCTGGGTCGAGGTGGCGCCCTTGTCGAGCGGCACGCCGCTACGCCTGCCGCTGCATGAAATTCGCGGCCGGCGCGAGGGCCCCACCCTGGGCGTCACGGCGGCCATCCATGGCTGGGAAATTCTCGGCATCGAAGTGATCCGCCGCCTGCTGGAGCGCGTCGGCGTCGATTTCGCGGGGCGCATTCTCGCCGTGCCGGTGTCCAATCCGCCCGCCTTCCAAACCCAGTCGCGCCACTCGCCGCTGGACTCGCAGGATCTCGATCATGTGTTTCCGGGCAACGCCGGCGGCTGGGTGACGGCGCGCATCGCCCATCATCTGTCGCGCGAGGTGATCGAACCGGCCGACTTCTACGTCGACATTCACGGCGGCGACTACTCGTGCACCGTCAACTACGCCATGGGCAGCACGCGCGAGATCGCGCTGCTGTCGGGCTTCCCCGTGGTGCGCGCGCTGCCCGACGTGTTCCAGGGCGCGCCCAACCTTTCGGGCACCACGGTCGGTCACGCCATGGGCCTCGGCAAAAAAGCCATGGGCTTCGAGGTGGGCGCGGGCTTCCAGGCCGACGAGCTGTGCATCGCCACCGCCTTGCGCGCCATCCTCAACGCCATGCGCTCCATCGGCATGCTGAACGACGCCGAGGAACGCGCGCCGCTGCAATGGGTGATCAAGCACACCCGTGTGTTGCGCGTGAACGGCGGCGGGCTGTTCCTGCCGACGTTGCCCATCGAGCGGCTCAACCAGCCCGTCGCCGGCGGCACGGTGCTGGGCCGGGTGGTCGATCCCTATACCTTCGAGATGTCCGAAACCCTCGCCGCGCCGTGGGAGCGCGGCGTGCTGATGATGCACAAGGCCGGCATCGCCATGGTCGAGGCGGGGCTGTGGGTGTTCAACGTCGGCAACCTCGAGACGGCGGAAGAAATCAAGAACGGCTAGAGCGTCGTGCGGAAATGTGGGAACCGGTTTTCCGCAAAAACGACGCGACCAAACAATGACTTAGCACTTTGCTGAAAAACCCACTGGCGTTGTTGTCGATAAGATGATTCGATTCACGCGTTGAGTCCATGGGGTGTGGGATGCGCGGGTCGTTTCAAGATCAAGGTGGGTTGTTTTCATATGTTTCGCCGGAGAGCCGGGTGC
>JANRJL010000110.1:0-68086 GCA_033763995.1 Rhodospirillaceae bacterium | reverse complement strand
ATAGCCAGAGACCGACCGCAGCATGCAAAACCTGAGACCAATGCCGATCAAACCACCGAAAACCCTCGATCAAACCGATACACGGCTCACTTTTGATGCAAAGCGCAGAGGTCTCGAGGGTTTTTCAGCAAACTGCTAGGGCACCCGGCGGTAGTGGAACGGAAACTCCGAGGTCGTGCCGTCTCTTTGTTTCACCAACACGGTGGTGATCATGGTGTCCGGGCCCGTGCGCCGGACGGTGAGCCCGTCGAAGTACCACACGTCCTTTTCCACCGCGACCAGTGCAAAACGCTGAACGTCGTTCTTCTCCTCCCAGCCGGTGAGGTCGGCGTTGAAGTGCTTGACGCGCATTTCCAGCGAGCCGCCCACCTCGGCGAAAGTGACGAGCTCGTAGAACGCGATGGCGCCGTTCTTGACGTGCCGGAAGTAACCCACGATCTGGCCGTGGGCCGGCGGCGCGTAAGCCTCATGGGCCTCGCCGCCCAGGCCCTCGCCCTCCCACGGCCCCTCAAGCCAGGCGAGATCGGCAATGACGGCCGGCGGCGGCGCGGCCCCCGGCGCGGCGGTGCGGGTTTCGGCGGCGCTTGCGGGTGCGGCGAGCAGAAGGCTCAAAAGAATGAGTGCGCGCATGACGTTGCCTCGGTGAACGAAACGCCGGTCGTCTATGCCTTCGCCGGCATATTGTAGTCTTTCCAATACTGAATCTTGCCGTCGCGCACCAAAAACACGCCGACGATGTGAAAATGATTGTCCGGCCGCTTCGAGCCCTCGGCCTGGATGAAGTGGTCCATGCGCTCGTTGATGATGATGTCGCCGATGACGGCCGAGCGGAAAATCTCCCACTTGATTTCCTTCATGCCCGCCATGAAGCCGCCCAGCTGCGCGCGGAACTGCTCGAGGCCCTTCACCACCGGCCCGCCTTCCCACATGTGGTACTCGATGGTGTCGGCGATGTAGGGAATCAGCTTCTCCACGTCCTTGCCGTTCCAGGCGAGGCAGAAGTCCGTGACGTGATCGAGAATCTTTTTCTCGTTTGCGCCAACCGGCGGCGCGTCGGTGGCGTGGGCGCCGCCCGCGAAGATGGCGGCGAAGCCCGCTGTGGCAAGGCTCGTCACGCTGGTGCGGCGGCTGACATCGATCATCGGCGGCATGGAGCTCTCCTGGTGGTTGTGTCACCACCAGACTAGCAAGCTTCCCCCATGGGCCGATAGCGGGGTCCGGTGTCGGCTAATAAGGCCCCATCTGAGCCCAGTAATCGGGGTAAGGAATGGGCTCGAATTCCTTGAGCGTATATTGCGACTGCAGATAAGCGAACAGATCGACCAGTTCGGTCACCGACATCACGTCATTGTAGTTGGGCATCTTGGACTTGCCGCCCTCGCTGACCTTCACGCCCGGAAAATTCTTCGAGATGACGTGCGACGGGTTGACGACGGAGACGAGCAGGTCGTCATAGGTTTCAATCCGGTCGGTCTCGCCGCCGAGGCGCAGCGTCATCAGCGGCTCGACGCCGGCCCGCAGATGCTCCATCCCCGCGATGACGTGGCAATCGGCACACCGATACTTGGCGAACACCTCTTTGCCCACGGACGCATTGCCGGTGGGCAGCGCAAATCTCAGGTTCGACTGGCATCCGGCCACCGCCAGCAGCGCGGCCAGGGCCGCGATCGCGTGTTTTGGGTATTTCATGCGTTTGGCCCTCGCTGTGTTGCCGGTGCAATGGCCCACAGCATAAGTCCGCGCGCGCGGCCCACATTGATTGGCGTCAAGCGCGACCGGCCATCCGCCCTGGCGAGGGTCTGTCTCACCGGCGTTCATATGGAGGATGACCAGCGTTTTTTACGCTGTTCCGGGGCCGCGGCTTGGGTAGGATCGCGGGTCATGTCTAGAGCAAGCGGCGCTTCATAAGAATCGGGCCGCTTGCTCTATTTCGTTGTTTTGTCGCGGCGTGTTGCGGAAAACCGGACGTCACTTTTCCGCACGCCGCTCTTGGGGAGGCGCGCCGTGGAACTCGATCCGTTGGTCTTGTCGCTGGTGAAGTTTTTTCACGTCCTGCTGTTCGTCTATTGGCTGGGTGGCGACCTGGGCGTGTGGCTGACGGGCAAGCAGATGATCCGCGACGATCTGTCGCTGGATGAACGCCTGCGCATCCGTGGCGTCGGCGCGCTCATCGACATGGCGCCGCGCACCTGCCTGGTGCTGATGATCCCGGCGGGCTTCACGCTCGCCTCGGTGTGGGGCTCGCCGCTGCAGGGCGCGGCCTTGGCGGCGGTGTGGGTCATGTGCCTCGCGTGGCTGTGGCTGGTGTGGCAGGTGCACTGGAAAAAGAACGAGCCCATCGGCAAGACGCTCAATTCCATCGACCTCGCCATTCGCTATGTCGTCGGCGCGGCGATCCTGGCCTTCGGCGTTTACTGCCTCGTCACCGGCGGGCCCGTGGCGGAAAAATGGCTGGCGGCGAAAATCACCCTCTACGGCATGATCATCTACAATGGAATTGTCTTGCGGAAGATCGCCGGCAACTGGCAAGGCGCTTTCGACAAAATCCGCGCCGGCGGCGAGGCGCGCGCCCAAGGCGAATTGATGATGAAGGCCAATCGCCGGAAGGTCGAGCCGCCGGTGCTGACCATCTGGGCGCTGGTGGCCATCATGGGCTTTTTGGGCGTGGTGAAGCCTTTTTAATTGAGAGCATTTTCCCGACAAGTGGGGCCCGGTTGGCCCAGGGAACAAATCGGTGAAAATGCGACCAAATGTAAAGAGTTCCCGAGATCGCACGGTTCAGCTTGATTGCTCCAACTAAAGCGGATGTGATCGCGCTGGGTGCTTTGAGCGTAGTATAGAGTGAGGCTGAAACCTGAACTCAAGGCCCCGCCATGCTCATCCGCATCGCCAAAGCATCCGATCCGCGCTCCTCCGAGATCACGCCACAATCGGCCTATCTCAACCGGCGCGAACTCATCGCCGCCACCGGGCTGGCTGCGGGCTCGATTGCTTTAAGTGTGCCCGAGGCGCATGCGGCCCTGCATCCGGCGCCGGGGGTCAACCAAGCCTTGACCAACGTGACCGAGGGCTACCGCAAGCTGGGCGACAAGGACCCCGTCACGTCCTACGAAGCCGCGGCCAGCTACAACAATTTCTACGAATTCGGCACCGGCAAGGAAGACCCCGCCGAGAATTCCGGCGCCTTCAAGCCGCGTCCGTGGAGCGTGACGGTCGATGGGCTGTGCAAGAACTCCGGCACCTTCGACCTCGACGACTTTCTGAAACCCCTCCAACTGGAAGAACGCATCTACCGGCTGCGCTGCGTCGAGGCGTGGTCCATGGTGATCCCGTGGATCGGCGTGGCACTCGCCGATGTCGTCAAGCGCGCCGAGCCCCTGGGCGATGCCAAGTACATCCAGTTCGAGACCATCGTGCGCCCCGAGGAAATGCCCGGCCAGAAATCGCGCTTCATCCTGCCGTGGCCCTACGTCGAGGGCCTGCGCCTGGACGAGGCCATGCATCCGCTGTCGATTTTGGCCGTGGGCATGTACGGCGAAGTGCTGCCCAACCAGAACGGCGCGCCCTTGCGGCTCATGACGCCGTGGAAATACGGCTTCAAGAACGTCAAATCCATCGTGCGCATCAGTTTCGTCGAAAAGCAGCCCAAGAACACCTGGGCCGTGGTCACGCCCAACGAGTACGGTTTTTACGCCAACGTCAACCCGGACGTGGACCATCCGCGCTGGAGCCAGGCCAGCGAGCGGCGCATCGGCGACTTCCTGCGCCGGGATACCCTGATGTTCAACGGCTACGAGGAAGAAGTCGCCGGCCTTTACGCGGGCATGGACCTGAAGCGGAACTTTTAAGGCGCAGGATCTTCGCCGCCGCCGATCGGAAGTCGGCGAATACGAATGCGAGCGTCCTCGAACACGACGACGCTTCCGTCCTTTAAGCCGTCTCCAATCGCCGGAAGGTTGTCGAGCAACAGATCCGCCTGAGCCTCCGGCCGACGGCCCACGCCCCGACGGAACAAGATCAGGGATGGCTCACGCTGTTCGCGCAAAGACAGCAAGGCGCCAAAGTCGGTATCCGCCGAGATGATGATTCGTTTTTCGGCGATGGCGCGGTCGAAAACTGTGCCATCGTCCGCGTTTTGCAAACCGTACGCGCGGACATGGACGGCGTCATGGCCCGCCGCTTTCAGCAGGTCCGAAAGCCTTGGCGAAAGAGCGTTATCGACCAGAAACCTCAACGCGCGGCGAGCGGCAATTCCCGCTCACGCACCGCCTCGGCGGCGAAGCTGAGGGCCTCGCGAATGTCGTCGGCTTGCAGGTCGGGATAGGCCGCCAGAATGGCCTCATGCGTCATGCCGTCGGCGACCATGCCGACCACGCTCGCCACCGGAATCCGCAGCCCGCGGATGCAGGGCATGCCGTTCATCTGGCCGGGATGGGTGGTAATGCGCCGGTACTTCATGGGTTGAACCTCAGATCACGTCGCAATTATAGCTTAATATCGGTTGCTGGGAATGCCGCCGTGCTCTCACTATGGTTATCCTCGTTAAAATTCGTTGTTTTTTGCCGGCCGCGGACCCAATTAACCACTATCGGCACGAGTAACGGATCAACATGCCCGAAGCCCCGCTCCATCCTCTCGAGACCGGCGACACGCCCGACCTCGACGCTTTTTTCAAGCCGACCCACGACGAGGTCGCGCGCACTCGCTATGTCGTGGCGTTGCTCAACCACGCCATGATGAACCTGCGCTACCAGGTGCGCGACGAATACACGGCGGCGGTCGAACCGAATTTCATCAAGGCCAAGCAGCGCCCGGCCCGCACGGCCAAGGAAATTTTCCACGCCATCAAGGGCAACACGTTTTTCCGCACCTATAGTTCACTGCGCTACAACGCCCAGGAGATGGGGCCCCACGCGGTGCAGCCCGTCGTCGAGCGCGTCATCCCGCAATTGAACGCTGCCGCGGCCAAGGTCCCGGCCACCAGCCGTGCCGGTGGCACGCTCAGGCTCAATCCGCGCATGGCCTATCCGCAGTATCTCGTCGGCATGGACGCGCACCTGACGCCGGGCGGCTATTGGTCCGAGCACGCGGGCGAGGGCGATGTGTCCCAGGCGCTGCTCTTTCAAGGCCGGCGCATCTCCGGACCGCCGACGAGCATCCACCGCGATTTCGGCAGCGTCGGTACGTCGGTGGGCACGTGGCTCGCGCGCAAGTTCCCCGATTTCAAGCCCAAACGCATGCTCGATCTCGCCACCCAGGAAGGCAAGCAGCTCTACGGCTACCGCGATCTTTTTCCGGGCGTCGAACTGCACGGCCTCGACATCGCCGCACCCAGTTTGCGCTACGGCCACGTCCAGGCCGCGCACAAAGGGGTGGCGATTCACTTCAGCCAGCAGAACGCCGAGTCCATCGACTACCCCGACGGCCACTTCGACCTGATTGTCTCGAGTTTCTTCCTGCACGAGATTTCGGTGCCCGCCACCAAGCGCGTGCTGGCCGAGTGTTACCGCTTGCTCAGCCCCGGCGGCATCATGGCGCACATGGAACTGCCGCCCAGCAAGATGTGCGACCCGCTGCTGGATTTCAGCTTCAACTGGGACAGCCGCTACAACAACGAGCCGCACTATGCCCACTACCGCGCCCAGGACCCCACCCAGCTCGCGGTGGCGGCCGGGTTCCCGCGTGCGGGCACCTTCGAGCTGGAAGTGCCGGTGCCGGCCAGCGTCGCGCCCGAGAACTACGAGAAGTTCCTGAAGGGCGAGATACCGTCGCCGCCCCACGGCCGCGGCGGCTGGTTCATTTTCGGCGGGCGCAAGGCGGGGTAAGCCGTTCACGAAGGCTTGAGGCCAAGTTTAATCCTGCGACCGGCCGCATGTTTTGACGCTAAGATTGCTGTCTCGATAAAGCAGGGTATCGCAAGAGTATCCGCAACTCAGGTGTCATCCTGGGATTTATTCCCAGGATCCAGGAGTCACCGCGCCGATCGAGGTTGTAGCCCTGGATCCTGGGGACAAGCTTGTCCTCGGGTCGCGCTTCGCGCGAACCCGGGGGCCCCAGGATGACATTCTGTGTTCTGCTCGGTACGTCGGCCACCCAAAAATATCGCGCGCAGAAAGGGGAGGACTCCATGACTGCATTACGCTTGATGACCGTAGTATTGGCAATTTTGTTCAGCAGCGTTGGCATCACAATCGCCGCCGACACGCCCGCGCCGAGCGAAGTCGAAAAGGCGATCCAGGCCTACGCCGCCAAGCTGGAGGCCGATGCCTTCGCCGCCGCCGGCAAAACCGCCAAGGCGCGCGCGGCCGATATCCTGCGCCATCCCGGCACGCCGGTGTTGGGCAACGCGAATGGCGACATCACCATCGTCACCTTCTTCGATTACCAGTGCCCCTTCTGCAAGGCCAACGAGCCGCGCATCTTGCAGTTGCTGAAGGACGACCCCAAGGTGCGCTTCGTCACCAAGGATTTTCCCATCCTGGGACCCGCGTCCATCGTCGCGGCCAAGGCGGCGCTGGCCTCCGTGCGCCAGGGCAAGCACGAGGCGCTCCATAACGCCATGATGGCCTATCGCGGTAAGCTGGATGACGGCATCATCTTCACGCTTGCCGAAAGCGCGGGCCTCGACGTGGCGCGCCTCAAGGCCGACATGACCGCGCCCGAGATCGCCGATCAGCTGCTCGCCAACATGAACCTCGCCCGCGCGCTCAAGATTTCCGTGGTGCCGGGCTACATCGTCGAGGACAAGGTGCTCTCGGGCCTCAGCAACAAGACCGAGACGGCCAAGATCAATTTCGCCGACGAAGTGGCCCAGGCGCGGGCCCGCAAGGCCCAAGCGCCGTAACGACACAAATGTCCGAGATATCATCCGTCACGCGCCGCGCGGCGATGGCCACCGGCGCGGCTGGGGCCGCGCTGGCGACGGCTGCCAACGCTCAAGAGAGGGGATCATCGACCATGGCGAAAATTCGTGTCTATGAAGTGGGCGAGCGCTCGCGCGCCAAGGGCTTGCGGCTGGTGGAACGCGACGCGCCCGTGCCCGGCCACGGCGAGGCGGTGGTGCGCATCCGTGCCACGGGGCTCAATGCGCGCGATCTGTCGATCATGTTCGCCAATGCGCCCACCAGCGCCATTGCGCCCACGCGCGTGCCCTTGATGGACAACGCCGGCGACGTGCTGGCCGTGGGCCCCGGCGTCACGCGGGTCAAGCCCGGCGACCGCGTCACCATGACGCACTATTGGCGCTGGCTCGACGGCCATTGGGATCAGTCCATGACCCAGGAGGACTACTCGCTGAATCGGGATGGTTTCTTGGCCGAGCAGGCGCTGATGCCCGCCGACGCGCTGGTGAAAATTCCCGAGAGCATTTCGTATGAGGAGGCCAGCACCCTGCAAAGCGCCGGGCTCACGGCCTGGAACGCGGTCGTCGAGGCGGGCCGCGCCAAGGC
Organism: Rhodospirillaceae bacterium; assembly: GCA_033763995.1. GTDB lineage: Bacteria > Pseudomonadota > Alphaproteobacteria > Rhodospirillales > Rhodospirillaceae. The sequence goes on along the minus strand of JANRJL010000110.1, from coordinate 60,638 downwards.
CAGCGACACGGTCGTGACACTCGGCACCGGCGGCGTCTCCGTTTTCGGCTTGCAATGGGCCAAGATGCTGGGCGCCCGCGCCATGATCACATCCTCCAGCGACGACAAGCTGAAACGCATGACGGCACTCGGCGCCGACGACGTCATCAACTACCGCGCCACGCCCAACTGGAGCCAGGCGGTGCTCGACAAAACCGGCGGGCGCGGGGCCGACATCGTGCTCAACACCGTGGGCATCGGCGAGATGGAGCAATGCCTGCTCGCCTGCGCCTCGGGCGGCCGCGTCATGTACATCGGCGCCAATCCGGTCAACCGCGACCGCACGGTCGCGCAAACGCCCGGCCTCAACCGCCTGCCCAACCTCATCATCAAGGATTTGACCATCAAGGGCATCGTCGTGGGCAGCCGGCGCATGTACGAGGATTTGCTCACGGCCATGGCGCGCAACAAGGTCAAGCCGGTCATCGACCGCGTGTTCCCCTTCGAGCAGGTGATGGACGCCGTGGCCTACATGGAAAGCGGCGACAAGGTGGGCAAGATCGTGATCCGAATCTCTTAGGCAAAGAGTCAAACGCCTTGCTGCGTCGGTGCCGTGGGCTGGGTGGCGTCCGCCGCCAGGCGTCCGGCGATCAAGCCGACAGCCATCGCCGCGAGGAAGATGAGCGTCTCCGGCCGCGCGTAGGTCAGGCCCGCGAGCGCCGGGCCCGGGCAGAGCCCTGCGAGCCCCCAACCCACGCCGAACACCGCCGCGCCCGCCAGCAGCCGCGCATCCACGTCGCGCGCGGTCGGCAGGCTGAAGCTGTCGGCCAGCACCGGCCGGTCGCGGCCGAACACCAGGCGGTAGCCGATCGCCGTCACCGCGACCGCGCCACCCATGACGAACACCAGGCTCGCGTCCCAGGCGCCGGCGACATCGAGAAAGTTCAGGACCTTGGCGGGATTGACCATGTCGGAGACGGCGAGGCCGCCGCCGAACAGCAACCCGCAGACGAATGCGGCAACGACGTGGGGCATGGCGTCAGCCTCCCGGTCCGATGACGTGACGGACGACAAACACGGTGGCGATGCCCGCCGCCATGAACGCGACCGTCGCCAACAGCGAGCGCTTCGACAGCCGCGCGATGCCGCATACGCCGTGGCCGCTGGTGCAACCGCTGCCGAAGGCCGAGCCGAAACCGACCAGCAGGCCCGCGGCGATGAGCATCGGCGTGCCCGCCGGAAAGTCCAGTTGCGGCCGCACCCAGCCGCCGCCCGCCAGCAGGAACGGCGCGGCCACCAGCCCGGCGACGAAGGCCGCGCGCCACGCCCAATCGGGCGCCGGCGGCCACTTGAGCAGTCCGGCCGCGATGCCGCTGATGCCGGCGACGCGGCCGTTCAGGTACATCAGCAGCACGGCCGCGAGGCCGATCAGCAGGCCGCCGATCAACGCCGCGACGGGGGTGAATTCGGTCATGGCAAAATGACTCCCTTCCAATTCAACGGCATTCTATGCGGAGATCGGCGCCCACGCCATTGATCGGCGTCAGAACGGCCCGATGAGCCTGTTAGGGCCGATTTCGCCGCTGTGGCCCGCCGCGCGCATTCGGCGTATAGTCTCTTCTACTTAGCACCGTTGGTTTGCGTTCGTTTGCTGCGTTTTCTTGTTTGTTACGCGCAGGCGCTTGTCCAGGCGAAGGGATCTTCCGGTTCGCCGCCCGGGACATGCGCCAAGACTTCGAGTTTTGCCGTGAACAGTTCAAGGAGGTCCGAGCATGGCAACCACTGCTCCTCTCGCCGCCGGTCAGGCGGCCGACGTTCCCCAAATCCGCACCCTCACGCTGCACGACGTCATGGACGCGCTCACCAAGGGCATCGCGGACGCCCGCGACAAGCCCAGCCACATTCCCTTCGTCATCGGCATCTACACGATGGTGATGCTCTTGGGCTTCCTGGTGGTGTTCAATTACGAGTACCTGCCGTGGGTGTTCCCGGCGGTGTCGGGCGCGGTGCTGATCGGCCCCTTCGTGACCTTGGCGCTGTGCGAGGTGAGCCGGCGCCGCGAGCGCGGGCTCGATTACTCGGGGCTCCAGGGTTACGATTTCTGGCACGGGCCCTCCTTCGGCGACATCGTGCTGCTGGGCCTGATGCTGATCGCGCTCTATTTCTTCTGGCTCACCAGCGCCATGACGATTTACGGCATGACGTTGGGCGACCCGTGGCGCAGCGTGCCCAAGAGCCCGGACTCGGTGGTGGAATTCGCCAAGCTGGTGTTCGGCACCTCGGGCGGCTGGACGCTGATCATCCTCGGCAATCTCATGGGCGCGTTCTTCGCCGTGGCGGGCCTGATGCTGGGCGCTGTGTCGTTCCCGCTGCTGCTCGACCGGCCGGTGGGCATCGGCGTGGCGGTGCAAACCTCCATCCGCGTCGTCATGGCCAACCCGGTGATGATGGGCGTGTGGGGCCTGATCGTGGTGGTGATGCTGCTGGCCGGCGCGATCCCCTTGCTCGCGGGCCTCGCCTTCACCATCCCCGTGCTCGGCCACGCGACGTGGCACCTCTATCGCAAGGTGGTGGTGTGAGACATCGCCGGGCCGGAGTGGTTGGCGATCGCCCGCTGTCATTGTCATGGTAATCGGCTATAATCATCCGATGACACATCCGGCCCGGCCACTCCCTGACCTCGACGACGATTCGGCGGAACGCGCCGCGTTGCAAGCCGCCGTGGACGAGGCGCGCTGCGACACCCGTGTCGTGCCCCACAAGGCGATGCGCGACTGGCTGCTCGAGGTGGCTGAGGGCAAGTTCGACGCGCCGCCGCCGGTCAGCTCTGACTCGCGCATGTGAATTCCGTGGATATCCGCTGGCGCGAAAAGGGCCCCCAACGCGGGGCCCTTTTGATTCGTGATATAATTCCTCCGTCGCAGTTGCGCCGCGCGGCGGGTTCGGCCCGCCCGAGAATTATGCGACATGAGCGCGTTCATTTTCGCGTTGCCGCGGCCAAAATCGTTTGAAAGGAGGCGGTTAACAGGTGGGTACCTGTTAAATGGGTGAACATCGTTCACCAAGGCATTGATTCGGCGTGAATCAGCCCCGTTTTTGCCTGTTCTTTTCTGGATCCTTCCTGAAACAACAGGCGGAACAGGCAAAACGGGTCCAAGGCCCCCGAGTCGCAAAAAAAGAAGGGCCCCCGTCGGTGACGAGGGCCCCTCTGGACCGGATCGATGTGGAGTTCGCGGTCAGATTTTGTCGGTCGGCACGCCGAAAATCGAACCGTCGGGTTTGCGTTTCCCGGCCGCCTCTTTCTCTTTCATCACCTTCAAGGAGTAAGTCCACGTGTTTTCGTTCTCGCGCAGATCTTTCCACTCCCGCGGCGGCTCGAGGTACTTGGGATGATGCTTCTCGGTGTACTCGAGAATCTTCTTGGGGATCTGCGACACGCCGTCCCTGAACTTGAAGGACTGCGAGTGGTAGATCATCACGCCTTGCGCGTCGCCCATCTCCATGAAGGGCAACCACATGCCCACGCGCGCCCAGGCGGTGTGATTCTCGGCCGAGGTCACCTTGGGGTCGCTCACTTCCTTGACGCTGCCCGAGATCGCCCACAATTCGCCCGACTGATAAAGGTCCTGCTGCGACTGCAGCGGATACTCGGCGCGCGTGATGGGGTTCTTCTCGGTGGAGCGCAGCACGTCGAGCTGGAAGACGATGCGGTCGCCGACGATTTGGTGCGGGAACGGCGGATCGATCAACCCGCCCTTGAGCTTGTAAACGCGGTTCACGGGGTCGTTGAGGATGTGCAGCACCTCGACGCGCTTGTTGGTGAACGGGTTGGTCCACTCGTTCAGGATTTCGCCGGTCTTGGGATCGCAGTAGTACAAGACTTCGCGGTGATAGAACCGCCAACTGCCGTCGCCCATGTCCTGCAGGCGGCTGGTGCCGATGCCGTAGGTCTTGAAGACCTTGGTGTTGCCCTTGCCCGACAGCCACACCCAGGCCTCGCCGGGAAAGCCGCCGATGACGTCCTTGCCCGACAGGTCGGCCTGCAACTTGAGCAGCGTCATCAAGTTGGTCTTGGGGTCCATGAAGTCGACGGGCGTTTGCGCCCGGGCGCCCGAGGCCCAGGCACTGGCACCGAAGGCGGCCAGGCCGGCGCCGGCCTTCAGGGCCTCGCGGCGGGCTGGAATGAAATCCGACAGCAATGGCGGTCGATTGAGCATGGTGTTTCCTCCCCAGGAAAATTTGGATGGGCAAAGTCTTTCACAGCCCAGGACCGAGGGCCACAGAATCAGCGCTGGCGTTGCGCCGGATTAGGCGTCGCCGTCCGCTTAGTGGAACGCGACACTCGCGGGGCCTTCGCCGGGCATGCGGCCGGGCGACAGGCGGCGCACGATCAGGCAAAGGGCGAACACCACCAGGTTCAAGCAGCCCACCAGCACGAAGGGGCCGTGAGGGCCCACGTTGTCGTAGAGATATCCGCCCACGGTGGAGCAAAACAGAATGCCGATGGCCCCCGATGTGTTGAAGCCGCCCAGCACCGCGCCGCGTTGCAGCACGGGGGCCTCTTGGCCGACCAATGCTTGGGATCCGAAGAAGGCGCTGATCTGACCCACGCCCAGCAGAATGATCAGCGGCAGGTCGATGCGCGCCAGCGGGTCGTCGACGAAGCCCATGCCGAGGTAACCCGCCGCCGCGATGCCCATGCACCAGGCCAAAGCGGTGACGCGGTTGAAGCGGTCGAGCAGGAACACCACCACGCCGGTCCACAGCAAGGCCGCCGACTGCGCCGTGACGAAGATCAGCGTGCCGGCGCGGCTGGCCTCGGGCAGGGCCATGCCGCTGGCGACACCCGCCTGGGTGGCCCACAGCGTCAGGAACGTGCCGAGGATCACCAGATCGCCGCGCGCGATGAAGGCGGCAGTGTAGGCCAGCGCGATGCGCGGGTTGGTGACCGCCGCGCGCAGGGCCTCGCGCACGATCAGGCGTGCCGCCGGGCGCTCCTTGTGCTTGCCAGGCAAACCGCCCTTCAGGCCCAGTCCGCAGACGATGGCCGAAAGCCAACACAATCCCGCGACGATGAAGTGGGTGTACTCGCCCGCTGTGACGTCGTCGAAGCCGGCGTTGGAAAAGCGCTGGGGCATGCCGCCCAGGATGATGTTGAGCACCGCCACGCCCAGGCCGTTCATGAAGCCGACGATGGCGACCGCCTTGCCGCGCGTGCCTTCCTGCGGATAGTCGGTGACCACGGTGGCCAGCACGCCGGTGGTGGTGGCGATGCCCAGCGCGTAGATCATGCGGTAGATGGTGAGTTCCGTGATGGACCCAGCGAAAGGGTAAAGGGCGTATCCCAGGCCCATGAGCCCGAAGCCGACCACGTACAAGGCGCGCCGTCCGAACTTGTCCACCAGCACGCCGATGGGTCCGAACAGCAGGATGGAGGCGATCTCGGTCCAGAACACCAGGTTGCCGCTGACCACGCCTTGCTCCTCGGCGGGAATTTTCAGCACTGCGTTCAGCACATAGGGCGTGCCGATGCCGACGAAGGTGAGCAGGCCGATGGTGAAAAAGGCCGCGTAGAGCAGCGTGCCCATGTTGCCGCGGCTGACGCCGGGCGAGAGCCAAATCGGCCCGAATTTCTGCGCGCTGGTGTCGACGGCGGTCATGAATCCCCCTGCATCTCGCGCCACTGTGCCGCGAGGCCGCGCGCCTCCACAAGGTTTTTTCACGGAAATTTGTTCGTGCGCCGCCGCGCGGCCCATGACGCGCGCGCAAACCACCGCTATGACTGTGGATATGACCGCCGATACCGGAGCCGCGTCCTCGTCCATCGCCGCGAACTTGAAACGGGCCTTCAAGCCCGTGGTGTTCGCGCTCGCTTGCCTGCCCGTGGCCTGGCTGGCCTACCGCGGCCTCACCGGCGCGCTCGGCGCCAATCCCATCGAGACGCTGATCCGGTACAACGGCGACTGGGCCTTGCGCTTTCTGTTGATCGCGCTGTCGGTCACGCCGCTGCGCCTCGTCACGGGCTGGACCGACATCATGCGCGTACGCCGCATGCTCGGGCTGTTCGCCTTCTTCTATGTCTGCCTGCACATGCTGGCCTACGTGGGCCTCGATCAGTTCTTCAATTGGTCGGCGATCTGGAAGGACGTGGTCAAACGCATCTACATCACCATCGGCATGGCGGCGTTCCTGACGCTCATCCCGCTGGCGGTCACCTCCACCAACGCCATGGTCAAGCGCCTGGGCGCGCGCAATTGGCGCCGCCTGCACCGGGCCGTCTATGGGGCGGCCGTCGCCGGGGTGATCCACTATGCGCTGATGATCAAGGCGGGCTATGTGGAGCCCGCGATCTACGGCGCGATCTTACTTGTCTTGCTGGCCGTCCGCGCGGCGCGGAAATGGCCCTGACACGGGAGTCACCGCAATGACCGGGCTGTCGAGCGGACCATCGGCGAGACTCACGGTCACCGGGTTCCAGCGCAGCGAGATGCGCACCGTGTTGCCCAACCACGCCCATGCCGTCAGGCGCGGATGGGAGATGGTGATGGTCTTGGCGCGGGTGCGCCGCGGTGTGGGTTGGGCCATGTCCTTGCCGACGAGGCTGAACGGAGGCTCATCATGCCATAAACTAGTGAGTCGAAACCAGTGCAAAGGTCGGCAAATGTCTCACCATGCGAGATGCCTGAACCGGCGGTTATTTTGGCCTTGCGGTGCGGTCTGTGCACGCAGAAGTCGTGATGTATAAGTAGACCTTGTGGCAATTCGGTTTGGCGTTGAAACGTAAGTTCCATGGCCGTGCGTAACACACCGTCCTCGGTTGGATCCTCCGCCGAAAGTTCCCTGGCGGAGCTGCTCGACAGCCTGGTGTGCGAATGCCGGGGCGGCGTCGTCACCGCCATCAATCCCGCGGGACGCAAACTCTTGGGCTATCACGGCCGGGGCTCGCCGGTGGGCCGCCGCTTTGTCGATCATGTCGCCCCGCCCTGGACCAAGAAACTCGCCCGCTCGCTCAAGCCGCTCACCATGGGCCGCGGCCCGCACGTCGTGACGCTGATCGGCTATGATGGCCGCGCGGTGCCCTGCGAGGTCACCGCCAAGGCGGCGAAGGGGGCCGGTTCGCGCATCATGATCGTCGCGCGCGCCTCCACCGCCGCCGCCGATCGCGCGCGGCACGTGGTCGGCACCGACCGCGCGCTCAGGCGCATGTTCGACGACGGCGCCGAGGCCATTGTGCTGGTGGATGACACGGGGGTGATCGCCGCCAACGTTGCCGCCACCGCGACGCTCGCGATCGCCGACATCCGCGACGCCATCGGTCGGCCCTTCGCCGAGTTCGTTCATGGCGATTACGCCGCGCACTTTCGCCGCGGCCTCAAGGACTTGGCCCGGCTCAACGGCGCCGGCGCGCCCGAGCTGGTGAAGCTGAAGGACACGCAAGGCCGCATCATCGACGCCGAAATCTGGGTGCGCGGCCTGGGCAAGGCGCACGGCGCGCCCTTCGCGGTGGCGATCCGCGACGCCACCCGGCGCATCATGGGCGTGGAAAATCTCATGGCCGGCGGGCGGCGGCTGCAGGCCATCGTCGATGCCGTGGCCGACGGCGTCATCTCGGTGGACGAGCGCGGCCTGGTGCAGTCGGTCAACGCCGCCGTGCGCGCCTTGTTCGGATTCACGCCCAAGCAGCTCATCGGCAAGCCGCTGACCAAGATCCTGCCACAATGGACCGACGAGAAAGGCGTGATCGTGACGCGCTCGGCCCTGGGCCAGGACTCCATCGAGTTTCCCGCGGCCCTGCTGGGCAAGACCCGCAACGTGACGGGCACGCGCGCCGACAAGACCTCGTTCCCGGCCGAGATCACCGTCACCACCATGCAGCACGGCCAAGGCTCGCTGTTCACGGTGGTGGTGCGCGACGCCAGCGCGCGGCTCGCGGCCGAGCAGGCCCAGCAGACCTACGCCAAGAAACTCGCCGCCGACGTGGAGGCGCGCACGCAAGAAGTCCGCGCGCTGTCGCGCCAGACGCGCCAGATTCTCGAATCCACCTCCGACGGCATCATCGCCGTGGGCCTCGACGGCAAGATTTCCACCGCCAATCCCGCGGCCGGTGAATTGTTCGATCGCGCCGCCACCGCCATGACCGGCCTGCCGATCGAGCGCGTGTTCCTTTATGGCTCGGGCCATGTGCGCGCCGGCCAGCCGGTGCCGATCCTGGCGCAGTTGCGCGAGGGGCCCTTTCAAACCGACATCGAGGCCAGCCTGGCGCGCACCGATGGGGCGTCCTTCGACGCGGCCTACGTCATCTCGCCCATCACCGAGAACCGCCAGACCCTGGGCTACGTGCTGACCGTGCGCGACATCACCGAGCGCAAGAAGATCGCCGCCGAGCAGCGCGTGGCGGCCGCCGTGTTCGAGCATTCCTCCGAAGGGCTGCTGGTGGCCGACGCGCGCGGGCGCGTGGCCAAGATCAACCCCGGTTTCGCGCGCATCACCGGCTACGGCGCGGCCGACGTCGTGGGCAAGGCCATGGCCGAGGTGCTGTTCGCCGACCCCAAGCAGCACCGCGCGGCCATGGACGCGCTGGCCAAGGCCGCGCAGACCGAATGGGAACAATGGACCACCGACAAGGCGGGCAAGCGCCAGGCGTGGCGCGTGGCGCTGTCGGTGGTGCGCGACGACGCGAGCAAGGTGCAGCAATACGCCGCCATCGTCTCCGACGTGACGACGCGCAAGCAGGAAGAAGAGCGCGTGCTCTATCAGGCCAACTACGATCAGCTCACCGGCCTGCCCAACCGCACGCTGTTCAACGACCGCCTGCAGCGCGTGGTGCTGGAAGGCCGCCGCGGTAAAACCAACGTGGGCCTGATGTTCATCGATCTCGACGGCTTCAAGGCCATCAACGACACCTTGGGCCACGACTCCGGCGATTTGCTGTTGAAGGAAACCGCCGTGCGCCTGAATAAATCGGTGCGCGAATCGGATACCGTGGCGCGGCTGGGCGGCGACGAATTCACCGTCATCATGCCGCTGCTCGACAGCCTCGACGGCGCGAAGCTGGTGGCCTCGCGCATTCTCGCCTCGCTGACGCAACCTTTCGACCTCGCGGGCAAGGAAGGCCGGGTGTCGGCCTCCATCGGCATCTCGATCTTCCCGGCGCAGGCGGGCGACGCGCAGCAGTTGCTGCACAACGCCGACGTGGCCATGTACCACGCCAAGCGCCACGGCAAGGCCAACTATCAGATTTGGCGCCCGGAACTCGAAGCCGACGCCGAGGCAAGGTATTAAGTATTAGCCGCGCGCGGCTTTTTCCAATGCGCCAACAATGTCTCGCATAACGTGTTTGATCTGGTCCTTACTGACAACGCCGCTGTGATGAATGAGATCGATTCCGAGCCGTTGATCTGTTGATCCGCTGGTTTCAATAACATTAACGCGGCAGAACAGGTCAGTCGCTACGACTCGGTAAGGCAATACTTCCAAGTCTCGTAAAAGAAAAAATGAAGCCTGCCCGCCAACATCAATTTTAGGCGCGAACGTCGGGAGATAATCGTAGCAATAGGGCGTAATCCCGAAGTCCTTGAAGTATTGCTCCGGCGAAAGCCGATCGACCAGATGCCAGTAAGGCAAGTAGTGGTCCTTGGCTTCGGTCACGTCTTGTTGCGCGGCCTTGGCGATCTTCTCGATGCCGTGGTCCAGGTCGAGCTGATGACGGACCATGATCCAATCGGCGAAATTTCCGACCACGAAATTGTTGGCATCGTTGCGATTGGCCTTGACGAACGTGACAAGCAAATCCTTCAAGCCGCAGTGCGCGCTCAAGGCCTTGAGAAACGCGCAATGAACCAGATAGGAGAAATGGTATCCGTCGCGCTCGGCGATTTTCATTACCGCAGCCGTTGTGTCGGTCCCGACGATATCGGCATGGACGGCCAAGCGACCTTGGGGTCGCTCGGAGAGCGGTGAAACGATATAGGGATGATTGCCGATGCGCTGTCGCCACCATTTTTCATGTTCGTGAGTAGACGCAGTTCCCAGCTCGTGATTCTGAGCCTGCGCAAAGCCGAGGTAAACTTCGGCGGGCAATGTCGGAATTGGCGCCGTGACTCCGGCGAGTTCCGCCTCATAGAAGCCAAGCAGTTGATTGAGCGCGACGATAATGCCCCACCCATCGCAGACCATGTGATGGAACTTGGTGCAGAAAACAGCCGTTGTTGCGAAGCGCAGCAGGTGAATTTTCAATAGCGGCGCTTGCGATGTATCGAACGACTGCTCATTGATTTCCGCGAGCTTTTCTCTGGTCGCCGCACGCCAGTCCGTGATGTCGGGTCCATAGTTGTGGACCTCAAAGACATCGGCTCGGGGGTTGGGCTCAACGATGTGTTGCCATGAACCGTCGACCATGGAGAAGTATGAACGAAACGCAGGATTGGCCGCCACGAGTGCCATGACAGCTCGGCGGAACTTATCCGTATCGATGGGGCCGTCGATACGGAAATTGATAATCATGTGGTAATAGCGATACCCGCGATCAGGTTGATCGCTATATCTTTCGATCACACGCAAGTAATGCTCCGTGTGTCGATTGACCGCCCCTCGAGTTAGGGAGTCGGCGGGTGACGCAGTGGACATAAAACAACTCGCTTGCTAGGACCAACTCCGACTACCTAACACGAGTGCGAGGTGGCGCGTCTAGCAGAGAATCAAATGTGAGAATGTAATGCTCGGCGCGCCCTAAAGCTGAGCCGTCATGCTCTGCATTCTTTGCAGATTTCCATGGGTTTGAAGGTGCTTATCTCTGAATTTGCGGCGACAGACTTTTCCCGCATCGTCTCTCAAGGCGGTCTGCACGAACTCAAAAGTCGTGGGAACTTTGTAAGGCGACAGGCGATGAGCGAGGTAATGGCGCAAGTCAACTTCGTCGACCATCTGATCGGCGTCCACGACGGCGCAGACAGTCTCGCCTAAGTCGAGATCAGGTAAGCCGAAGACCACACTGGATCGGACGGAAGGATGGGAGTCGATCACGGCCTCGATTTCAGCAGGAAAAATATTGGCCCCACCGCGAATGATAATGTCGGAACGTCGATCAGCTAAATAGAGATAACCATCGGGATCAATGTACCCAAGGTCGCCCATCGACTCCCAGCCATCGCTGAGCAATCTTGGCTCCGCACCGATATAGAAGTAGCGCTCTCCATAGCAGTATGTACTGCCCGCGCCGAGTGTCGGGCGCATGAAGATTTCGCCGACATGACCGGGCGGCAATTCGTGGCCGTGTTGATCGCAAATCTTGATCTGGCATGTGCTTGGGGGGGCTTTGCCGACGGAGCCTTTTTTCGACAGCCACTCGCGTCCGGTAATGTACGTGTATCCCGGAGCTTCGGTGTTGCTATAGGCCTCGAGCACCCGGTCCGGGCCGAGCCACTCGATCCAACCTTCCTTGAGCCACGTCGGGCAGGGCGCGGCGCTGTGAACCATGGCACGCAAGGATGACATATCGTATTTGCGTCGAACGGTTTCCCCCAGACGCCAGATGCGATGCATCATCGTGGGCACGAGCGTGATGAAGTTGACCTTGTGGCGTTCAATCATGCGCAATGCGTCTTCCGCGTCGAAGCGCGACATCATGACGACGCTACCACCCGACAGCAGGCACATCACGGCACCCAGAAACGGCGCATTGTGGTACAGCGGGCCGGTCACCAAGAATCGTTCGTTGGGCTGCACCGTGGGAAACGGCGCCTCGAGATCGATCATGCCGGGGTTGCCCGCCACGATGATCTTGGGCCGGCCCGTGCTGCCGCCCGAGACCATGGCCTTGAAGTGCGGCGCGACCGCATCGGGCAGGGGTGCCGCCGACAACGCGGGATTGGGGGAGAAACCGTGCGGAATGACCGCGCAGTTATCGGGCGTTGTCGGCGGCTGACCGACGATCAACTTAGGCTTGGCGAGCGCGATGATCTCGGTGAGTTCCTTGGCCGCGAGTTTGGCGGGCAGCGGTTGCGGCACGGCGCCCAGCTTCCAGACGGCGGCGACGGTTTCCAGAAAGGCGATGGAGTTGGGCAGGATGATCGAGACGAAGTCGCCTTGGGTCACGCCGTGGGCGGCAAAGGCGCGCGCGAGGCGGTTGGTGCTGGCGTCGAATTGGGCGCGTGTGACGACGCGCTCGTCCTCGATGAGGATCGCCTTGTCGGGCTCGCGCGCGGCGAGGAGTTCCAGCGCCTTGAGAATCGAGATTGCCGCCATGGACCGCTCCAACCAACTCTTTGCCGGGCCCTCGCGTGCACAAGGGGCCGCTTTCTTCTTGGCCCGGATATTGACGCTTTCGCCCCCGGCCAGGACCTGTCAGGGCTGACAGGGTCGGCATGGGCCGGATGGCGGGCGGGCGGGGGGCGGGCGGCAGCCGGTTTGGGCCGGATTCAGGCCTTGCAATCGGTGGGTTGCTCGGCAAAAAGGGCGCCTTCCGGCCCCACATTCGCCCTCGCTCGGGCGCATCGGCCGCGTCGTTTTGGCCGTAACATGTTGATTCTCATGAACGAAATGTCTCCCGCCGCCCTCCACGCCGACATGGCCAACGCCATCCGGTTTTTGTCGGCCGATGCCGTGCAAAAGGCCAATTCCGGGCACCCGGGCATGCCCATGGGCATGGCCGACGTGGCGACGGTGCTGTTCAGCCGATTCCTGAAGTTCGATGCGTCACATCCGAAATGGCCCGACCGCGACCGATTCGTCTTGTCGGCGGGCCACGGCTCCATGCTGCTCTATAGCCTGATGTACCTCACCGGCTACGCCGACATGCCGCTGGAGCAGATCAAGAATTTCCGCCAGCTCGGCAGCAACACGGCCGGTCACCCGGAATTCGGCCATGCCTCGGGGGCGGAAACCACCACCGGCCCCTTGGGGCAGGGGCTGGCCAATGCCGTGGGCCTGGCGCTGGGCGAACGCATCATGGCCGCGCGCTTCGGGTCGGACCTGGTCGATCACCGCACCTATGTCATCGCCGGCGACGGCTGCCTGATGGAGGGCATCAGCCACGAGGCCATCTCGCTCGCCGGGCACTTGAAACTCAACAAGATGATCGTGCTGTTCGACGATAACCGCATCAGCATCGACGGACCCACGGACCTCGCGGTCTCCGACGATCAGCGCAAGCGCTTCGAGGCTTGCGGCTGGAACACCTGGGCGGTGGACGGTCACGATCCCGCCGCTATCACCAAGGTCCTCGAGGCGGCACGAGGCAGCGACAAACCGGCCATGATCGCCTGCCGCACCGTCATCGGGTACGGCGCGCCGAAATTGGCGGGCACCGCCAAGACGCACGGCTCGCCGCTGGGTGACGAGGAAATCGCCGGGGCCCGCGCCAAGCTGGGGTGGACGCACGCGCCCTTCGTCGTGCCCGATGCGGTGTTGAAGGCTTGGCGCGCGGTCGGCGCGCGCGGCGCTTCGCAGCACGCGGCCTGGAACGAACGCCTGGCCAAAGCCGATGCCGCCAAGAAAGCGGAACTCACCCGTGCGCTCGCGGGCGATCTGCCCGCCGGTTTTGCGGCGGCCGTCAGCGCAGTGAAAAAGAAAGCCAGCGACGAAAAGCCCAAAGTCGCCACCCGCGTGGCGTCGCAAACGGTGCTGGAAGCCCTCGTGCCCGTGGTGCCCGATCTCATCGGCGGCTCCGCCGACCTGACGGGGTCCAACAACACCAAGACCGGCCCCATGAAGGCGCTCACCGCGCCCGATTTCGCGGGCCGCTACATTTATTACGGCGTGCGCGAGCACGGCATGGCCGCCGCCATGAACGGCCTGGCGCTGCACGGCGGCATCATTCCCTACGGCGGCACCTTCCTGGTGTTCACCGACTACTGCCGCCCGTCGATCCGCCTGTCCGCGCTCATGGGCCAGCGCGTGATCTATGTCATGACGCACGATTCCATCGGCCTGGGCGAGGACGGCCCCACCCACCAACCCGTCGAGCACTTGGCGTCGTTGCGCGCCATGCCCAATGTGCGCGTGATGCGCCCGTGTGATGTCGTCGAGACCGCCGAATGTTGGGCCTTGGCCCTGGAGCATAAAACAGGCCCCACCATTCTCGCGCTCACGCGCCAAAACCTGCCGACGTTGCGCGACGTCCACACCGACGACAATCTCAGCGCCAAGGGCGGCTATGTGTTGGCCGAGGCGGAAGGCGGGCGCAAGGCGACGATCATCGCCACGGGCTCGGAAGTGAGCCTGGCCATGGAGGCCCGCGCGGCGTTGCAGGGCCGAGGCATCGGCACGGCGGTCGTCTCGATGGTCTGCGCCGAGTTGTTCGACCAGCAGCCCGAAGGTTATCGCGCGCAGGTCCTGGGTGGCGAGGTGCGCGTCTCGGTGGAAGCGGCCTGCACCTATGGCTGGATCAAATACGTGGGCCCCAAAGGCGCCAGTATCGGGATCGATAGTTTCGGCGCCTCGGCGCCCGCGCCGGCGCTCTACAAGCACTTCGGCATCACCGCCGAGGCCGTGGTACAAGCGGTCACGCAACGCCTGTGAGGACGCCGCCGCCATGTCCGTGAAAATCGCCCCCAGCATTCTCTCGGCCGACTTCGCCAAACTTGGCGAGGAAGTGCGCGCGGTCGATGCCGCCGGGGCCGATTACATCCACGTCGACGTGATGGACGGGCATTTCGTGCCCAACCTCACCATCGGGCCCATGGTGGTGAAGGCCCTGCGCCCGCACACGAAGAAGCCGCTCGACGTGCATTTGATGATCGCGCCGGTGGACCCTTACATCGCCGCCTTCGCCGAGGCGGGCTCGGACATCATCACCGTTCACGCGGAAGCCGGCGCGCACCTCGACCGCTCGCTGCAAGTGATCAAGTCGCTGGGCAAGAAGGCGGGCGTGTCCATCAATCCGGGAACGGCGGAGACGACGATCGAGTACGTGCTCGATCAGGTGGACCTGATCCTGGTCATGACCGTGAACCCCGGGTTCGGCGGGCAGTCGTTCATCCGCTCGCAGCTGGCCAAGATCGCCAACCTGCGCCGCATGATCGGCGGCCGCAACATCGACCTGGAGGTCGACGGCGGCATCACGCCCGCCACGGCCGCCGAGTGCATCCAGGCGGGGGCCAATGTCTTGGTTGCCGGCACGGCGGTTTTCGGCTCGGCCGATTACAGCGGCAACATCGCCAAGCTGCGCGGAAAAGCGAAGTAACATAGTCTTTCCAATAGCTTATATGAGCCGCAGCGACCTTATCCCCAGTCGCTGAAACAAAAGCTTCACATTTCCGTCACAAAAGGTTTGGCCTCCGCCGATAGGAGTCCGGCGTCCTGAACGCCATGGCATGGGCCATGGGGTTCGGCACCAAGTGTGGCATCGGGAGAACAACATGCTGAGGACATTCGCCGGACGCGCCTTCGCGGGCACGATTCTTTTCGCAACGACTGCGCTCATGGGTCATGCACGGGCGGTCGAGGTCGATCCCTCGCTCCCCGATTACAAGAAAACCTCGGGCGTCGAAGGCAGCCTCAAGTCCATCGGCTCGGACACGCTGAACAACCTCATGACCCTGTGGGCCGAGGGCTTCAGCAAGGAATACCCCAACGTCAAGATCGAGATCGAAGGCAAAGGTTCAGGCACCGCCCCGCCGGCGTTGATCGCCGGCACGGCGCAGTTCGGCCCGATGTCGCGCCCGATGCGCGCGGCCGAACTCGACGACTTCGAGAAGAAGTACGGCTACAAGCCCACCGGCCTGCGCGTTGCCGTCGACGCCTTGGCCGTGTTCGTCCACAAGGACAACCCGGTCACCTGCCTCAGCCTGCCGCAGATCGACGCGATTTTCTCCAAGACGCGCAAGCGCGGCTTGAAGAACGAGATCACCACCTGGGGCCAACTGGGTGCGACGGGCGACTGGGCCAGCCTGCCGATCTCCATGTACGGCCGCAACTCGGCGTCGGGAACTTACGGCTACTTCAAGGAAGTCGCCATGGCCGACGGCGACTTCAAGGACAGCGTCAAGGAACAGCCAGGCTCGTCAGCGGTGGTGCAGGCCATCGGCTCCGACAAGGGCGCCATCGGTTATTCGGGCATCGGCTACAAGACCGCGGATGTGCGGGCGATCCAGGTCTCGGCCAAGGACGGCGATAGCTGCCATGAGCCGTCTCCGGAAGAAGCCTATGCCGGCGACTATCCCATCACGCGCTTCCTCTATGTTTACATGAACAAGAATCCCGGCCGCCCCTTGGAGCCGCTCCGGGCCGAGTTCGTCAAGTTCGTGTTCTCGAAGCAAGGCCAACAGGGCGTGCTGAAAGACGGTTATTACCCCATCCCCGGGGCGGTGGCGTCGGAAGATGCGGAGGCCCTGGGCCTGAAGTAAGCCTAAGCCGCTGATTTGCAAGGGATGGCGCCGGAGCGACCTAGTACCCGGTTTCCGAAATTCGTGACTCGTGACAACGGCTCGCGTTACGAATTTCGGAAACCAAAGGGTACTAGTAAATATTTGATTCGAGTACCGCTTTTCGATCAGAAGTTCCTTACGAGAGCAGGAGACATCCGTGATAGGAACTTCTGATCGGCGGTACTAGCCCCGGCGCTGTTTCTTTTGAACGGCCGCCAAACACGTTAGACATACTCCGTTACCTAAAGCTTCAGTTCCTCAGGATCGATTTCGGCGTGACCACATCTCCTCCCGAAGCACCCCGATCTTTGCCGCCGCGCCGCCGGTCCATGACGACCCCGCGCTCGGTGATCATCGCCGACCGGATCGCCGACTGGGTGATCCGGATCGGTGGCCTGGCCGTGATCCTGGCGGTGTTCGGCATCATGATCTTCCTGGCCCAGGTCGTGGTGCCGTTGTTCACCGGCGGTGACGTGGTTGGGCAAACCCGCGTCGCGCTCGACAAATCGGGCCGCAAGACTCTGGCCGATGTCATCGATGAGTACCGAACCTTGTCGGTCTCCATCGATGACGATGGGCGGGTGGGCGCGTTTCACATCAAGACCGGCAGTCCGCTCGCCGTGCCGAGCTTCGACTTCGCCGGCAAGACTGCCACGGCCTTCGCCAAGACCTTGGCCGGCGGCCATGTGGCGTTTGGCTTCAACGACGGTACTCTGCGCTTGGGCCGGTTGGTGTTGGCCGTCACCATCATCGACCGTGACCAAGCGCCGACCGATCTTCGCCCCTTGGGTGAGATCGGTGACTTAACTGACGGCAGTGCTGTGTTTGCGCCGATTTCCGATACGCAGTACCGGCGCACGGCCGTCAGTCTCGAACTGGGCGAGGCGCAGCAGATCACGCCCGATGGCTCCGCCGTCGCGGCGCTCGACTACCGCGTCGGCGGCACCGCCGAGCGTCCCTCGCGTTCGTTCATCACCATCGACAGCCGGGGCGTGGGGCGCATCAGCCGCGCCGAGACCCGCAAGAACTTCATGACGGGCAAGGAAACCACGCGGCTGTCCACGGTCGAGCTGCCGGGCTTGCCGGAGGGTGTGGTGGTCTCGGGCGTGCTCATGACCGAGAAGGCCGATCAAGTTTACGTCGCGGAAAAGTCGGGCACGATCTATCGCTACGACACCCGCAACTTCGACAAGCCGGAATTGGCCGAGACCGCCGACGTCGCCCCCGGCGACGCGAACGTCAATGTCTTCGGTTTCCTGATCGGCGAGCAGTCCATCGTGGTGGGCGGCTCGGATGGGTCGGTGAACGTTTATTTCCGCTTGCCGCGCGACGAGGCCAAGTCCACCGACGGGTTCAGCATGGTGCGCGCCAAGATGCTGGAGCCGCACCCGGCGCCGGTCGTGGCCATGGACGCGAGCCAGCGCGGAAAATCGTTCGTCACCGCCGATGCCGCGGGCGGCATTTGGATGCGCCACAGCACCAGCGAGCAAGTCCTGCTGCGCCTCAAGCCCGACGTCGAGAACCCCGACTATCAGGCGCTGGCGCTGTCGCCCCGCCAAAACGCCGTGCTGGCCGTCGGCGCCGACGGTTCGGCTTATGCGTGGGATGTGGACGTGCCGCACCCGGAAACCACGCTGCAAACCATCTTCGGCAAGGTCTGGTACGAAGGCTACACCGAGCCCACGTACACGTGGCAGTCCTCGGCGGGCACCGATGCCTTCGAGCCCAAGCTGTCGTTGATGCCGCTGATTTTCGGCACCTTCAAGGCGACGCTGTATTCGCTGTTGTTCGCGGTGCCCATCGCGCTGGGGGCGGCGATTTTCACGTCCGAGTTCGTGCACCACAAGGTGCGCGCCGTGGTCAAGCCGACCATGGAAATGATGGCCTCGCTGCCCTCGGTGGTGTTGGGCTTCATCGCCGCCCTGGTGCTGGCCCCCATCGTCGAAACCTGGATCGCGGCCGTGATCATGGCCTTGTTCATTCTGCCGTTGGGCCTGCTGTTCGCGGCCTATCTCTGGCAGTTGCTGCCCTATCAGTTTCAGCTCAAGAACGCCGGGTTGCCGAAATTGGCCGCGATGTTCATGGCCGTGTTCTTCTTCGCCACCGTGACTTACGCCCTGTCGCCTTCATTCGAGTCCCTCTTTTTCGCGGGCGACTTCAAGGCTTGGGCCAACGGCACCATCGGCAGCGGCGCGCCCTTCACGGCGGTGGTCTTGCTGCCGATCACGTTCATCAGCGTGTGGCTCGCGACCGACCGCGTGGCCGACGCACGGCTCTCGGCGCTGCTGCGCTCCGAGAACCGCTTTTCCGCGGGTCTGTCGGACTTCGGGCGCTGGGGTCTTACCCTGATCGTTGCGGGTGTCCTCAGCTATGTCGTCGCGCAAGTCCTGACCGCCTTGGGCGTCGACGTGCGCGGCGGCGTCATCGACACCTACGTCCAGCGCAATACCCTGGTGGTGGGCTTCGCCATGGGTTTCGCCGTCATTCCCATCATCTACACCATCGCCGAGGACGCGCTGAACTCGGTGCCGGAGCACCTGCGGGCCGCCAGCCTGGGCTGCGGCGCCACACCCTGGCAAACCGCCGTCAGGATCATCCTGCCCGCGGCCATGAGCGGCGTGTTCGCGGCCATCATGGTCGGCATGGGCCGCGCCGTGGGCGAAACCATGATCGTGGTGATGGCGGCCGGCAACACGCCGTTGATGGAATGGAACGTGTTCGAGGGCCTGCGCGCGCTGTCGGCCAATATCGCCGTCGAATTGCCCGAGGCGGTGCGCGACAGCACGCTCTATCGCATGCTGTTCCTGGCGGCGCTGACTCTTTTTGTCATGACGTTTGTGGTCAACACCCTGGCGGAAGTCGTGCGCCAGAAGTTCCGCAAGCGCACGGCGCAATTGTGAGGGCCGGGTCATGAATGACGCCAGCACCATCGCGGTTCCGGCCGCGCAAACTCGGGCGCCTGCCCAGCGCATGTCCGACTTGCGCGCGCGCGGCGAGCCCTTCACCTGGGCGCTCGGCGGGGCCTTGGCCCTGGGTTGCATCATGATCGCCGGCTTTTTGCTGATGGTCTTTTGGAACGGCGCGATCACCTTCGTGCCCAAACCGCTCGCCGTCGTCACGCTCACGGACGGCACGGTCACCGCCGGCGAGCCGACGCGCACCGAGCTTTACCGACCCACGGCCGAGACCATCGCCAAACTGCCGCCGTCGCTGCAGCAGACGATTCGCGACAACGATGGCTACGCCTCGCGCACGCTGTTTCGCATCGGTAACTACGACATTTACAACGAGGACTTCCGCTGGGTCTCCGACTTCGAAATCGCCAAGACGGAAACCCCCGCCAATCTTCTGTTTGCCGAGCGCGTCGAGTGGGGCCCGCTGGTGGCGACACTGAAGTCCATCGTCATCGATGGCCAGTTGATCGACTTGGCTGACGTTCGCGATGCCCGATTCGCGCAGGCCCATGCCGACGCCCGCGCCAAGCGCGCGCGCCTGGCCGCCATCGAGAAGCATGATATCGGCAAGATCAATCACGAGATCGAGCAGTTGCGCCTTTCGGTGCGCAAGGTCGAGTTGGACCAGGGCCGTGACAGCCCTGCCTTTGCCGCGGCGCAGATGGAGTTGGAAGCGCGCTCGCGCGTTCTCCAGGACGATTATAAGCGTCTCGCCGATGAATTGGCCACGCTGCGCGCCGCCAATGATCGCCAAACGGCGACGTTCGCCGAAATCGGCGGGCGGGAAAAAGTGATGACGTTGGACGCCATCGTGCGTATCTACCCCGCCAACGATATCGACTTCCTCGACAAGGCCGGTATCTACCTCTCGCGGTGGTGGGAATTCATTTCCGACGAGCCGCGCGAGGCCAACACCGAGGGCGGTATTCTGCCCGCGATCTTCGGCACCGCGGCCATGACGCTGTTGATGGTGATCGCGGTCGCCCCCTTCGGCGTCATCACCGCGCTGTACCTGCGCGAGTACGCCAAGCAGGGCCGGTTGGTGTCCATCGTGCGCATCTCGGTCAACAACTTGGCCGGTGTGCCGTCTATCGTTTACGGCGTGTTCGGCCTCGGGTTCTTCGCCTATGTGCTGGGGGGAACCATCGACCAACTCTTATACGCCGAGCGGCTGCCCAACCCCACGTTCGGCACGGGTGGCCTGCTGTGGGCCTCGCTGACGTTGGCGTTGCTCACCGTCCCCGTGGTGATCGTCGCCACCGAGGAAGCCCTGGCCGCCGTGCCGCGCTCCATGCGCGAGGGCTCGCTCGCCTGCGGCGCGTCGAAGTGGCAGACCATCAAGTACATCGTGCTGCCGCGCGCGCTGCCCGGCATCATGACCGGCATCATTCTCGCCATGGCGCGCGGCGCCGGCGAGGTGGCGCCGCTCATGCTGGTGGGCGTGGTGAAACTGGCGCCGGAGCTGCCGATCGACGGGAATTTCCCATTCGTTCATCTCGAGCGCAGCTTCATGCACCTGGGCTTTCACATCTTCGATGTGGGCTTCCAGTCGCGCAATTCCGAGGCCGGCAAGCCGATGGTGTTCGTCACCACCATGCTGCTGATCGGCCTGATCTTCGCCATGAACCTCACCGCCATCATCGTGCGCAATCGCTTGAAGCGCAAATTCGTCGGCAGTCAATTTTAGCAGGCACCCATGAACTCGGACGTGCAATCCACCACTTACGACTCCACGATCTACCACGTCAAAGCCGGTGGTCAGGGCGCGACGCTCGATATCAATCACCTCAATTTATGGTATGGCGCGGCGCAGGCCCTGCATGACGTGACCATGTCGATCGAGAAGGGCCTGGTGACGGCGCTGATCGGGCCCTCGGGCTGCGGCAAGTCGACGTTGCTGCGCTGCATCAATCGCATGAACGACCTGGTCGACGGCCTCAAGATCGAGGGCGAAATGAAGCTGCAAGGCGAAAATATCTACGCCCGCGGCGCCGACGTGATCGCGCTCAGGAAGCGCATGGGCATGGTCTTCCAGAAACCCAACCCGTTCCCCATGTCGATCTTCGAGAACGTGGTTTATCCGCTGCGCGTCGACGGCGTGCAGGACCGCGCCGTGCTGGAGGAAACCGCCGAGCGCGCGCTCAAGGGCGCGGCCTTGTGGAACGAGGCCAAGGATCGCCTGCAAGACAGCGCGCTGGGCCTCTCGGGCGGTCAGCAGCAGCGCCTGTGCATCGCCCGCGCCATCGCCGGCGACCCCGAAGTGCTGCTGATGGACGAGCCCTGCTCGGCGCTCGACCCCATCGCCACGGCCAAAATCGAGGACCTGATCAACGAACTGACCGGCCACTACACCATCGTCATCGTCACCCACAACATGCAGCAAGCCGCCCGCGTGTCCGACAACACCGCGTTCATGTATCTCGGTCGCCTGATCGAGTACGGCGACACCGAGACCATGTTCCAGACGCCCAAGTCGCGCCGCACGCAAGACTACGTCACAGGCCGGTTTGGCTGATGGGATCGACACAGGAGCGCCGACACCAATGAAACCGACGGTCATGATCGTTGAAGACGAAGCGTCGTTGATGACGATGCTGCGCTATAACCTCGAGAAGGAAGGCTTTCGCGTCACCGAAGCCGGCGATGGGGAAGAGGCCTTGACGGTGGCCGACGAGACGCCGCCCGATGCGATCCTGCTCGATTGGATGCTGCCGCGGATGTCGGGCATAGAAGTGTGCCGCCAATTGCGCCGCAAGCCGCAGACGCGCGGCGTGCCCATCATCATGCTGACCGCGCGCGGCGACGAGGTCGACAAGGTGCGCGGCCTCACGGTCGGGGCCGATGACTACATCACCAAGCCGTTCTCCATGCCCGAGCTGCTGGCCCGCGTGCGCGCCTTGCTGCGCCGGGCCAAGCCGTCGCAAGCCAAGGGCACGCTCGCTTTCGCCGACGTCATCATGGATTTGGATACTCACCGCGTCAGCCGCGACGGCAAGAACATCCACTTGGGCCCCACCGAGTTCCGCCTACTGCAATTCTTCATGGAGCGGCCGGGCACCGTGTTCTCGCGCGAGGAATTGCTCAACGGCGTGTGGGGCCCCGACATCTATGTCGAACCCCGCACCGTCGATGTCCATATCCGTCGCTTGCGCAAGGCGCTCAACGACGGCGGCGTGGCCGACATCATTCGCACCGTGCGGGCCGCCGGGTACTCCATCGACATGCCGGATGGCGAGATCAGCGCGGCCTCCTAGTGGTCCGATTCTAACATTCGCATCCCTTTTCGGCGCACGATTTTGCGAATGTTAGAATCATAAGGACCACTACGAATCATATGTTTCTAGTGGAGCTTTGGATTTGACATTCGCTTCGAGGTTCCGCCGCGGCTGGGGTGGCGAATGTCAAATCCGCTCCACTAGATCGCGCCCGATCATGCCTGTCGCCGGCTGATTCGCCGGGCGCCGTGTTCTTCCCGCTTGACGCGCCCAGCGCCTCAAGCGAGCCTGAGACTTGGGTTCCAGAGGTAGGGGAAGTGGCGCATGTCGGCGAGGTTCACGCTTTACATCGTGCTGGGCATGATTCTCGGCATCGTCGTCGGCTACATTTGCAACGAGAACGTCGACGCCGCCACCGCCAAGACGATCGCGGGCTACTTCTCGATCCTCACCGACATTTTCCTGCGCCTGATCAAGATGATCATCGCGCCCCTGGTCTTCTCCACCCTGGTCGTGGGCATCGTCCACGTCGGCGACACCGCATCCCTGGGCCGCATCGGCTTCCTGACGGTGGCGTGGTTTCTGGCCGCCTCCATTACCTCGCTGACGTTGGGCCTCATGCTGGTTCATGTCTTCGAGCCCGGCTTGGGTCTCGATCTGCCGTTGCCCACGTCCGGCGCCGACGTGGCGATCAAGGGCTCGGCCCTGACGCTGAAGGAATTCATCACGCACGTCTTCCCGAAGTCGTTCTTCGAGGCCATGGCGACCAACGAGATTCTGCAAATCGTCGTGTTCTCGCTGTTCGTCGGCGTGGCCATTGCCTCCCTCGGCGAGGCGGGTAAGCCACTCACTGATTTGCTCGACCGCGTCGTCATGGTGATGCTGTTGATCACCGGTTACGTCATGAAGGTCGCGCCCATCGCCGTGTTCGCGGCCATCGCCGCCACCATCACCACGCAAGGGTTGGGCATCCTGGTCAACTACGTGAAATTCGTCGGCGGGTTCTATATCTCGCTCGTCGTGCTGTGGGTGGTGCTGATGGCGGCGGGCTCGCTGGTCATCGGCCGGCGCGTGGTTGATCTGACCAAGGTGATCCGCGAACCCTTGTTGCTCGCGTTTTCCACCGCCAGTTCCGAGGCCGCCTATCCCAAGACGCTTGACAGCCTGCAGAAGTTCGGCGTGCCCAAGCGCATCGCCAGCTTCGTCCTGCCGCTGGGCTATTCCTTCAACCTCGACGGCTCGATGATGTATTGCACTTTCGCCACCATCTTCGTCGCGCAGGCCTACGGCATCGACCTGACGCTGGGCCAGCAGATCACCATGCTGTTCCTGCTGATGGTGACCAGCAAGGGCATGGCCGGCGTGCCGCGCGCCTCGCTGGTGGTCATCGCCGCCACGCTGTCGTTCTTCGGCATCCCCGAGGAGGGCCTGCTGCTGATCCTGGCGGTGGATCAGTTCCTCGACATGGGACGCAGCGCCACCAACGTGGTGGGCAATGCCGTCGCCACGGCCGCCGTGGCCAAGTGGGAAGAGAAGTAAACTTTCCCTCTACGATTTTGGTCCCGGCGCCGGCTTCTGGGTACGCGCGTAGTTCTCCAGGCTCGACAGATTCGGCTTTTGCAATGACTCCACGGGCGGCGGCTCGAGCATGTGCGGATGGAACTTCCGCGTGTGAGCGATCACCTTGGGCTTGACCCGGTTGAGGTCGTCGCCGTTGAAGGTGACCGACTGATAGAGAATGTGCCCCGGCGCCTGGCCCATCAGCATCCACGGCAGCCACGGCGTCACGCGCGACCAACTGCCGGCGTATTCCACCGAGGTCTTGGCCGGGTTCTGCAGGTCGTCGAGCTTGACGACGAAGGTGTAGTTCTCGCTCACCTGGGCCATCTTGCCGGCGCTCTCGCGCGGCCATTGGTCGGGCTGCAGGGCCGAGGGATAAAACAGATTGATGTTGCGCTGGGCCACTACCAGGCCGCCGCCCACTTCGCGCCAATTCAGCACATGGGGCTTGCGCGGCGCGGTGTCGACCTTGTTGAGGCCGCCGTAGCTGGGCGGGCGGGGCTCGAACTCCTCGATGTGGATATTCCAGGGATCGTTGATGACGTCGACGACTTTCACCGTCTCGTCGGTGAACGGATTGCGGTATTCGGTCAGAATGTCGCCGGTGTCCAGGTCGGAATAATAAATCGTCTCGCGGTGGAGAATTTGATAACTGCCGTCGGGCTGCTTGCGCGTTGCGCCCACCGAGAGCACCTCGAAGCCGAACAGATCGCGCACCTTTTCGCCCGCGCGCACCGCCGAGACGATGCCCGACGCGCCGCCGTACTTCACCTTGGTTTCGTCGAGGTTGCCGTCCATGCGTGCCAGCGCCAGCATGTTGCCCTTGCCGGTGGTCAGGTCGATGTAGGGTCCGGTGAGGCTGGGCGTGGCCGCGCTGGCCGCGCGCGTGCCCGAGGCCGCCAAGGCCGTGGCCGATGCCGCCATGAAATTCCGCCGATCCATGATCTCGTTCCTCCCGGTTATGGTCTGCGCGTCACTCTATCAGTTCTGGGCCGGTCGCGTCATTCGCTGTCGTAGCTCAGGAGGCCCTGAAAGGGCATGTCCAGGCGCTCACGGCCCTTGAGGAAACCGAGCTCGATCACACTGCAGGCGCCCACGACTTGGGCGCCGCCCTCGCGCAACAACTTGGCCGCCGCCATGATGGTGCCGCCGGTGGCGAGAAGGTCATCCACGATCACCACACGTTGGCCGCGCTTGACGGCGTCGTGCTGCATCTCCATTTCGTCGCTGCCGTACTCCAGGCCGTAACTCGCCCGGCGCACCTCGCCCGGCAGTTTGCCCTTCTTGCGTACCATGGCGATGCCGCAACCGGTGTTGAGCGCGAGCGGCGAGGCCACCAGGAATCCGCGGGCGTCGATGGCGGCCAGCATGTCGGGCTCCCAGGGGCTGATCATCACGGCCATGCGCTCGATCGTGGTGCGCCACGCCTCGGGGTGGCCGATCAGCGTCGAGATGTCGAAAAAATTGATGCCCGGCTTGGGAAAATCCGGCACCTGGCGAATGTGAGATTTCAAATCCATCCGGGGACACTCGTTGCTAAAAATGGTCGCGTCATCATTTATAGCCTCGCTTGGACAGGCGCGAAATAACCAGGAGTCTTGCCCTCTTGCGGCCTGTTGCGCGCATTGCCTCCGCACTCGGCTGGTGTATGATATCGCCTCATTTTCGCGCGGCCCGCGGTGGCAACGGAAAGGTTACGGCTTTGGCTATTTTGAGCGTGGATGACGTCAAGCGCCTGGCGAACGACCCTTCGCCCACGGCGCGCGCCGGCACGGCGGCCAAACTGGCGCAGGACTTCAATGCCGGCCACTTCAGCGCCAACGAACTGACCCTGGCCGAGAACATTTTCCGGCTCATGGTCAAGGACGCCGAGGTCCGCGTGCGCGAGGCGCTGTCGGCCAACCTCAAGCACAATCCCAACGTGCCGCGCGACATCGCCGTGACCCTGGCGCAGGACGTTGCGACCGTGGCCATGCCGATTTTGTCGTTCTCCGACGTGCTGACGTCCGACGATTTGGTCGCGATCATCTCCAGCCAGCAAGACGCGGCGAAGCTGGACGCCATCGCCGGCCGCAAGCAAGTCGACGCCCGCGTCGCCGACGCCCTGGTCGACAAGGGCAACGAGAAAGTGATCGCGAAGCTGGTGGCCAACCCCGGCGCGCAACTGGGCGAGACGACGTTGCATAGGGTCGTGGACAAGTATGGCGACAGCGAACTGGTGCAAGCGCCCTTGGTGCATCGCGAGCCGCTGCCGGTGACCGTGGCCGAGCGTATCGTCACCCAGGTGGCAGAGCATCTGCGCACGCAGTTGCTCGCCAAGCACCGGATTTCGGCCGAGTTGGCCATGGACTTGGTGTTGCAAACCCGCGAGCGCGCCACGGCCAGTTTGGCCATGGGCGTCACCGACGACAGCTTGGCGTCGCTGGTGCGGCAATTGAAGGATAACGGCCGGTTGTCGGGCTCGTTGCTGCTGCGCGCGCTGTGCATGGGCAATGTGCGCTTTTTCGAACACGCGATCGCCGCGTTGTCCGGCCTGCCGATCGCCAATGCCCGCGTGCTGATTCACGATCCCGGCGGCAATGGCTTGAAGGCGGCCTGGTCCAAGGCGCATCTGCCGTCCGGCATGTATCCCGCGATTCACGCCGCTCTCGACGTGGTCTCGCAAACCGAATTGGACGGGCGCGATCTTGATGCCGAGCGCTATTCGCGCCGCATCATCGAACGCATCCTCACCCAGTACGAAACCTTCGGCGTTGATTTCGACAACGACGATCTCGAATATTTGTTGGGCCGTGTGAGCAAATTGCCGCCGGCAAGCGTCACGGTTCATTAGTCGTCTCCGCGACTCGACTTGAGGTTGGGATCGGCGACCTGGCCGATCCGCGGCGGCGTCGCTCAACGGTACGAAAGCGGGTAATGCTACTTGTGGTCGCGTCGCTTGACCCCACTTTATGTAAGGAAAAGCATGCTTTGCGATCGATCCATGGCTTGTCCCGGCGCGGGCCGTAATCAGCATGGACTCACTTAGCGGTTGCAGCCTATATTTTCGCGAGTCGAAACCTGTAATACGCTCTTTACGAGAGTTCAATTGGCACTGAACGCAAAAGACGTAAGCCGTCTCGCGACTGATTCGTCGGCCAACGTGCGCGTGGACACGGCCAACAAGCTCGCCGCCGACGTGGCGTCGGGCCAGCTCACCGACTCCGAGCGCGCCATCGCCGACGACATTCTGCGGGCGCTCGCCAAGGACGTCGAAGTGCGCGTGCGCGAGGCGCTGTCGCACAACCTCAAACACTGCCGCACGATTCCCCATGATCTGGCGATTCGACTCGCCAAGGACGTCGATTCCGTGGCGCTGCCCGTCTTGTCGTTTTCGCAGGTGTTGACCGCCGAGGACCTGGTTGCGGTCATCCAGGCCCAGGCCAGCGTCGGCAAAATGGCGGCCATCGCCGAGCGTCCCTTCGTCGCCAGCCAAGTCGTCAACGCCCTGGTCGAGCATGGCAATGAAACCGTGGTGGCCAAGACGGTGGCCAATCCCGGCGCGGCGTTTCAGTCCGCGGCTTTCGACAGAGTGATCGACCGCTTCGGCAACAGTCACGCCGTGCAGGCACCCCTGGTGGCCCGCGCCGATTTGCCGGCGAAGGTGATCGAACGGTTGATCCACGTCGTGTCCAACCAAATGCGCGCGACGTTGCTGGAAAAACAACAGATCACGCCCGACTTGGCGATGGACTTGGTGTTGGCCAGCCGGGAGCGCGCCACGGTCAACATCGCGCAGAGCTTCTCCGATGCCGGGCTGGCCGCCTTCGTCGCGCAGCTTCATCGCAGCGGCGGCTTGACCAGTTCCCTGGTGTTGCGCGCCGTTTGCATGGGGCACCTGCATTTCTTCGAGCACGCCATCGCGGCCCTGGCTCACATGCCCTTGGCCGAGGTGCTGGTGCTGCTGCGTAATCCCAACGGATTGCGGCACATCTGGATCAAGGCCGGGCAGTCCCAGGCCTACTACCCCGCCGTGCGCAGCGCGCTGGACGCGGTGCTGGAGATCGAACGGGAAGGCCGCGATCTCGATGCCGAGACTTTCAGCTGCCGGATCGTCGAGCGCATCATGACCCATTACGAGACCTTCGGCGTCGAGTTCGAGCATGACGACCTCGAGTACTTGTTCGCCCGCGTCGGCGCCGTCGCGGCCGAAAGCGCCGCGCCGAACTGAACGGCGGTCCGTGCCGCCCGGCGCCGAGGGCTCAACCGCCGTCATCGATCTTGACCTCCGGCAACATCAGCCGCCAGCGGATCGACGCGAGCCTGAGCGCCAGAATGACGGCGGCGGCGGCGATCCCGGCGTTCGCCGTCATCCAGCCGAGCCATCGCAAGCCGAGGTAGGCGACGAGGCCGACGACGCAAACGGTGACGTACAGCTCGGACTTGCGGAAAATCAGCGGCACCTCGACGCTGAGGACGTCGCGCAACAACCCGCCCGCCGCGCCGGTGATCACGCCCATCAGCACGACGACGATGGCCGGCAGGCCGGCGCCCTCGGCGATCTGCGCGCCGCTGACGGCGAACAACGCCAGCCCGAAGGCGTCGGCGTAGAGCAGCGCGCGGTCGGGCGGCTTGAAAAATCTGACCCAGCCGACGGTCGCGGCGGTCGCGAATAGCGCGACGATGATGTGGTTGGGGTCCGCGATCCAGAACACCGGGTGGCGGTCCATCAGCACGTCGCGCAGCGTGCCGCCGCCGGTGGCGGTGACCATGGCCAGTGCGATCAGGCCGATGGGATCGAAGTTCTTGCGCCCGGCCGCCAGCGCGCCCGAGGCGGCGAACACGGCCACGCCCAGCATCGAGAAGACATAAAGCAGGGTCGCCGGAGCGTCGGGCGGCAAGGCCTGGGGCATGCTCGTCACCATGTTCCGGTATTGGGCATCGAGGCCCACGGTTCGCGCGGCGGCAGGGGCGCGCCGTTCTGCAGCAGTTCCACCGAGATCTGATCGGGCGAGCGCACGAAGGCCATGTACCCGTCGCGCGGCGGACGGTTGATCACCACGCCCGCCTTCATCAGCCGTTCGCACACGGCGTAGATGTCGTCGACCTGATAGGCGAGATGGCCGAAGTTGCGCCCGCCGGTATAGGTCTCGGGGTCCCAGTTATGGGTCAGTTCCACCTGGGCTGCCTCGTCGCCGGGGGCCGCCAAAAAGACGAGGGTGAAGCGGCCTTTCTCGCTGTCGCGGCGGCGCAGCTCGCGCAGGCCCAGCTTGTTGCAATAAAAGTCGAGCGACTGCTCGAGGTTGCCGACCCGAACCATGGTGTGCAGATATTTCATGAAGATACCTCTTGTGCTGCTGGCATTGAGGCGGCACGTAAATGTGAACCGCCAGGTGCATCCGTCGGGCAGGGTCCAGCGTATCTATGCGGGATTCGAGCGGTGATCAGATGGGACAGATGAGATCGACGATCGTGCATATGGTTCAACGGGGTGTGATGTGGGCCTTTGCGGTGTTGACTCTGGCGGCGTGCTCGCCGGTGGACGCCCTCAATGTCATGGTGCCCGACGGCGGTTACGTGCGTCATGCGGGCCTGAGTTACGGCGCGGACCCCCGCCAGGCCTTGGATGTCTACGAGCCCAGAGGCGCCGCACCCACGACCACTGGACCCAAAGGCGGGCGCACGGTGGTGGTGTTTTTCTACGGCGGCTCGTGGCGCGGCGGCAGCCGCGAGACCTACCGTTTCGTGGGCGAGGCGCTGACCTCGCGGGGATATGTGGCGGTGCTGCCCGACTACCGCGTCCATCCCGAGGCGGTTTACCCGGCCTTCGTGGACGACGGCGCGGCCGCGCTGAAGTGGACGGTCGACAACATCGCCCGCCATGGCGGCGATGCGGATCGCATCGTCGTCATGGGCCATTCGGCCGGGGCGCACATCGCCGCATTGCTGAGCCTCGATGGACAATTCTTGAGCGACGCCAAATTGCCGCCCTCGACCATCAAGGGCTTCGTCGGCCTGGCCGGGCCATACTCGTTCGATCCGCTGGAGTGGCGCGTGACCCGCGCCGTGTTCGGCCACCTGCGCGAGCCCAGCATCGTCCGCCCGGTGCGTTACGCTCGCGCCGACGCCCCGCCCATGTTGCTGCTCCACGGCGACGAGGACACCACCGTCGGGCCCTATAACTCGGTCGACATGGCCGCCGCGCTGACGGCGGTGGGCGCGCCGGTCACGCATATCGTCTATCCTGACGTGGCGCATGTGGGCATCATCCTGGCCCTGGCCGCGCCCTTTCGGGGCCGGGCGCCGACGCTGGCCGACAGCGCGCGGTTCATCGATGGGCTGTTTTCCAAGGCCGTGCCGGCCCTGTGAGCCCATCGCCCGGGTCATGCGGGGATCAACGCCGTGGTGACCGAAGTCGGGCGCAGCTTCTCGATCTCGGCCATGGTCTTGGGCGGCTCCATCCACATGGGCCCGTCCTTGCGGATGCGCGCCTTGAGCCATTCGTTCGGCATCGCGTCGAAGGTCGGGTAACGCCAGTGCGCCATGTTCGATAACTGCCCGCTGGTGCTGCCGCCGGTCCAGGTGCCCTGGTAGCGTTGCGGCATCTCGGCGATGCGCGGGCCGTGGTCGAAGTAATCATAGACTTCACCGCTGCCGCCCGTGGTGCCCGGGCGCTTGGGGAACACCGCGTAGTTGACGTGCACGTAATCGCCCATGGCATTGACGGTGTAGACGCTGCCGTCGCCACCCATGCGCGTGCCGCGCGTGTCGTGGCTTTCGACCTTGTAGTCGATCTTGCCGTCGATAAGGGTGAAGGTGCGCACCTGATAGGCGAAGATGCTGGGCCGGCGCGGCTTGCCGGTGGCCTGGTCCAGCATCATCGCGTCTTGGTCGCGCGCCATGAAAAAATAGACCTTGCGCGAGATCGACACCGCGCTGGTGGGCGTGCGCAATTCCTTGGGCGTGATCCACGTCTCCACGCCCAACATGCGGCTGTCGACGCTGCCGTCGAGCATGGAGCGCACCAGACCCTCGGAGTACCAATAAGCCGGACCGTCCTCGCCGCCGCGCATGCGGATCCAGGCATCGAACAGGGCGGGGGTCACGCTTTTGACCGTGGGCGTTGTCATGGGCGTCTCCGAGGCCGCAGCGGCGCTCATGGTTTCCTTGGCCGTCAGCGCGGCCGTGCTGGCGAGGATCAATCCGTCGCGGCGGGTGATGGTCATCGGCGGTCCCTCATTTGGCCTGGCTCAGTTGATAGGGCACTTGGGCCTTGAGGCTCGCGATCTCGGCCATGTCCTTGGGCGGGCCCAGCCACAAGGGCGCCTTGGCGCGGATGTAGTCCTTCAAGATTTGGCTCGGCATGGCGTCGAAGGATGAGTAGCGCCACGACACGGCGCTGGAGACGATGGGGCCCGGGCCAGTGCCGACCCAGGTGTATTGAAAGCGCTCCTGTTCGCTTAGTTTGGCATCGGGGAGCCCCGCATCGGCACGCACCAGGAAGTCGTTGACCTCGAAGCGCTGGCTGCGCGTGCCGTCCTGGCGGACGCGGTCGATGAACATGGCGTAGTTATAGTGCGTGACGGTGCCGATCTTGCGCGCGGTGTAGTTCTTCTTGGGCGGCTCCTGGAACACCAGGCCGGTGTCATGGCTTTCGACGGTGTAAACAATCTCGTCGCCTTCGAGCTTGTAGGTCTTGACCTGATAGGGATAGGCGATGGGCCGGCGCGGGTTGCCCGTGGCCTTGTCGATCATCAGCTCGCCGGTGGCGGGATCGAGCGAGAGGAAAATCTTGCGCGACAATTGCACCCACTTGGCCGGATCGGCCGGGTCCTTGAACACGGTGGAGGTGTCCACGCCGGTCATCTTGGAGACCACCGCGCCCGTGACGTTGTTCATCACATGGCCCTCGGCGTACCAATAGACCGGCTTGCCGTCGCCGCCGGTGCGCATCTTCACCCAGGCGTCGAACAGCTCGGGCGTGAAGCCCCCGGCCGTGGCGGTGGCGGGCAACATGGCCAGGGCCACGAGGCCCGCGATTAAGCCGCGCATTGGATACTCCTTTTCTAAGATCATTAGAGACTCCCCAGGATGTCGAGGGCGGCGCGTTCGCCCGATTCCATCGCGCCCTCCATGCCGCGGTTGGTGAGCGCGGTGTGCTCGCCGGCGAAATGGATGCGCCCATGGGGCTTGGCGATCTCGCCGGGAAAGCGGCTGGGCTGGCCCGGGTGCCAATAGGCGTAGGAACCGCCGATGAAGGGGTCGTTCTGGTTGGAATGCACGCGAATGGCTTTCAGCGCGCCCTTGGCGGCGGGGCGCAGACGCTCGATCTCGCGGCGCACGGTCGCGTCGGCGTCTTCCAGGCTCATGCGGTCCAAGGCGCCCGCTTCCAGCCCGTTGACGTAGGCCAGGTAACACGCGGGCGAACCGTTCTGGTCATAGAGCAGGTTCAAGCGGTCGAAGGGGCTGTCGGTCCACATGCTGGGGGGCAGGCCATCTTTCTCCCAGAAGGGCTGTTCGATGCCGTAGTGAATCTGGAAGGTCTTGTAGTAGGGCGTCAGTTCCACCGCCTCGCGCTGCACGCCCGCCAGCGGCGGGTCGAACTTGATGTGGCGCGCGAGCGTGAAGGGCAGCGTGCAGACCGCGTGCTTCGCCCGAAAGCGTTTGCCGTCGGCGGTTTCCACCTCGGCACCCGTGTCGTCGGTTCTCATGCCGATGACGCGCGCATTGAACCGAATCTCGGTTTTCAGCGTCGCGGCCATGCCCTCGGGCAGCTTGCCGTTGCCGCCGACGATCTGTCCGCGCGGACCGCCCGAGGCCTGCAGCGACGCCCAGACGTAGTAATGAAAGATGTGCAGCGTCGAGACGTCGTACATCGTGTTGCCGTAGGCCGAGTTGGCCTCTTGCAGCCGAATGCTCTCGTCGTTGAAACCCTTCGAGGCCAGGTAATCGGCGAAGCGGATGTCGTGGACGCGGAACTTGGGGTCCCACCAGTCGTCCAAATTCGTCAGCGGGTTGTCCTTGGGCAGCACGTTGAAGAAAATTTGCCAGGGCGTGTATTTTTTCAAGTCGTCGGGGTGGGGATTGAGGGGGTGGTTCTCCCACTCCTTCAGCGGAATGTTCCGGCCGCGGATATTCATCATGAGATCGCCGTCGGCGGCCTGGCTGCGCGGGCGCGGATTTTTGAGCGTGAGGCCCAAGCGCTGGGCCACGTCGACGCAGCGCGCGTAGTAGGCGCCCAGCACCTCGCCGCCGGCTTCCGGCGCGCCGGGAATGTCGTGCAGCGTATAGACCCGCCCGCCGACGCGGTCGCGGCCCTCCAGCAGCGTCACCGTGAGCCCCGCTTCCTCCAGCAACATGGCGGCGTAGAGGCCCGAAAGGCCAGCGCCGACGACGATGACGTCGCCGGCGTCGATGGCCGCACCCGATTGAGCGCGTGTGGCGCGAGTCGCGGCCAGGGTCGCGGCGGCCGCTGTCGACGCGAGAATCGAGCGGCGAGAAAGGCGGGCTAAGCGCGACATGGCATCACCGCCGCGGGGGCGCGAAACTGTATACAATTTGGAAAACGGCGCGCCCGAAATCCGCCGTTTCGCGCAATGCGCGCGGGGATAACCGGCCGAATTGTATACAATTCGCCTGTTCTGCCTGTTTCGGCAGGACCGGCGCGAAAAGAACAGGGCGCAGGCCGCCTAAGGCGTTGAAAACACGCAATTCCCGAAAGACCCTGATTCGAGATCAGGGATTTTAATGTGGCGCCGCTGGCGCGCCGGGAGTTCATGAGCGCGGGGCCTCGTCGATGGTTCCAAGGACGGCGCTGGGGGCGACGCGCGGAGTGCGCGCGGCTGTTCAACGCCGTCGCCGACGATTTAAGCGCGGATGAGCGAGGCCGCCAAGTCAAAGCGGCGGGTTATTCACGGAATTCACGGGCGGGCGCTTACCACTTGATGACCACCAGGCCCTGGCGGCCATTGATGATCTGCTGGCCGGTGGGATTGGGCTGCCCGCCGCTGCCGGCGTTGATGACGCAGTTGGTGCCGCCGGAACAGTAGGACGGGGCGTAGTCGGGGTTGTCGGTGCCGCCCGGCGTTGGCACCGTGCCAACCGCGCCGAAGAATCCGGTATTGGTCGTGGAGTCGTCCGCGAAGCCCGCACCGCCGCCGCCGCCGAAGCCGGTGGCGTTGCCGTCGGTCGAGCCGGTGATGGTGCCGCCCGCGGGGTCGACGTCGTAACCGCCCGCCTCGCCGCCGCCGAAACTCACCGTGCTCTCGCGCACGCCGCCGCCGGCGCCGCCCGCGCCGATCTCGGTCGTGGAGCCGTTGAAGCCCGCACCACCATCGGCGCCCGCGGCACCGATGGCCGCCGTGCCGCCCGCCGCGCCCGCGCCGCCGGCACCGTCGGTGGTGGTCGGATCGGTGCCGCCGCCGGCGCAGTCGGTGCCGGTGCCGTCGGGCGAACCGGTGAACGACGTATTATGGCCCGCGCGCCCGCTGCATTCGTTGTCGCCGTCGTCGGCGGCCCGCGCCGCCTGGTAGCTCGAATCGATGTTGCCCGGCCCGCCGCCGCCGCCGCCGGGGCCGCAATCGCCCGCGTTGTTGCAGTTGAGGCCGCCGCCGAGGTTGTCATCGCCGAAGGACGCGCCGCCGCCGCCGCCGGCGATGACGCCGGCGCGGTCGGTGACGGTGTCCTGCCACAGGCCCGACGCCGCGCCGCCGCCGGAGCCGTTGTTGTCGTCGCCGCTGGCGGTGCCGCCGCCGCCGACCACGACGTTCACCGTGAGCCCCGTGATGAGCGTGGTGGTATTGAGCGCCGTCAGGCGCGCCGCCGCGTAGCCGCCGCCGCCGCCGTTGGATTCATACGTCGTGAAATCGTAGCCGCCGCCGCCGGCGCCCCAGGCCTTGACGTGAACGCCGCCGAGGTTGTTCGGGATCGACAGCGTGCCGCTTTGGGTCGTGGTGCGGTAGTCGCATTGATACGCGCCGACCACCGTGCCGCCGCTGCCGGTGGTGCAGAACGAGGTCGAGAACGGCGGCAGGTGGTTCTGGAAAACCGCGATGTAGGCCGCGCCGTTGGTGAGCGTGCCGTTGACCGCCGTGGTGCCCGCCGCGGTGGCGGTGGCGGTGGTGGAGGTAAACGTGGCCGAAGCGTCGCGGTCGAGCGGCCAGTTGACGATCAGCCCCGTCAATCCCGACGTCAACTGCAATCGTGCCTTGTAGTTGGCGAGGATCTGGCTGGCGCTGCGCACCGTGTTCCAGACGCGCACGTCGGCGATGTCGCCGTCGAAGTTGTCCGTCGACGTGCCCGTGCCCGCCCCCACCGTGAACGAGGCCGTGGCGCCCGAGGCGACTCCGGCAGTGTCGAGCAAGGTGCCGATGATGCTTTTCGATAACTCGCCGTTAATGTAAAGGCGCGCGATCTTGCTGCTGGCTTCGTAATTGACGGCGATGTGAGTCCATTTATCCAGGGTCGGCACGTAGTCGAAGGCGAAGGGTTGTTCCGTCGCCGTCGTGCTGGTGGCGGAATCGAGACCGGCGACCGAGAACTGCAAACCCGACAACGTGAAATACACGCGGTAGGCCTGCGCCGAGTTGGCCGCGCCGATCTGCCATTTCGAGATGACCGCCGCCCGCGTCGAACTGGCCGTCGGCAAGGTATCGGGGCGCACCCAAGCTTCCAGCGTGACGTTGCCGGTGGTGGTGTCGAAATTATCTCCGGCGGTGATGACGTCGTTGCTGCCGTCGAAGGCCACGCCCATGGAGGCGCGGCCGATCAGCAGGTCGTCGAGTTCCGAAACGGAATTTTCGTGATTGACGATCAGGGCGAAATTGTCCTCGGCGAAGTCGCGCTGCGCGAAGACGATGGGAACGGTCGTCAGGTTGACGAAGGCGGTGTTGGCGGGCGTGCCGACCTGAGTGATGCGCGCCCACACCAAGTTGCCGTCGTCGTAGGCCTCCACGGTGTAGGTTTGGTTGTTGGTGATCGTGAACGTGGCCGCGCTGACGCCGAGATTGGAGCCGCTGTCGCAGGCCGAGGTATTGCTGTCGCAAATGTAAATGCTGTTGGCCGTGGCGCCGTTGGCGTTGTCGTTGGTGTCCTCGTAGTAGCGGATGGTCAGGCCGTCGGACGTGAAAATGTCCTCGTTGTTGCCGCTGCCGCGATTGGCCGTGGTGGCGCGCGTGGCGATGGAGATGCCCGCCTGATTGTTCTGCCCCAGGGTGGTCGGCCGCCATTCAAACGAAAAATAGAGCGGACGCTCGGCCGGATTGAATTCAGACGTGGTGCGGATGGCGGCGGCGTTGGCGCCGACGCCGGTGAAGCGCAGCACTTTGTCGGTGGTCGAGCCGCTGGCGACCTGGACGTTGGCGGTGGATGCGCCGGAACTGGCGTCGCCCGAGATCGACGTGGGGACCGAGCCCGTCGCCGTGCCGTCGAAGCTCTCGTTCACGAAAGCATTGACCTTGCCCGCCGGGGTCAGTTGGGCGCACATGGCCTCGAATTGCGACGTGGTGCTGACGTAAACGGTGTCGTCGAAGTAGGTCGAGGTCGTGCTGGATATTGGCCCGGAATAAATCGTGCCGACGGTGCCGCTATCGGTGCAGGTGGTGCCGGTGTTGCTGGGGCAGTTTTGGCGCTCTTGCGTCGATGTCGGCGCACTGCGCTGTTGCCCGCTGCGATTGATTGCGCCCAGGCCGTTGGCGCCGTGGCTGATGAGCGCGTAATGAAACGTCGAGCCCTGGCCGGCGGTTTGCGACGTCAGCAGGCTCTCGGTGTCGGTGGGCGTGATCAGCGTGCCGGTGTATTCGCTTTGGCTGGTGTCGTAGGAGTTTTGCACCGCGTTGCAGACCGTGCGCGTGCGCTGCGCCGGGGTGCCCACCGAGGCGTCGGTGACGACGTAGGTGTAGTAGTTGCCGTACCCGTCGATGGCGTCGTCCTGGCTGATGCCGAGCGTGGACCACGGCAGCACGCCGCTGCGCGTGGTGCAGTTGCCGCCGCCGTCCTCGTCCGCCGAGCCGTTCAAGTCGGCGTCGGGGCAGGGCACCTCCCGCGCGGCGCCGGTATTGGACAGCAAATAGGCCTGGATGCTGGTGCGCACGATCTTGGTGTTGACGCCTGAACTGGTCTGGCGCGCCAGTTTGCTGGCTGCATTTTGCGAGCCAAGCGTGGCGATGGTCGCGCCCGCCAGCGCGATCAAGGCAATGGCGATCACCAAGGCCACCACACCCTCGTCGCGGCGGGCCTCGCCCCAAACGGCGCGGACCATGCGCTGGACGGCGGCGGAAACGTTCATCGGCGTGCTCCAATCACGATCATGCGGCGGGCCCGGGGCCGTGCGTGCGCAGACTAACACCCAAACGGGCGAGGGCCTAATTCACGGCATCAAAAATAGAAGAAAACGCCCTCGCGTTCAATCGATGCGGGCATTCAGGAGCGCACGAAAACCGAGAAAAAATAAGGCAGCAATGAATAACGCGCGAAACAACACGACGGTTGCACGCCATGGCAATCCTTGCTCCGGCTTAGCCGCCAAACCCCGAGCGCGGGTTGTAGGGCCGCTTGGCGCTCCAGGCGCGGACAAGCGTCTCCAATTCCTCGTCGGGCTCCTTGGGCAGCACGACCTTGAGCGTGACGTACTGGTCGCCGGCGGGCTCGGTCTTGGTGGCGGGCAGGCCCTTGCCGCGCAGGCGCAGCATGCTGCCGCTGTTGGAGCCCTTGGGAATGGTCAGCGTCACCGAGCCCGAGATGGTCGGCACCTCCACCTTGGCGCCCAGCACCGCCTCGCCGAGCGAGACGGGCAGTTCCAGCGTGATGTCGCGGCCCTGGCGCTTGAAGTGCGGATGCTCGGCCACCTTGACCTCGATCAGCACGTCGCCGGGCGGGCCGCCGCCCACGCCCGGCACGCCCTGGCCGCGCAGCCGGATGGTCTGGCCGTCGGCGATGCCGGCGGGGATGGTCACGTCGAGGGATTTGCCGCTGGGCAGGCTCACCCGCCGCTTGGCGCCGGTGACGGCGTCGATGAAGCCGATGTCCAGGCGAAAATTTTCGTCCTCGCCGCGCGTGGCGAAACCCCCGCCAGGCCCGCCGCGAAAGGGTCCGCCGCCTCCCATTCCCCCACCTGGGCCGGCACCCTTGCCCTTGCCGAACATGGACTCGAAGATGTCGCCCAGGTCGTCGAAGGCGAAACCGCCCCCGGGTCCGCCCGCGCCCATTCCCCCGCCCGCATTTTGCCGGAAGCCGCCGCGGGCGAAGGGGTTGGTGCGGATCTCCTGGCCGCTGGCGTCGATCTCGCCGCGGTCGAAGCGCTTGCGCTTGGCCGCGTCGCCCAGGATGTCGTAGGCGGCGTTGATGTCCTTGAAGCGGTCCTCGGCCTTCTTGTTGCCGGGGTTCATGTCGGGGTGATGCACCTTGGCCAGGTTGCGATAGGCCTTTTGAATCGCCGCGTCGTCCGCGTCGCGTTTCACGCCCAATACGTCGTAGGGATTTTTTGCCATGGCCAAATCAAATGCGCGTCGGTCATCGGGTGCTCGGTATTAGGTGAGGGCGCGCGGCGGCTTTGTAAAGGGGTTAGTCAGGGGCTCGGGTGCGCCCCAGCAGGCGTTTCAAGGTGCCGGCGGGGGTCAGCACCAGCACGTTGCCGAACAAAATCAGGCCCGCGCCCAGGATCATGCCGGGGGTGACGGTCATGTCCTCGAGCCAGGCCGAGACCACCAGGGCCACGGCCGGGAACATCACCGCCGTGTAGCCCGCCCGCTCGGGGCCGATGCGGCGCACCAGGCTCAGGTAAAAGCCGAACCCGGCGATGGAGCCGAACACGACGAGGTAGAGCAGCCCGCCGACGTAGCGCAGCGTCGTCTCGAAGGCGAAGGGCGAACCGGCGATGGCCGCATAGGCGGCCACGATCAGCGCGCCGTAAACCATGCCCCAGGCGTTGCTTTGCAGCACACTGAGGCCGCCTTATTGCACCTTGATGGCGTAGACGTTGCCGAGCGAGGCGAGGTAAGCCCCCACCAGCGCGAAACCGGCACCGGTCAGCGCCGCGATGCCGGTGTGGGCGCCGTCGGCGTCGTCGCCGAACATCAGGGCGATGCCGACGATGCCGAGGATCGAGGCCAGCCAGACGACGGGTGGACTCGTGCGGCCCAGGAACACGCGCCCGTTGATGATGTTGGCGATGGTGATCATGGAAAACACCACCGAGACCAGGCCGCTGGGCAGCCGTTCGCTGGCGTAATAGACCAGCACGAGATTGGCGCCGAAGATCATGAGGCCGAGCAGCGCGCAGTTGAGGTGCTGGCGGGCGTCCATGCGCAGCGACACGCCCGTGAGCAGGCACCACGCCATTTGGATCAGGCCCGCCAGGCCGAAGCGGTAGGCCACCGACACCTCGGGCGGCACGACGCCGATCTGCAACTCGATGGCGTACCAGCTAAAGCCCCACACCAGGATCGTCGCGCTGTAAAGTCCGACGTTGATCATGCGCGGCGTGTCATGCGGTTGGCAGCACACGCAGCGCCGTGTCCATGGACGTGAGCGGCTCGCAGCCATCGGCGGTCACGCGCACCGTGTCCTCGATGTGCACCGCGCCCCAGCCGATTTCCAGGTGCGGCATGTCGACGTTGATGACCATGTCGGCTTCGAGCGCGCGGTCGGCCTTCTTGCCCGGCGGGTCGAAGCGCCCTTGCGGATCGTCGGTGTGCTGCAGCCCGAGCGAATGGACCACCGGCGTGCGGAAGGGGCCGGGAAAGCCCGCACCGTTGACGGCCTTGGCGACCGTGGCGGCGAGGTCCGAGTACTTCACGCCCGGGCGAATGGTGTCATGGGCCGCGCGCCAGCCCGCCTCCAGCGCTCGCACACGTGCGGCCACGTCGGGCCCGGGCTCGCCCACCACGGCCGAGCGGCCGAAGTCGCCGTGATAGCCCTGATACTGGCCCAGCGCGTCGAACATCACCGGCTCGTGCTTGGCCACCTTGCCGCTTTGCAGGCCGCCCGCGCCGCATTCCAGGTAAACCCCGCGCGCGCCGTGGATGGCCATGTCGGCCATGTAAACGCACTCCAGCTCGTCCCACATGGCGCCCTCGTGCAGCGCGGCGACGGCTTTCAGCAGCGCGGCTTCATTGAGGCGCGCGGCCGTGCGCAACAGAGCGATCTCAGCCGACGTCTTGACCATGCGGATTTCGTTGAACAGAGCCCGCGCGGGCATGAGGGTCGCGTTCGTCAGGCCCAATTCCGGCAGCCATAGCAATAGTCTCTCGTCATCCACGCCGATGCGCGCTTTCTCCAGCCCCGCGTCGCGCAAGCCCTTGACCAGACCGTGGAGGCACGAGGGCGCGGTGGCTTCCGTCAGGCGCGCTGTCTCCTGCACCCAGCGCGCTTGGCGCGGCGTGAGTTGCGATCCGCCGCGCGTGCCCCAGCCGCCGTACTTGGCCCCACCGCCGGGCGTGGCGGCCTCGGGGCTCGCGGGCGCGTCGGTATAGATGATGACGTTCTCCACCCACGGCGCGGCATTGATGACGTTGCGGGTGTCGAAGGCCTGGGTGACGAGCGCGGCCGGGCGATCCTCGCGGGCGGGCAGCACGGCGGCCACGGCCGTGTCGAAGCCCGCCGCCATGATCAGGTTCTTGAAGTCGGTGAGGTAATAGACGTTGGTGGGAACCAAACTGGCCAGGCCGTCGAGGCCGTTGGCGCGCATGACATCGTGGGCACGGGGCCGGTTGAGCAACATGATGAGCCTTTAGTCCAGGCCCCCATGCTAGCCGGGCCGTTCGTCAGTTGAAAGCGGTGACCTTTCGCATTGGGCAAGATTTGCGCCTTTACGCCACGCGAACACCCGCTCAGGATCGGGACATGCGCACCACGCTTTATCTTGCCGGCGTTATCTTGGCCGTGCTCGTCACGTCCGCCCGGGCGCAAGAGGTCATCGTCACGGGCATTACCTTTCCGGGCACTATCACCGACGATCAGTGGAAGACCTTCGAGGCCAACGTGGCGCGAGGGGCCGATCCGCCGCTGACGCTCAAGATGCTGGTGCGCGGCGAGACCGGCTCGGAAGAGGCCATGGTCAACGCCGCACGGCGGGGCCGGGTGCAGATTACGGCGCCCTCGCTGACGGGGGCCTCGCAAACCGCGCCCGAACTGGCCGTGCTGGCGTTGCCTTATCTGTTCGACTCGACCGAGCAAATGGACTTCGTGTTGGAAGGCCCGCTCAAGGCGCGCATGGAGTTGATCTTCGCCGACCGGGGATTGGTGTTCCTCAACTGGATCGATTCCGGTTGGGTGGGGCTGTATGGCCGCGAACCCCTGGCCGAACCCGAACGGGTGGCGGGCTACAAGCTGCGCACGCCCGCCGTCATCGCCGCCCAGGCCATGGCCCAGGTGCTCAAGGCCGACGCGGTTTACATACCGTATCCTGAAATTGTGCCGGCGCTGCAGACGGGGCTCATCAAGGGCGGCATCACCTCGGACTACGCCTTCTTCACCGGCGGCATCGCCAGCGAGGCGCCGTACTTTACTTATACGCGCCACACCTATGACGCGGGCATGTTGCTGGCCAACCGGGCGTGGTTCGAGGGCTTGAGCGCGCAGAACCAGGCCGTGCTGCGCGCCGCCTACGGCGATCCGCGCGATTTTCGCATGCGCTCGCGCGTCTATACCGCCGCCGAAATGGCCAAGCTGCCGGCCAAGGGCACGCAGGTGATCGAACTCACGGCCGAACAACGCGCGCGCTGGGTGGCAGCCACGGCCCCGACGCATCGCATGTTGTTGGATCAACTGGGTTCACCCGCCGCGACGCTTTACGACGCCATTCAAGCAGCCAAGGCGGAGTTCGCGTTGCGCAAGCCTTGAGCATGACTCAAGATGTCGCCCTGGGCTTTATGCCCAGGGCCCAGGAGTCACATCGCTGATCGAGGTTGTCGTTCTGGGTCCTGGGGACAAGCCCCAGGGCGACAGTCGAGAATTGTGATGCCTATTCCGCCAACTCGCAACTAATCATCAAATCATCACCAAGCTTGTCGGTGATCTTGATCTTCACGCCGAGTTGCTCGGCGTAGCCGTAGAGGCGCGGCTTGAGCCAGATGTCGTGAATCTCCTGCTCGGTCATGTCGAACTGACCGATGCGCGTGCCCATGCCGAGCACGAGGCCGAAGGGGCTTTTCCAGCGCCGCTTGCCGGGCTCGGACTCGTAGGTGGCGATCATCTGATAGAAGCACGAGGTGCGCTCGAACATGGCGATCATCGCCAGTTCCTTGTTGCCGCTCTGCTCGATGCTTTTTTTCACGCGGCTCAGCATCGGGCTCATGGTCTTCTGATCGTCTTCGATCATTTCCTTCAGCAGGCCGTGGTTCTTGGCGAACTGAATGTGCGACAGGTGCGACTTCACCACCGCGTCGTTGAACTCGTGCTGATAGGGCATGGTGTCCATGAAGGTTTTCAGCAGCACGCCCACGGCCTCGCCGAATTCCTTCTCGCGGCCCTCGATGCCGGATTTCATCGCCACCGTCGGGTTGGGCCGACCGTTGCCGCCCACGGCATGAGCGCCCACACCTTGTATTGGGCTGCCTTCGGCCGCACGCGGCGGACCACCGACACCCGGGGGCGGGCCCTTGGGCTTATCGGGGGCGTCGTAAACGGGTTTGGATGTCGCGTCGTGTGCCATGGCTTGGGTCCTCCCTCGCGGTTCGTCCGAAAGAGTAGTCTCGGATGGGACGGATTTCCATTTCAAACACGGCCTGACCGCGCGGCCAGCGTGCGGTGCCCGACCTGAAGACAGCATCGGGCGGCTCAAGTCGCTTGAACGGCCTTTCGTTAACGTTACAACTGGCCCCGGCGTTTCCCGCGACAAAGTTTCACGACATGCCCCGCCATCTGCCGACGTTCGCTTACATTGCATGGCTGGCCGTGGCTGCCCTGGGCGTGGGCTTGGCCGCCGCCGGCGCCGTCGTGCCGCCGGCGTGGGATGCGCTGAGCTATCTGGCCAAGGCGCAATCGTTTTGGACCGCCGTGGCGCAGGGCGGATGGTTCAATCCGCTCGACCTGGAGCCGGCGGTGCGTCCGCCCGCCACGATCCTGATGTCCTATCCCCTGGGGTTCTCGCCCGATTTCCGCTGGTTTTATTTCCGCAGCGTCGTCCTGCCGATGGTGTTGCTGGGCGGCGCGATCTACGTCGCCGCGTCCGCCCGCGACCCCGCGCCGCGCGCGCGGAGCGGCGTTGCGGTGCTGGCGGTTGCGGCCGGGTCCATGCCGATGCTGTTTCAGTTCCAACCCAACGCCGAGATCGAATCGCAGGTCAGTTGGGGCATGGTCGACGGATTTCTCGCCGGCCTCGCGGCCCTGGCCACGGCCTGCGCCCTGCGCGGCGCGCGCGAGCGGTCCGTCGCCTGGTCCGTCGCCGCCGCGCTCGTCGCGGCGCTGTGCTTCATGACCAAGCCCGTGGGCGGGTTGATCATGGCGCTGGTGGGCCTCAGCTGGCTGGTGCTCGTCGCCCAAGCCCACGACTGGCGCTGGGCGCGACTGCGCGCGGCACCCGGCGGACTTGCCCACGTCCTCGCGAGCGCAACTCTCGCGGCGGCGATCATGGGTGGCGCGTTTGTCGCCGCGATCCGGTCGGATTACCTGTCGCTTGAGAACCTGGCGTTCGCCGACCGCGTCTTCGCGGTATTGCAAAACGACATTCTCACGCCCGTCAGCCCCGCGCTGATGGCGCACCTCATCGGCGTCGGCCCGGGATACGTCATGTCGGGCTTGACCGTGCTGGGCCTGATCGCCGCGCTGGCGGGGGCCGCGTCGCGCGGTCACGGTTGGGCCGCCGCCGCATGCCTCGGTGTCGGCATTTGGTTCTGGTTCTTCCAAACCGAGGCGGCGGAGATCCGATACTTCGTGCCCTTTGTCGTCATGGCCTTCGTTCTGGTTGCGCCGTCGCTGTTGACGGGCCTCGAACGGCTCGACGCGCGCGCGGCCGCCGGCGTCATGGCCGTGGCGATGGCGCCCGGCGCGATCGTCGCCGTGTTGCTGCTGGCGCCCTCGGCCCCCGTGGCGTGGCAGCGCGCGCTGGGCATCAATCTCGACGCCAATATGTACGCACCGGAAGTCGCCCAGGCGCGGGGGTTGCTCGCCGAGCTCAAGACCGCCAACCGGAGCCAGGCGGTGGTCTATTTGCACATCATGTCGCAACCCACCCGGGCCTTTCAGGGCACCATCGATCATGCGCGCCTGGTCGAGCCCGGCGCGCCCCAAGTCACGATGTTCCTGCCGATCGATTGGCAGCGACCCAGCGCTTATCGCTTCGATGAATTGATCGTCGCCGATTTCATCGCCTTCGAGCCGGTGGCCGATGCCGCGCGGCGCGAGGCGCTGCTCGCGCGGCGGGCGGTCGCCAACATTTACGATCAAGTCGCGGTGTTGCAGGCGTGGTTCACGACCTTGGGCCCCGACGACGGCGTGAGCGTCGTCTCGCAAACCCATCTCACGCTTCTGCGCCTGGAGAATCCGGCCAAGTTCGACGCGGCGTGGGCGCGCCTCGAGCAGGCGCACGACTGGCCCGCGGCCTTCGTCGCGGCCAATCCGCGCCGGTGGTGGTCGCGCGCGGACGCGACGGCTGAACCGGGAGCCGCGGACGCCGCGTTGACCTTCGCGCGGGGTCTCGATCCGGTCGTGGCGGTGACGGTGCCCGTAATCGCGCTGCCTGCACCCGGCGCGCCGACGATCAGTGTTTGGCTCGCGGGCGCGGAGGCTTTGGCCGGCACAGGCTCCTGGTACATCTTTGCCCATGCGCTGGACGCCCAAGGCGCCCTCGTCGGCAACGCACAGCGCCGCGTGCTGGCCGTCCCGGCCCCCGATCCCGATCAAAACTTGCGGCGCTACGATTTGACGTTTTCCGGCACGACCG
The DNA here is from genome assembly GCA_033763995.1 of Rhodospirillaceae bacterium. Lineage (GTDB taxonomy): Bacteria > Pseudomonadota > Alphaproteobacteria > Rhodospirillales > Rhodospirillaceae. Next base: position 15,709 of record JANRJL010000110.1, on the reverse strand, counting down.
CCGGGGCTGCGGCTTATGGTTTGGGCGTCTTCCGTCTCGACGGTGGACAAATCGCCGAGATGCTGATGGTGACCGGCGCCGCGTCGGACATGGAGGGCCGGCGGGCCGTTTTTAAGGCCGGCTTGCCGTAACCGCGTTTCCTAGAGTTAAATTCGATCGAACCGAATCACATAACTTCAGTAACTTATTCTTTTTGGTCGCATTTCCCACGCCAAGTGGAAGGCCACTTCTCGGGGAAATGCTCTAACCGCGCTTCTCGATCACGGCCAGCAGTCGAAAACCCATGAGCCCGCCCAGCACATGGGCGACTTTATCTTCCAGGGCCAACAGCGGCTTCACCAATGCCACCGGCAACAATGACCAAGGCTTGAACCCGCCCGACAGCGGATAGGCGAACAGGCTCAGCCGCTGCACGTCGCGCAGGCGCAACGCGGGGAACATCTGCTCGAAGCGTGCACGGTCACGCCCGAACATCAGCGTGGGGATGGCCTGGTTGGCGTCGAAGGCATCGCGGGTGGGGTCGGGCGCGCCGTCGACGAAGGGGTCGGCGTCCATGATGGCCGGTTCGGGGTGCAGCAGCTTGTAGAACGGCAGGCTCACGGGCGTCATGGCCGGCTCCACCATGATGACGCGCCCGCCGGGGCGCAGCACGCGCACGGCCTCGCGGAAAAACTTCACCGGAAATTCCAGATGATGCAGCACGTCGAACATGACGATGTTGTCGAAACTAGAATCAACGAATGGCAGGGCCTGGGCGTCGTTGACGACGTCGAGCCAGGGTGCGGGCAAAATGTCGGTGGTGATGCAGTCCCGGGCGAAGTCCTTGAAAATGCCCGAACCACCGCCGATCTCCAGCGTCGTGCCCGGTGTCTGCGCCGCCGCCATGCGCCCGTACAGGTCGAGATAGATCTCGCGCACCACGGGCTTTTCACGCCACTGGCGGCCGTGCTCGGCGATGCGCGCATCGACAGTCTCGACCACGTCAGAAGGCTTTCAGCTTGCGCCAGGCGAACATCACCATGCGCAGCAACAGCCAACCGTGGGTGAAGCGCGAGATTTGCGTCTCGCCGTAGGAGCGTCCGGCGTAGCGGATGGGAATCTCGACGATGCGCAGGTTGAGCTTGGCCGCGCCGAAGATCAGGTCGAAATCGCCGAAGGGGTCGAAGTCGCCGAAGTAGGCGCGGTTGGCGACGATCTTGTCGTAGTCGCGCTTGCGCAGCGCCTTGGTGCCGCACAGCGTGTCGGTGAAGCGCTGGTTGAGCAGGTACGAGAAGATCAGCGCGAAGCCGCGGTTGGCGATGTTGTTGAGCGTGCGCATGGCGGTGTCTTCCATGGGATAGACCAGCCGCGTGCCGTTGATGAACTCCCCGCGCCCTTCCACCAGCGCGCGGTAGAATTTCGGAATATCCTCGGGGGCCACGGTCAGGTCGGCATCGAGGATGATGAGAATCTCGCCGCGCGCGGCGTTGAAGCCCTTGCGCACCGCGTCGCCCTTGCCCTTGCCGTCCTGGCGCATCACCTTGATGTCGCGGTCGGGAAAAGCCGCGCGTATGCGCTCGCATTCCTCGAAGGTGCCGTCCTTGCTGTGGCCCTCGACGAACAGAATTTCCAGGTCGGGGGCGAACTTCGGCAGGCGCTTGACCGCGTTCTCGATGTTGCCCTTCTCGTTGCGGCAGGGAATCAGCACGCTGACCGAGGGCAGCGTCGTGGGCGTGCCGGTCGGCGCGAGGCGGGCCACGGCGTAGTTGCGCAGGCACAGGTGGCGAATGAACGGCAGCGTGGCGATGAAACGATTGATCAACGTGCCGAGGCCCAACAGCCGCTTGGGCACGAGCTGGCGCCAGTCCTGGCGCACCACTTCGTAGCCCGACAGCGTCAGCAGGTTGGCGATGTCGGCGGTGGACAGCCAGTTCTGCTCGGCTTGCGGCATTTTGAGCTTCAGGCGCTCGGCCAGGCGCAGGATCGGCTCCCACAGGCGGGAATAGAACGCCACCACCAGCCGCGTCTCGGGCGAGGCCAGCGCGCGCAAATTGCGAAACAGCGTTTCGCAGTCCTCGATCAGGCCAACGGTGTCGGACACGACGATGTAATCGAAGGGCCCGGTGAGCGCGCCGAGCGCGTCGGCATCCTCGGCGTTGATGGCGTGGAACTCGAGCGTGGGGTGCCGGGCGCGGGCTTGGGCGACCATTTGCTGGCTCAGGTCCACGCCCACGCCGCGCGAGGGACTGAGGGCGGCGAGCAACTCGCCGTCGCCGCAGCCGATTTCCAGCACGCTGGCCCCGGCCGGGATGATGAACCGCATGTAGTCGCGGTCGGCGGCGTGGAAATAGCTGTTGCGCGCGACCCAGTCGGCGCGCGCGGGCGCGAGCAGGTCGAACATGTCGCGGATGCGGATTTGGCGCGCGGTCAGCGACGCCGTTCCGGGTTGGGGCGAGATGCTGGGCGCGGTCATTTCACGGTCAGCCATAACAGGGCGCCGGGGACGGCGGTCAAGATCACGCCCACGCCCAGCAGCATCGAGACCAGGAACGCATCGCCCGCCGCCACGCCGTAAACGCCCAAGGCCGCCACCATGACGCCCTCGCGCACGCCCCAGCCGTTGAGCGAAATGGGGATGGCGGAGGCGACGATGGCGGTGGGCACGACGAGAAAATAGGTGGCGAAACCTTGCGGCAGGTCGAGCCCGCGGCCGATGAGAAACACGGCCAGGACAGTCGAAAGATGGATCGTGATCGACAGGGCCAGGGCTGCAAGCCCCTGGCGGGTGGCCAATACGCGGCGCGTGTCGGCGATGATCGTGAGCAAGGCCGCGATCCAGCGGTTGGCGATGAGTGTCGCCGGCAGGGGCAGCCGTTCGACATTCAGGGCGAGCAAGCCGAACATGACCAGCCCCGCGCCCGACAGCGCCGTCCAGCCCAGGGCGTCATGCTGCTCGCCGAACAGCCAGGGCAGACTGAGCACGATCAACGCCATGGCCGCCGTGAGCGCGGCCACGCGGTCCGACAGAATGCCCGCCAGCACTTTTTTCAGCGGCAATCCGGTGCGCGCGGCCAGCCAGGCCCGCACCGCGTCGCCGCCCACCGTGGCGGGCAGGACTTGGCCGAAGAACAGGCCGGTGTAGGTGAGCTTCAAGCTCGTCGGCAGGGGCATGGCGGCCGCGGCGGTGCGCGCCAGCAGATGCCACCGCAAGGCCGTCAGGGGCACGGCGGCGAATAACACGAGACAGGCCAAGGACAGATCGGCCAGGGCCGCATCGCGCAACCGCGCGGCCAAGGCGGTCCAGTCGATCCGCGCGCCGAGATAAGCCAACAGCCCGGCCGAGATCAAAATCTTGAGCACGATGAACCCCGGCCGGCCCGCCGATGGGGGCGCGGCAAGGCCCATGGCGGCGCCGTGGGGAGAAGAACGGGAGTCCATGATGGTGAGCGAAAAAACTGTCCGTGGCCGTCAATAAAGCACGTTATAAGCGATCAAACTGACCGAGTCATTCCCATGCTGAACCCGCAAACGCGGCCCCACAGGCGCCATGGCCGTTGATCCGCAAGCGATCCGACAGGGTATTCACAGCCCCATCGACGACTGGCTGGCGTTCAACCGCGTCGACGCCTTCACCGCGCGCAAGAACCTGGCCTTCGTCGCGCCGCTGCCGCCGCGCACGCTGATGCAAAACACCACGGGCCTGACCGACGGCCAAGCCTTCGCGGGCCACGGCTGCGATATCCTGGCGGCGTTGTGGCAGGCCTGCCCGACGCCGTTGAACGAATTCGCCAACCTGCTCGATTTCGGCGTCGGCGTGGGGCGGCTCGCGCGCATGTTCAAGGGCTTTCGCGGCCGCTACATCGGCGTCGACGTGGACGCGCGCCACGTGCAGTGGGTGTCCTCGGCCTTAGATCACGTCACGGCCATCGCCACCCGGCCGCGCCACGCGTTGCCCCTGGTGGACGGGCAGTTCGATCTGATCATCTCGGTCTCGGTCTTCACGCACATGAACGAGGCCGATCAGTTTTTCTATTTGTCCGAGTTGAAGCGCGTCGCCAAGCCGGGCGCGACGCTGTTGCTCACGGTGCACGGCGCGCACGCCTTGCGCCTGGGCGAGACGCAGCCCCATGTGTTCGAAATGCTGACGATTCCCCGCCAAGGCCTGGTCGACGCGCGGGCCGCGTTTGGCGGCGCGGGCTTTCAGTTCATTCTGCAACACGGCCACCTGACCTCGCGCAATTACGATTACGGCATCACCTTTATCTCCGAGAACTACGTGCGCCGCGAATGGGCGAAATTTTTCGATGTCGTCGGCGTGCGCCCCGGTGCCATTCACGGCTTCCAGGACATCGTGGTCCTCAAGGCCAAATAGCCTGGTTCCGCGCAGTGGATTCCGGCGGCAAAATGTGCTTCTAAGGCGCCTAACAGGTGCTTTGGCGCTCCGCCGGCCCCGTAATCTGTGACGATGACCGCAAAACCCGCCTCGACACGCTCTGCGACGACCTCGGCACCTCCGCGCCCATGCCCCGTGTGCGGCGACGGCGCGCGGCTGAGCCATTTGTGCGACGTCGACGGCTACCGTGTTCTCGCCTGCGCCCGCTGCGGGGCCGAGCACGCGACCCCGGTGCCCACGCCGGCGGAACTCAAGGCATTTTACGACCGTCCGGAATGGTTCGAGGGCGGCGAGCGCGGCGGTTACGAGAATTATGATTCTCAGTCGAGCGCGAGCGAGGGCCTGGTCGCCTCCATCCTCGATCGCTTCGCGGGCCGCGAGAACCCGATGGTGCTGGACGTGGGCTGCGGCTACGGCACGCATCTGAAGCTCGCGGCCGAGCGCGGCTGGATGTGCCTGGGCGTCGAACTGTCGGATCACGCCCGCGCTAAAGCCAAAGAGCGCCTCGGTCCGAAAGCTTACATCGTTGGTTCCTTCGGCGAATTGTTCTCGCACGAGGTCGATGTGGTGCTGATGCTCGACGTGATCGAGCACGTGCCGTCGCCCTACGCGCTGCTCTACCAACTCTTCTCGCTCGGCATCATCACGGCGAAGACCACGGTGGTGATCGCGACACCCAACGCCGGGTCGGACGCGGCCCGGCGCGATCCGGCGGCCTGGGCCTACCGTCACCCGCCCTCGCATCTGGTTTACTACACCGCCGATGCGCTGACGTATTTGTTGCGCCGCCTGCAGTTCACCTCCATCGACGTGCGCGGCAGCGATACCGACGACGTGTCCAAGGCCGCCGGGCTCTTGGCGATCGCCTCGGGCAGCGGCTTCATGCAGTTCATGCACGAACGCTATGTGCCCGGCACATGGTCCAAGATCGCCGAGTACGAGCACATGCCGCGCTATGCCCTGGCGGCGGACCTGGCCCAAGGCAAGGCGGTGCTCGATTTCGGCTGCGGCACCGGCTACGGCGCCGCCATGGTGGCCGGTCGCGCCAAGGCGGTCACCGGGCTCGATATCGATGCCGGCGCGCTCGCCTGGGCGCGCGAGGTTCATCGCAACGCCAATCTGACCTTCGTGCAAAGCGCCGACTTGGGCGCGGGGCTGCCGCCAGTATCCTTCGACCTGGTGACCTGCTTCGAAATGATCGAGCACGTCGACCACGCGACGCAACAGTCGACCGTCGCCAGCATCGCGCGCGTGCTCAAACCCGGCGGCGTGCTGGTGATGTCCACGCCCAATCCGGAAGTGACCAAGTTCTACGACGCCAATCCGTATCACATCCGCGAAATGACCGAGGCGAAGTTCCGCGAGTTGCTGGCGCCGCATTTTCCGAACATCGAGATTCTGCGCCAACACCTGCAGCCGGCGGTGGCCTTTGATCGCGCCACCACGAACGTTCACGAATCGCGTTATCTGAATGCGGCGAGCGGCGGCGGGTTCGGCGAGCCGCTGGCGTTCATCGCCGTCTGCAGCCGTGGTGCGTTGCCGGCGGTTGCCGACCGGGCGTACTTCGACGCCCAGGGCGACTACGTCGAGCAATTCGTCGTGCGCGAACGGCATTTGAACCTGGCCCGCTTCGAGGCCTTTCGCCACGGCGCGCGCGCCCAGGAGTTGGACGAAAAAGTCGCGACGCTCTACGGCTACTTGAACGACCTCAACGCCGACCGTGACGCCGTGAAACTGGCCTTGGCGAATGCCGTGGCCGAGCGCGCGGCCATCGCCGCTGACAGCGTGGCGACCAAGGCGCATTTGGCGGAGGTCTTGGCCGACCGCGCGGCCGTGGTGGCCGATCGCGACGCCATCCAAGCCGACCGCGAGGCCGTCAAGCAGGACCGGGACGCGATTATCGCGGACCGCGCCGCTGTCGTCGCGCATCGCGATGCCGTGGTGGCCGACAATGCCAAACTGCATGGTGATTTGTCGATGCTGTCACAACGATATGTGGATTTGGCCGCGCTGCGGGACCAAGAACATCGCAGCGTCCGGTTCTTGGCGCGGCAACTCTGGCGGGCCACGAAAATGCGGTTGAAACAGAAATTCGGCGGCCAAAAGACATGACCAACCTCGCCCACGCGGCCGCGGCCTCCGGCACGGCGCGAACCCGCCCTTATGTGTGCACGCTTTTGATCCCCACCAAGAACGGCGGCGAATTGTTTCGCCGCGTCGTGGCGGGCCTCCAGGCGCAAACCTGCTGGCCCGACGTGGAATTCCTGGTGGTCGATTCCGGATCCACCGACGACACCATCGCCATTGCAAAGGCCGCCGGGGCGAAGGTGGTGTCCATTCCGCCCGCGGACTTCAATCACGGCGCCACGCGCGATTTCGGCATCGGCATGGCCGGCACCAACCGCATCGTGCTGACGGTGCAGGACGCCGTGCCGCGCGACACGACCATGATCGAGACGCTGTTGCGAACCCTGGACGAGGACAACGTCGCCGGAGTTTACGCCCACCAAGTCGCGCAGCCGGACGCCGACGTGATCACCAAGCGCAATCTCGAGCGCCACTACACCGGCCGGCCCGAGCGCGTGGTGCAGGCGCTGGCGAGTCCCGAGCAATACCAGGCCATGCACCCGCGCGAGCGTCACGCGGTGTGCAATTTCGACAATGTCTGCTCCGCGCTGCGCAAGGACGTGTGGGAGCAGGAGAAGTTCGGCCGCATCAATTTCGGCGAGGACATCGACTGGGCCGAGCGCGTGCTGAAGCGCGGCTACAAGATCATCTACGAGCCCAAGGCGGGCGTGATCCATTCCCACGACCGGCCCATCAGCTACGAGTACAAGCGCACCTATGTGTGCCACCGCAAGCTTTATGACCTGTTCGGCCTCGAGCTGCTGCCGACGCCGCGCACGGCGGTGCGAGCCTACTTTCACTGGACCGCGCGGGATGTTTACCACATCCTCAAGCGTGAGCGCCGGCCGTGGCACTTGATCGTCAATATACTGAAGGCGCCGATCTTGAACTACTTCCGCATCCTGGGCGTCTATCAAGCCGAGCGCGACGAAAAACTCGGCATTCAGAAAACCGTGCGCGGCGTGTAGCTCCCGTGAAGATTCTGCTCACCGTCCACCAGTTCGTGCCGGATTACTTCTCGGGCACCGAAGTGCTCACGCTCACCACCGCCAAGGCGTTGCGCGCGCGCGGACACGAGGTGGTGGTGCTGACCGGCTTTCCCGACCGCTCCGGCAAGCGCGACGACCAGCGCTTCGACCAATACGAGCACGAGGGGCTGAAGGTTTATCGATTCCACCACGCCTACGTGCCCATGGGCGGGCAGAACGTCATCACGGAGCTCGACTTCAACAACGTGCTGGCGGCGCGCTACTTCGCGCGCATCGTCGCCGACTTCAAACCCGACGTGGCGCACTTTTTTCATTTCGGGCGCCTGGGCACGGCCATGATCGACGTGGCGGTGAGGGCGGGGATACCCGCCTACTACACGCCGACGGATTTCTGGTCGCTGTGCCCGCCGGCGCAACTCTTACGCGGCGGCAAGCCGTGTCCGGGCCCCTCGCGCTACGGCGGGAATTGCGTCAAGCACGTGGCCGAGCTGTCGCTGTGGCCCTACATGAAATTATTCAACGCCGCCGTGCCCGACGTGGTGGCCGATTTCGGCGTGTGGCTGACGGCCAAGGGCTGGCTGCTGCCCTATCCGCTGCACAAAGAGGTGCTCGCCACCGGCGGGCGCAAGGCCTTCAACATGCGCCGCCTGAATTGGCTGCATGGCGTGGTGGCCCCGACGCAGCTCATGACCGGCGCGCTCACGTCCAACGGACTCAACCCCCAGCTGATTCATCAGTCGGCCTACGGCATCGATATTCCGCGCGAGGGCACGGCCATCGCGGCGCGCGATCCCAAGACACCGCTCACCGTGGGCTATATCGGCACGCTCGCCCCGCACAAGGGCTGCCACGTGCTGGTGGAGGCGTTCCGTCATATTGATGATGGCCGCGCCAAGCTGAAAATCTACGGCAACTTGGTCGATTTCCCCGACTACCTCGCCAAGATGAAGGCCATTGCCGCCGGTTCGCCGAATATCGAATTCCTCGGCACGTTCCCGAGCGAGAAAATCGCCGACGTGCTCGCGGGCGTCGACCTGCTGGTGGTGCCGTCGGTCTGGTACGAGAACATGCCGCTGGTGATTTTCTCGGCGCTGGCCGCCAAGAGGCCGGTGGTTGTCTCTGACTACCCGGGCATGACGGAAGTCATCACACACGAGGTCAACGGCCTGGTGTTCCCGCCGGGGGATTCCGAATCGTTGTCAAAGCACTTGGTGCGCCTGCGCGACGAACCCGCGCTGCTCCCCAGCCTCAGCCAAAACTGCCGCCGTCCGAAGTCCAGCGCCGAATACGCCGACGAGTTGCTGGCACTCTATGCCAAAGGGCCGCTCGTTCCCTTGGCCGCGCGCGACACTACCGGCCTGCAGGACCTGAAACCGCTTTAGCGCTTGTCGTCGGGCTCTTGATCCAGCAGCGAGCGGTAGGCCGCACCGTCGAGGTCTTCGTACTGGCGCGTCTTCAGGCACCACAGGAAGGCCACCAACCCCAGGAACCCGAGGGCCAGCGCGGCGGGCAGCAGATAAGCGATCACCGTCATGGCGCGCGATCCTTTGCCTGATGTGAGAGCCGCAGCGCGTTGAGCACCACGACGATGGACGAGCCCGACATGGCCAGTGCCGCGATCAACGGCGTCACCAGCCCCGCCATGGCCAGGGGCACCGCCAGCACGTTGTAGATCACGGCGAGAATCAGGTTCTCGCGCATGCGCCGGCGGGCGACGCGGGCGATGGCGATGGCGCGGCGGACCGGATCCAAGGCCTCGCCGCGATAGACGATGTCGGCGGCGCTCTGGCTGATGTCCGCGCCGCTGGCCGGCGCCATGGAGACATGGGCCAGCGCCAGCGCGGGCGCGTCGTTGAGGCCGTCGCCCACCATGAGCACCTTGCGGCCCTGGGCGGCGAGGGTTTTCAGGTGCGCCACCTTCGCGTCGGGGCGCGCCTCGGCCAGGACGGTCACGATGCCCAATGCCTGGGCCAAAGGTGCGGCGACGGCGCGGCGGTCGCCCGACAGCATCTCGACGTCGATGGACTTGTTTCGCAACGCTTCGATCACGCGTCGGGCGTCGCCGCGCGGCGCATCACGGAAGAAGAAGCGCACGGGCGGCCGGCCGTCGACTTTCAACCACAGTTCGCTGTGCGTGGTTGTCGGCGCACTTGTGGCCGCGCCGCCGCACCAGTCGCGATGGCCCAGCCGAACCTGTCGGCCGTCGACGATGGCCGACACGCCGAGGCCCGGCGTTTCCTGCACCGGCACCGGGCGCGGCGGCACGCCGACATGGCGGACAAGCGCCTGGGCCAGCGGGTGGCGTGTGCTTTGCGCCAAACGCGCGGCGAGGGCGAGGTCTTCCGGCGTGGCGCCGTCGCCGCCGACGTACTCCGGCTGGCCCAGCGTCAAGGTGCCGGTCTTGTCGAACACCACGGTGTCGACCTCGGCCAGGCGCTCCAGCGCCTCGCCCGATTTCAGCAGCACGCCCGCGCGCAGCAAGGCGGCCGTCGCCACGGTCTGCACCGCCGGCACCGCCAGGCCCAGGGCGCAGGGGCAGGTGATGATCAGCACCGCCACGGCGGCCATCAAGGCCGGGTGCCAGCCGCCCGCGCCCAGCAGCATCCAGCCGGCGAAGGTCGTGGCCGCGAGCACGTGCACCGCCGGCGCATAAAGCCGCGCGGCGCGGTCGGCCAACATGGTGTGGCCCGACTTCGCCTGGGTGGCGTTGGTCATGAGCGCCACGATCTGGCCCAGCAGCGTGTCGCGATCAGCCGAGGTGACTTCGATGTCCAGCCCGCCGCTCAGCGCCAGAGTGCCAGCGTAGACTTGAGTGCCGGGCGCCACGGCTTGCGGCAGGCTCTCGCCCGAGACCAAGCTGGTGTCCACGTCCGAGCGCCCGCGCGTGACGATGCCGTCGGCGGGAATGCGGTCGCCGGGGGCCACGGCGACCACCATGCCGGGGCGCAACTGATCGGCGGGGCACGAGCGGCGCCGGCCGTCGGGTTCGATCACGGTGGCCGCCACGGCCTGCAGCGCCAGCAGGTTCGCCGCCACCGATTGCGTCTTGGCGCGCATGTTCTGATCGAGGTAGCGGCCGATCAGCAGGAAGAACAGCAGCATGACGGCGGCGTCGAAATAGGCGTGCTCGCCCGAGCGCGCGCTTTCCATGACGCTCGCGAGGGTGGCCAGCAGCACGCCCAGCGAGATCGGCACGTCCATGTTGACCCGGCCGTGCCGCACCGCGCCCCAGGCCGAGGCGAAGAACGGTTGGCCGGCATAAGCAATGGCGGGCAGCGCGATCAGCGCCGAAATCCAATGGAAGAAGTCGCGCGTGGCCGGGCCCATGTCGGTGACGTTGCCCGACCACACCGACACCGAGATCAGCATGATGTTGGCGGCGGCAAAACCGGCGACGGCCATGGCGCGCAGCAGCTTTTTGTCGCGATCGTCGGCCAGACGCTCCAGCTTGGCGGCATCGTAAGGGATCGCGCGATAACCGAGCGCCGTGAGTTCGGCGGCAATCCGGCTTGGCGCGAAGGCCGGGTCAGTCCAGGTGACACGCAGGCGGCCGAGCGTGAGGTTGACGCGCGCGCTGGTGATGCCGGGAATCCGCGACAGGCGGCCTTCGATATCGCCCACGCAGGCCGCGCAGGTGAGGTTGTCGAGAATAAACGCCAGCTCGAATTCGCCGTTGGCCGCGCGTGCGACATAAGCATCGGGCGCGGCATTGGGAACGCCGAGCGGCCCGGCGGGCAACTGACCGCGGCCCGAAATCTGCCGCGCCGTCGGGCAACAGCCGAGATTGGGCAACCCGTCCGCCGCCAGCGTGCTGTCGACGTTGGTGGCGTGCGCGCTCATGGCACGACCACGCGGTAATCGAGCACGTAGGCTTCGGTCTCACCCCGGCGCGCCAGCACGCGAACATGCCATAGCCCTGGCAAGGGAACGTTCACGGCGGCGGCGTACAGGCCATCGCCTTGGTGCGTCAGCGGCTGCTCAAAGTCGTGGCCTTCGGTCGTGGGGCGCGAGATCAGCGCCGTGACGTCGAGTGCGCTGAGGGGAAGGTCGCCGCTATCGCGGTAATTCAAGCGTAGGCCGATGACACCTGTGCCCTGCGCGCCGACGGAGCTGTCGACGTGCCAGCCAAGATCACGCTGCGCGGCCACGGCTTCCAGCGTGCGGTTGAAGTCGAGGCCGGTGGCGTAGGACTTGGGCACGGTCTCGCCGGTGAAGGAGCGCAGCGCGAAAACGATCAAGGCCACGTTGACGGCGGTGATGACGCCGAAGGCCACCAGCAGCCAGAACAAGACGGTGCGGCCGGTGACCGGGCGTTGCGCGGCGGCGAGAGTTGTCATGGCTTTGGCTCCAGAAGCTTGGGCCCCAGGAAAACGGATTCTACTTCGGCGACGTCGCCGCCTTCCAACGCGGGTGCGGCCCGGAAGGTCAACGGCAAGCTCTCGGCAGTCATGGCCTTGCGCGGCAACGTGACGAACACACGCACGGAGCGCAGGTTGTCGCCGTCGACGGGCACGCGCACCCTGCCGTCCTCGGTTTCGATCAGGCCCACGCCGCTGAGAACGGCGCCGGGCAGACCTTCGGCCGACACCACGATGGAACGCCCGAGCCGCGCCTTGTTGAGCAGCTTCACGGTGTAGGCGTTGCGGATGTTGCCGTCCGACAGCGCCACGTAGGTCGGGTTGCGGTCGCGGATGACGTTGAGGTCGAGGTCCGTGCGGGTCGCGAGCGCATAGAGCATCACCGATCCGACCACGGCCAGGATCACGGCATAGGCGACGGTGCGCGCGCGCACAAACTTGAACTGCGACGGCTCGCCCTTCTGGCGGCGCGCGATGTTGAGATCGGTGTCGTAACCGATCAGCCCGCGCGCGCGGCCGACCTTGGTCATGATGTCGTCGCAGGCGTCGATGCACAGGGCGCACTGGATGCATTCCAGTTGCAGCCCGTCGCGGATGTCGATGCCCATGGGGCAGGCGGCGACGCACTGGCGGCAATCGACGCAGTCGCCGCGCCCTTGCCAGGGGTCGCCCTTCTTATGCGGCCCGCGCGGCTCGCCGCGATCGCGGCGATAGGTCACCAGGGCGGTTTCCTCGTCCATCATCGCCGCCTGGATGCGCGGCCACGGGCACATGTAGGTGCACACCTGCTCGCGGGCGTGGCCGCCGAACAGGTAGGTGAAGGCCGTGAGAATGCCGACAAAGACGTAGGCGCTGACGGGGGCGGAGAAGTCGAGCAACTGCTTGGCCAGCGTCGGCGCGTCGTGCCAGTAAAACACCCACGCGCCGCCGGTGGCGAGCGCGATCAGCAGCCAGATGACGTGCTTGACGGCGCGCTTGCGGAATTTGCCGAACGACATCGGCGCGCGGTCGAGCTTGATGCGCTCGTTGCGGTTGCCCTCCACCGCGCGCTCGACCACCAGGAACAGATCGGTCCACACCGTCTGCGGGCAGGCATAACCGCACCACACGCGGCCCGCCACGGCCGTGAACAGGAACAGCGCCACCGCCGCCAGCACCAGCAAGCCGGTGATGTAGTAAATCTCCTGCGGCCACAGCTCGATGAAGAAGAAGTAGAAGCGCTCGCGCGTGAAATCCACCAGCACCGCCTGATCGGGCGCGCCTGGCCCACGGTCCCAGCGAATCCACGGTGTGCCGTAGTAAACCGTCAAGGTCAGCGCCATGACGATCCATTTGATCAGGCGGAACTTACCGCTCACACGTTTAGGGTGGATCTTCTCGCGCGCCTTGAACATCGAGCGGCGGTGGGCGGCATTGACCGCCTCGACCGCGACGGCCTCCACGCCATGCGAGGCATGGGCGGCGGCGATATCGGTCTTGAGCGTTGCGTCGTTCACGGCTTCCCCACGAAGTATCCGCGCCCGACTATTGGCCGGCCGCTGTTGCGGGCGGCGGTTCGGGTTCGCCGCCCCCGAGACTGTGCACGTAAACCGCCAGCGCGCGCACGTCGGCCTTGGACAAGCGCGGGCCCCACGCCGGCATGGAGGCGTTACGCGCGTTGGCGATGGTTGTGGTCAGCGCCACGCGCGAGCTGCCGTGCAGCCAAATCGCGTCGGTCAGGTTGGGCGCGCCTTGCGTGACATCGCCCTTGCCGTTTTCCATGTGGCACGAGGCGCAATGCTCAGTGTAAAGCGCGGCACCATTGGCGGCCGTGGCGGCATTGTGCTCTTGTCCCGAGAGCGCCAGCACGTACTCCACCAACTCGGCGACCTGGGCGCGGGTCAGCGTGCCGACCTTGACGAAAGCGGGCATCTCGCTGAAGCGGCTGTTTTCATCCTCGTTGCGCACGCCGTGTGTGATGGTGGTCTCGATGGCCGAGAGCGCGCCGCCCCACAGCCAATCGTCGTCGTTCAGGTTCGGATAACCGAGCGAGCCCTGCGCGCCCGAACCGTGGCACGGCGCGCAGTTGTCCTTGAACAGCGCCCGGCCGCTGGCCTGGGCGAATTCGAACAACTCTTGATCGCTCTCGATGTCCGGCAATTGGGCCGCCAGCAGGCGTTCTTGCAGCGGCTTGCGGCTTTCGGCGACGCCCTGCATTTCCGCCGTGACGTTGGCGCGTTGCGACCAGCCCAGCGTGCCCTTGGTGTAGGAACTCACCAGCGGCCACGACGGCATCACCACCCAATAGGCGACGGCCCACACGACGGTGGCAAGGAACGTCCACAACCACCAGCGCGGCAGCGGCGTGTCGAGCTCCCGGATGCCGTCCCACGCGTGGCTGCGGATTTCCGTGCCGGTGGCGGCGTCGATCTCACGTTTTCCAGCGCTCATGTCGCGTCATCCTTCATCATGGTCGAGCGGCAGGCGCGCCGCGCGCTCGAAGGTCTTGCGGTTGGCGGGCCACAGCACGTAGGCCAGCACCACGGCGAACAGGCCGACGAAGTAAATCAGGCCCGAGTTGAGCGCGACGTCCAACACGATCTCATGGGTCATGGCGCGCTCCTTACCGGTTGAAGGCCGCGGCGTCGTACTGGGTGAAATCCACCAGCGTGCCCAGCATCTGCAGGTAGGCGATCATGGCGTCCATTTCGGTCAGCTTGGCCGGATCGCCGTCGAAGTCGCGCACGACGGCCTTGGGGTAGCGCTTCAGCAGCCCTTCCGTGTCGGCGTCGGGGTCGGCCTGCGCCAGCAAGTCGGCGGCGGCGTTTTCGATCATCTCGTCGGTGTAGGGCACGCCGACCGTGCCGTTGGCGCGCAGATGGTCGGCGATGTGCTTGGGGTCGATCTTGGCGGCGTTGAGGAACGGGTAGCCGGGCATGATCGATTCCGGCACGACGCTGCGCGGGGCTTTCATGTGATCGCGGTGCCATTCGTCGGAATACTTGCCGCCGACGCGGGCCAGGTCCGGGCCGTTGCGCTTGGAGCCCCACTGGAAGGGATGGTCGTACATGCTCTCGGCGGCGAGGCTGTAGTGGCCGTAGCGTTCCACCTCGTCGCGCAGGGCGCGGATCATCTGGCTGTGGCAGCTATAGCAGCCCTCGCGCACGTAGATGTTACGGCCCACCAGTTCCAGCGGCGTGTAGGGGCGCATGCCCTGCACTTTTTCCACCGTGCTCTCGAGGTAGAAGGTGGGCGCGATCTCCACCAGGCCGCCTATGGACACGACGATCAAAGTCCCTATCAGCAGCAGGATGGAGTTTTTCTCGAAGCGTTCGTGATTGATCATGGGGTGGTGCTCCTCACGCCAGGGCCGGACGGCCGGCGAAGCTCTCGGCGCGGACGTCGCCGCGCGCCGTGCGCCACAGGTTGTAGGCCATGATCACCGCGCCGATCAGGAACAGCCCGCCGCCGAGCGCGCGGATGAGATAGAACGGGTGCATGGCCTCGACGGTCTCGACGAAGCTGTATTCGAGGAAGCCCAGGTCGGTGTAGGCGCGCCACATCAGGCCCTGCAGGATGCCCGACACCCACATGGCGCTGATGTAAAGCACGATGCCGACGGTCGAGACCCAGAAGTGGGCGTTGACGAGGCTGAGCGAATAAAGCTGCTTGCGCTTCCACAACCAGGGCACCAGGCAATAAAGCGCGCCGAAGCTGATGTAGCCCACCCAGCCCAGGGCGCCCGAGTGGGTGTGGCCCACGGTCCAGTCGGTGTAGTGGCTGAGCGAGTTGACGGCCTTGATCGACATGACCGGGCCCTCGAAGGTGGCCATGCCGTAGAAGGCCACCGCCACCACCATCATGCGCAGCACCGGGTCGGTGCG
>JANRJL010000107.1:0-5681 GCA_033763995.1 Rhodospirillaceae bacterium | reverse complement strand
AATAGATCACGCCCAGCACCTCGGGAAACGACGGCGGGCGCAGGCTCACCAGCATGGTGGCGAGGATCTTGTTCTTTTCGTCATGGACGAGAATGTCGTCGGCGGTGACACCGTTCTCGCCGATGGTCACGACGTCCAGCGACAATGTCTTGGTGTTGAGCTTGAGGCCTTTGTTCTTGGCCTTGCCCCAGATCATCGGTTGGCCGTGCTTGACGTGAAGCTGGGTCTCGGCCGCCACGGCCTTTTCGGCGAAGTCGGCGAACGCACCGTCGTTATAGACGATGCAGTTCTGGATGATCTCGATGAACGAGGCGCCCTTGTGATCGCGCGCGCGCGAGAACAGCTCGCCCAATTCCTTGGCCTGGATGTCGATGCCGCGCGCCACGAAGCGGGCGTTGCAGCCCAAGGCAAAGGAACACGGATTGGCCGGGCTGTCGACCGAGCCCGTGGGCGACGAGGGCGATTTCTGGCCGATGCGCGAGGTGGGCGAATACTGGCCCTTGGTGAGGCCATAGATCTCGTTGTTGAACAAGAGGATGTTCACGTCGACGTTGCGGCGCAGCACGTGGAACAGGTGATTGCCGCCGATGGACAGCGCATCGCCGTCGCCGGTGACCACCCACACGTCCAATTCGGGCCGCGCGATCTTGAGACCCGTGGCGATGGCCGGCGCGCGGCCGTGGATGGTGTGAAAACCGTAGGTCGCCATGTAATAGGGAAAGCGCGACGAGCAACCGATGCCCGACACAAAGACGGTATTTTCCGGCCGCACGCCCATGTTGGCCAGCGACACCTGCATGGCTTTCAAGATCGCGTAGTCGCCGCAGCCGGGGCACCAGCGGACCTCTTGGTCCGAGGCGAAGTCCTTGGCGGCGAGTTTTTCGGGTGGGGTTTGAATGTTCATGACAGCAAATCCTGTGTCGCTTCACTCTGTTACTTTTATTGTCATTGCCCGGCTTGACCGGGCAATCCAGGTTTCTTGTTTTTCGAAAACGAAAACCACAAACCTGGATTCCCGCTTGCGCGGGAATGACGACCAGAAACTCAACTCAACTGCGCGCGGATGGCGTTTTCGACTTCCTCGATCTTGAGCGGCTGGCCCGAGACCTTGAGCAGGCCCTTGGCGTCGACCAGGTATTGGCTTTTGAGCAGCGTCAGCATCTGGCCGTTGTTCATCTCGGCCACCAGGACCTTGTCGTAACTTTTCAGCAGCGCGCTCAAATTGCGCGGCAAGGGCCAGATGTGGCGGATGTGAATGTGCGACGCATCGAAGCCTTGCGCGCGCATGTTGGACACGGCGCGGTTGATGGGCCCGTAGGTCGAGCCCCAACCCACCACCGCGAGCTTGCCCTTGGCGTTGCCCACCTCGACGCCCTGTTCGGGGATGTCGAGGGCGATGTTGGCGATCTTGGCCGCGCGGGTGTCGGTCATCTTCTGGTGGTTGGCGTCGGCATAGGAAATGTTGCCGGTGAGCGAATCCTTCTCGATGCCGCCGATGCGGTGCATCATGCCGGGCGTGCCGGGCTTCACCCACGGCCGCGCCAGGGTTTTGGGATCGCGCATGAAGACGTTGTAGCCGTTGGGATCGGTACGGAAGTTCACTTTGAACGGCGCGTAATCGGCCAGGGACGGGATGCGCCAGGGCTCGGCGGCGTTGGCGATGTAGCCGTCCGACAGGATCATCACCGGGGTCATGTATTTGGTCGCGAGCCGGACCGCCTCGATGGCGACCTCGAAGCAATCACCCGGCGAGCGCGAGGCCACCACCGGAATCGGCGCATCGGCGTTGCGGCCCCACACGGCCAAGTACAAATCCGACTGCTCGGTCTTGGTGGGCATGCCGGTGGAAGGACCCGCGCGTTGCGTATTGACGATCACCAGCGGAAGTTCGGTGGAAATGCCGAGCCCGATGGCCTCGGTCTTGAGCGCGATGCCGGGCCCCGACGATGCGGTGATGCCGAGCTTGCCGCCGAAACTGGCCCCCAGCGCGGCGCAGCAGGCGGCGATTTCATCCTCGGCCTGGAAGGTGGTGATGCCGAACTGCTTCAACCGCGCGAGAATGTGCAGGATCGGCGAGGACGGCGTGATGGGATAGGACGCCAGCACCGCCTCGATGTCGGCGAGATGGGCGCCCGCAAGTAAGCCCCAGGCGAGCGCCTCGGCGCCGGACACCAAACGATAGGTGCCCGGGGCGAACTTGACCGGCGCGAAGTGCTGGTGCGGCAACTCGCCCGAGATTTCGTGAATCTCGCCGTAGGCGTGGCCCGCCTTCAACGCGGCGACGTTGGCCTTGCCGACGGGATCGTCGGCGCCGAATTTCTTTTCCAGACTGTCGATGATCGGCTGGATGTCGTGGTCGTACATCCACGACACCAGGCCCAGCATCCAGATGTTCTTGGTGCGCAGCGCTTCCTTCTGCGACACCCCAAACGGTTTCGCGCATTCGAGCGCCTGCTTGGAAATGTCGATCTCGATGACGCGGTAATCGGCGAGCACGCCGCTGGTGCGCGGGTCGGAGTCCCACTCGGCGCGCTTGATTTCCTTTTCCTTGAAGGTGCCGGAATCGAGAATGACGATGCCGCCGCGGCGCAGCTGGGTGTGATTGACCTTGAGCGCGGCGGGATTGAACACCACCAGCACGTCGGGTTGATCGCCGGCGGTCTTGATCTCGCGGCTGCCGAAATTGATTTGAAACGCCGACACGCCGTAGGTGGTGCCCGTGGGCGCGCGAATCTCGGCGGGAAAATCGGGGAAGGTCGCGAGCGAGTTGCCCGCGAGCGCCGTTTCCTGACTGAATTGCGATCCGAGAAGCTGAACACCGTCGCCGGAGTCACCCGCGAAGCGGACGACGACGGACTGCCGGGCCGACGTGGACTGCTGACCCTCCGCCGGCGTGTCGCCCTTGCCGGGGTTCGACTGAAGATTCATAACCAGACCCTTCCAAACGCAAGCCCCGCCTTCACCCGCAGCGAAGCCTTATTCCCTAAACCATTCTAGGGGTAACCCCCCTGGGAATCACGCAATTCCCGATGCGATCACCGCTCCTTGAGCAGGCGTTCACACCGGGCGGTTAGCCCAGCGCCTGGGTGAAGCGGGCCAGGCCCTTGGCGAGGTCGGCGATGAGGTCCTCGGGGTCTTCGAGGCCCACATGCAGGCGCACGCCGGGTGCGGGCTCGGTCCAGGGCCGGGCGGTGCGGGCCACGGCGCGGCTGGGGTTGGACGAACACATCAGGCTTTCAAAGCCGCCCCACGAGAAGCCCAGCGGAAACAGCTCCATGCCGTCGATCATGGCGGTGACGGCCTCGGCCGAGGTGCGTTTGAACACCACGCCCATGAGGCCCGAGGCGCCGGAAAAGTCGCGCTTCCAGAGGGCATGGCCGGGATCTTCGGGCAGGGCCGGAAACAGCACGCGCTTGACCTCGGGGCGCGATTGCAGCCAGCGCGCCACAATCATGGCGTTTGCGTGGTGCTGCTTGAGCCGCACCGACAGCGTGCGCAAACCGCGCGTGGCCAAATAGGCCTCGTCGGGGGCGAGCGTGATACCCACGGCCGAGATCGCCTTGGCGATGCCGGGAAGTGCCGCTTCGTTGACGGCGATGGTGCCGACCATGGCGTCGGAGTGGCCGACGATGTACTTGGTCGCCGCCTGGATCGAGACGTCGCAGCCGAGCTTGATCGGCTGGCAATAGAGCGGGCTGGCCCAGGTGTTGTCGGCCAGCACGAGCGCATGTTTTGCATGCGCGGCCTTGGCGATGGCCGGAATGTCCTGCACCTCGAAGGTATGCGAGCCCGGCGATTCGCAAAACACCGCCCGCGTGTTGGGTTTCATCAACGCTGAAATGCCCGCCCCGATGAGCGGATCGAAGTAGGTTGTCTCGACGCCGAAGCCCGCCAAGAACGAATCGCAAAAGCCCCGCGTCGGTTCGTAAACGGAATCCGTCACCAGCAAATGATCGCCCGCCTTGACGCAGCCCAAGATGGCGAGCGTGCAGGCGCTCAAGCCCGAGGGCGTGAGGAAGGTGTCCTCGGCGCCCTCCAGCTCGCTCACGGCCTCCTGCAGCGTCCAGTGCGTGGGCGTGCCGCGCCGGCCATAGAACAGCTTTTTCTCGCGCTTCTTGAGCGCGCGGTCCTGGGTGTCGAGCATGTCGGCGGTGCTGTCGAACAGCACGGTGGAGGCATGGAACACCGGCGTGTTGACGATGCCGGCATTGCGCTTTTTGTTCTGTCCGGCGTGGATCAGTTTGGTGTCTTTTTTCATGCCGCCAAACTAAAGCGAAGATGCGCCGCGCGCAAAGAAAAACCCCGGCGCTGGAGGCCGGGGTTTCCGACGAGCGCCGGACGTTCCGAGTTTAGAACTTGAGCGAGGTCTTGAGACCGAACTGGCGCTTGTTCTGGGGCGCGACGATCACGCCCTGGTACTGCGTCAGGAAGTTCAGGTCGAACGGCAAATCGAACTCGGAGAAGCGCGAGCAGGCCGAGTAGTTGTCGTCGTCGAACAGGTTCTTGACGAACAGTTCGAGGCGGAAGTCGTCGCGTTCGACGCCGGTGCGGGCGTTGGCCAGGAAGTACGAATCGCATTGGGCCAGATTGTCGACGTCGATGAACGTCTTGCCGAAGTAGGACAGATCGCCGCGCACGAACCATTCCCACTCGCTGGTGAGCTGGCCCGTATAGGCGGAATTGATCGACCCTGCCCACTTCGGGAAGCGGGCGTGGGCGTTGCCCTTGACGTTGGTGAAGCGCGCGTAGGGCGCGATGAAGTTGGCGGTGAAGTTGGTGAACTTGTTGCCGGCATAGTTGAGCGTCCAGCCCGACGTCCAGCCCTCGGCGAGCGCGGCGTTGCCCTCGAGCTCGAAGCCGTAAATCTTGGAGTTGCCGTCGACCACGACGTTGGTGGTGCGCAGGGCCGGCGTGCCGTTGGCGTTGCGCGCCGGCTGGCCGGGACCCGCCTCGCCCAGGGCCGGGCGGCAGCCCGCGGTGTTGTTGGGCGAGCTCGGATCGCCGCAGATGTACTGCACGCTGACGACGATGCGGCTTTTCTTGCCGTCCCACTTGCCGTAGTAGCCCGCGAAATTCAGCGACAGGCGGTTGTCGAGAAACTGCTGTTTCCAGCCGATCTCGTAGTTGTCGAGCGTCTCCTCGGGCGTGAAGGCCTTCACGCCTTGCGCCTCGAACTGGGCGCGCGCGAACGCGCTGTTGTCGATGACGGCCTGGTTGATCTCGGGTGGAATCACGCCGCGCGCGAAGGACACGAAGATATTTGTTTCGTCGTTGGGTTTGAATTGCAGAATGGCGCGCGGCAGGAACGTCTTGTTCTCCGCCGTGGTGCGCACCACCGCGCCGCGCGTGAACTTGTCGTCCTGGTAGCGCCCCTCGAGGTTCAGCGAGAACTGGTCGGTGAAGTCGTAGGTGACGGCCGCGTAGAAGCCCAGGGTCTTGACGTTGTCGGTGTTGAGCAGGTTGTTGTTGAAGACGGTGGTGTTGAGCGCGGTGTTGGGGCTGTTGACGCACGCCCCGAACGGCAGGCCCGTCACCGAGTCGTTGCAAAGATAGACCGAATCGCCGCCGGTGCCCGACGTGATCAGGTCCTGGTGATAGTAATTGACGCCCGCGAGCCAGCGCAGGTCTTGATCCTGCGGCGAGGCGACGCGCGCCTCGAGCGAGTAGTCCTCCATGTCCTG
>JANRJL010000103.1:0-65642 GCA_033763995.1 Rhodospirillaceae bacterium | reverse complement strand
CCGGCTCTCCGGCGAAACATATGAAAACAACCCACCTTGATCTTGAAACGACCCGCGCATCCCACACCCCATGGACTCAACGCGTGAATCGAATCATCTTATCGACAACAACGCCAGTGGGTTTTTCAGCAAAGTGCTAGGCCTACTTCAACCTCGCGGCAAGTTCGCTGGGATTGGTCTGATTCTTGGCGTTCCACGGCAGTTCCGACAGCGCGCGCGGTGTGTAGGCCCGCTCCAGTTGGGCGATCTCGGCGGCATTGAGACTGAGCGTGGTCGCGGCCAGGGCATCGTCGATGTGCCGATCCTTGGTGACACCCACCACCGGCACGATGCCCTTGGCCATGGTCCACGCCAGCGCCACCTCGGCCCGCGAGGCCCCGCGCGCCTGGGCCACCGCGGCGACCTCGTCCTGGATCGGGTCGGGCCCAGCGCCGTAGAGCGTGGTTTCCACGTCGTCGATGGCCGAGCGCGCCGTGGCCTGCTCCGCCCGCGCCAGCCGCCCGCGCGCCAGCGGGCTCCAGCACATCAGTCCGATGGCTTGATCGCGGCAGAACGGAATCAAGTCACGTTCATCCTCGCGGTAGAGCAAATTGTAGTGATGCTGCATGGTGGCAAAACCGCGAAAGCCGATGCGCTGCGCCGCCAGTTGCGCCGCCGCCAAGTGCCAGGCGCGCATGTTGGAGGCCCCAACAAAACGCGCCTTGCCCGCCTTCACCACGTCGGCCAAGGCCTGCATGGTTTCGTCGATGGGCGTGGCGTCGTCCCAGCGATGCACCTGATAGATGTCGACGTAGTCCATGCCGAGACGTTTGAGCGAGGAGTCGAGCGAGCCCATGACGTTTTCGCGGTCTAGCCCCACGCGTCCCGGCCGGTCGGCGGTTTCGTAGAAGGCTTTTGTGGACAC
Source organism: Rhodospirillaceae bacterium (assembly GCA_033763995.1). GTDB lineage: Bacteria > Pseudomonadota > Alphaproteobacteria > Rhodospirillales > Rhodospirillaceae. The sequence continues at coordinate 64,738 of JANRJL010000103.1, read as the reverse complement.
TACCACCTTGTCGCGCGCCACGGCACCCTTCAGGAACTTGCCCAGCACGCGCTCGCTCATGCCGCCGGAATAGACGTTGGCCGTGTCGAAAAAATTGATGCCGCCATCGAGTGCCTTGCCCAGCAGCCGCAGGCTTTCGGGTTCGTTCAGCACCCACGCGCGCCATTGGTCGGCGCCAAAGCTCATGCAGCCGAGACACACCGCCGAGACCGAAAGTCCGGTGGAACCGAGCGCTACGGATTTCATGGCCCTAGTGGTCCGATTCTAACATTCGCTCCCGGTGCGGTGAGCGCTTTTGCGAATGTTAGAATCAAAAGGACCACTAGCAAATATAGAGTTTCTAGTGGAGCTTTGGATTTGACATTCGCCTCAAAGTTACGATGCGGCCACGGTAGCGAATGTCAAATCCGCTCCACTAGACTTGCGTGCCCAAGATTGCCCGCGTGGCCGCGCCCTTGAGGGGTCCGTCTGCGGGCGCATCGACCATGGGATCGCCGGTCTTGAGGCCCAGCAAATATTTTCCCGTGGGCGCCATGGAGTGATCCCAATTCAGCTCGATGTGTGTGGAGACCGTGCGGCAATCGCGGTAGAGCCGCTGCACGGGGTTGCGCCCGCTTTGCGCGGTGACCCCCATCATGGCCGAGAGGCGATTGACCGCCGAGAGGCACAGTTGCGCCGCGTGCGTGACCATGCGCCGCGAGCGCAAGATGTCCTCGCCGACAATGTCCTCGCCCGCCGAACCCTTGGCGTGGAGAAAGCGGCAATAGTCGTCGAATACCAGGGCGGCGGTATCCACCTCGGCCATGGACTCGCCCAGGCGCACCTGCACGGGAACCTGATCGGCGATGCCCTCGCCGAACAACTGCCCGATGCGCGACTTGGTCTGGGTGCAATACTCGCGCAGCGCGCCCAGCGCCGTGCCGAGCAAGGGCCCCGCGAACCAGCTTTTCTGATAGAGCGCCGGACGCACTTTATAAATGTAGCTGTCGTGCAGCTTGGCGCCCGGCGGATTGAGGCCCAGCAACGCATCGCGTGCCACGGCGCGGTGGGCGGGCACGAATTGATTGGTCGCCTTGATGTGGTGACTGCCGGTGCCGCGCAGGCCCTCGGCGTCCCAGTTGTTCTCCACGGTGTATTCGCCGGGCATCAGCAGCACGAAGTGCGAGAACAGTTTGTCGGCCTCGGTCTTGGCCACGACCATGGCGCCGCCGGCGTGATTGATGCCCGAGACGAAGCCCCAGCGCCCGTTGAGCGTGAAGCCGCCTTGGGTGGGCACCAGCATGCCGCCGCCCGCTGAGCCGGTTCCGAGAATCGGCTCCGGGTTGGCGGCGAAGAATTCCTCCTGGGCCTCGCCCGGAAAGCGCGCCGCCCACATGATGTGCGAGAACACCAGCGAGACCATCCAGCCCGTGGACCCGCAAGCCTGGGCCACCTCGCGCGAGACTTGATAATGCGCGCCCCAATCCATCTCGTACCCACCAAAACGCCTAGGCATGTAGATCTTGTGAAGGCCGGCCTTCTTGAGCGCCGCCACCGTGGCCGCCGGCAGATCGCGCTTGTCCTCGGCCTCGTTGGCCTGGGCCTTGAGCAGCGGAATCAAATCGCGCGCGGCGGCGGTGAGATCGTCGAGAGAGGGTCCGTTGGAGAGTTTCATGGCTGACTTGGCGCTTTCATGCCCTTGATGGCGGTGTTGACGAAAAAAGTGACGTCGAAGCCGGGTTTGATGGGCTCGCGGCCCAGCGCCGGGCCCAGGCGTACGATCACCAGTTCTTGCGAGGGCACGACGAACACATGCTGCTGGCCGCGGCCCCAGGTCATGAAGGTGTCGCGCGCGAGAAACGGCCCGGAGGCGATGGCGCCGGTGGAGCCCGCGCCTTGATCGGGGATCGGCGGATCGTCATAGCCCAACCAGGTTTGCAGGCCATAGTGGCGGGCCGAAGGCGAGCGCGTGGTCATCCGTGCGATCCAGTCGGCCGAGACGATGCGCTTGCCGTTCACCTCGCCCTGGCCCAGCAACATCATGCCGACGCGCGCCCAATCCATGGCCGGCGCGCCCAAGCAGCACGACGTGTAGGCCCGCCCGCCGGGGCGGTCGGTGTGAACCACCGCGCGCGCGCCGCCCATGGGCAGCCACAGCTTCTCGCGCAGGATGTCGGGATAGCGCATGTTGAAGGCACGCGTGATCACCATGCCGAGAATTTCGGAGTTGAGATTGTTGTAATCGTATTTGGAGCCCGGCGCCCAACCTTCCAGCTGCGCCGCGCGCAAAATGACCTCGCGCGAGAAACCCGAGTTCAACCACTTGATGCCGTCGCTGAAAGGATTGGGACTGAACCCGGGCTCGGTCAGCCCGGAACTCATGGTCATGAGTTGGAACAACGTGATCCGGCCGCGCGGATCGTCCTTCCATTCCTCGATGTACTTGCCCACCGGATCGTCCACCGAGGAAATCTTGCCCTCGGCGATGGCCATGCCGATGAATAGCGCCTGCAGCGTCTTGTGCATGGACTGCGATTGCGTGAGCTTCTGGGCCGACCAGAAATCCGCGTACCACTCGTCTTGGATCACGCCCTTGTGCACGACGATGAGGGCGTAGGAGTTGAAGTCACGCGCGTAATCTTCCATGGCCTTGAGCGCATCGGCGGCGATGGTGCGCGCCTCAGGCACGGCGACGGGAAGAACGTAGGACCCGTCGCCCTTGATTTCCTCGTCGGGTGTGACGCGCTGGTCGGACGTGATGTCGGAACCGCTGTTGAGGAACTTGACGTAGCCGCGCCACAGCCAAGGGTCTTGCCAGTAGACGATGTTGACCACGGCCAGCAGGGCGAAAACGACGATGCCGAGAAATTTGACGACGCGCATGCGAATAACCCGTTAAAGCTGCGCGATGCGGCTTTGCCAGCCGTTGAACAGCTTGTGCGAACCCGCCGCCCAGTTCGACTGATGGATGGCCTCGCACAGCGCCCAGCCGAGGCAGAGGTTGGTGGACAATGTCGGCAGCTTGTGATGCTTCTCGGTTTCCAGAATCGCGCGGAAGCTGGGCATGCCGCTGCCGGTGAACAAAATCGTATCTGCGCCCTTGATGTCCAACTTTTTCATGGCGGCGACGGCGTCGTCGCTGGAGAGCTCATAGATCGCGCGCGTGTCCGCCGAGGCGATCTGAATTTGCAGAATAGTGACGATCTCGAACCCCGCCGCCTCGTAGTAAGCCTTGCAGGCGTCCAGCACCCAGGTGGGATAGGGCGCGCCCACGGCGATTTTGCGCGCGCCGATTTTCTTCAGCGCGGCGATGATCGCCTTGCCGCCGGTGACGATGGGATAGCCGCGCTTTTTCGCGAGCGCCGCGATCTCGCGGTCTTCGCGTTCGTGACCCACCAGATAGGACGAAGCCGTGCAAGCATAGGCCAGCGCATCGAGCTTCAGCGTATCGAAGGTATCGAGCGTCTGGTCGAGCTTGTCGTAGTACTCGAGGTAGCGGTCCTTGGGCTGGGCGCACTTGCTGGTCAGGCGCGTGGTGAACAGCGTCGCGCCCGGCGGCAGGCAGGCGCCGACCTCGGGCTCGACGGTGGGATTGGCCTGGGGCGTGGCAACGCCGACACGGCCCTTGGCACCATAATCGCGCTTGGACATTCTCGCCTCTCCTTCCCTCGCTGGAGGCTATCTCACGCCGCGTCCGCCGCTCGGTCAACGATAAACGCCGCGGCGCGTTCGGGCCCCGGCCCACCTAAAGTCCCGCCGTCGAGCGCCTGGGGCATGGCTCGACGCCGGGGGAAGTGCCATGAAAATTCTGTTCTGCATCATCTTGCTCGATCTCATGGGCATCGGCGTGATGAACCCGATTTTCCCGTTCATCGCCACGCGGCTCGGCATCGAGCCCGGCGTGGTCACGCTGATCCTGGCGATTTACCCCATCGCGTCCTTTATCGCGGCTCCCTTGTGGGGGCGCCTGAGCGACCAGCGCGGACGCAGGCCCATCCTGATGATCAGCCAAGTAGGCGCGGTGGCGGCCTTCATCCTGCTGGCTTTCGCCGACAACATTTGGCTGCTGATCCTGTCGCGCTTCGTTGGCGGCATCTGCGCCGGCAACATCGGCGCGGCCTATGCCTACATCACAGATGTCACAACCAATGAGAATCGCGCCAAGGGCATGGCCATGGTGGGCGGCGCGCTCTCGCTGGGTTTCATCGTCGGGCCCATGATCGGCGGGCTGCTGGCGGGCGGCGACAAGGAAACCGCCAATTTCACGCTGGTGGCGCTGTTCTGCGCCGGCATGAACTTCCTGGCCCTCATGGGCACCGTGTTCTTCCTGCCGGAATCGCTCAAGCCCGAGATCCGCGAAAAATTGAAAGGCCGCCCGCACGTCTCGCGCTGGCAGCAGTACGGCAAGGTCCGCGCGCGCACCGGCCTGTTCCTGTTGTTCATGGCGGCACTTGCCTTCGGCACCGGCGGCAGTGTGTTCGAGTCCACCTTCCCGCTGTGGGCCGCCGCTGCCATGGACTTCGGCCCGCGCGACGTGGGCAGCGCGTTGTCCTTTGCCGCCGTGGTGCTGGTGGTGATGCAACTGGGCGTGATTCAATCGAAATGGGGCTCGAACCTGTTCAAGAAGCTGGGCGAGTTGCCCACCATCACGCTCGCCTGCGTCATCTACGGCGCGGGGCTGCTGACCGTGGCCTTCTGCGACAACTGGCCGCAACTGCTGGTGGCCCAAACGCTGCTGCCCATCGGGCTTGCGCTGTTCAACCCCAACATCACCAGCCTGGTGTCCAAGCACGCCGCCGACACCGAGCGCGGCATGGTGATGGGCTTCTACGCGTCGTGGGGCAGCCTCGCGCGCGGCGCCGGGCCCCTGTTCTCGGGCACGCTGCTGCAGGCCAATCTGCACTTTCCGTACTACTACGGCGTCATCGCCATGGTTGTGACGGTGGCCCTGATCCTCATCGTGCGGGGCAGCGAGGCGCCGCCGGCCGCCGCGGCACCCAAGACGGCTTAGTTTTTAATCGCGGCGATCAGCGGGTTGATCACCTGGGCGTCGTCCCAGGCGAAGTCGATCTTGCCGATGCGGATGATCGCGAGCTGCTTGGACGGGATCCACAGCGTGCGTTGCCCGCCGCGTCCCTCGAGATAGCGCACGTCGTCGGCCGCGAAGGGCTCCGACGCCTGGGTGGGCCGGGCGCGGTCGTTGAAGTTCGCGCGCTGCGGCGCATCGGGCCGCGCCAGATACATGTGAAAGCCGTACTTGGGGTTCAGCGTCGTGCCGGTGGTCATGGTCGCGATCCACGCGGGCGACAGCACTTGCGTCTCGCCCACCTTGCCGCCGTCGAGGATCATCAAGGCGATACGCAACCAGGCGCGCGGGCTGGTCTGGAAGCAACAGACGACGCGGGCATTGCCGCCGGGCTCATCCAGCCTGATCTGCGCACCGCCGTTGCCCAAGGGCTCCCAGAAATACTTCTTCAGGAAATCCACATAGGTCATGCCCGTGGCGCGCGTCAGCACCGCGTGCAGCACCTGACTGTTGACGTGATTGAAATAGTATTTGGTGCCCGGCGGATCGGCCAGCGGCAGGCCGAGAACCATGGCGTCGATGTCGGTGCCCACGAACAACCGGTAACCCGGCGACCAGGGTGTTTGCTCAAAGCCCGGATCTACGAGTCCGCTGGTATTGGCCAACAATTGACGAATGGTGATGGCTGCGCGGGCGTCGTTTTTCCACTCGTTCAAATAGGTGGCTGCGGGCATGTCGATGGTGGGAATGAAGCCGCGGTCCACGGCGATGCCGAAAGCCACGCTCAGCAGGCCCTTGTGCATGGAGCCCGTGTCGTAAATCGTCTCGGGCCCGAAGCCCTCTTTATAATATTCGGCCTGGATCACGCCCTTGTGGGCGACGATGAAGCCGTAGGAATCCAACTGCCGCGCATAAGCCGTCACCTGGTCCAGCGCCGCTTGGTCGATGGTGCGCGCCTCGGGCGCCGCCACGGGCAGCTCGCGGCCCGGGCCCTCGCCAATCCGCGCGCGGGGCTCGTACCAGTCGATGTCGAAGACGATGCGGTCGTCGCCGGGGCTTCGCAGGTGACGCTGCCAGTAGCGCCAGTCATAGGCGAAATAGCCCGCCGCAAGCACAGCGAGGGTCGAGAACCACACGATCAAACTGCGCCGGCGCGTCATGGCAGGCCCCGATTCCACAGGCATATTGTTCACATCGGGCTATGATAGCGCAAAGGCAAGCGTGATTCGCCTGCGGATGCGACCAGAGAGCGTACGATGAATCGATTGACGATGACGGTGGTGGCGGCGCTGATCGTGCTGGTCGCGGGCGGCTTTTGGCTCTATCCGCGCATCGCGTTGCTGACCGCCATGCGCCCGCTCGACAAGCCCTTCGACGCCTATGTCCGCCCGCCCGTGCCCAACTACGCCGACCCCTCGGCCTGGGCCGCCCTGCCCGGCGCCGATCATCCCGATGCCGCCGACCTGGTGCCGCTGGGCGAGACCGTCGGTGACCTGCAGGACGAGGCCCAGGTGGATGTATTTTACATCCATCCCACCACGTTTCGCGGGCGCGACAACTGGAACCAGGACCTCAGCGACGCGGCCACCAACCAATGGACCGACATCAGCGTGATCGCGCGCCAAGCGGCGGTGTTCAACGGCTGCTGCCGCGTTTACGCGCCGCGCTATCGCCAGGCCGCCACGGCGGCGCTCTACGCCAAGGACGACAGCGGCGACAAGGCCCGCGCGCTGGCCTACCAGGACGTCAAAACCGCCTTTCAGTTCTATCTCGACCGCTACAACGACGGCCGGCCCTTCATTCTCGCCGGGCACAGCCAAGGCACCTTTTTCATCGGCCAGTTGCTGGAGGAGATGGTGGATGCCTCGTCCATCCGCCCGCAGTTCGTGGCCGCTTACGCCATCGGGATCGGCTTTCCGGTGGGCGTCTTCGGGCGCCAGTACAAAACCATCGTGCCCTGCGCCAAGCCCGACGACACTGGCTGCATGGTGAGCTGGAACACGCTGGGGCCCGGCGGCGACGGCAAGGCGGTCGCCGAGCGCACCGCCGCGCGCTACGAAGCGCGCTTCAAGACACGCGAGGGGTCGGAATCGCTGTGCGTCAACCCGCTCACCTTCGCGCTCGATGCGCCCGACGCACCAGCCAGCGCCAATTTGGGCGCATTGCCGGGCGTAGCGGCGCCGGGCCCCTTGCCCGCGCTGAAAGCGGGCGCGGTGGGTGCGACCTGCAGGGACGGCATGCTCTATGCGGACATCCCCACGTCCGACGTTTTCAAATTGCTGGTGCTGCCGGGCGAGAATCTGCACTTCCACGACATCGATCTGTTTTTCAAGAATATCCGCGACAACGCCATCGTGCGCGTCGGCGCGTACCTGAAGCTGCGCGCCAATGCGGGCAATTAGCCTCGCTCTCTTGTTTGCGGTGAGTTTCGGTCACGCCTGGGCCGAGGACCGTGCGTGTGCTCCACCCTTGGGCGAGCTGCAAAAGGCCCTAACAGATCTTCAATCCAAACGCGACAAGGTTTACGCCGACGGAGAAGCGGCGCGTGCCAAGGTGATTGCCACTTACGCCGAGGTCGACAAGGCCACGGCCAGCGTGATCGGCGCGCGTCAGGCCCGCGACGAACCGGCCCTCGATGCCGCCATGAACGCCCTGCGCGTGGCCAAAGCCACATATGATTCCGCCGTGACCGCCGAACGCCCGGCCTTGATCGCCCGCGTCGAGGCCGACCGACAGCTGCGCGGCGCGCGTCAGGCGCTGAGCGACGCGGCGCGGGCGTACCACGCGCAAGCGGACGCTCTGGCCAACGCCGTGGCGCGTATCCGGGCGGACGAGGTCGTCCCGTCGGCATCTGATCGGCTGTCGTGTGAGAAGGAATCCTGCGCGCCGATTTCCGAGATCGAACATGTCGCCATGCTCGCCTTGGGCGCTTGGGCCGACACGCTTGATGCAGGCACGCTTGACCCCTGCCCCTTTTCGCTGCTTGCGCTAAGCAACAAAGAGATGGGCTTGATCCGCACCTTGCGCGCCGAGGCCACCGCCGCCAAGGCTCAGGCGCAAGCCGCCGAAACCGCGCTGCTGAAAGCGCGCGAGGGCTTGGCCGGAGCGCTCAAGCCGTGGGACGCGTCCATCGCCCAGGCCGTCGCCGAGCACCAAAGCCCCGCCGCCAACAGCCACGCCGACGAATTGCTGGGCATGGCCATCGATGAGCTGGCAAAAACCAGCAGTGAGTTGGAAAAATTCACCAAGCCCTACCGCGCCGCCGACGAAACCGCCGGGACCGCCCGCGCCCGCCTCGCCGCCGCCACGGCGCGCCTTGAGGATCACCTGACCTATTGGTCCGACATCGCCCGCGCCGTGACCAACGCCGCCACGTTGGCCGACCGGGGCTTGGGGGAACCGCCGCTGGCCGGCATCGACAAGGCCGCCCGCGTGGTGCTGGAGGGCAAGTCCGCCGTCCCGCCGCCGCCCGATGTGGCTTGCTTCATCGCCGGAGCTGCCTTCGCCCTCTCGCCCGCCTGCAAGTAGTCAGCTCGCTCGATAGAAATTGTCGTGCGACATGTTCGCTCTGGCGTGCGTTAAAGCACCGTTAGAAAATATGCCAAACATCAACCGCGAGAACATCATGCTGAAAATTCTAGGCCGGGCCGCCTCCATCAACGTCCGCAAGGTGCTGTGGGCTTGCGACGAACTTGGGCTCGCGTGCACGCGCGAGGATTGGGGCGCGGGCTTTCGCTCCACGCGCGAACCCGAGTTTCTCGCGCTCAATCCGGCGGGCCTGGTGCCGGTGATCGTCGACGACGGCTTTGTCCTTCGCGAGTCCAACACCATCGTGCGCTATCTCGCCGCCAAGCATGGCCGCACGGACTTGTTGCCCACGGCCCCGGAGCCGCGCGCGATCGTCGAACAGTGGATGGACTGGCAGGCCACCGAGTTCAACAACGCCTGGTTCTATGCCTTCATGGCGCTGGTGCGGAAAAATCCGGCGTTCACCGATGCGGGCCGTATCGCCGACTCCGTGACGGCCTGGAACGCGCACATCGCCCTGCTCGACGGGCAGCTCGCCAAGACGCAGGCCCACGTGACGGGGCCCGATTTTACCGTCGCCGATATTCCCATCGGGCTCGCGGTCCATCGCTGGATCGCGGCACCCATCGACCGCCCGGTCTTTCCGGCGGTGGCGGCCTATTATGAGCGCCTGTGCCGCCGCCCGGCCTTCGTGACCCACGGCCGCGACGGCGGGCCTTGACGCGCCGACACGCAGCGCCGAACTTGTCCTAAGACAGGATTACGGTTCTGTCGTTTGCTTTGTGGGCGGCCGCCTGATCTCTTGTGATCGCATCACTTGCCGACCCTAGGGGACGTGACATGCGCTACCTCCACACCGCCGTGCGCGTGAGCGACCTGGACGAGGCGTTGAATTTTTACGTCGGCCAAATGGGCCTCACCGAGATCAAGCGCTTTGAGGGCACCAAGCGGCCCTGCACCATCGTGTTTCTGGCCGCCCCCGGCGACGACGCGGCGCAGATCGAAGTGGTGTATTACCACGACGCGGCCGAGCGCGCCGCGCGCGGCAACTTCAGCCACATCGCCTATCAGGTCGACGACATCTACGCCGCTTGCGCCGACATGAAGGCCAAGGGCGCGCTGATCGCGCATCCTCCGCGCGACGGCGCCATGGCCTTCGTGCGCTCGCCCGACGGCATTTCCATCGAGCTGCTGCAAAAGGGCAAGGCCCTGCCGCCCGCCGAGCCCTGGGCCTCCATGCCCGACGCCGGCGAGTGGTGAGAGAGCGGAACAAGGAGACAGGTCATGCTCAAGTGGACAGGTCGGATACTCGGCGGGCTGCTGGGCCTCGTCGTCGTCGCCGGGCTCATCGCTTACGCGATGTCGGACAACAGCTGCGGCCAGACCGCAGCGATTGCAGGCACGCGCATCAAGGCCGTGGTTCAATGCGAGTACGGCCCGCCGGAGATTCTGAAGCTCGAGGACGTCGCCAAACCCGCGCCGGACGACGATCAGGTGCTGGTGAAGGTGCGCGCGGCGGCGGTCAACCCCGCCGAGTGGCACCTGGTGCGCGGCAAGCCCTACGTGGTGCGCGCGGTCATGGGCCTGCGCAAGCCGCGCGAGATCCGGCTCGGCACCGATTACGCGGGCGTGGTCGAGACCGTGGGCAAGAACGTGACGCAGTTCAAGCCGGGCGACGCGGTGTTCGGCGGGCGCACCGGCGCGTTCTCGGAGTACATCGTCGCCCGCGCCACGGGCGCCGTCGTGCCGAAACCGGACAACGTCTCGTTCGAACAGGCGGCGGGCGTGCACATCGCCGGCCTCACCGCGCTGCAGGGCCTGCGCGACAAGGGCCAACTTCGCGCGGGGCAGAAGGTGCTGATCAACGGCGCCTCGGGCGGTGTGGGCACCTACGCGGTGCAGATCGCCAAAGCCCTCGGCGCCGAGGTGACCGGCGTGACCAGCGCGCGCAACATCGAGATGGTGCAAGGCATCGGCGCCGACCGGGTGATCGACTACACGCGCGAGAACTTCACCGAAGGAACGACGCGCTACGACCTCATCTACGACTGCGTCGGCAACCACGGGCTGTTGGACCTGCGTCGCGTGCTGAAGCCGGGTGGGCGGGCGGTGCTGATCGGCGGCGGCGGGCCCGACGACGACCCGTGGATCGGGCCCCTGTCGCAACCGATCAAGGGGCTGTTTTTGTCGGCGGTGCTCGACGAGCAGCTCAGCTTCTTCATCGCCGAGAGCAGCAAGGCCGATCTCGCGATTCTCGCCGACATGATGCGCGCGGGCAAACTCACCACCGTGATCGACCGCACCTATCCTTTGAGCGACACCGCGGCGGCGCTCGGCTACCTCGACACCGGTCGCGCGCGCGGCAAGGTCATTCTGACTGTGGGAGAATGAGCCATGACATTCCTCGAACACCGCATTCCGCCGCCCGTGATCTTCGCGCTCGTCGCCCTGCTGATGTGGTGGGGCGCGCGCGAGGCGACGCCCGTCGACCTGAACCCGGCGCTGCGCATCGCCTTGATCGTCGCCTTCGCCGCCGTGGCCGTCGTCACGCCGCTGGGGCTGCGCGAGTTCGCCAGGGCCAAGACCACCTTCAATCCCATCAAGATCGACGACGCCTCGAACCTGGTGACCGGCGGCGTGTTTCGTTACACGCGCAATCCCATGTACGTGGGCATGGCCTCGCTGCTTCTTGCGTGGGCCGTCTATCTTGCGGTGCCGTGGACGCTGCTGGGCCCGGTCGCTTTTGTCGCCTTCATCACGCGCTTTCAGATCATCCCCGAGGAGCGCGTCATGCGCGCGAAATTCGGCGCTGTCTATGACGACTACGCCCGCCGCGTGAGAAGGTGGGTGTGAGGGCGGGAACGTTGATTATTCGAATCGTTCGTCGCGATCTGTATCTTCTGTCGCTTCACGACGAGACTCAAGCAGCGCTTCATCAACGAGCCTTGCCCGCTCTTCAGCTGCGACTAAAGCGATTGCGGGGTCAAAAGATCTCTCAATCTCGCCTAACAATCTAGAATTCCTAAGCAATTTCACACCAAGCGAGCCTGTCCAACTCGAGGGTCGCAGTCGCTCTGCAAAGCGCCTAACAATGGCGCCTGGGTCCGGCGCAGACCGCAAGACATCTAATGCGATTGCGGGCCATTCTAGTTGCTTGGTTTGTGTGTCTTCATGAATCACCGGCACTATAGCCGCTGCAACGAGCCACCTATTGGCTGGCCCACTTTGGCACCATTCAATTAGGTCAGCCGAAGAGACGGAATCCATCGGGACAATTCGTTCGTCTTCGTCATCTGCGTCAAGAAGCTCGATACCCAGCCAAGTGTTTTCTTGGCTATCTCCAAATAGTGCATCCAACACCGCCTGCGGCTGCGCTTTAAGCAGCGCCTTAACTACCTCTCGATTGACAAAACCATGAGTCTTACCTGACGCAATAGCGGCCGCAATTTTTCGAGTGATTTCTACAGCGACGTCGCGCGCGCCATGGCCTACCAAACATGACTCAATGACTCTCGCAAGATGGTAGTCGCTTAAGTCGGTGGCCTCTTCAAACGAAGCAAGAGCCAGCAACTGTTTAGCAGCGTTGACAATTTCTGGGGATATCTCTCTCCCAGCATCTTTGTCAGAGCGGATCCTCGCCTCTAGAATTTCTCGAGCAACATCGAAACCATTAGGCAATGCGCCTATCTTCACGACGAGTTCGCTAATGCTGTTCTCATCAATACTGTCTATGACGCGACCAAAAGCAAGTGTGCGATAAAGATGAATCGGCGCCAGGTTTGTTCCCAAAGACTTTAGCAACCTTTCGACAGACCGCTTATCCAGAGTAATGGAGGTCTCAAGCGTCGGGCACCAGCATCCATTTACTTTATCTTGAATCGCCAAATCCAAGAATTCGTGGGCGAGATGAGGGTTGAGTTCGAATACTCGACTCAAAAACCCCTGACGAATGTGAAAACTTCTCTTGCTTTCTTCAGCGGCGACAAAAGCCCTGGCAAGCGTGGTCCACGTTGTCCGTAGATCTTTCGAGCCGTCAGCTAGACCCCTCGCAAATGACCAAATCCGCCCTTCACCACCAACCAGTCGTTCCAGAAGTGCTGGAGGCATGTCCTGCTCTTTGGCAATGCGCTGGCCTAATTCAAAGGCTAAAGCCTCGTTGCGTTCCAATCGCAGCGACGCGCTTTCAGATTGTTCGTCAGAAAACGCGCCATAGACGTTGTCTAAGTCTAATGTGACGTCCACATGGGTTGTGGATAGCACTTGACCAAGAACTTGCTCGAAAAGGTCTTTAGGCCTTAACGTCCGCTCTAACGCTTGTAATCGCGCCAAAGCGGTTGGCGCTAGCGACTTGCCATCATAAAACAGGGCAGTGCGAACAGCTATCCAACCCTCAGTCCAGAACTGGGCTAACCGAATCGTCAAACACAATCGCTCAATCTGATCGTAAAGTTCGGTTACCCTCCATAGACCGCGAATGTTTTCCGCTATGACATTACGGACTACAGACCCGAGTTCGTCCCCACGAACTGCCAGCTCTAAGGCAAGAGCGACCACTTCCGAGTACCATGCTTGGAATTCATCTCTGTTTTTTGGCTTAAAGCCAAAATCGCGCGGCCTCGCACCAAAGTCGAACGTGAAAGACGCAGAAAACAGAGACGTCTTCAGAAGCGCCTTTAGACAGGCTATACCCAAAGCATGGGGTTGGGAGCTTGAAGCTTGCAGCATTGATCTGACAAGATTAACCCTCTGACTGATGGACGCATAGGTTCCAGAGAGCACACAATGAAACAATGAGGTACAAGCCTCAAACGCCTGTGTACGTAAACTTCGGTCTTGCACAGTTTCATCTTCGACCATTGCCACCAGTAGTTTGCAGCAGCGCTCGAACAAGTGTTGCTCGTAGGCGATGGATTTTAACAGCCGCACATACTTCGGCTTTTTCAGAGCGCGGATTCCGTCCTCTTCTGACAGTAATCTCTCAAGCGCTGACAAAGCGCCCTCCGTATCAACTGGCGCCAAGTTGACAAAAATCTCCTGCCCCAGATCGCTCAAGCCCCCTATGTCCGCCAGCATTTCTCCGGGCGCCATCCACCGCGCTACGAGGCTGCGTGCTTCACGTCTGTCATGGAGAAAACCGACGCGCCTAGAGAACGACTTGAGCATCCGGGGCGCCATTGAATTGGCGATATGCTCTTCAATTTTTGCGAGAGGATTGTTTTGTAGTGCGAGCGCTGCAAGCCGATTAGCTACTGCATGAGGCAGAATAGCCCTCCACCGGCCACGCGACTGCAATAGGTCGCGGCGCTTTAATTCCGCAAGGCCAGTATAGATCTCTTGTGAGGTTTTTCCGACAACGGCAGCCAGTCTAACTAGCTCCGAATCAGAACTTGTGAGATCTTCTCCTTCAAACGAGTACACCAATGAGCACGCTTGAGCGACAGTTAAGAGATCACTGTCCTTGTCGTGACGTTGGTCAAATAGCCTGCGAAAAAGATCTTCATCGTTGAGCTCGGACAATTCACCACCGCGATCAACGCTACTAGCCAAGGTAAGCGCAATGCGGGCGTTACCACCGGAGAAAATTGAAATTGTCCTGGCATCTACTGCCGTGACGTTCGGATACCGTATTGGCACGAGTTTCTCGATCAAGGCCGCTGTAGACGGCTCGAGAATCACGACCTCCGTTCCCTCTGGCTGATCTTCTCTGATGTCGTATTCAACTGTAATGACGTTTACAGGGCATTGATCACGCTTGCAGATCTCGGTTAGGCGGCGATGAAGGTCTGGTGGACAATTGTCTACGATCAACACAGCTCGACGATTGCTAGCAACAAGATCGGTCAAAATGGCTACGGGCTGTGGATTGGGGTTATCGGCAAGATTTGTATAGATAGCCAGTGTCTTATCGAGCGCATCATTACCGATGCGCTCATCAAACAACGCCTGAACAAATCTAGTCTTACCCACGCCCGAAAGGCCCACAAGGCGGATAGAGATGCCGGACTGCCCGAGCTTGCGACGTATGTTTTGTATCCCATCCACGACCGAAAGCCCGGCCGAGGGTATTTCAGTACCTCCTTTGATGCGAAAGCCATCATCAACGAGATACTCCGCCGTGACCTGTTCTGAAGGATTCGCCCAGGACTCATATGGGCGCCAGCCGGTCAAGCTCCGCCCAATTTTTTCTCGAACCCAAAGAACGACACCAGGGTGGGCGCGCACCCAAGACGCAAGCCTCGTCCGATCAAAGAAGTCTATCAACAACGCACCAGTCGCAGTAGCTCCGATCAACGCATCGCTCATAGCCGTTCGCCGCACAGAAAGCGCACTGTCCGTAACCGACCCCTTTGAACTGACGATGACATATGCGCCGTTCTTGCTCGCAAGATCCAAGATTGATGCTCGCAAAGCTCCTTTTGGTTTCATTTCCTCCAAAATCTCGGCGCGCGGCATGTCACATGCTTTAACCTGAAATCCGGTATTGTTGCGCGGAATATAGCCGTCAATTGTTGCTGTTGAGGGTAGCTCAACACGCACATCCAAGCCGCCATCGCTGGCTGTCTGGTTGCCGCCATAAGTCACGCTGGCTACAGGTAAGCCTCGCACTCCAAGCTCGGCCTCACATAGCCTGCCAATGAGGTTGCGAAGGTCTTCATCACTCAGAGATGCAATATCTTCGGGCGTAACGTCAAAAATAGACATTGCGTTCCCAAGAACTGTGAGTGGCGACTTGGAATCTCGCTCAAAAATCAGCTTGAGCAAGCTGATGGCAATACACTGAGGGCAAACTCGGCTCGAAGCAAGGACACACTTCCCAAAGGGAAGCGTACATACGACTGTTAAACAGCTTGCCGGAGCACTCGTGCCACTAATTGCACCGACGCGAGCGAGGCGCTCAGATAGTCGCGCCCCTCCCTCTCTAATCAATCGCCGTGGTGGAGACGAACTGCGAGTCCTCCAGGATGTCCCAGTAGCCCGTGGTGCCCGATTGCTCGACGATGGCGTCGCCCGCCTTCACTTCCACGCGCTGGTCGCCGACGTTGCGCGCCATGCGGCCCTTGGTGATGAGGATGATGTTGTTGGTTTTGTAGTCGGTGGGGTTGGTGCGCCCGCCTTTGGTGAGGTCGACCACGCGGATCGAGTTGCCGTCGAAGGCATAGCGGCGGATCATGAAGCGCGCGGCGCCCGCGGGGGCGGCCTTGGCGGCTTCCTCGGTGCTGGCCGACATGGGCTTGCCGTCGGCGTCGCGCCATTGCACGGCGAGGCCCGGCTGCACCTCGGCGCCGCGCAGCACTTGGGGCTTGGGCTCCGGGACAGCACTGCGTGCTTTATGGGCCACCACCACCGCGCCGCCGGCCTTGGGCCGAATGGTGCCGGTGGGCCGGGTGGCGACATCGCCCGCCGCGAGGTCGACCGCCGCGCCGCCCACGTCGGTGCTGACCGCGCCGCTCATGACATAGAATTGCGCCTCGTCCGTGAGCGCGAAGGGCTTGGGGGCGGCGGCATCGAAGGTGATGACCTTGATGGTGCCCGGTGCGAACGCAAATGACTTGACGCTGTAGCCGTCGCCCGCCTGGACTTGGGCCTTGGCCGCTGGGATAGCGAAGCCGGCATCGGCGGCGAAAACAGGCGCGCTTGCGAGCATCGCGACGGCAGCGGCGGCGGCAATCAGTTGCGTTTTCATCGGACAAGTCCCCCAAAAGACGATGATCGGAAAGTGACTCAGCTTAGCGCGCCCGGCCCCGCCTTGCGCAGCCGCGCCTTGCGTGCGCCGTCACACAGTGGACAAGCCCACCACCTGTTCTGTCATGTGAGTTTCGGGGAAAACCGCGGGCTTGGCTTGCCTCGGCGCGCCACGGGACTAAGATTCGCGGCCAGAGGCGTGGGCGCATGTGGCGCGTGTGGAAAACGCCACACCTGTTCCGCGCCGGGGGCAGCCGAGACGGGCTGCCTTTTTTGTGATGCGTGTTTTCAAGGAGTTAGCCGCGCCGTGTATGGCCTGATATCAAAACAGGGTCTTTCGGGTTTCGTTTTAGGCCAAGGGCTTGGCAAGGCCCCAGCCTGTTTTCGTGTGGGGCCCCCTGAAATAACAGGGATAACAGGTGTAATGAACAACTGTTGCGCGTACCGCATGAACACGAGGGTCACGACGGCTGGTCGCTCCGCGACTCGCCGGGCTAGGTTGCAGGGCGTTTTCAGGAGGGGATCATGAGCCAAAACAAGACCAACCCATGGGATGTGGTGATTGTCGGCGCCGGCACGGCCGGGCTGCCGTGCGCCATCTTCGCGGCCAAGCGCGGCGCCAAGGTGTGTGTGATCGAGGCCGCCGACAAAATCGGCGGCTCGCTGTGGCTGGCCTCGGGCCAGATCAGCGGCACCAAGACGAAACTTCAGGCCAAGCGCGGCATCGACGACAGCCCCGACAAGCACTTCGCCGACTTCATGCGCATCAATCACGGCACCGGCGATCACCCCTTCATGAAGCTCTTCGCCGACAACGCCGGGGCCACGGTGGATTGGCTGCACGATATCGGCTGGCGGCCGCAAGACGAGCACCCCGCCATCACCTACGGCCATGAAATCTACACCACGCCGCGCACCTATTGGTCCAAGGACGGCGGCATCGGCTTGGCCAATGCGTTGATCCCGGTATTCGAGGCCGAGGTGAAGAAAGGCAGCATCACGCTGAAGCTGAACACGCGCATGTCGGAGGTCCTCACCGACGATCACGGCGCGGCGGTGGGCGTGCGGGTGAGCAGCGGCGGCGCCAGCGAGGATATTCGCGGCAAGAACATCGTGCTGACGTGCGGCGGCTATGCGGCCAGCGCCGAACTGTGGGGCAAGTTCCACGACCGGCCCGTGCGCGGGCACTTCTGGCCCCACTCGCAGGGCGACGGCGTCAAGGCCGCCATGAACTTGGGCGCTGAGCTCAAGTGGGCGGAGAACTTCATCCCCACCTTCGCCGGCACCTCGGACCCCGACGCCGGCGAAACCAAGTGGATCAACACCATTTGCACGCCGCAAATCCGGATGGCGTGGGAGATCTATGTCAACCTGAACGGCGAACGCTTCGTCGCCGAGGACAACCCCTCGGTGGACATGCGCGAGCGCGCGCTGATGAAGCAGCCCGACATGTGCTTCTGGAGCATCTATGACGAGGCCATCCGCGAGCAGGCCCCGCCGCTGCTGTTCGCGTGGCCGAAGGACAAACAGGAGCGCGCGTTTGCCTCGCATCCCGACTACCGCAAGGGCAACACGCTCGATGAGTTGGCCGCGCTGACGGGCCTGTCGGCGGCGGCGCTGAAGCACACCGTCGCGCGCTACAACCAGGGCCAGGCGGTGAAGTCCGACGCCTTCGGGCGTCAGTTCATGCCCCTGCCCGTGGCCAAAGGGCCGTTCTACGCCGTGAAGCACTACGCCATCTCGGTGGTCAGCTTCGGCGGCGTGGCCACCGACCTGAATTGCCGCGTGCTGCGCCCCAACGGCCGGCCCATCGCCGGGCTTTATGCCGCGGGCGAGGTGGTGGGCTTCGGGCGCTTCGGCAATGCGTACCTGTCGGGCACCAGCATCGGCCCGGCCATCACCTTCGGCCGGCTCTTGGGCGACAAGATCTTGGCGTGGAACACCAACCGCGCCGAGGCGGCGGAATGATGAGAACGCTTAATTCGGTTTCGCGCGTGGGTAAGCCACGAGCGCGACGATGAAGAGGAGTGTGGAAAGACCTTCGTTGGTCAACTCGGAGAGGTTCTTGGGCGTGACGCCGTCCACCGCCAGGCCGTAGAGGCGCGCGGCGACGATCGAGACGTTCATCACCACCAGGAACCACAAGCAGGAAAGGAATCGATCCGGGCGGGCAAGCCCGTACAGCGCCGTGACGGCAAACCCCACGAACATCGCGCCCAGGCTGGTGCGAATGAAGGTGATGGAATGCGGATCAGCCAAGGTCACGCCGAAGGACTTGATGCCTTCGAGCGGATCGAGAAAAAACAACCGGCCGAGAAAGCCAAAGATCAGCAGCGCGTAGCCCATGACCGCGCGGGCAAACCACAGGCGAGCTTTGACCATGGCACAGACTCGTTAAGCCGCGTCGTAGAAGTCGTTCATGGCCTTGGCGCGCACCCCCAGGCCTTCCTGCCGCGAGATGCGCACTTTCTTCGCCCCCGGCACCAGCGCCGCGGCGGCGTCGAGATACTCCACCAGCGGATCGGCCTCGGAGGCCATGAACATCAAGGGCGTGGACTTGATCAGCGGCAGGCGGCTTTTCGTGTCGTGGCGGAACACGGCGCGGTAGCCGTTGTGATAGGTCGTCACGGCCTTGAGTACTTCCACCACCGAGCGATGCAGCGCCTCGGCGCCGGGCATGGGATTGTTCAGCCGGTGGGCCGGATCGCGCATGAAGTACGGGAAGTGGATCGACTGGTCGCGCACGAAGTGCCAGGCCCAGGTGAACTGGCGGCCGAACTCGTCGGGTGTGATCTCGGGCGCGTAGTGGGCCAGCATCTCCTTCTTCAAGTCCTCGGGAAAAATCCCGATGCCGTCGAAGATGGCGCGGCGCACGCGGTCGGGCCGCGTCAGCAGCAGTTCCACGCCGATATGCGCGCCGGTGTGGGTACCGAAGTAATCAACCTTGTCGAGCTTGAGCGCATCCATGATGCGCACGACGCTGTCGGCGTAATAGGCGAGTTCCGGATTGGCGATGCCGGGCCCGACGGAGTCGCCGTTGCCCAGGGTGTCGGGCGCGATCACCCGGCGCGAGTTACCCAGCTCGGCGATCAGGGGCGCGTAGCCCGCCGAGGAGCCCGGCCCGGCATGGACGAAGTACAGCGGCAGCGGGCCGCCGCTCTGGGCGGTGCCGGCGTGGCGATAATGAACCAGGCCCTCTTGGATGCGAACAAATGCGCGGTCGACGTCAGCCATCTCTGCCCTCCCCGGAAACTTCTCAATCGCCCTCATGTGCGCTTTGGACGGCGTTTCGTCAACGCGCGGATCGCCGCCGGCCAAACTCTAGGTCCGATGGCCGGGCCCCGGCGGCCCCAATTTTCGAGGCGGTCGCGGATTGGACAGGCTAAAGTATGGACCGAATCGCCGAACGCTCGGCCAAGAAATTCTGGGGGATGGAACGATGGGACCCACTGCCGGTCAAGCTGCCCGCGCGACCGTGAGCCGCGGCTACGCCAAGACGCCCTACGGCCAAATCCACTACCGCAAGGCCGGCACGATGGGCACGCGCAGCCCGCTGCTGCTGCTGCACCCGAGCCCCTTGTCGGGTTACGTTTACGAGAACCTGATGGCCGAGATGGCGCGCGACCGCTTCGTGCTGGCGCCCGATACGCCGGGCTTCGGCATGTCGGATCCGCCGCCCGCGCCGCCGGAGATCGCGGACTACGCCAAGGTAATGTTGGATTTCGTTGCGGACATGGGCTTGGGCGTGGTCGACGTCATGGGCTATCACACCGGCTCGTTGACGGCCGTGGAGATGTCGCGCCATCAGCCCGAGGTGGTGCGGAAAATCGTGATGATTTCGGCCACCGTCTTCACGCCGGAAGAAACCGAAGCCTTCCGCCGCCAGTACGTGCCCAAGCCCATCGACGAGCGCCCGGCGCAAATGGCCGCGCGCTGGCCGACGTTCAAGAGCGAATTCTGGCGCATGGAGCCCAGCGCCCAGCGCCAATGGAACGTGTTCCTGGACGGCCAACGCAACCCCGATTTCTCGCCGTGGGGCCATCGCGCCGCTTTCAACTACGATATCGCCGGAGCATTGCGGGCGTGCTCGCACCCCATCTTGATTCTCAACCCCGAGGACGATCTGTGGACCTACACGCCCCGCGCGGCGCCGCTGCTGAAGAACGGGCGCGTGCACGATCTGCCGGGTTGGACGCATGGTTTCATGGACGCCGAGACGGTGAACGTCGCGAGATTGCTGCGCGAGTTTTTGGATCGCTAGCGCGCGGCATTCGCCAGCGCGAACTCCGCCTGGCCGGCCAAGCGGAAGGCCTCGGCCAGATGGCGCGCGGCGGGCGTCAAGGTCTTGGCCGCCGAAGAAATGAGCCCGGCGTTGGAACGCACGGCGATGTCGTTTTGACGAATCCGCGCGAGCTGTCCCGCGGCCAATTCGCGGCGGGCATAACGGCGCGGCAGCATGCAGAGCAGCGGCGATTGCTGAGCCAATTCACGCACCAAACCGAAAGAGTTCGACACAACGCGAATCGCGGGGCGCGCGAGGCCAGCTTGGTCGAACACGCGGTGGAGCAGCCCGGCTCCGGCGGCGGCGGAACTGACCACCCAATCGAAGCCGGCCATGTCGGCGAGCGTGACGCGCTTGCGCCCGGCCAGCGGATGATCGTGGGCCGCATAGATGTCGGATTCAAAAGCCGCCACCGGCATGACGGTGAGGCTCGCGGGAAATTCGTGGGGGACGCGGTGCAGCGTGAAGGCGAAATCCCACGCGCCGCTGTCGAGGCTGGCGACCACCGTGTCGTGGGCATGGGTGGACACATCCACCGTCACGTCGATGTTGGGATGGGCGGCATTGAACCGCGCCAGGGCCTGGGGCGCGATGAACGTGCTGAACACCGACATGACGCCCACGGTCACCCGGCCGCGCTTGAGGCCTTGGATCTGGCGCACCTCGTCCACCGCCTTGTCGGCCTCGCGCAGGATCGAGCGGGCATAGGTGACGAAGGTCTGGCCCACGGGCGTGAGTTCAGCACCACGCGGCCCGCGCACCAGCAACTGATCGCCCAGTTCGGTCTCCAGCGCCTTGATGCTCACCGAGAGCGACGGCTGGGCAATGCCGATGGTCCCGGCGGCAGCGCTGAAGGAGCCCGCCTCGGCCACGGCAATCAAGTGACGCAATTGGCGCAAATCCACGGTTGCCAGTTCTCTCGGCCTATAGGTATTAGCTATGACATATAGTTCTAATATATTATCTGGATATGGGCAAAGGCGGCATACTGTCACACTGCGACATAGTCTCACCTGTGACACGAGCGACGGAAGGCGCCCATGAACCGCCATCCCCTGCGCCCCATCGACGCCGCCGATATCGACGCCTACGCCCGCGACGGCGTGGTCTGCCTGCGCCAGGTTTTTGACCGCGACTGGGTTGATCTGCTGCTGGGAGCCTGGGCCAAAATCCGCGCCGACATCGACGCGGGCAAGCCGATCTACCGCCTGCCGCTGGACTTTCTCGACCGCGATCCGAAGCTCAAGGCCGAGATGGCGGCCGCCGACGATCCCGCCCGCAAGACCGACAAGGCGAAGACCGGATTCACCGGCTGCAAATATATGTGGCATTGGGATCCCGATTTTCGAAAATTCGCCCTGGAGGGGCCCGGCGGCGAAGCCGTCGGCCGCGTGATGGGCTCCAACATGGTGCGCTTCTACTGGGACCAGATGTTCGTCAAGGACGCCGGCTGCAAAGTCAAAACCTATTGGCACGCCGACCACCCTGCATGGCCGGTGAAAGGCGAGATGGTGCCGTCGCTGTGGATCGCGCTCACGCCCATCGGCAAGGCAAGCTGCGTGGAAACCGTGGCCGGCACGCACCGCGACCTGACGTTCCAGTGGCCGCGCTCGTTCAACGCGCGCCAGGAAACCTGGGACAGGGAAAAGCGCCCGGATTTCATCGATTATGAAAAACTGCGCGGCGATCCGTCGGTGAAGTTTCTGTCCTTCGACATGGCGCCGGGCGACGCGATTTTGATCCACCCGCGCGTTCATCACGGCGGCGGCGACAACCCCGATGCCAAGCGTGACCGCATCGCGCTCTCGACGCGCTGGTTCGGCGACGACATCGTGTGGGATCCGCGCCCCGAAAGCGTCAATACGCCGGGCCTGCCCCACGACGAGATGGTCCCGGGATCGCGGCCCGGCGACCGGCCGGGTGACGATGCGTTGTTCCCCGTGGTGTGGCGCCGACCCGCCGCCGAGATCGCCCAGGCCGCGGAGTAGCCCATGAACCGCGAACCCCTGAAGCCCATCACCCAAGAGCACCTCGACACCTACCAGCGCGACGGCGTGGTGTGCATTCGCGGCATGTTCGACCGCGATTGGATCGACCTGTTGCGCCCCGCCGCCGAGCGCGTGATCGCGATGCCCGAGCCCGAAAAGAACAAACTGCGCGCCTTCGGCAACAAGCATTTGTGGCACGGCTTCCCCGAGTTCCGGAAATACTGCTTCGAGAGCCCCGCGGCCGAGATCGTCGGGCGCGTCTTGCGGTCGAGCGAGTCACGATTCTTCTTCGATCAGGTGTGGGCGAAAGCGCCCCACTCCGACCACAAGACGCCCTGGCACACGGACCGCATGGGCTGGCCCGTGGACGGCGAAATGGTGCCCTCCTTCTGGATGGCCATCTCGCATGTGGTGAAGGCCAACAGCCTGGAGTGCATCGCCGGCTCGCACCAGGACGCCACGCGCTATTGGAACAAGACGCAAAACTCCAAGCAGATGATTCAGCCGCCCGACCGGCCCAATTTCCCCGACTACGACTTGCGCCGCGACGACCCCAGCCTCACATTCTTGAAATGGGACATGGAACCGGGCGACGCGATCTTGATCCATCCGTGGTGCTTTCATTACTCCTGCGGCAACCCCACGCCCAACTGGCGCATCGCCGTGTCCACGCGCTGGTTCGGCGACGACATCCGCTGGAACCCGCGCCCCGAGAGCATCAACCACCCGGGCTATTCCTTCGACGAGATGGTCAAGGGCGAGCGCCCCGACGGCCCGCTGTTTCCCGTGATCTGGCGCGATCCGGCAGCTACCGTACGCCTGGCTGCAGAGTAAGAATGGACGCGAGGAACCTCACATGAGCCTTCAATTCCGCCAAACGCTGCACGATATGCTGCCCAAGCCCACGCACGACGAGGATGCGCGGCAGGATTTCGTGCTGTCGCTGCGCACGCATTTGGCCAAGAAGGTCAGCCCCGGCAGCGTCACCGTTTACAACACGCGGGTCAAACCGGCTTTCGAGAAAGCCCACGGGCGCCCGCCCAAGGACGGCCATGAAGTGCGCAAGGTCATGACCCAGGACCCGACCTATCAGTTGTGGAGCTTCATGCAGGGCGAGAGCCAGCGCCTGATGTGGGCGTCGACCATCGACACCATCGAGCGCGCCATGCCGGACTCGCTGGTCCGCGCGCGGGGCAAGAAACAGTTGGGCTCGCTCAAAATTAATCCCAATCTGAAGATGCCCAAGTACCACACGGCTTACGACATTCATCAGCAGCCCGGCGGGTATCACACCGACAGCGTGGCCGACGATATCTCCGAGGGCCTGGTTTACGACATGAGCGTGCCGATCTACGCCATGGGCATGATGGGCCCCGAGAACGACGCCAGCGGCGAGACGTGCATCAACTATTTCAAGACGCGGTTTCCGGATCGCGTGCCGGGCCGCGTGCTCGACATGGGCTGCACCATCGGCAACTCATCGGTGCCGTGGGCCAAGCATTTTCCCCGGGCCGAGATCTTCGCCATCGACGTCGGCGCGCCCTGCCTGCGTTACGGCCACGCCCGCGCCAACGCCATGGGCCACGCGGTTCACTTCAGCCAGCAAAACGCCGAACACACCGACTTCCCGGACGATTATTTCGACGTGGTGACCTCGTCGCTGATGTTTCACGAGACGTCCACCACGGCGGCGCCGAAGATCTTCAAGGAGTGCCATCGCATCCTGAAGCCCGGCGGCGTGATGATTCACTGGGATGCCTGGCGCACGGAAAAGCCCGAGCCGATCCGCGAGTTCCTGGGCTCGTGGGAGGCTTACAACAACAACGAGCAGTTCCTGGTGCAGATGCTGAAGATGGACCACATCGCCAACGCGGTGCGCGCCGGATTTGCCCGCGACAAGGTCAAGATCGAGCGCACGCCTTACATGACCAAGGTGCAAGTCAACACCGACAAAGACAAAGGCTACATGGGCTCCTTCGGCAACGTGCCGGTCTTCGTCGCCGAGAAGTAGCTGAGCGGTTTAGTGCGCCATCACCAGCGGCAAGGTGCCGTGGGTGATCATGTATTGGGTCACGCCGCCCAGCACGAGCTCGCGCAAGGGGCTATGGGTGTAGGCCCCCATGACCATGAAGGTGGCGCCGGCCGCCGTGGCTTCGTTGTGAATCAGTTTCGCCGTGCGTTCGCCCTTGTCGGCGCAGGTACGAATCTTGGCGGCGATCCCGTGCCATCCCAGGTAGTCCGCCAAGGCCTGTGACGGCGCATTGCCGGGCGGAATGTCGCCCACCTGGATGATGTCCACGCCGTCGAGGTTCGCCAGCAGCGGCATCGCGCCTTCGACCGCGCCGCAGGCCTCGATGCTGCCGTTCCAGGCAATCGCCGCGCGCTGGCCCAGTCCCTTGCAGCCGCCCGGCACCAGCACCACCGCGCGGCGCGCGGTGAAGACCGCCGTTTCGAACACTTGCATGTCGGCGTAGCCCGACTTCTCGCCGGGATGATTGACGACGATGAGGTCGCTCAACCGGCCGAACAACGACACCGTGGCGCCGTTGTAGGTCTCGCCCGAAATCCACTGCGCCGTGGCATCGGCGGTCACCGCCGGTTTTTCGGCGACGGCGATGCCGGCCTTCGCGCGGCTGTCGTCGAAGGCCGCCTTGGCATTGGCGCGCTTCTGGGCCTGGACCTTCTCGGCGCTCTTGAACAATTCGTCATAATACCCCGCCATCATGCCCACGCCCGTTTGGTCGAGGAACGGCCCGGGATCGGAGACCGTGTCGGTCCCCACGACATGGGCTTGAGTTCGCTTTGCGATCTGGAAGGCCAGATCGGCGACATGGGTCGCCTTGGATTCGCCGGTCAGTGGCACCAGAATCTGCTTGATTTTCATGGCTATACTCCAAAAAGGCCTTGGCACATTATAAGATATACTTTCACCGGCAAAGATCGGTACCGCGTTGACAGGGGTCAATTCCGGATTAGATCACAGGGAAGTGGCGCTCGGGGGCATATCGTGAACAAGTCACCAAATACCGGCCATTCGGCGAGTTTCTCCTTTGATGTGTCCCGCTGTCTGATTTGCAGCGTGCGCAGCATCAATATGTGCGGCTCGCTGGAACCCGAGGAACTGGGGCGTCTGTCAAAAATCGCGCGATGCGAGACCTTCAGCAGCGGCGAAGCCCTGTTTCACGAAGGCGATGCCAACGGCTCGGTCTATAACATCACCGACGGCGCCGTGCGGCTGTCGACCATGCTCAAAAACGGCCGCCGCCAGGTGATCGGCTTCATGTTCGCGGGTGATTTCATCGGCTTCTCCGGCCGCGAGACCTATCCGTGGACGGGCGAATCCGTGCGTGGCGCCAAGGTCTGCAGGTTCGCGCGCAATGAGCTGGCCCGTGCCGTGAAAGAATTGCCGAAGATCGAGCATCGCTTGCTCGAAATGGCCACCAGCGATTTGTCATCGGCGCAAGAACACATCACCATGCTGGGGCAAGGTTCCGCCGCCGAGAAGGTTTCGGCGTTCTTGCTCATGCTCTCGCGCAAGGCCGCCGTAAGAGGCGGCGTCGACAACCCGGTCCATTTGCCGATGACGCGCGAGGATATCGCCGATTATTTGGGCCTCGCCTTCGAGACCGTCAGTCGCTGTTTCACGCGGCTGGAGAATCAGGGCCTGATCGCCATCGAGTCGACCCGCGTGGTGCGCATCAAGAATTTCGAGGCCCTTGAGGAATACAGCGAAGACGAATAATTCTTCGCTATCCCATCGATCCAGCCCACCGATTTCACCCCGGTGAGTCGCGCTCGCGATGCGGCGTGGGCGGGCTTTCCGTGTCAGGCAACAGGGTTTCCGGTGTCTCCATGAATCGCACTACTTTTCTTGTTGGCGTCACCGCACTGCCCTTGCTGCCCTGCCTCGCCCCCGCCGACGCCAATTCCGGGAGTTCTCGCACCGCGCACGCTCCGCAAGCTTACATCGACTACTGTGCGGCCTGTCATGGCGACGACGCCAAAGGCCTCAAGGACTTGGGCGCGGATCTCGTGACCAGCGCGTTCGTGAAGCGGCAGACCGACGCGGAGTTGACGGACTTCATGAAAATGGGCCGGCATCCCGACAGTCCCGACAGCACGATGAAACTTTTGATGCCGGCCTTCGACTATTTGACCGACGAGGAACTCGCCCAAATTGTCGCCTTCATGCGCGGTTTGAAGTAATCGAGTTACTTGCCGCCGCCGGCGTGCTCGAACTCGACCTTGAGCGGAATGTGGTCTGAACTGCGGACATTGAGCAGCGCCGCCGCGCTTCTGAGGGTGACCCCGCGATAAAAGACATGATCCAGCACCTGATTGAGGTGCCGCCACTGCGGGGCCGCCACCGGCACCCGTTGCAAGCCGTGGCGCTCGACCGCCTTGAACACGATCGACTGGCGACGCCGGTTCCAGGTGTTGAAATCCCCCGCCAGAATCACGGGCCCGCGGTGGTTCTCGATCATGCCCTCGACTTGTTCGACTTGCCGGGTGAACTTTTTCGCCGAAACGATGTTGACCGCGTGAATGTTGATCAGCAGCAAATTACCATCCGAATTGAGAATGTCGTACTCCGTGGCCAGGATCGTCTTGGGAAGATCGATCATGGGCTCCCGGTCACGCGAGCGCACCATACGGCGCGACAGCGCGGCGATGCGGCTGCCGGTCTTGACGCCGCTGGTCACGGGACGCGACTGATAGGCGAAGTTCTGACCCATGATCCATTCGAAGCCGCTTGAGACATGAAACGGATGCTCCCGATCGCCGTGCAGCACGGCTTCTTGGAGCAAGATGAAATCCGCCTGCTCGGCCATCTGCGTCAGGTCTTCAAGCCAGCGGCGGCGGCGGGCCTTGTACATGTTCCAGGAAATCAACGTGAAACGGTTGCCCAGGCTTTTGCGGCTGGCCTTGCCGAGGATTCTCAGCGCGTCGTCTTCTGGGACGATGCGATAACTCCGCTTGCGCAGCGGCAGCCGGATCACGCGTTGGGCGGCGGCAAGAGAACGGGAAATCATAAGTAGGGCCCGAACAGACGCACGAAATTGTTGCGCAGGCGGACCCATAGCGGCGCGGCCCGCACCGCGGCCAGCGAAATTTCACGGCCGAGCGATATTTTGGACTGGATATAGGCCTCGAGGATCGCACCCAAACCCTCATCGAGACACTCAAGGTTGGCCTCGAAGTTCAACCGCAGGCTTCGTTGATCCCAATTGGCCGAGCCCAACAATGTCCATTGACCATCGACGACCATCAGCTTGCTGTGATCGAAGGGCGGCGGATTGAGATGGATCTTGACGCCTTGAGCCAGCAGCCGCTCGAAATTGGCGGCCATGGCCCACCCGACGAAGGGCAAATTGGTGCGTTCGGGCACCACCACTTCGATTTCCACGCCGCGCATGGCGGCCACGGCGAGCGCGCTGAGCAGGATTCCGTTGGGGATGAAATAGGGCGTCATGATCCGCACGCGCTTCTGGCTCATGGCGAGCATGCCCAAAATCAGCCATTGCAGGGTGTCGACGCGGTGGTCGGGCCCGTCGGGAACGACGCGCGCGGTCACGGCGCCGACCGCGGCTGCCGGCCGGGCCGTCCTCGGCAGCGTGACCTCTTCGTCGGCGGCAAAATGCCAGTCTTCTTCGAATAGCCCGGTCATTTGGTCGACCACGGGCCCGCGGACGCGGAAGTGAATGTCCTGGACGGCTTCCGGTTGCCCGGCAACGACAACGTTGCCGTGGCGGATGTTCATGCCACCGATGAACCCAACCTCGCCGTCGACCACCATGATCTTGCGGTGATTGCGCAGGTTGAGGAACGGCAAAAAGCGAAACGTGCGCGGCATGAATCGCGCGGTGCGCACGCCGGCTTTTTCAAGCGCGGCGTCGATGGCGGCGACGCTGTAACGCAAGCCCACGTCATCGATCAGAACGCGCACCGCGACGCCTCTTTTGACGGCCTCAGCCAGGGCCTCCACGAATTTGCGGCCGGTCGGATCGTCATCGAAGATATAGACCGACAAGGCGACGCTGCGCTGCGCCTTTTTGATCGCGTCCAGCATCGCCGGGTAGGCTTCGTCGCCGTTCACCAGCGGCTCGATGGTATTGCCGGGCAGGAACGGCAATTCGCTGACCGAGCCCGCGAGGCGCAGGTACCGCGGGTCGGCCGCCGCGCCCGACGACGGCATGGCCGGCGCCGCGGCAATGACCGGAACGTCGGGCCGCTCGCGCAGGCGCCGCGCGCGCCGTTCGACGCGATTGATGCCGAACAGCCAATAGAGTCCGCTACCGATGAACGGCGACAGCAAGATCAGGGCAATCCAGCCCACGGCCACGGGCTCTTGATCCTTGCGCAGCAAGACATGGCCGCACAACGGCAGCGCGATCACGAGGTGGAGGACCGTCGCGAGAGAGAGATCGGACTCCATGGTGGCGACCTCACATCCTGCCGATGAGTGCCCGCATGTTCTTGTGCGCGCCGGGACAAGCCGCCCTAAGCAGATACGCCGAAGGGCATGATCGTCAAGACTTTGAAGCGTCGCCGAACAGGGCGTCGATGTCGGCTTGGCTGGTGCCTTGGCCTTTCGCGGCGGGGCCGTGCAGGAGCGAGTCTTTGCTGGCGTCGCCGAACAGGGCGTCGATATCGGCCTGAGCCGATTGACCCGTCACCCAGCCGTCGGGCAACTGGTCGGTGCCGTCGGACTCGATGGGTTTGCCGCTGAGCGAGGCCACCATGCGCTCGATGCGTTGCTCGATCACCTTCAGCGTGGTCACGACCTTGGCGATGCGTTGTCCGGTGATGTCTTGGAACGAACAGGCCTCGTAGATCGACGTCACGGCGTTCATGAGATCGCTGGCTTGGGGATCGGCGAGCTCGGTCGCCACGCCGGAGATTTTCTCCGCGGCGTCCATGATGCGATTTGTGGCTTCCGACGTCGCCTGGACAATGGCATCGAGTTCGTCCGTGGCCTTCGGCAGAAACTCTTCCTTGACCTGTTCGGGCTTGAGCGCGGCGATTTCGGATCGCGATTGGTCGATGAAATGAGCGAGGTTTTCCAGCCGGTGCGAAAATTCGATTTCCTTGGCCAGCAACGCGACCACGGCCGAAGCGGTGCGCTGGATCGACTCTTCGCGCATGTTCGGGTTGCGCCCGCGCAGCGACGTTTCAATAAACTCTTTGATTTTTTTGGGGTCGGGTGCCGTCATGGCCGCATAAACATCCCTCTTGGGGGCCGCCATAAGCCCCGGCAGCGCCATCGATTCGTCTTTGGGTGTAGCACGGTCCCATGGCGTCGTCATGTCGAGACGAAACCACGGCGCACCGCCGATTACCTGGGGTTGAAGATGATCGCCGCCGTCAGTTGTAAGCGGACCAAAGCGCGCCGCCGCGCGGCGCGGTTTCTGAAATTCTTTTGGCGCCGATCTCGGCTTGTCAACGCATTCCCGCATCATAGGATTGAGCCGTGTTGCAAACTGCGGAGGGCCCCTATGCGGCGATTGCTGATTGTCCTGTCAGCCTGGGCTTGCGTTTGGTCAACCCCTGGTCTTGCCCAATCTCTTGAGGCCGCCTTGCAGGCCTTTGCCGCGCGGGACTATGTCACGGCGATGCGACTGATGCGCGCCCTCGCCGAAGCGGGCGAGACCTCGGCGCAAACCTATGTCGCGTTCATGTACAAGAACGGTCTGGGGGTGGACGAAGACGATGCCGAAGCCGCACTTTGGTATCGCAAAGCCGCCGAGCAAGACGACGCCCTGGCGCAATACAGCCTGGGGAGCATGTACGAAAAAGGCGAAGGCGTGCCGCAAAGCGACGTTCAAGCTCACGTGTGGTACGGCATTGCCGCCGCACGCTTTCCGGCATCGGACCGGGAACATATCGACAAAGCTATCGCGGGCCGCACCAGAGTCGCCGCCAAGCTGAAGCCTGCGCAACTGGCTGAAGCCGAAAAGCAAGCGCGAGAGTGGCGGCCGACAAAGTCCGCCGCTGTGTTGCGCGATTGCCCGACGTGCCCGGAACTGGTGGTGATCCCGGCGGGCCGCTTCGCCATGGGCAGCCCGGCCGGCGAACCGGAGCGCGAGGGACTGACCGAAAGCAACGCTGAGGACGAACGCCCCGTCCATGACGTCACCATCGCTCGCCCCATCGCCATGGGACGGTATGAAATCACCTATGGTGAATTTGCGGCGTTTGCCGAGGACACGAAGCTTGCGGCGGGCGAAAAGTGCTGGGTGTTGGGCGGCCCGGGCCCGGTGTTCGAGGAAACTCTGGGAAAGTCGTGGCGAGACCCGTTGTTTGCCCAAGCCGAACGCCAACCGGTGGTCTGCGTGAATTGGGACGAAGCAAAAGCCTACGCCGACTGGCTGTCGAAACGAACCGGGCAACGCTACCGCCTGCCGACGGACGCCGAATGGGAATATGCCGCGCGCGGCGGAACAACGACGGCGCGATACTGGGGCGACGGTCGCGATCAGGCTTGCGCTCATGCCAATGTGCGTGATGTCTCTTTCTCGGAGGCCACGGGCCTGAAGGACGATCTCTTCGATTGCCGCGACGGTTTCGTGCACTCCGCGCCGGTGGGGTCCTTCAAACCCAACGCCTTCGGATTGTTCGACATGATCGGCAACGCCGCCGAATGGACCGCCGATTGTCATGCGGCCAACTACCGCAATGCCACCACCGACGGCACGGCGCGGCCCGATAAGCCCGGCTGCCTGCGCGCCTTTCGCGCCGGCGGATTCAGCAACACGCCTTCGGCGCAGCGGGCGGCCAATCGCGTGCGCTCGCCCGCCGACAGCCGTCGCAGCAACCTTGGCTTCCGCGTGGTTCGCGAGGTCGCGCCATGAAAGCCCTAGTTCCGATCTTCTTGCTGCTCGCCGCCGCGGTCGCCCAAGCGGCAGACGTGCGGGAACAGCTTTTGGCGATCCCGCTCTCGGCCCGCCTTGGCGGCGAAACCACGCCCACCACGCCATTGATGGACTTTACCGCCGTCGTCGCCAATGCCGACGGCGATGCCAAGGCGTTCTTCTCGAACGGCAACCAAACCTTCACCGCGACATGGACCCCCGCACCCGGCCGACAGCCCGTCACCGATGGCCTCGGGCCCGTGTTTAACCGCGAGTCGTGTTTCGATTGCCACCTCGACAACGGCCGCGGCGCGCCCCCCGAGGGGCCAGGAGACGCACTGCTTTCTAGCCTGGTCCGCATTTCGATTCCCGGCAGCGACGAGCATGGCGGGCCGCGCCCGGTGCCGTTTTACGGCGACCAAATCCAGGACCGCGGCATTCCTGGCGTGCCCGCCGAGGCCAAGCCCAGCATCGCCTGGGAGAACGTCGATGGCACTTACGGCGACGGCACGCGCTTCTCGTTGCGTCGGCCGATTGTGAGCTTGAACAATCCTGCTTTCGGCCCGTTGCCGAAAGACCTGCTGACCTCGTTTCGCGTCGCCAACCCGATGATCGGGCTCGGCTTGCTGGAGAGCGTGCCCGCCACGACGCTGCAGGCATTGGCCGATCCGGAGGATCGCGACGGCGACGGTATTTCCGGACGCGTGAATATCGTATGGGACGGCGGCAATAAAAGCATGAGCGAAGGCCGCTTCGGCTGGAAAGCCAATGCGCCGAGTCTCGTGCACCAGAACGCCGGCGCGGCACTGGGCGACATGGGAATCACCACGCCCGTCAATCGTGTGGACCTCTGCACCGATGGGCAAGACGCCTGTGCCGCAGCCGCCAAGGCCGCTAACCCATCCGGTGAGCCTGAGATGGGATTCGATCTGTTCCTGCGCCTCGTCGTGTTCTCGCGGCTGGTTGCCGTGCCGCCGCAGCGCGATGCCGAGAACCCGGCCGTGAAGCGCGGCGAAGAGATCTTCCGCGCCATCGGCTGCGCCGCCTGCCACATGCCCACGCTGATCGCGGGCCGCGCCGCCGACGGCGTTAAGCCCGAGTTTGCCGAGCAGACCTTTCATCCGTTCACGGACCTGCTGCTCCATGACATGGGCGAAGGCCTGGCCGACGGGCGGCCAGACTTCCTCGCCAGCGGCTCGGAATGGCGCACGACGCCGCTGTGGGGGATCGGCCTGACGGCGGCCGTGAGCGGCCATACCTATTTCCTGCATGACGGGCGGGCCCGCAATTTGGCCGAAGCCGTCCTCTGGCATGGCGGCGAAGCCGAGACCGCCAAGGAGGAGTTCCGCGCGCTGCCCGCGGCACGGCGGGCGGAACTCTTGGCCTTCCTGAACTCGCTTTAGGCGCCGACCATCGCTGCGTTAACGATTCCATGTTCGCCAGCGGGGTCTGCCTGGGCTATTCTCGGCCTCGGTTCAGATCTTGGTTTGGATACATCGGGTCACAAACAAGGGGAGTGAGACTATGTGGAAATCATCGTTGCTTGTCGGCGCCTCGTTCGGGTTCGCCATGGCCGCGTCGTCGGCGCAGGCCCATAACGCGCTCGATCTCAAGAAGCCTATGCCGGCTATTCGACGCCCATGGTCCTGAGCGTCAATCACGGCTGCAAGGGCAGCCCCGTGGTGGGCCTGCGCATCAAGGTGCCCGAAGGCATTGTCGACGCCAAGGCGGCGTTCGATCCGGCGTGGACCATCGAGTACAAGATGCGCAAGCTCGAAAAACCCATCGTCATGCACGGCCGCCCGGTCAACGAAGTGGTCGACGAGATCGAGTGGAAGAATCCGGTGAAGACGGTGCCCGCCGACGGCTGGTATCCGTTCCGCTTCCGCATGACGATACCCGACACGCCCAACAAGGTGCTTCACGTGCGCAACATCACAGTGTGCGAGACGGGCACCGATCCGTACGTCGACATGCCGAAAGAGGAACTGAAAGTGGAAGACGCCGACTTCGCCAAGAAGGCCTGGGACTTCATGGTCGCAACGCCGACGCCGGCCCCCTTCCTGGTGATCCGCGCCCCCGACAAAAAGCAGAATCCGTGGGAATGGACGCCCGAGCAGGCGCGCGGCGGCAACAGCCAGGCGGCCATGGCGAAGTAATCCGAATCACTGGCGAAGATGCTGAAAAGGGGCGGTCCTGGACCGCCCCTTTTTCGTTCTCGACGCGCCTGTCGCCCCCGATGTTCGGGGCACCGTTCTCATATTTGTCGAAAGATGGTGGGCCGATACGGACAAAGATAAGTACTGGTCGATCACGACCAGAGTGCCTTAATCAATGAAATGTGAAAATTGAGGATTGTGATGACGTTGTCTTTTTCAGAATTGTTTCCGTTGCCAACGGGCTTTCTAGGTTTACTCAAGAGTAGAAAAGATTGACGTGTCGCGATTGAAGGCGAAGTAGACGAACGCGAACGTCACCGCATGCGGGATTTCAGCCATGTCGTCGCCTTCGCGCCGTTTCACGACGACATTGCCGACATCACGGCCCGCCGCGATCTTGTCGCGATCGAGCGCGGATGCTTGGCCGGGAATCCATTCTAGCCGTAACTGACCATCGTCAATGCGACCTTTTTCTTGCAGCAGCGCCAACGACCAGGCCTTATCGCCGACGACGATCACGCGTTGCATCGGGCGGATGCCGCGCGGAAATGGACCTTTGTAAAGAAAGGGAACTTTGCCGCCCTCGTATCCGACATACGGATTGGCGCCATATGGCCTAAGCGTCGGGTCGTTTGGAACCAGCACAAACCCAGTTGGAGCGCTCGCCTTGAACTTCTCCCACGCTTCCAAGCGCGACGGCAGCATGACGAGTTCGCGGTCCGCCAACTCACCGGCGATCGCGTTTCCCGTGAACTGTTGCCACCACGATTCCGTCTCCCGGTCGTACATCACGAGATCGGAGTATCTCAATTTGCCCGTCGTGCCGAAGCTCAAGGTTCGGCCCTCGACGCGTCGGTCGAACACGATGGCGGCATTGCAGAGCGGACAATAGGTCACGGCGACCGGCACGCCGCCGACGATATCATTGACAATCTCGTGCCATATCATGACGCGCAACGGATAAGCGCGCGCATCGCCGTTGATCGAAAGCGCGATCACGGGCTCTCGATCCGCCATACCGGTCACGAGGTCGATCGGGCGAAATTCGGGGCGATCGATCGAGGGGATGCCGTCTCGCGGGGGGCCGCCGGTCTGGACTTCGCTCACCGGCACCCGGAGTTTCGAGAAGTCCGTTCGCGGCCATTCCTCGCGCCAACGCGAGGGCACTTCGACAGCGCCTGCGGTGACGGTCGGTATCGCACCGATCAGGAGCCACAGAATGCAGCGCTGGACACACCGTCTTGCCGATAGATTCATATGACAGTCCCTTTCCCTGTCCCCGCGAGGATGGGACGGACGATACCGGCGGGGCTAAGAATTCCGACGCGGAGGTGTGTGGTCGTGAGTCAGAGCCTTGCCGACAATCGTATCAGCGTTATTCGTCACGATTCGGTCGCGAGCCGCGCGCAGCATTGCCACCGTGGCCCGAAGTTGACGGACATACGCGTCGCAGGCGTTACACATGGCGAGGTGGATTCGAAACTGCATTCGGGTCCACCAACTCACGTCGCCATCTATATATCGGCTGGCGCGCTCGGTAATTTCTCGGCAATTCAACAATGTCAGTCTCCGGTAGGTCACGCGATTCGATGCCGCTTGCGTCTCATCGGTAAGTCTAGCATGTCGCGCTTTCGTTACATGAGCGACCCGCGACCATCAATTACTGTGAGATTATATCGTTTAATTCTTGGTCCCCAGCAATTGATCGAACGCCGCGCGCAACTTCGACCGCGCGCGATGCAACAGAACCCTTTGGTTGGCCTCGCTGATGCCCAAAATGTCGCAAACCTCAGCAGCGTCGTGACCTTCCACGTCGCGGAGCAGCACGACTGCCCTTTGCCCAGGGGGGAGTTCATCGACGAGCGTCAGGCCATGACGCCACAATTCCTGCCCCGAGACTATCCGCTCGGGATCGATGCCGTCCCATGGAATGGGTTTGTCTTTCCACATTCCGGCCGAGGTGAACCTCGACTCTATGCCATCGCCGCTGTCGCTCGGCTGTTCGGACAAGTCCGTGAAGTTCAGCATTCTGCGCTCGCGCACGGCACGAGTTTTCGCCTTGTTGGCGACGATCGAATAAATCCAGGACTTCAGCGACGCACGGCCCTCGAATCTGCCGATACCTTCGATGACCGCCAGCCAAGTCTCTTGAGCAATTTCCTCGGCCGACGCCTTTGATTGCAGGAATGTTTGAGCGAAGCGCACTAATCCGGCGTGGTACGCTTCGACCACGCCGGTAAAAGCGGCCCTGTCCCGCGCTCGCAGCTGACGCACCAGCTCGGCCTCGCTCCCATAGGTTGATTGGTCTCCCTCTTGCATTGCCCGCCGCACCCCCGTCCGACCATGCAATGTTGCACGGTTACTGACGAGCGCGCAGTCACAACGGCGCGAACGAGGGTCAATTACATTCCAGACGATGGATGGCGCGACGGATATCTCGAACCTGTCGTTTAAGGGAAATGGTTCGGTAAGAAATAATCTCGATTCTGTGGTTTGAGAAAAAATCCCCTGTCGGGTTTCGGCGCCGATAGGCCGCCAGCCGCTCGTCACGCTCGCGTAGGAGTGCCGCGATATCCGGGCGAAACAATTTCACCATCGCCGAGATCCAGCGATTAACCGGCCAAGATGGATGCGCCGTGTCCATCATAAATCGATCCATCAGTTGAATGGTCGACTCGGCGTCATACCAAGGATCGTTCGTCACCCACCTGTTGGTCGCGAAGAGCGCGATGGGAAGGCTGCGCGAATTCATCGACACCGCGACCAGATGACACATGGGATTATCGAAGTCCCGTAAGCGATTGCCGCGTCCCATCTTCACGGGCTTGATGGATTTCGGTATTCCCTCGGGGCGGATAAACAGATGAAAATGCCCGTGTTCGCCCGGCCGCTGGGCCCGTGGATGCGCGTGGTAGTAGAACTGACAATGGGTGTTGGGATCGATAACGTCCGAATTTGGATAGTGACTCCAGACCTTGAAATCGCCGCCACCTTTCAAAACCTCGCCGACAATGGTATCGCCGGTTCGGCCCAAGACCCGCATGGAGTCGAGAACCGTTTCACCGGCGACGGCCATTGCCGTGAGTTGGCTAGGCTCGAGAGAAGTGAGCGCTGTCATGAACGTATATTGGCGCTCATCGCGAGCCCCGATCAAATCATGATTGCTTGGGCTTCGCCGCGCAGCAGCCCTTCTTGGCCCCGCAACAACCCTTTTTCGCGCCGCAGCAGCCCTTCTTGGCCCCGCAACAGCCCTTCTTGGCCCCGCAACAACCCTTCTTTGCGCCGCAACAACCCTTTCTCGCGCCAGCACACCCTTTGCATTGGGCCAACTGTAGCGCGCCTGTTTCCTTGGCGTAGGGCAGGCGCGCTCCATTTTCCAGTGCATTGAGCACACCGCTGGCAGCCGCACCGTTGAGCAGACCGCCGCTCATCAGGAAACCCGCGCCGACCAGGGCCGATGTAACACGTTTGCGCGTATTCTTTTTCGACTTCATTTTCATGTCCTCTTGTGATGGATGGATGTTGGATTCTCGAGAGAATGGCCACCATTTGGCGGGCGTTCCGCTCGGCGAAGACCGGGCCCCTGAGAAATATCGCTCATCGCTAAAACCTCCCCACGAGCGGCTCTGCCTTTATACGTCCGCGCGAGGGCAATTTCGTTACAGGTTCACAAAAGCGTGAAGTCGAGCCGCAGCCGTAGCGGCATCTGTAACGCCTAGGTGGCTGAGAAGGACTACACCTTAATCGTATTGGGGCCCTAGCGCTCGGGCGAGGAGGAAGTTATGAACGTCATCTCACTGACCGCAAAGCCGTCGCCGTTCATCCGCAACTGCGTGGATACGTATGGCCGAGCCTGTGCCGAGCTTGAAAGCGTATTGGTCCCGCTTTTCGGACTTGGCGTTCGCGTCTGGATCGGCTTGATCTTTTTCAAGTCGGGACTCCAAAAGATAAACGATTGGGAGTCAACGCTGTTTCTCTTCAACGAAGAATACAAGTTGCCCGTCATCTCGCCGAATCTGGCGAGCGTCCTGGCCACGACGTTTGAACTCGCGATGCCGGTATTGCTCGTGCTGGGACTCGCAACCCGCCTCAGCGCCCTACCACTGATGGTCATGGCGGCAGTCATTCAGTTTGTTTTGGGTTCTGCGAACTCAGCTTATCTCAATGTCGAGCACTACTATTGGATGTTCATGTTGGGCTATCTCGTCACTTTTGGCCCAGGCAAGATATCCATGGATTACGCGATCAAGCGCATGTTCATGGACGACGCGTCTCGGCACTAATCACCCCTCGCCGAAGATGCCGCACCCCGTGTACCCAGCGGTCATCCAAGCGAGTTGCGGGCCGCCTAAAAGACCCCCGTTTCGGGCGGCCCGCACCCTCTTACGTACGCCAAATGACCATAGCGTCCTGACCCGCACACCTCATTCTGGAGATTACAATGAATCCCTCATTCGTCGTCCATAGCGTTGAAACCGCGCCCGAGGCCTCTCAGCCGATGTTGCGGAAAGTCGAGCAGACGATGGGCATGGTGCCCAACATGCTTCGTGTTCTTGCTTCCTCGCCGGCGGCACTCGAGGGCTACTTGACGCTTTCGAATGTCTTTGGTGCGAAGTCGGGCTTTGGAGCGGTCGAGACGCACGTCATTCTGCAGACGATCAACCGCGCCAATACCTGCGAATACTGCTTGGCCGCGCACGCGGTGATCGCCGTGAACAAGCAGCGCGTTCCGGTCGAGATCGATCAATTGCTGCGGCGTGGCGCGCAATTGCCGGATTCGCGCCTTGAAGCGCTGCGGGTTTTCACGGCGGCGGTCGTCAACAAGAAAGGTTGGTTGGATCACGCGCAACTCGACGCATTTCTGTTCGCGGGCTTCGGGCCCGCGGATGTGCTCAACGTCATTCTTGCCGTCGCCATGAAGACAATCTCCAACTATGCCAATCATGTCGCTGAAACGCCTCTCGATGATGCATTCCGAACGGAATTCTTGAAGCTCAATATATCGCCGACAAAAGCTGCCGAGTAGTCGCTGCGTTGAGGGAGGAAACGCCTTTACAGTAAGGATCGACATCGGCATGGCGCGAGCAATTTGGAACAACACGGTGATCGCCGAAAGCAACGCCTTCCACGTTGTCGACGGCTACGTCTATTTCCCGCTCGAGAACGTCAAGAGCGAGTTCTTGAAGCCCAACTCACACACCAGCGTTTGCTTCTGGAAGGGGACGGCCGAGTATTTCGACGTAGTCGTCAACGGTAGGGCCGAAGTCGAAGCGGCTTGGACCTATGCCAACCCAGCGCGGGCAGCCATCAGGATCAAGGGCCACATCGCGTTTTGGCGCGGAATAAAAGTCGAGCGCTAACGGTCGGCGCAGGCGGTGCATGGACCGGGAACAATGGTGTGACTCGCGCGCAGCGAGAGAGGTGGGTGATCGGACGCCGCGCGTCAAGGTCAGGGAAATTTGCCGATGGAAACAAAAACGGGCGGCGCCCATCGCCTTGAAGCCCTAACGGGCTTGAGGTTCTTTCTCGCCGCCGCCGTCGTCGCCTACCACCTCCAAGGCTACGGCCTCCCCACCGCCCACTGGGGATCGGGTGTGCTTCATATGGGAGTGTCATTGTTCTTCGTGCTGTCGGGATTTGTCCTGACTCACGTCTACTCGGGCCTGAATTCAGGTGTTCAGGTCAAAAACTTTCTTGTCGCGCGCGTTGCGCGAATTTGGCCCGGCCACCTGGCCGCACTGGTGCTGCTCTACGTTGTTCTCGAAGGCGATCCTTCGTTTCATGGGACTGGCCAAGACAGCCTCATCCTCGGCCTAACCAACATCTTCTTGATTCATAGTTGGATACCATTGACCGACTATTTTTTTGGCTACAACAGCGTGAGCTGGAGTCTTTCGGTCGAACTCTTTTTCTATCTCGCCTTCCCCATCTTGGTTTGGCGCTTGGACGATACCAAGGGGTTGAAGTTGGCATTCTCATTTGTCTTGTCAATCGCGTGCCTGGAATTTGCCCTTCTTTCGAATTTGCCCGCACTTCCCGTGCCCGGCGCCACGCTGAGCGCCGCCGGTGTCATGTGCTTCAATCCCGTGGCGCGACTTTTTGAGTTCGTGACGGGCATGATCGCGGCACGGCTATGGCGTCAACACGGCGGCTCGCTACCTCGCGGCCGAGTATCGGCGAGCATCATGGAAGTTGCGATCATAGCAACCGTTGTCTTTGTCGCTCACCATCTCGGTTTGGTTGCGACCCAAACACAGCCAAGCGTCAACGCAAGCCTGTCGGTTTGGATTTCGAAGGGCGGCTTGCTGGCTCCGGCTACCGCGCTGCTAATTGCAGTTTTCGCTTCCGGCCATGGTTGTTTCAGCCGTCTTCTCGCGTCCGCGCCAATGCGGGTGTTGGGGGAGATTTCCTTCATGATTTACCTCGTCCATCAAATCGTTTTACGCGCATACGTTTTGAGAAAGGACTGGTTTGCCGATTGGTCCGGCGCGCAGTCGCTGAGCCTTTATATCTGTGTCGTTCTGGTAATTTCGGCGCTGATGTGGCGCTTTGTGGAGACCCCGCTTCGGCGCTGGATCATCGCGACATTTTCGGCAACAGAACGGCGAACGATGTCCGAGCGGTCGGACTCCTCGGGGAGACAGCGTCTCGAACGCTTCGGCTGAAGCATATGAACGACGCCGTCATATCGCGCGGAGTCAGAGCGCAATTATCGGCGGTCAAACAGACGGCGAGCTCGATAGCCCATAGGCAAGAAAGAATTTCCACGGGCAAAAAGGTGAATAGCGCCGTTGATGACGCTATCGCCTTTTTCAAGGCGCGAGACTTGACTTTTCGAGCCAGCGATCTCGCCTCCACCAAGGCCCAAATGACAGGCGCGATCGCTGTTATTTCAGCGAGCATCTCGGGTCTGGAATCCGTTGAGGCGGTTCTTAAGCAGATGAAGGCCCTGGCGCAGACCGCGATAGCGACGCCCACGAGCACCGCGCGCGCGGGGTTAGCGAGCCAATTCATCGAGCTTAGAAGTCAAGTGGACGGCGTTCTCGCAGATGCGAGCTTCGACGGCATTAACTTGTTGAAGGGCTCCTTTTCGGACGCGGCCATGGGTGATCGACTCACGGTTAAATTCAACGAGCGCACCGGCTCCCGAGCCGTCAACCAGCTCTTGGTGAGCGGTTTGAGCGATAGCGACGTGCGGTCGATCTTGGTCGACACCGAATCCGGCCAGGGTGGAGCGAGCGCGACGCAGGCCTGGGGACAAAGCGGGCCGGGGGCTTTGGCGGCGATGACCTCGGCGATTCGCGCGATTGATTCGGCGTTGGCGACGGTACGTCAGTCCGCGCATAGCTTTGGAACGCTCGCGTCCTTGATCGAGGCCCGGAGAAAATTTACGAACGAGATCATCGGCACTTTGCGCGACGGCGCAGCGGCTCTTGTCGATGCCGACCTCAACGAGGAATCAGCCAATCTCCTGTCCCTCCAGACCCGACAACAACTCGGCATGACGGCGCTGGGCTTGCGAGGTGGAAGCCTTACCAGTTTGCTGGAGCGGCTTCTTTAGACCTCAAACCTCATAGATTACGCCAGACTTGCGATCCATTCCTTCACGGCCCGCCCGATCGCCGCGCCCGATACTTCCTGGATAAAATGCCCGCCGAAGACCGTAACCTCGCGCTGGTTGGGAAACGAACGGGCGAATTCGAGCTGTTCCTTGTTGGCGAAGATCGCGCCAGGAACGGCGTGCACGAAAAGTTTAGGAATGCCGGAACTCGTCATCAGCCACTCCGAGTATGTCCGCAATATTTTATCGTTACTCTTTGGATCGCCGTCGAGCGGCAACTCGCGCGGCCAGTCAAGAGTGGGCCGCCGGTCTTCTCCCGGCTGAAGAAAAGGGCGACGGTATTCATTTTTGTCTTCGTCGGTTAGAAAGTACTTCAAACCGTCAATTAATACTTTCTCGACAAACATGTTTTGCTTGAGAATGAGTTCCTCGCCTCCGGGAGACCGCAATGCGCCGAAGAATCCTCCGGCGGACTGCGAGCGCATTTCTTGCTGCGGCGGCCGCAGTATCGCTTCCATGTACGCGATGCCGCTAACACGCTTCGGATATTGTGAGGCGAAATCAAAGCCAAGCGCCGATCCCCAATCGTGGATGACGAGAATGATGTCGCGCTCGAGACCCAGTTTCTCAAGCATCTCGAACAGAAACTCACGGTGGGTCTGATAGCTGTAACTCCCCGCCCGCGAGTTGGGCAGCTTGTCGGAATCGCCCATGCCGATGAGATCGGGCGCGATGCAGCGGCCCATGCTCATGACTTCCGGCATGATGTTGCGCCATAAATACGATGACGTGGGATTGCCATGAAGAAAAACGATGGGCCGACCGGCGCCCATCTCGACATACGCCATTTTTCGACCGCTGACCTCGATAAAGGACTTCTTTTCTTTCCAACTTGCCACTGTGCTCCCCCACGCATGGTTCACCCGGGCGCCCACGAGCAGGCCGCCCCCAACCCCAAGACTTTTCATTAAGGCTCGACGTGACGATTTGCTTGGGCGCATGAAATGATCCCCTATCTTTCCCCCGATGACTCACCGAACATTGTTAGTCTCTCGACGTGGCGATATGTTACAGGGGAGATTGACTAAGTTTTCATCGCCGCTGTTTTGCGGGATTTGCCGCTGTTCGGATTGACGGTCAAATCCCTCCCTCCCATCGCCAAGCAACTGTAGCAGGGTTATGACGAGGGCAATGCCATACTTGATCAATCAAAGAACATCTGGGAGATCAGGGCTCGCTTCAAGTAGGTCGAGTAGTCTAAGTTAACGGTGAGCACGGGGCCTCGGCAATTTGCTTTACCATTTTCACAATCAGAAATGGGGATTTAGATTTTGGTATAGGTCTAGTTTTATAATTGGAGTTTTAATGCGTGCGCTAACGTAGTAATTGAGAATTTGCGATTGCCTCAATGATTGGGCATTCAGGAATATCGCCCTTACTGCATTTTTTTGAGGTCTCGGCCAAAACGCGCTCTAGCCGCCTGAGGTCGTGAATTTTGGCCTTCACATCATGCAGATGCCGTCTCGTGAGATCATAAACAGTTCGGCATGTGAGTTTGCCATCAGCGGCCTTAAGCAGATTTCGAATATCCTGTAGTGAAAAGCCTAGTTCACGACTGCGGCGGATAAACACTAAGCGGCTTTTTTGGACAGCATCATAAATTCGATGCTTACCAGCGGTTCGGCTAGGTTTTGCCAACAGCCCGCATTTCTCGTAATAACGAATGGTTTCGACATTTACGCCGGTTTGCTCGCTAATTTTTCCTATCGTATCCATCGTCAACACTTCCGACTTGAACCTGTAGTTACTACAGGTCTTATTATATTAGAATGAGCGATACGGAAGCCATACCAGTTACGAAAGACCCGGCAGCCAAGAATGTGCTTGCCGCAGGAAGCGTAATAAGTGCCCTAGCTGCCCTCATAGGCGCATCCTGCTGCATATTGCCTATTTTACTAGTTAATCTGGGCGTGGGCGCTGCTTTGTTAACCAACTTGGCCTTTTTCGCCTCGAACAAAGCTTACTTCCTAAACGCCAGTATAGTGTTCATTGTCATCGCTACGGTCGCTGCTTTCTGGAAAGGGAGGCGCCCGAGCCGCCGAACGCTTACAATACTTTGCTCTGCTGCGATCTTTACATTGATTGCATATTTTCTTCCTTCCTTCGAAGGGCGCTTGCTGCGTTACCTCTTTTCATGAGGTCCCCTCACATTACTCTCATCGCGGCGATCACTTGCCCTGCATGCAACCACAAATCTCAAGAAACGATGCCCACTGATGCATGCCTATACTTCTATTCATGCAAGGGTTGCGGATTGCTTCTTAAACCAAAGTCGGGGGATTGCTGCGTTTTTTGCTCCTATGGGACAAATAAGTGCCCATCGGTTCAAGCTTTTAATTGTGTGGCCTGTCCATCCTGAGCAAGCCATGAGTGAAGAATCAGAAAGCT
The DNA here is from genome assembly GCA_033763995.1 of Rhodospirillaceae bacterium. Classification (GTDB taxonomy): domain Bacteria; phylum Pseudomonadota; class Alphaproteobacteria; order Rhodospirillales; family Rhodospirillaceae. The sequence continues at coordinate 21,232 of JANRJL010000103.1, read as the reverse complement.
AAGCCTGCTTGGGGATGCAAGAAAGCCCCTGGCTTCGCTTGCATCGTCTTTGTGTCACGATCGGACCGAGAAAAATGCCCGAAGCCCCCATCTGAGTAACACGGGGGTCTAGAAATACCATTACGGGGAATTGTCGCCCCTGCGGGGCTTTGTGTATTCTGTCCCCCGCCTAAATTGTGAAGGTGGGGACCTTGTACAAGGAAGCACAGAGCATCGAGGTGCTGCGGAAGATTGACAAGGCCTATGAGGCCTATACCGGCGATCTGCCGTTATTTAGTCGTGCGGTCGGGGCCTACTTTGTCGGCAGGCGGGTGGGGTGGAAGATTCTCTACATCATCCACGACACCAAGACCCTGAAAAAATACGAAGCCTGCCTGGGCATCAGGTTCCGCGAGGTGTTGAACGAGTTCGAGGACCGCTCGCACAAGACCAATGCTTACAAGGCGTTGAAGTTGGTGACGAACTTCTGGAAATTCGTGAAGGGCGAGACGGATGTCGAGAAGTCGGCACTGACGCACAAGTAGCCGGGTATGGATCCCCGGTAAGGGGGATTGACGCCCCATCATCCCTAGATTTAGCCTCGGCCCATGACACAACCTGTGGGACCTGCGGCGGGAGTACAGAATCGGGAGCGCATAGTAGGGCGCGCCCAGGCGACGAGCGCGGGCGGCGGGCGCGCCGGCAGTGCGCGCCGCCGCCCCGCGCCGTCGGCTGAACAGCCCGATTCGTGTGCTACGATTCCGTCCCCGCCCGTCACGCATGAGTTACTCCTGGCTGGAATCGATAGCCTTTATGCGTCCTATTATGTCGACACCCGCTCGCGGGGATTCGATTGGGATGCGCTGGCATATGAACGGGAGACGCTGCGCCAGGCCAAGGCCAATCGGTTCAAGGAACTGCCCTTCGGCACCGAGCAGCTGGCCCTCATGCCCATGGGCGGGCATCCTTACACCTACGTGCTGAGAAACGCAGACTTCATCATCCGGCTGGGCGAGAATATCGTTCCCGCGTGCCATGTACAGTTTCTGGCCAAGGGACTGTGGCTGAGCGGCATCGGCCGCCAGCACGAACGCATTCTGGTGTGGCTGCGATCCGTGGGCCTGACGCCCACACGGCCCGAGGCAGTCGGGCGCGTCGACTTTGCCTTCGATTACAACACCCCAGTCGTTGACTTCGGCAAGGACAACATTGTCAGCCGCGCCGAACTGGTCGCGGCCTACCACAAAAACACCGTCCCTCAGACGTTCCAGATCGGCAAAGGCAGTACTGTCGTTCGCCTGTACGACAAGGTAGCTGAGATCAACGAGGCCAGCGACAAGCATTGGTTCTTCGAACTGTGGGGACAGACGGAGAATGTCTGGCGGATCGAGGTCCAGTTGCGCCGCGATCGCCTCAAGCTCGGCGCGATCCGCACGATTGAAGATATGGCCGAGTTAGGCGCGGATGCCTTGCGCGAAACCGTGTCCCAGCACACGACGCTGCGCTGCGTCGGGCAGGACACCAACCGTTCCCGCTGGCCGCTTCACCCATTATGGCGGGCCTTGCAGTCGGACATTGACGGCCTTGAGCAAACCGGCCTGATTCGATCAATCGAAGATAAGGCTGGCCTTGAGTGGCGGCGGCGGCGGCTCGTCCTGCAGGCGTATGGGTACTTGAAGCGCCTCGGGGTTTACGAATACCTGCAAAGCGATCAGTCGGCGCTGCCCGACTTGGATCGGGTGATCGATGCCCTGGGCGACGACGTTCGCGCCCTGCATAGCGCCGGGTCATGGAACCATGAGATTGAGCGGCTCATCGCCCAGGAGAAGCTGGGGCTATGAACGATCCGCGCGAGATCATCGAGTTGGCCAACTGGCACCTGAGCCGCATCCTTAAGGCGGCCGAGATCGCCATGAAGCCCCGTAAGTTCAGGGCCTTCCGCGTTATTGTCTTGGATGAGTTCGGGGGCAAGGGCTTTAGTCGAGCGATTTACACCATGTTCGGGGTTCCGTTGCCGGTGGAAGCCCCGATCAGGCAGGACAAGGACAGGCAAGGGCCGACCCAATCGGGCACGAAAGGGGGTGCGCCATGAGTGGCATACGCGCCGGACCAGGCCCAGGGCCTGGCAGTTGAGACGGTCGATCTCCCTCTCAGCATTGCCATCACCGAGGCCGAGATTGAGATTGTTGAGAGTCATTTGCGGGATATTCTGATCGCCATGCTCCAAGAGGGCGGCGAGGACTAAGGGCTCTAGGGGGCGCTGGTATGGGCAAGCAAGCCGCGATTTATGTGCGGGTATCCACGGCCCGGCAGGCCGAGAAGGATTTGTCGATCCCCGACCAGCGCCGCCAAGCCGAGGCGTACTGCAAGGCCCGCGACATCAACACCATCCAGGTCTTTGAAGAACCGGGCGCGTCTGCCATGGACGATAAGCGGCCGGTGTTCCAGGCGATGATCGACCAAGCGACGGAAAAAGACCGTCCGTTTGACCTGATCGTGGTGCATAGCTTCTCGCGGTTCTTTCGAGATTCCTACCTATTCGAATACTACCGACGCAAACTGGAAAAGAACGGCGTTGGGATCGTATCCATCACCCAGGAGGTCAACGACGACCCCATGGGCGACATCATGCGCAAGTTCGCGACTCTGATGGACGAATACAGTTCCAAGGAAAACGCCAAGCATGTGCTGCGCGCCATGCGTGAAAACACCCGCCAGGGCTTTTGGAACGGCGGCCCGCCGCCCTATGGCTATCGGTCGTTCACGGTGAGCGTCAGGGGTGGGGCCAACAAGAAGAAGCTCGAAATAAACCCGACGGAAGCCGAAAGCGTTCTCAAAATCTTCGATCTGTTCGAGCAGGGCGACGGCAATGGGCCGATGGGAGTCCGCAACATCACCAAGTGGCTTTACCGCAAAGGCCTAAACTATCGTAAAGGACGGCGGTGGTCGTCCGGACTTGTTCACGCTGTGTTGACGAATTCCACGCTCAAGGGTGAGCATTACTTCAACCGCAAGACGTTCCGCAACCGGCGGCGCAAGGACCGGGCCGAGTGGGAAAAACTGGAAACCCCCATCATTATCCAGCCTGAAACCTTCGACCGTGTGCGCCGGACATTGGAGTCACGCCGCCCATCCAATACGCCGCCGCGTGAGGTCAACGGCCCGACGCTTCTGACCGGCCGGGTCAAGTGTGAGAACGGCTCGGGCATGTCGTTGCGTACAGGCAAGAGCGGGAAATACCGCTATTACACTTGCCAAAAACACGCCCATGAAGGCGGCTGTGACTGCAAACGCCATAGCTACCCGATGGATAAGTTAGATGAAATTGTGATCGGGGAATTGGAGGCGCGTATCCTTGTGCCCGACCGGCTTAAGGCCATGCTGGGCGGCCTCTTGGCGCGGGGAAGTAAGGGCAAGTATGAAAGCGCTGAGCGACAGAAGGCACTCGACAAAGAACGCCGCGTGATTGAGGCCAATCTCGACCGGCTTTACACCGACCGGGCCGAGGGTATTCTGTTGGATACCCCGACGTTCCGCCGCAAGGTCTCCGAGTATGAGCACCGGCTGGATGAGATCATCCGCATCAAGTCTCAAATGACCCGGCGCAGGGACATGCCGACCAACCTGTTGGCCGAGAAGAACCTCGACCATTTTACACAGGCCATACGGGCCAAGTTGCGCGGCGACAACCCCGCCTTCCGCAAGGCCTACGTGCGGCACCTTGTGGACCGCGTGGACGTCACAGACCACCACATCCGCATCACCGGATCAAAACAGGCCCTGCTCGCAGGCCTTATTAGCCCCGCAAACCTGAGCACCAGCGCGGTGCCCAGTTTTGTTCGGGAGTGGTGGGCGCAGTAGGACTCGAACCTACGACCCGCTGATTAAGAGTCAGCTGCTCTACCAACTGAGCTATGCGCCCATCTGTGCCGCGAGGCGGGGGTTATAGGGCCAACGTCGGGATGAGGCAATACGCCTCGGACGCGATTTTCCAGGCACGCGGCGTCCGCTATCTCTTTGGTGTCGCATCGCTTTTGCCGAAAACCGGTGCCCACTTTTCGGCGCGATGCTTCATAGCTCGGAAAAGCCGCCCCGGGCGGCCATTTGGACGTCGCGGTGGACCCAGACATTCATCAGCAGCCCGGCGCAGAACATCAGGTTGAACAGGGCGGTGCCGCCGTAGGAAATCAGCGGCAGGGGCACGCCCACCACCGGGATCAGGCCCATGACCATGGCCATGTTGATGAAGAAGTAGAGGAACAAGGTCATGGTGATGCCCACGGCCACCAACCGCCCGAACTGGTGGCGGGCCCGGAAGGCGATGGCGAAGCCGTAGATCATGATGATGACGTACAGCGACAGCAGCGCCAGCGCGCCCACCAGACCCAGTTCCTCGGCGAGCATGGTGAAAATGAAATCGGTTTGGCGCTCGGGCAGAAAGTTGAGCTGGCTTTGGGTGCCCTGCAGGTAGCCCTTGCCGAACAGCCCGCCGGAGCCCAGGGCGATCTTGGACTGAAGGATGTGATAGCCGGCCCCCAAGGGGTCGCGCTCGGGATCGAGGAAGGTGAGCACGCGGTCCTTCTGATAATCGCGCAACATCGCCCAGCCGATGGGAATGGCGCCCAGCCCCATGACGGCGATGGCGACGAATTTCCAGATGCGCACGCCGGCCAGAAAGAACATCGCCGCCGCGCCCATCAACACCACGCCGGCGGTGCCCAAGTCGGGCTGCAGGAAAATCAGCGCCACCGGCGCGCCCACCATCAGCAAGGGCGCGAAGAGAACCACCGGATTGCCGATATCGTCGAGACCCACGCCCTGGAAGTACCGCGCCAGCGCCAACACGATGCCGGCCTTCATCAATTCCGAGGGCTGAAGGTTGATGAAGCCCAGGTCGATCCAGCGTTGCGCGCCGCCGCCGATGACGCCCTCGATCTCGACAACGATGAGCAACGCCAGCACCAAGAAATAGAAGGCGTAGGCATAGCGCATCACCATGCGGATATCGATCAGGGCAATCGCCACCAACATGCCGAGGCCCACGGCGAACCGCACCATTTGCGGAAACGCCCACGGCTGCCAGTTGCCGTTGGCGGCGGAATAGAGCATGGCGAAGCCGAACGCCGCGATGCAGCAAATCCAGAAGACGAAGGACCAACTGATCTGCCACAGTTTCTCGCTGGCGTTCATGTCGCCGCGGCGCAGCCTGGCGGTGAGAAATCCGATATCGCTCATGACTTGCCCCTAGCCCGGCGGCTGCGTGACCGCGGCGACTTGATCGCCGTCGATGCGGGGCTTGCGCGACGGATCGAGGTCGAGGACCAGGCGCAAGATGTCGCGGGCGATGGGCGCCGCGATCTTGCCGCCGCCGCCGAGCGCGTGGTCGACCACCACCGAGACGGCATAACGCGGGTCGTGCGAGGGCGCGAACGCCACGAACAGCGCGTTGTCGCGCAAGTGCCACGGCACGTCCTCGGGCTTGCGCAGACCGCTTTCGCGTTCCGCGGTCGAAATGCGGCGCACCTGCGTCGTGCCGGTCTTGCCGCTCATGGTCCATGTCTTGCGTTCGGGATCGCTGAAACGCAGCTTGGCCGAGGCCGCCGTGGTCGCGCCCGGCGGGCCGTTGACGACGTCGAACACGCCCTGATGCAAGATCGCCATGTGCTGGGGATCGATGCCGAGCGAGGGCAAGCCGTCGGGGGTCACCGCCTCGGCCACCGTGGGCCGCACCAGGCGCGGCTTTACCGCCAACCCGCCGTTGGCCACGCGCGCGGCCATGACCGCCAACTGCAGCGGTGTCGCCAGCACGTCGCCCTGGCCGATGCCCACGTTGAGCGTATCACCCGGCGACCAGCGCTCGTCGCGGGCGGCTTTTTTCCAGGCTTCCGTCGGCACCAAGCCGGGCTGTTCGCCCGGCAAACCGATGCCCGACACCTCGCCCAAGCCCAGCCGACGCGCCATGGCGGCGATCTTGTCGACGCCGAGGCGCCGCGCGATGTCGTAGAAATAAACGTCGCAGGACACCGAAATCGCGCGCTGCATGTTCACGCTGCCGTGGACCTTGTGGCAGTGCTTGACGTAACTGCCGAGGTGGTAGCGCCCGTTGCACGAGATGGTTTGTTCGGGCGAGATCACCTGATGCTCGAGCGCGGCCAGCGTGACCACCAGCTTGAACGTGGAGCCGGGCGAGTACTGGCCCGCGACCGCCTTGTTCACCAAGGGTTTGTGATCGTCGGTCGAGAGCTGCTTCCACTCGTCGGGCGTGAGCCCGCGGCTGAAGGCATTGGCGTCATAGCTGGGATTGGACACCAGGGCGAGCAGATCGCCCGTGTGCACGTCCATGACGACCACCGAGGCGCTTTCGCCGCCCAGGCGCTCGGCCGCGAAGTGCTGAATGCGATCGTCGATGGTCAGAATCACGTCGGCGCCGGGTTCGCCCTCGTCGCGTTTCAACTCACGAATGATGCGGCCGTAGGCGTTGACTTCCACCTGACTGGCGCCAGCCTTGCCGCGCAGACTCGCGTCGAAAATCTTTTCGATGCCTTCCTTGCCGACGCGAAAACCCGGCAATTGCAGCAGCGGATCGCCGGTCAAGTCGGCTTCGTCGACGGCCGCGACATACCCCAGCAAGTGCGCGGCGTTCTCGCGCTGCGGATAATGGCGCGTGAGGCCTTCGTCGATCATCACGCCCGGCAAATCCGGGGCATTGACCTGGATCGCGGCCATCTCTTCCCAGGTCAGATTCTCGCGCACGGTGACCGGCAGAAAGCCGCGCTTGCGCTTGGCTTCCTTGATCACGCGCTCGCGGTCGTAATCGGCCACCGGAATGATCCGCGCCAAGGCATCAAGCGTGGCCGAGAGTTTCTGGGCCTGTTCGGGCACCACCAGCACACGGAAATTCTGCTGATTGATGGCCAGCGGCTGGCCGAAGCGGTCCAAAATGCGTCCGCGCGGCGGCGGCAGTAGCTGCATGTTGATGCGGTTGTCCTCGGCCAGCATCTTGTAGCGGTCGGACTCGATGACTTGCAGATAATACAAGCGCGCCCCGAGGGCCGCGACCAGGGCGGCCTGTCCCCCCGCCAGCACGGCGGCGCGGCGATTGAACATGCGCGCCCACTCGCTGTCGCGATTGATCATCATGGCTGCACCATGAGTTTCATTTGCGCGCGCGCCAACAGCCACCCGATGACGGGATAGAGCATGACCGTGAGCATGACGGTGCCCAGCAAATCGCCCGCCGCCGGAAAATTGCCCGAGGTGATCAAGCCGATGCACATCCAACGCAAAATCCCGGCGCCAAAGGCGATGACGGCGAAGGCCAGCCACACCTCGAGGAACGGGCGGCCGTTGAAAAACCGCTGCCGATGAAACACGACCCACTGGCACAGCAGCAACAGGAGCGCGGTGGATCCCAGCGGCGTGCCGACGATGAGGTCTTCGGTGACGCCGATGGCGAACGCCGCCCCATAGCCCAGCCCGTCGGGCCTATAGACCGACCAGAAATACACCGCAATGAGCGTGTACATCGGGCCCACGGTGGCGAGGCCGGGAATGTGCAAGGGCGTGACGCTGAACAGCAGCAGAAACAACGTGATGCCAACGGGCACCGCGCGCCGCGCGACCAAGTCCAGCCTTTGACCGAGCGTGGCCTGATGCATGGCTACTTCTTCGCCTCGCGCGGAGTCTCGGGCGTGGGCAGGATGCCCGCCAAGCCGAAGTCGACGACGCGCACATGCTCGAGCCGATCGCGCGTCACGTAGGGCTCGATCTCGATGATGCCGTCTTCGATGCGCGCCACGCGGCCCACGGGCAGCCCCGGCGGAAACGCCTCGGCGTCGCCCGAGGTCGTCACCTTGTCGCCCGGCGCCACAACCGTCTTGGCGCCGACATAGAGCAGGCGGGGCCGCAAGCCGTTATCGCCCGCCAGGATGGCGCGGTTGGCGGCCTCGCCGACCAACACCGGAATGCGCGAGTTGATGTCGGTGATCAGCAACACCCGCGCCGACCGCGCGCCGGCCTGGGTGACGCGGCCCACCAGGCCCTCGCCGGTCATGACGACGTTGCCCTTCTTGACGCCGTCCGAGGCCCCGGCGGAGATCAGGATGCTTTGCGCGAAGGTGCCGCCGGTGTCGCCGACGACGCGGGCGCTGACGAACGATGCCGTGGGTTCCGGCACCAAGGCCAACAGCGCCTTGAGCGAGCGATTCTCCGCTTCCAGCTTCTGCGCGATGGACTGCCACTGCAGCAAGCGCTCGTTGTTCTCGCGCAGATCTGCGTTTTGCTCGCGGATGGCGGCCAATTCGCGGATATTGGAGATGCCGTGGGCGATGACGTTGGCGGGCTCGGACAAGGCCCGCAGGATCGGCACGACCGCGTCGGTCACCGCGATGCGCGCGCGCTCCACCAGCACGGTCTCGGCCTTGCCGATGAGCATGAGCGCGAAGGTCAGCACGATGAGCGAGCCGAACGCGAAACGCTGCAGCAGCGTTTTCAGCGTTCCCAACCGGGTGATTTGTCCGGTCGCTTGCCTCACCTCGTCCTCCCCTCGCTGGCTCCCGTCCGGGAGCCCGGTTAAGCCCTAGAGTCAAATCCGATCAAACCGAATCACATAACCTCAATAACTCGTTCTCTTTGGTCGCATGTCCACCGACTTGTTTCCTTGGGCCAACCGGTTTCCACTTGTCGGGGAAATGCTCTAGTACACGGTCGTGAGAACACTATGGTACCGCTTGTCCTCCAGCGCCTTGCCCGTGCCCAGCGCCACGCACGACAACGGATCGTCGGCGATGGACACCGGCAGCCCGGTGGCATGACGCAGCACGAAATCCAAATTGTGCAGCATGGCCCCGCCGCCGGTCAGAACAATTCCCTTATCGACGATGTCGGCGGCCAATTCCGGCGGCGTGTGCTCGAGCGCGGTCTTGACCGCGTCGATGATGGCCGTGACCGGCTCGGCCAAGGCCTCGGCGATCTGACGCTGGCTGATGACGATTTCCTTGGGCACCCCGTTCATCAGGTCGCGGCCCTTGATGACCATGGTTTCGCCGTCGCCGTGTTCGGGCGGGCAGGCGCAGCCGATTTGCTTCTTGGTCCGCTCGGCGGAGCTTTCGCCCACCAGCAAGTTATGATGACGGCGGATGTAATTGATGATGGCTTCGTCCATCATGTCGCCGCCCACGCGCACCGAGCGGGCATAGACGATGCCTTCCAGCGACAAGACGGCCACTTCCGTGGTGCCGCCGCCGATGTCGACCACCATGCTGCCGGTGGGTTCGGTGATGGGCAGTCCGGCGCCGATGGCCGCGGCCATGGGCTCCTCGATCAAGAACACTTTCCGGGCGCCGGCGGCTTCGGCCGATTCCTGAATCGCGCGGCGTTCCACGGCGGTGGAACCCGAGGGCACGCACACGATCACGAGCGGGGCGGCGAAGCTGCGGCGGTTATGCACCTTGCGGATGAAGTGCTTGATCATTTCCTCGGCCACTTCGAAGTCGGCGATCACGCCGTCACGAAGCGGACGAATGGCTTGAATGTTTCCCGGCGTTCGGCCGAGCATGAGCTTGGCCTCGTTGCCCACCGCCACCACTTGCTTGCGGCCCTTGTTCTGGGCGAGCGCCACCACGGAAGGCTCGTTCAAGACGATGCCCTTGCCCTTGACATAAACCAAGGTATTGGCGGTTCCGAGATCGATCGCCATGTCGCTTGAGAGCCAGCCGGTCAAACGGGAAAACATCCCTTTTTATTCCTTATTCTTAGCGGGTTAACAGGAGCATTTTCCCGAGAAGTGTTCTCGCACTTGGCATGGAAAATGCGCCCAAACAAAAGCGTGCCGCCCGAGCGCTTTGCGCCCGGGCGATCATCGCATGCAGGGTGGTCACGTCAGTCATCGACAACTCATGAGGCATGAGCGGTAATCGCCGCCGGCGCGGATTTCTGCCGCTTGACCAGCAACTTGTTGAGCGCGTTGATATAGGCCCGCGCCGAGGCCACCAGGGTGTCGGTATCGGCCCCTTGGCCCTGCACGGTCTTGCCGTTTTCCTCCAGGCGCACCATCACCTCGGCCTGGGCATCGGTGCCGCCGGTGACCGCGTTGACCTGATAAATCAGCAGGTGCTGCGTCGACGTGGTGAGCTGCTTGATGGCGTTGAACAGCGCGTCCACCGGCCCGTCGCCCGTGGCGACGGTCGATTTCACCACCCCGTCGATCTCAAGCTCGATCTCGGCGCGTTGCTTGGCGACCTTGGTGCCGGCGACGACCTCGAGCGAAACAAACTTGATGCGGTCGTTCTCGCGGGTCACGCTGTCGTCGACCAGGGCGACGATGTCGTCGTCGAACACGTCCTTCTTCTTGTCCGCCAAATCCTTGAACCGCTTGAAGGCGTCATTGACGGCGTTGTCGCCCAGTTCGTAGCCCAACTCCTTCAGCTTGGCGCGGAAGGCATGGCGGCCCGAGTGCTTGCCCATCACCAGATTGGACTTCTTCAAGCCCACCGATTCAGGAGTCATGATTTCGTAGGTCTGGGCGTTCTTGAGAACACCGTCCTGGTGAATGCCCGACTCATGGGCAAACGCATTGGCGCCGACGATGGCCTTGTTGGGCTGCACTGGGAAGCCGGTGATGGTGGACACCAAGTGCGAGGCGCGCATGATCAGCTCGGAATTCACCCCCGTCTCGAAGGGCATGTGGTCCTTGCGCGTCTTCAAGGCCATGACGATCTCTTCCATGGCCGCGTTGCCGGCGCGCTCGCCCAAGCCGTTGATGGTGCACTCCACTTGCCGGGCGCCCGCCTGCACGGCGGCCAGCGAATTGGCGACCGCCAAGCCCAGATCGTTGTGGCAATGCACCGAGATGATCGCCTTGTCGATGTTGGGCACGCGGTTGAAGAGCATCTTGATCAGCGCGTGGTATTCGTCGGGGACGGTGTAGCCCACCGTGTCGGGGATGTTGATGGTCCGCGCCCCGGCGGTGATGGCCGCCTCGACGCACTGGCACAAGAAATCGTGCTCGGTGCGCGAGCCGTCCTCGGCCGACCACTCCACGTCGTCGGTGCGGTTGCGCGCGCGGGTGACGCTGTCGATCACGGCCTGGTGCACGTCCTTCGGGTCCATCTGCAATTTGAACTTCATATGCAGCGGACTTGTCGAAATGAAGGTGTGAATGCGGCCGCGCTTGGCCGGCTTGATGGCGTCGGCGCAGCGGTCGATGTCGCCCTTGGCGGCGCGGGCAAGCCCGCAGACGATGGACTCTTTCACTTCCCGTGCGACGGCCTCGACCGCCTCGAAGTCGCCTTGGCTGGCGATGGGAAAGCCCGCTTCGATGACGTCGACCCGCATCTCCTCCAGGATTCTGGCGATGCGGATTTTCTCGTCCTTGTTCATGGATGCGCCCGGCGATTGTTCGCCGTCGCGCAACGTGGTGTCGAAGATGATGACGCGATTGTTGCTCATGGTTCTGCTCACGACTGGGGTCAAAGATGGCGATTCAATTGGAGCGACTTAAAAAATCCAATGCCCCTGAACGCGTGCCGCTCGGTCGTGAACAGCGCTCAGGGGTGGTTAAGTCGCAGACCCCGGTCCGCTAGACGCCGCGCCACCGCAACAGCTTCAACCGCCGATACAAACGCCAAAACCGCCGCGGCCGTTGCCGGGCGGTTGACAGTTGCAGTGCGGAAGGCCGCGAAGACCACGTGCGTTAATCCCTCATCAAACCGCTTTTTTGCCCACAAATCAGCGGCTTATTGTATATCGCTTAGATCGTTTTTAACAGGCCGCTTGTCAACTACTTTGCCGTCCCAGGGGTTAATTTGGGGTGAACGGGGCCTGGCGCGCGCCTCTCGGGGGCCCAAAGCCCCATATCCCCCCAGAGCCGCCTTAATTGCGGGCCTTGTCGACCAGCTTCTTGCCCTTGAGCCACGGCATCATGGCGCGCAGGCGCTGGCCCACTTCTTCGATGGGGTGTTCGGCCCAAATGCGGCGCGTGGCCTTGAAGCTGGGCTGGCCCGCCTTGCACTCGGTCATCCAGTTGGCGACGAACTTGCCGGTTTGGATGTCCTTGAGCACCTTCTTCATCTCCTTCTTGGTCTCTTCGGTGATGATGCGCGGGCCCGTGACGTAGTCGCCGTACTCGGCGGTGTTGGAGATCGAGTAGCGCATGTCGGCCATGCCGCCCTCGTACATCAGGTCGACGATCAGCTTCACTTCGTGCAGGCACTCGAAGTACGCCATCTCGGGGGCGTAGCCCGCTTCAACCAAGGTTTCATAGCCCGAGGCGATGAGTTGCGTGAGCCCGCCGCACAGCACCACTTGCTCGCCGAACAAATCGGTCTCGCATTCCTCGCGGAATGTGGTTTCGATGATGCCCGCGCGGCCGCCGCCGATGGCCGAGGCGTAGGACAGCGCCAGTTCCATGGCATTGCCAGAGGCGTTTTGCGCCACCGCCACCAGGCACGGCACGCCGGCGCCACGCGCATATTCCGAGCGCACCGTGTGGCCGGGGCCCTTGGGCGCGATCATGAACACATCGAGGTCCGGGCGCGGCTCGATCAGCTTGAAGTGAATGTTGAGCCCATGGGCAAAAGCAAGAGCGCCGCCCTGCTTGAAATTGGCGCGGATGTCGTTGGCATAGATCTCGGCCTGCAATTCGTCGGGCGTGAGGATCATCATCACGTCGGCCCACTTGGCGGCCTCGGCCGGGTTCATGACCTTCAGCTTCTCGCCTTCGGCCTTCTTGCGCGTGGACGAGCCGTCCTTCAGCGCCACCACGACATCCTTCACGCCGGAATCGCGCAGATTCAGCACGTGAGCATGGCCCTGGCTGCCATAGCCGACCACGGCGATCTTCTTGCCCTTGATCAGGTTCACGTCGGCGTCGCGGTCGTAATACACACGCATGGCAGCAATCCTCTTCGGTGTTCGATGTTATTGGCTGAGTTTGATGTCGGCGTCGGCCGGATTTTCGTCTTGATGGTCGATGGCCTTCTCGCCCGAGGCGATGGCGGCGGCACCCGTGCGCGAGACCTCAATGAGGCCCAGCGGCTGCAGCCCGATGATGAAGTCGTTGATCTCCATCGTCGTGCCGACCAGCTGAAACACGAAGGACTTGGGCGTGGACTCGACGATGTGCGCGCCGTGCTTGTCGGCCCAGCGCAGCGCATCGGTGCGCTTTTTGCCTACGCCCACGACTTTCATCAACGCCAGCTCGCGCTCGATGGAGGGGCCGTCGTCGGTGAGATCGCGCACCACATGGACGGGCACGAGACGGCCCAGCTGCGCCTTGATTTGCTCGATGACTTGATGCGTGCCCGAGGTCACCACGTTGATGCGCGAGACCTGCTTTTCCTTGTCGACCTCGGAGACGGTCAGGCTTTCGATGTTGTAGCCGCGGCCCGAGAACAGCCCGGTGACGCGCGCCAGCACGCCGGCCTCGTTGTCCACCAGCACCGAGAGCACATGGCGGTAGATGCGGCTGTCCTTCAGCCGTGCCACCGGGACCATGCCCTCGTAGAGGTTGGCGGTCTGATCGGCGGCGGGGCCAGGGACTGCGGCGTTAGCGGCGGTGGGCTTGGTGTTCATGGCGATGACCGGGCAGCGCTAAACCAGCGCGGCGCCTGCTCCGGTGATGGTACGCTCGGCGGCGGCCTCGGTGCCGAGGATCATTTCGTTGTGAGCCTTGCCCGAGGGAATCATCGGGAAGCAGTTTTCCTTTTGGTCCACCAGCACGTCGACGATCACGGGTTTGTCGATGGCCATCATTTCCTTGATGGTATCGTCCACATTGGCCGGATCCGACACGCGCAGGCCCACGCAGTGATAGGCCTCGGCCAGTTTCACGAAATCGGGCAAGGCATCGGTGTAGCTTTCGGAATAGCGCCCGCCGTGCAGCAGCTCCTGCCACTGGCGGACCATGCCCATGTACTGATTGTTGATGATGAAAATCTTCACCGGCAGGCGGAACTGCACGGCGGTGGAGAGTTCCTGAATGTTCATCAGGATCGACGCCTCGCCGGCGATGTCGACCACCAGGGCGTCGCGATGCGCAAGCTGCGCGCCGATGGCGGCGGGCAACCCATAGCCCATGGTGCCTAGCCCGCCCGAGGTCAGCCAGCGGTTGGGGTGCTCGAAGCGGTAGAACTGCGCCGCCCACATCTGATGCTGACCGACTTCGGTGGTGATGTAGGTCTCGCGATCCTTGGTGAGTTCATACAGCCGCTGAATGGCGTACTGCGGCTTAATCAGCTTACCCGCCTGCGTATAGTTGAGGCACTTGCGCGCGCGCCACTCGGCGATGGACTTCCACCACGCCGACGTATCGACCTTGGGCGCGTGCTGGCGCTTGGCCTTGAACACGCGGATCATCTCTTCCAGCGCCACGGCGGCATCGCCGATAACGGGCACGTCGACCACCACGTTCTTGTTGATGGACGAGGGATCGATGTCGACGTGGATTTTCTTCGAGCCGGGCGAGAAAAACTTCAAGTTGCCGGTGACGCGGTCATCGAAGCGCGCGCCGATGTTGATCATCACATCGCAGTGGTACATGGCCATGTTGGATTCATACAATCCATGCATGCCCACCATGCCGAGCCATTGCGGGCCCGCCGCCGGGAAGGCGCCCAGGCCCATCAGCGTCGACGTGATCGGAAAACCCGTGAGGTCCACCAGCTCGCGCAGCAATGCGGATGCTTTCGGCCCGGCATTGATGACGCCGCCGCCGGTGTAAAACAGCGGGCGCTTGGCGGCGAGCATGAGGTCCACGGCCTGCTCGATGGCCTTGTCGTGGGGCACCGTGCGCGGGTTGTAGGTTTTGTGCTTCTTGCGGTGAATGCCGCGCGGCGCGGTTTCGTATTGGCCGGGAGTCATCACGACGTCCTTCGGCAGGTCGATGACCACGGGACCGGGCCGGCCCGCGCGCGCGACGTAAAACGCTTCGTGGATGATCAACGCCAGCTTGTTGACGTCCTTCACCAGATAATTGTGCTTGGTGCAGGGCCGCGTGATGCCGGTGGTGTCGGCTTCTTGGAAGGCGTCGTTGCCGATCAGGTGCGTGGGCACTTGGCCCGTCAGGCACACGATGGGGATCGAATCCATCAGCGCGTCCGTCAGGCCCGTCACGGCATTGGTGGCGCCGGGGCCCGAGGTGACCAACACCACGCCCACCTTGCCGGTGGAGCGGGCATAGCCTTCGGCCGCGTGGACGGCGCCTTGTTCGTGGCGCACCAAGATGTGGCGGATGCTGTTTTGCTTGAAGAGTTCGTCGTAAATCGGCAGCACGGCGCCGCCGGGATAGCCGAACACCACCTCAACCCCTTGTTCTTGCAAGGCTTTGAGGATGATGGCGGCTCCGAGCATGGGCTCCGACGCGATGCCGGTATCAGGCATGAAAAAGCGCTCCAAAACGACGATGCCTTGCGCAAACCGGCAGAAAACCTAGGTCCGGGCGGCACAAGGCGGCGTAAACTAGTCGCCAGCCTAGGTCAGGTCAACAATAATCGACGAATTTCCGGAAAGAATTCATCCCATAAACTTTCTAAAAATTTCGTTTCAATCGTCGAATTCGCATGAAACTGATGCCGGAACCAGGTGGACTGGCGCTTGGCGTACTGGCGGGTGGCGGCCTGGGCGAGGGTTGTGGCCTGGGCCAGGGCCAATTCCCCCCGCGCGGTTTGAGCCAGTTCCGCGGCACCGAGGGCGCGGAAGACAGGCGCCGTGGGCGAAACGCCTGAAGCCAGCAACGCCTTCACCTCGTCCAAGGCGCCGGCCTGGAGCATGGCCAGGAACCGTCGATCGCAGGCCGCATATAAGGTGTCGCGGTCGGGCTGGACCAACACGGTCTGATAGTCGGCGGCCAAGGCCGGAGTGCCGGGCTGGGACTGCCACACGCTGATGGGCGTGTCGGTGGCCTCCAAGACCTCCCAAGCGCGGGCGATGCGTTGGCTGTCGCCGGGCTTCAGCTTCGCCGCCGTGGCCGGATCGCGAACCGCCAAGCGCCTGTGCAATTCCGGCGCGCCAATGTCGCCGATGAGAGTTTGTGTCTCGGTGCGGATTTCGTCGGGGACCGCAGGAATGTCGGAGAGACCCTCCATCAGCGCCTTGAGATAAAAGCCGGTGCCGCCCACGACCATGGGCAACCGACCGGCGCCGGCGATGGCCGCGATCTCGGCGGCCGCTTGCGCCGCCCATTGTGCCGCCGAGAGTTTGTCCTCGGGCCCGAGAAATCCGGTGAGCCGGTGCGGCGCTGTTGCCTCGTCTTGCGGCGTCGGCCGTGCCGTCAAAATCGGCAGGTCGCGGTAGCACTGAATACTGTCGGCGTTGACGATGACGCCGTTCAGCGCCTCGGCCGCGCGCAGAGCCAACGCCGATTTGCCCGTCGCGGTGGGACCGGCGATGACGAGAACGCGCGGGCCCGCTGCGGAGGTCATGCGCGGCTAGTCCAGCACATGACTGACGAGCCCGTCGGCGAGCTTGGGCTCGAACCACGTCGACTTGGGCGGCATCACCTCGCCCGCGTCGGCCACCGCCATGAGCTGGTCCATGCGCGTGGCATGCAGCGCGAAGGCCACCTTCATTTCGCCGGAATTCACCCGCGCTTCCAGCTCGCCCAGGCCGCGAATGCCGCCGACGAAGTCGATGCGCTTGTCGCGGCGCGGATCGGCGATGCCCAAGACCGGCGCGATCAAGTTGTCCTGCAGCAGACTCACATCAAGCCGCGCCACGGGATCGTGAGCGGGAACCAGTTCATGCTTGATCGCGAGTTCGTACCAGCGCCCCTCGAGGTACATGCCGAAGTGGGTCGGCGCCGGCGGGCGATACTGCGCGGCGCACGGCGTCACCGCGAACTTCTCGGACACTTTAGCCAGAAAAGCCGCCGCCGTGAGGCCGTTCAAATCCTTGACCACGCGGTTGTAGTCGAGGATGCGCATTTGATCGTGGGGGAAGGCCACCGCCAGGAAGTATTCGGCGCTGTCGCTCCTGCTCTTACCGCGCCGCGCCGCTGCCACACGTGACGCCGCCGCCGAACGATGATGCCCGTCGGCGATGTAGAGCGCGTCCATGCCGTCGAAGGCCGCCGTGATGCGCGCCACCGTGGCGGCATCGTCGATGCGCCACAGCGTGTGCTCCACGCCGTGATCGGCGGTAACGTCGTACAGGGGTGCGGTGCGCGCCACGCCCAGAATGATGTTCTGCACCTCGGCATGGGCGCGGTAAGCCAGCAGCACGGGTCCGGTCTGGGCATTCAGCGCCTCGATCTGGCGCACGCGGTCGTCTTCCTTGTCGGGGCGCGTGAGTTCGTGCTTGCGCACGCGGTTGACGTCATAAGCGGCCACCGAGGCGGCCATGACCAAACCCGTTTGCGTGTGGGCTCCCATCTTCATGCGGTAGGCGTAATAGCAAGGTGTGGCCTCGCGCAGCAGCACGCCGCCGTCGATCATCCGGCGCAGATTCTCGGCCCCCTTGGTGTAAACAGCCGGCGCATAGACATCCACGTCGGGGGCCAGGTCGATCTCGGGCTTGGAGATATGCAGAAAACTATGGGGCTTGCCCGCCGCCTTGACGCGCGCCTCGGCGGAACTGAGCACATCGTAAGGCGGCGCCGCCACGCCGGCGGCGAATTCAGGCTTGGGGCGCAGGCCCCGGAAAGGCCGGACGAGAGCAACGCTGGCGTTCATCGAAAGACTCCCGTCGACAAAACCCATGGAATTTCGGCTCTTTAGCCTGTCATCGCGACGGATGCAATGAACCGCAACTTGCAGTTCATTTGCGGTTGGGCGCCTATGCGTCGGGTGAAATGACTCCGCGGGCAATTCAACCGCGCGGCCATAGACCGCCAAAAACAGCAATAACAAGACACGCTCTAATAAAAAGAGACCCTGGCCATGTCCAAATCCAAATCCGAAATTCTCGACGATTTCCAGGCCTTCATGGGCCGCTTCGGCGGCAAATATAAAGAGTGGTGCGTCGGCACCACCAACGACCCCAAGATGGAGCTGTTCCAAATTCACGGCTTCAAGCAGGGCGACAAGGGCCTCTACCGGCACGCCAACACCGAACTGCAGGCCGCCGAGGTGGCCGAGTTCTTCACGCACCTGGGGGCCAAGGGCGACGACACCGTCAAACGCGGCTCCGAGTTCGTTTACGCCTACAAGATGAGCCCCCACACCAAGCCGGGCCAAAGCGGGAAATAAGCCGGCGCGAAATAGCGCGCGGTCGCGAAATCGCCGTCGCGCGCGGCCCCGCTCCGCCGCGCGATTCAAGGGAATAGCGTGGCCCCGTTCGCCGTCTATAATGGTGACGACAACGGGAGCTTCGACATGCGCCTTTCTTTCGACCGCAGCGATATCGCCGGGTTCGTGCTGGTGTGGCTGGCGACCGTGTTGCTGCTGCTCGTCACCTTCAGCGAACTCAGCGACGCGAACGCTCAGGACAAGCCTGACGTGGTCAACGCCACCCTGATGACGCCCATCGCGCCCACCTATAACGGCGAGGGCGGCAATCTGTCGTTCATGCGCTTCTTCAACACCAATTCGGGAGCAGCCTCGACCTTTAACGTCATGATCGTGGGGTCGCCCTCGGGCAACGCCTACGGCAACACCACGACCTTCACCGTGCCGGCCAACGCTTCGCACCAACGCAATCTGACCGAGATTTTGACCCAAGCCGGCGCCGGGCCCTTGATCGGCGGCGATACCAACTACACGCTTTACATCCGCAATTCCGACGGCTTCTCGGCGTTTCAGCACGTCATCTACAACAGCGTGAACGGCTTTTTCGAGAACGCCACCATTTGCCAGTTCTTCAGCGGCGCCCAGCACACCCGCGTCGTCCCGGTGGTGGCCAACATGCACACCAGCCGGATCGCTCAGTACCCCAGTGAGATCACTGTGCACAACTACACCAACGTTGCGCGCGCTTACACCGCCAGTGTGTTCGACAGCGTCAGCGGCGCCACGCTCGGCGACGTCACGCTTAATGTCGGGGCCAACACCACCGCGCGCCTGACCACCGCCAGCATCGAGCAGCAGCTCAACTTCACGCCCAATGCTCAGCAATTCCATATGAATGTCAAACTGGGCAATGCCGGCTCGACCTTGGAGCTCACCGCGCTGATCGGCCACAACGTGCTCAACAACGCCTTCAACGGCACGTTTCTCAACCTGACGCAATTGTGCCGGGTGAAGACATAGAGTCAATTTCAACCGAACCAAATCATAGAGCCTCAGTAACTCGTTCTTCTTGGTCGCATTTTCACCGGCTTGTTCCCTTGGGCCAACCGGTTCCCACTTGTCGGGAAAATGCTCCAACCCATCAAATCCCTTACTAACCGGAAGTGGACGCCGCCGATTTTTCCGGTTTGACGCCGCGCGCCGTGGCGTAATCTCCGCGCTCATAGTTGAGCGGGGGGAGATCGCGCCATGTTCCGTATTGCCATCATTTGCGTTGGATTGCTGTCGACGGGCGCGGCCCAAGCGGCGACCGTGCTGATCACCGGGTCCAATCGCGGCATCGGCCTGGAACTCGTCAAGCAATACGCCGCACAAAATTGGGCGGTCATCGCCACGGCCCGCTCGCTCACGGACTCGGCCGACCTCACCGCGCTGGCCAAGGCCCACGCCAACATCCGCCTCGAGGCGCTGGACGTCACCGACTTCGCCGCCATCGACGCGCTGGCCCGCCGGCTTGAGGGCACGGCCATCGACGTGCTGATCAACAACGCCGGAATTCTCGGCGGCGATCCCGCCACGCAGAAGATCGGCGCTATCGACTATGCGGCCATGGAGTTGGTCCATCGCACCAACGCGATCGCCCCCATGAAGATGGCGGAAGCCTTCCTGCCGCACGTGGCGGCGAGCGAGCAGAAGAAGATCGTCGTGATCACATCGGGCACGGCGTCGCTGACCAACGTGAAACCGAGCCAGTTCTTCGTGCCGCTCTACTCCTACCGGATGTCCAAAACCGCCATCAACATGGGCTACCGCGCGTTGGCGACCGAGTTGGCCCCGCGCGGCATTTTCGTCGGCATCCTGGCGCCGGGCATGGTGGAAACGCGGCTGCTGCGGCAAGCGGGCTCCGGCGGGCGCGGCATCGACGCCGCCACCAGCGTCAAGGGCGTGATAAAGAACATCGCCAACCTCAACGCCGCCACCAGCGGGCAATACATTATCCACACCGGCGATACGGTTCCTTGGTGAGTTGAACGACGCCGCGTGTTCGGCGGTGCACAAGGCGCACTTTTCGCATCTGCGCGATGCGTAAGAGTTGTTCATGACACCTGTTCCGCCTGTTATTTCTGGAAGCATCAAAAAAGAACAGGGCCGAGCTTGGCTAAGCCCTTGGCGGACCATGAAACCGGGAAGACCCTTTTTTGATATCAGGGAATTCACGCCTCACCTAAGCCGTTGAAAACGATGATCACGATTGTGGCGGCGTCGGTTCGCCGCCTGTTTTGGGCCCCTGTTCCGTGAATCACGGGGCCCTGCTCCGTTGTGCTTCGCACACGTGAAATGTTGTGCTCCGCACACGTAAATTTTTTTGCGGCGCACACTGGCGAGCGCGCGAGATTCTAGTTCCGCGCTCCCATCATGCCGTCAAACGGCATGATGAATTTAATTCTACACCCGATGCCGCGCGCGGCGAAGCGCAAGCGTGGGTTATCCACGGAATTCAGGTGGGACGACGTGAAGCCTTTTTCTTGCGGCGCCGGGATGATTTTCGCGCGGGCCCCACGAGCGGAGTGAGCACGACCATGCCGCCGTTCGGCCCCATGATGAAGACGCCTTCGCCTTCGATGGCACGATCGACCAGTTTCGAGAACCGCTTTTGCGCTTCAGCGAGGCTATAAATGGCCATGGCAAAACCCATCGTTGCGACGATGCGAATTCTGGCTGACGATTGCAGCAATTCTGTGGCTCTCGGTGTGCGCCAGATCGGGTAGCCGGACGACAGTCGAACAGTGCGGCCGGGAGCATCACAACTTCAGAGTCTCATGGTTTCCTTAGTGAGATTCAGAAAACATATGACTCTGGATCCCCGGGTCGCGCTTCGCTTGCCCGAGGATGACATAGGAGCGTCCGCCTAACGGGAACTCCCCGCCGGATGAATGTGCCGGACCGCGTCGCCTAGCAGTTTGCTGAAAAACCCTCGAGACCTCTGCGCTTTGCATCAAAAGTGAGCCGTGTATCGGTTTGATCGAGGGTTTTCGGTGGTTTGATCGGCATTGGTCTCAGGTTTTGCATGCTGCGGTCGGTCTCTGGCTATG
>JANRJL010000096.1:0-6341 GCA_033763995.1 Rhodospirillaceae bacterium | reverse complement strand
AGCACCTCGACGGGGCGGGAAAACTCATGGGGCGGGCGGGACATGGCGGGGCCTCATGATGCGGGCAGTTCGACGGTGGGCCATACGAGCGCGCCGCGCGCCACGTCGGCGCTGGACACCTGGCCCAAGGCCGCCACCGCCGTCGTGAGATAGCGCCCCAAGGCGCGCACTTGCGCCGGGGCCGCGGGCGCCTTGCGAAACACGGTTCCAGCGAGCGCGGCATCCAGCGCGGCCGCATCGCCGTCCATGGCCTGCTCGATTTCCTCGGCGCGGCCGTAAAACGCGCGGGCCATTTTTTTCACGTGCTTGCCGATGCTCATGTCGCCCACGCCAAGTTCTCGTAATGAGCGGTCCATGTCCTTGAACATATAGTCGAACAACTCCTGGGCCATGGCCTGCCCCGGGGCGCCGTCTTGCCGCAAGCGGCGCATGACCAGCATGGCATGGGCCACGATCATGTCGAATCGCCCGTCGACCGTGTCGGGCACGCCGAGATCGGCATAAATCGTCGGGTTGCGCGCCTGGGCGACGATCGCCCCATAAAGCGCTGGGGCGGCCTGTTGGGCCGGGTCGGGCCGGCGGAAGAAGGACATTAGGCCCATGGGCGGCTCACATGCGGATTGTGGCAGGACGATTGAGGCAGAACGATTGTAGCGGGGGCCCGCAGGGTTCTGGAAAAGCGGCGCGGGCTGTTATAAGAAGCCCTCCATATAATCGGCCCGCCCGCTGGGAACAACACTCCTTCAAACACCACCGCGTGACATGCGCAAAACTGAAAATCGGACAATGATGGCTCCTCTCACCCTTTTCCGCATGGCCGTGGCGCTCACGGGCCTGGCCCTGCTCGGCGCCTGCGCCAAGGACATCGACGCGCGCGGCAACCTGCCGCCGCCCGACGCCATCGCCAAGCTCGCACCCGGCGAGCAAACCCGCCAGGACGTGCAGAACCTGCTGGGTACGCCGGCCACCACGGCGGTGTTCGACAACGAGACCTGGTACTACATCAGCGGGCAGACCACGCAGTACGCCTTCTACGCCACCGAGGAACTGGAGCGCACGGTCTACGCCGTGTCCTTCGACCAGCGCGGCATTCTGGAAGGCGTGAGGAAGATCGACCAGAACGGCGGGCGCGACATCCAGATCGCCGGACGCGAGACGCCCACCAAGGGCCGCGAACTCAGCATCATCGAACAGCTCATCGGCAACCTGGGCCGGTTCAACTCGGGCAAGACCTCCAAGGCGCCGCAGTAAGCGCGCGGTTTGCGTCGGCTGCAGTCGTATCTCCACATTCCTGTCGCCACCCGCTTCAGGCGGGTGGCCCATCTTTTCACATTCCCAGCGGTGAGGTTCACACGATGGATCGCCCGCCACCCGCCGTGAAACACAGCGGGCTGAATATCCAGTCCGCGCTAGGCCGAACATCGGGCGATGACACTTGAGGAATGAAACTGCACTCGCGCCTGTTGTTACTGCGCCGACGCGCGACGTGGATATCCTATGACTCCCTGATCCGCGCGCAAACGGCTTGCGCGGCGCTCCTGTTCTCCTGAAATCGTTTTCCAACTTTACGCGCGCGAATTTTCGCGGCGAATTTCGCGGCAAATTCTGTGGCCCAAACTCACGAGTCTCACGGCGCGATGGACAAGCCGGCGCGCCAGTCGTTCGTGCGCGGTGCGCGCAACGGTTGTTCATGACACCTGTTATCCCTGTTATTTCAGGGGGCCCCACACGGGAACAGGCTCCGGCGCAGCTAACCCTTTGGCCGAAAACGAATCTCGAAAGACCCTGATTTGGTATCAGGTGAGTCACGGCGCAGCTAACTCCTTGAAAACATGCATCACAAGTGTGGCAGCCTGTTTTGCGGTGCAGCAACGGCAGCGAAATAACAGGCAGCGACATCAGACGCGCATCTGATCGCGCAGATCGGCACGCCCTCGCCCGCACCGGCGGGCCGAGGCGTATTTTACCTCAACGCCGACGGTGCGAAAAGAAATGCGCGGAGTTATTCACGGAATTCACAAGACATCCAACCCTTGGGGTGCCAGGCAAGATCACGCCCAAGCTGTCTGCTTGCGCCAGCATATTTATGCGTGTAATTTATGCGCAGAACTATGCGCACAGATTTGGGGATATGTGGATGAACGTTCGGCGGCCCAAGACCAGCATTCCCCGTCAATCCGTCAACGTCTCTGTGCGCGGCGATATTGTCGCTCAAGCGAAGAAACTCGGCCTCAATCTGTCGCAAATCACGGAAGCCGCACTCGCGCACGCCATCAACGCTGCCGCGTTTGAGGACTGGAAAAAGGCGAATGCACGGGCACTGGGCGCGCATCGCAAACGGGTCGAACGGCACGGCGCACTGCTTGACGGCCTGCGCACCTTTTAGAGCGATGGTGCCATGGCTCGCTTCGACATTTATCGCGCGGCCAAACGAAATTCGCGCGTGGCGTATCTGCTCGACGTGCAGGACGATGGGCTTAGCAGCATCTTAAAGACGCGCGTGGTGGTGCCCCTCGTGCGTGTCACGGACTCGCTACCGGCGGCGCGCAGGCTTCATCCGGAGTTCCGCATCGGCGGGAAGAGCTATGCGGCGATCATGCCGGAGTTGGCGGGCGTACCCGTGGAGGCGCTGGGCGCCAAAGTCGCATCCGCGGCGGAACGTCACTTCGAGATCGTCGATGCGCTGGATTTCGTGTTCCAAGGTTACTGACCGCCGTGCCCCTTGCGGCCTAACTACAATGCCATCCCCATGGCGCCCAGCTTGGTGGCGCAGAGGTTCTTCTCGAACCTCAAGAACGAGATGGCGCACCACCGCACGTTCGACACCCGCGAGCAGGCGAGAGCCGCGATCTTCGATTACATCGAGGCCTTCTATAATCGTCAACGCGCCCATGCCAAGTTGAACTACAAAAGTCCAAACCAGCATGAACTTGAAAACCATGCTACAAATTCAACCTGTCCGGATTATCAGGGCAGGCTCACTCTGACCTCGGACTCAATCCATTGCTCTGACCCCGGATTCTATCCATGTTTGACCCAATCGAGCACCTGGTTGCCACCACTTTCCTGCAGCCAGGGACGGTCGCGATTGCCACGGGAGAAAAAAGCGATGCATGGGCCGCAGCGGCCACCCAACTTTGCAGTAGCGCTCAAGTCATCGTCGCGGCCGACCATCAGCACGGCGAACTCGGCAGCATTTGCGCCGCGCGAGGCCTCCGTCACGTGCGGATTCTCAGGCTGACAGCCCAGACGGCCTTAGCGACCCTCCGCGGCATGGAACGGCTTTTACGCTACGCACGGGTCGACGTGATTTCGTGCGTGGACGTCCGCACGCGAGAGTTCATTGACGAGATTCGTCGCTTGCCCGCTTTAAGGGATTATCATTTTTACTGTATCGGCGCCGAAGGACTCATCGAAATGACGCCGGAACGAGGCGACTTGGCGCCGGGCGCCTTTTTCACCGTGCATCAGCGCCTGCTCCCGATCTTCCTGAAACTTCCCAAAACAATGCTTGACGTTGCTGCCCTGTGCGCTCGGCACGGAATCGCGCTGAGCGGCGTGATCCATATCGGCGCATGGGAAGGCCGAGAGTGGCAAACATATGAGCGCATGGGTGCCGATCGTGTCTTGTTTATTGAAGCTAATCCGGCGGTTTTCGAACGGCTGTCGGCAAATCTCGCAACTGTTCCGCAAGTGATTCTGGAAAACTGTGCCATTGTAGATCAGCCTGGGCCGATTGCCCTGCGAGTAGCTTCGAGTGACCAAAGTAGTTCGGTCCTGCCGATGCGGCGACACCGCGACTACTACCCTTCGATCGTTGAAGAGAAAACCATTGAAGTCCCGGGGAAAACTCTCGACGGGCTCCTGCATGAGCGCAATCTGACCGCACATTCGTTCAATTTTCTGAATATCGACATTCAGGGAGCGGAACTCATGGCCTTGACAGGCGCGACTGAGACGCTGCGGCACATCGAAGCCATCCTTGTGGAGGTGAATTTCGAGGAATTGTATGAGGGAAATCCTCAAATCGAAGACATCGACGACTTTCTGTGCGGCAAGGGTTTCACGCGCATGGCCACAACCTGTCCGTACCATCCAAGTTGGGGGGATGCGTTTTATGTTCGGCGTAATTCTCGGCGTCCGTGAGAAGCATCACGCCTGAGCAACCAAGGCCAGCACTTGCGCATTGCGAAATTTACCGCCCCGCCAGCTCGGCCTTGAGGCGCGCGTTTTCTTCGGTCAGTTCGCGCACTTTGCGGTCGGACTCCAGCCAATCCACGACCGCCGCCGCGTAATCCCGCAACGCCTCCTTGGCGAAGTCGGGCAATTCCATCCACGGCTCGCGGTCGATCACGCACACGGTGCCGATGGCGTGGCCGCCGGGCGTGACCAGCGGCGCCCCGGCGTAAAACCGGATCTGCGGATCGCTCGTCACCAGCGGGTTGTCGGCAAAGCGCGCGTCGGCGGCGGCATCGCCGACGATGAACACGTCGCGCTGCTGGATGGCATGGGTGCAAAACGAAATCGCCCGCGGCGTTTCCGTCGCCGCCAGTCCCACCGCCGCCTTGAACCACTGGCGGTCGCGGTCCACCAACGAGATCAGCGCGATGGGCGAGCCGAACACGCGCGCCGCCATGCGCACGATGCGGTCGAAGCGCTCCTCGTTGGGCGTGTCGAGAATTTTGTAGGAATTCAGCGCGGCCAACCGGCGCGCCTCCGTGTCGCTGTCGCTCGCCATGCCCCGCAAGACCTTGCAATCGTCAAAGGTCTCAATTGCTTACGGCAAGTCATCGGTCAAGACAAAACAAACTGGACGCGAAGCCGGCAGCGGTGCCGCAATGTCCGGTATGCGAACTTTGACACGGGCACGGCATAGCTCGGAGTGCAAGGGCATCATAGCCTATGCGTCCCATGGGCGCGGGAGACAAATCATGTCCGACAAGATGTTCGCAGGCATTTCTACCAGCAAGCGTGACTTCATCAAGTTCATCGGCGCCACGGGGCTGACAAGCGCGGTCGCGAGCGTGCTTCCCACTTGGCGACGCGCGGAGGCCGCCACGGCGCGTTACGACCTCATCGTCATCGGCGCGGGCACGGCGGGCATGCCGGCCGCGATCTTCGCCGCCGAGCGCGGCGCCAAGGTGCTGGTGATCGAGAAGTCGCCCGTGCTGGGCGGCACGCTGGATCGCTCCGGCGGGCAAATGGCGGCGGCGGGCACGGTGTTTCAAAAGGCCAAGGGCATCGCGGACAGCCCCGATGCCCACTTCGCCGACAACATGCGCATCAACAACTGGACCGCCGATCCGCTGGTGACACGGTTGTTCGTCGACAACGCGGGCGAGTCCCTCAACTGGCTCGCGGCCAACGGCTTCAAGGTGCTCGACGACCATCCGGTCAAGGGCGCGGGGCACGAGTTCTTCACCATCGCGCGCTACCAGTGGGGCAAGGACAACGGCAGGTCGATCCTGGCCGTGATGGAGCCGCTGTTCATGGCGGCCGTGAAGGCGGGCAACATCACGCTCAAGCTCGACACCGGCGCGGTGGACTTGATTCAGGATAATTCCGGCGCGGTGGTCGGTGTCGTGGCCGAGGACGAACGCGGCCAGCTCGCCGATCACATGGGCCGCCATGTGCTCATCTCATCGGGCGGGTGCGCGGCCAATCCGCGCATGTACCACGATCTGCACGGCGTGGTGCTGACGGCCATGATCGCCTATCCCTACAGCCAGGGCATGGGCCTGACGCTGGGCCTGGGGGCCGGCGGGTATTTGCGCGGCGGCGAAAAATATTTGGGCTCCATGGCCTCGCTGCTGGTGGACGACAATTATCCGTCGGAAGTCGACACGGGCTTCGAGCATCATCCGGAGATCCGCCAGCCGTGGGAGTTGTACGTCAATGCGCGCGGCCAACGCTTCATGCGCGAGGATCACCCCAGCATCGATTACCGCGAGCGCGGCGTGCTGCATCAACCGGGCGAGCGTTTCTGGGTGCTGGCCGACCAGGCCATGGTCGACAAGGCGCCGCCGTGGTTCCCGAAATGGAGCAAGGAGAAATTCCTCGGCTCCTTCGGCACGCACCCGATGTTCGCCAAGGCCGACAGCTTGGCCGCGTTGGCCACCAAGGCCGGCATCGACCAGACCGGCCTCGAAGGCACGGTGAAGGCCTACAACGCGGCGCTCAAGGACGGCACGTCTGATGCCTTTGGGCGCGCGCACCGGCCCATGCAACTGACCCAAGGCCCCTACTACGCCGCGCGGCTGACGGCCACGCAGCTCAAGTCCTTCGCGGGGCTCGCCATCGACGGCCAGATGCGCGTGATCCGCCCCGACGGCGCGCCCATC
>JANRJL010000095.1:0-77981 GCA_033763995.1 Rhodospirillaceae bacterium | reverse complement strand
TGCACCTGAAACACGTGCTTGGATATGTCGATCCCAAATGTGATACCCTGATCCATGGACGGCCTCCTTCAAGTGGTTCAGCAACAACGACCACTTTGGCACAACGTGATGCCGCGCGGGGGCCGTCCACCCCATCAGAGTAAAAACTCCCCGATAAGCAAGTCCGACTAGATTTTTCTTTCGCCTTCGGCGTGAACGCCTCAGTCGAAGAGAAAAAGCAAGTCAGACTTGTTTATCTCCATGCCTATCTCCTTGCTTATCGCGTTCGTGAGTCGCGTGGATAACGCCCGCGCCACATTCATTCCTCTCCGCATTTGTGCTATCATCTTTCCATGACCATCGCATTTGACCATTTGACCATCGCATTTGGGGTCAGAGTAAAAACTCCCCGATAAATAAGTCTGACTAGGTTTTTCTTTCGCCCTCGGTGAGACCCCTCGGTCGAAGAGAAAAAGCAAGTCAGACTTGTTTATCGCGTTCGTGAGTAGTGGGGACAATGCCTCAGCGCGATTTAGTCGGCGCGCCATCCATGATATAGTTCTCCCATGACCACGGCGTTGCACATTCCCCGCCGGGTCCGCGATGAGTCTCGGCGGCGGCGAGGTGTCCTTTCGGCAACGCGGTCCGGCGCGTCACAAAATCGCCCGTTATCACCACAATCCACGAAGAGAATAGTTTTTCAATTTGCGGCACAGGCGCGGGAAAAGTCCGCCTGTTATTTTGGAATCCTCCCTGAAATAACAGGTGGAACAGGCAACCGTTGCGCGCAAATGGGTGCCAATTTTTGGCGCCCGCGCAAAAATTTTGCGCGCGGGTTTTGCGGAGTGTTGAGCGCAGCGAATGGGGAAAACTCCAGTCCATCGTCCATGCGCTGGGCCCGAGAAACAACTCGGTTGTCATCCTGGGCTTCATGTTCAGAGCCTGCCCTCGGGCCGCGCGATGCGCGCGGACCCGGGGGATCCAGAGGTTTCTGTTTGAGCCGTAACCAAATAACCCTGGACCCTGGGGACAAGCCCCAGGGTGACAGTCTGTGTGGGCTGCGCGGCCAGAGTGTAGGCATCTGGCATGAAGTCTTGGGTGACAGTCGGGGTGAGGTTCGCTGACCCGAGGCCGACAACGTCATGGTCAAAGATGCCAACGACGGGCTGTTCGGGCGCTCCACAGCGCCCATTTCGCATGTTAGCGTCGACTCAGGGACGAGGGGCCCAGTGAAGATGGGTCTAGCGACGAGGGGAGCGCTACTGCGCATGATCAGGCCGTTATCACGCCGCACAACGTTAGCCTTTGGAACCGGGGCTTTGGGCGCCACCCTTGCGGGCTGCGACCAACAGCTCGGCATCCATTGGGATTTGTCCCAGCCCTGGGGCCCGCGCGAATTTCACGTGCTCAATTCCCGCCGTTTTGCCCAAGAGGTGAGCCAGGCCACCGGCGGCGCGCTCACGATCCATGTGCATGCCGGCGCGGTTCTGGGCATCAAGGGCCCCGACACCATGCGCGCGGTGGAAGAGGGAATCGTCGACATGGCGGAGGCCTCCAGCTTCCAGCAGGTCGGCACGGAGCCGATCCTGGGCCTGGAGTCCTTGCCCTATCTCGTCGAATCCATGGACGAGTTGAAGCTGCTCTACTCGTTTCTCCGGCCCTTGGTGGAAGCGGCCTACCAGCGCCACGGCATGGAAGTCGTGTACATCGTGCCCTGGCCCAATCAGTGCTTCTATCTCGACAAGGAGATCAAAGCCGTCGAGGACCTGCGCGGCCTGAAGATGCGCAGCTACGACAAGCTCTCCACCGACCTCGCGCGCGGGCTCGACATGACGCCCGTGCAAATGCCCACCACCGACGTCATGGCCGCCCTGGCGGCGGGCACGCTCGATGCGGTCATGACCTCCACCACCACGGCGGCGGCCCAGAAGTACTGGGACTTCCTCAAATACACGCTGCGCACCAATCACACCTGGTCGTCGTGCATCATGGCGGTGAACCGCCGCTCGCTGGAGGCCTTGCCCGCGACCCATCGCGACACGGTGATGAATTTGGCGCGGACGCTGGAGCCGCGGTTCTGGGAGGTGAGCGCCGCCGACGACCAAGACAAACTCAAGGTGCTGGAGGCCAACGGCATGATCACGGTGGAGCCGTCGGCCGAGTTGCTCGCGGCCATGCGCGCCGCCGCCAAGCCCATCGTCGAGGCTTTCATACGCCAGGTGCCCGGGTCCGGTGCGATCATCGAACGCTTTCTGGCCGCCGTGGGCCGCGGCGGCAGCCTCGCATGAAGACCTATCTCAACCTCGTGGACGGCCTTTGCGACGCGGCCGGTTGGCTGGCGGCGGCGATGATGGCGCTGCTGTTCGTGCTGGGGCTGGTGGAAATGGCGCTGCGCTCGCTCGCGGACATCAGCCTGAGTTTTGCCGTGGAGTATTCGGGTTATCTGCTGATCCTCTCGCTGTTCCTCGGCTCCGGCTGGACCCTGCGCCAAGGCGGGCACATCCGGGTGTCGCTGCTGAGCGAGCGGCTTGGCCCGAACGCGCGGCATGGTCTCGACATCATGGCCACGCTCGTGGGGCTGGCGGTGGCCGTGTTCATCAGTTTCGCGCTGCTGCGCTTCGGCTGGGGCACGTGGACGCGGGGCACGCTGTCATACTTCTCCAGCGCCACGCCGCTTGGGTATCCGCAACTCCTCTTGGCGCTGGGCCCGACCATTCTGGTGCTGGCGTTTTCGGCGCGGCTCATCCGGCTCTTGCGCCGCGAGCCCGGCGATCTCGGCCAATCGGCGATCGAGTAGGAGGGCACAACATGACCGCGCCCCTCTCTCTCATCGTCACGCTCCTGGTCGTGTTTCTCGGCGCCGGCGTGTGGATCGGTCTGACGCTGGTGGCCGTGGGCGCCATCACGTTGTCGACGTTCCGCGACATGCCCGTGGGCGACCTGCTCGCCTTCGACATGTGGAACAGCCTCACGGCCAACGAACTGGTCTCGCTGCCGATGTTCATTCTCATGGGCGAGATCTTGTTTCACTCGCGCCTGTCCGAGGCCGTGTTCTCGGGTCTCGCACCCTGGATCCGCCGCATTCCCGGCCGTTTGCTCCATGCCAACGTCATCGGCTGCACGCTGTTCGCCGCCGTGTCGGGGTCGTCGGCCGCCACCACGGCCACCATCGGCCGCATGACGCTGTCGGAACTCAAGCGGCGCGGCTACAACCTCGACCTCGCCATGGGTTCCCTGTGCGGCGCGGGCACGCTGGGCTTCCTCATTCCACCGAGCATCATCATGATCGTCTACGGCGTATTGGCGCAGGTTTCGATCATCGATCTGTTCATCGCCGGCGTGATTCCCGGCGCGCTGTTGGCGCTCGCGTTCATGGCCTATGTCGCCGTGCGCGCCGGGTTGTCGCCGCATCTGGTTCCCGCCCAGGAGCAATCGACCACCTGGGCCGAGAAGCGCCAAGCCTTGCTCGACTTAGGTCCCATCGTGCTGCTGATCGCCCTGGTGATCGGGTCCATGTACACCGGCATTGCCGGCCCCTCGGAGGCCGCCGTGGTGGGCGTGTTCGGCGCGCTCATCGTCGCCGCGGCGCAGCGCTGCCTGACGTGGGCGAACCTCAAGGCCTCGTTGATGAGCGCGGTCAAGACCTGCTCGATGATCGGCCTCATCGTCGCGGGCGCCTTGTTCCTTTCGAAGGCGGCGGCCTTCCTGCAGCTGCCCGAGAAAATCGCCGGCGAGATCGGCGCCTTGAACCTGGGTCCCTTCGCGCTGATCCTGCTGCTGATGGCGGTCTATATCGTGCTGGGCTGCATCATCGACGGCCTGTCGTGCATAGTCATGACGCTGCCCATCGTGCTGCCGCTGGTGGTGCAGGCCGGCTTCGATCCGGTGTGGTTCGGCGTGTTCCTGGTGATCGTCGTGGAAATGTCCCAAGTGACGCCGCCGGTGGGCTTTAATCTATTCGTGGTCCAAGGGTTGACGGGCGAAAGCATGAGCCGCGTGGCGGCTGCGTCGTTCCCGTTCTTTCTCATCATGATCGGCTTTGCCGTCCTGATCGCCCTCGTCCCCGAGATCGTGCTCTATCTGCCGCGCAGCATGAACTAGCGAGTATCCGCCGCATGGACCCGCAATTTGAATCCTACGCCCGTATCGGACTTGCGCTGGGGATCGGGCTGATCGTCGGCATCGAGCGCGGCTGGCGCGCCCGCGAGAGGCCGGCGGGCTCGCGCGCCGCGGGCATCCGCACCTTCACGTTGATCGGACTGCTCGGCGGCGTCGCGGCGTCGATGGGCAGCGAGATCGCGATCGTGGCCGGCTTCGCCGGCGTCGCCGCGTTGATGGTGGCGGCGTACGTCACGGGGCTGCCGCAGACCCAGGACCGCAGCATCACCGGCGAGGTGGCGGCACTGCTGACCTACGGCCTCGGCGTGCTGGCCGTGCGGGGCGACATGGTGCTGGCCGCCGCCGCCGCCGTGGCCTTGGTGGCCGTGCTCAATTTGCGCGAGCCGATTCACGAGTGGATCAAGGGGCTCGAGCAAAGCGAGCTCACCGCGGCGCTGCAGTTGCTGGTGATCTCGGTGGTCGTCCTGCCGGTGTTGCCCAATCGCGGTTTTGGGCCGGGCAGCCTGCTCAATCCGTTCGAGTTGTGGTGGATCGTCGTTCTCATCGTCGGCCTCACGTTCATCGGCCAAACGGCGGTGCGTTGGCTGGGCGCCCATCGCGGGATCGTGGTCACGGCCCTGGCCGGGGGTCTGGCCTCCTCCAGCGCCGTGGCGGTCAGCTACGCGCGGTTGGCCAAGACCACGCCCGAGCTGGGCGGCGTCCTGGCCGCGGGCATCGGCGCGGCCACGGCGGTCAAGTTCATCCGC
This sequence comes from Rhodospirillaceae bacterium, assembly GCA_033763995.1. Classification (GTDB taxonomy): domain Bacteria; phylum Pseudomonadota; class Alphaproteobacteria; order Rhodospirillales; family Rhodospirillaceae. The sequence continues at coordinate 73,137 of JANRJL010000095.1, read as the reverse complement.
ACCCTCGTCATCGCCGCCATCATTTATCCCGCCGGGGCGCGGCCCCTCGCCGTCGCCTTGTTGACCGCCGCCGCCGCCACGGCGCTGAGCGCGGTCGCGGTGGCGCGCCGGGCGCGCGGCACCCACGGCGTCCATCACGGCAAGATCGACATGGGCGCGGCGGGCGATTTGACCACCGCCATGGTCTTCGCGGCCGTGCTGGCGGTTGTCACTCTGCTCGTCCATTACGCGCGCGGCTGGTTCGGCGACGCGGGTGTTTATGCCGTGGCGGCCCTGTCGGGCTTGGTCGACGTGGATGCCGTGACGGTGTCCATGACGCGCCTGGCCGCGGCGAACGGCGGGAGCTTCGTGTCCGCCATGTCCATGGCCATTGTCATCGCGCTGGCCGTCAACACCATGGCGAAGCTGGTTTACGCCACGGCCATCGCGGGCCGCGCGTTCTTCCCGCCCGTCGCCGGCATCGCCGGTTCCGCCTTGGCGGGTCTCGCCTTGGGATGGGCGTTGAGCTAGCCGGCCGCGAGCTCAGGGCTTGGCCGCGGCCGGACCGTTTTCCATGGGGCCTTGCGACTGGCGCATTTTGAGCATGGCGTCGAAATCGAGGTTCTTGCCCCATTCCGACTGTTCGTCGGAATAAATGCTGACGGCTTGGCCGAGGTACTCGTTGGAATCGACGGCCGTCAACACGAAGTCGGCGAAGTCCGCGAAGGTGATGATGGGCCCCGATCCCTTGGGCGCCGTGTTATTCACCGCCAGCTTCAAATTCTTGGCCGCGGGCCGGTCGATCATGAAGCCCGGGCGCAAGATCACGTACTCGACGCCGAGGCTGGGCATCATCTTTTCCATGGCCGACATGTCGGCGTAAAGCTTGCGGCCGTTCCACAGCCACATGTCGCGCAACTCGGTGCCCTTGGGCTTCTCGGTGACGACGTTCTCCGCGCCGATGGAACTGGTCACCAACAGCCGTTTGTTGCCCTTCTTCTTCATCGCCGCCACGATGTTGCGCGTGCCCACGGTATAGAGATCCATCGATTCCAATTCGACGCGCGGGTCCACGCGCGGGCCGATCAGGGAAATAACCGTCTCATCGCCGCGTAGCGCCGCTTCAATGGAGGCCAAGTCGCGCACGTCGCCCTTGACGACGGCGAGATTGGCGTGCCCCGCGCCTTGCACCGCCTCGGGCCGGCGCGCCAAGGCCGTGACCTTGCGGCCCTGCTCGAGCGCTTGCTTGATGATCTCGGGGGCCGATTGCGCCGTGGCGCCGATGACAATGATGTTGCTGGGGTTGGCCGCGTGCGAAGGTCCGCCCGCCATCGCCAACGCGCTTGCGCCGGCGATCAGCAGCATGCGTCGCGCCAAAGCGTTGAATCTGCGTGCCATGACCAGCCTCCCCCGATTGTGATGCGGAGAAAGCCTAGGCCTGCTGTTCGATAATGGAAAGCCGGTTGCGCCGCGAAACCTGCGCGCGCCCGCGCAATGGCTAATTCAAGCCGGCTAGTTCAACAGGAATCGCTCTCGGGTGCAGCGGATCTCGGCGAGCTTGATGAGTTGGCATGACGCCACCCGCGCCAAAGGCAACTTGCCGCCGAGTTGGCCCTGCCGGAACTCCAAGAATTTCTTCAGCATGGGAACACAAGGCGCGCGATCGGGATTCTGCCCAACAAACTCCCGCAGCACGTTGGGATGGACCAGCCGGCGGTAAATGACGTGGGCGATCATGAGGCGACAATCGCGTCACTGAATCGCCAAGTCCGACATGGCAAGAGATCCCTTTGAAAACGAGCTCCAATGAAAGCGAGCTCCAACCTCCCGCCGGTGTTGGTGATGTTAGGGTGTGCGTCACGCGTCGATTCTACGCAATTGAATCAATGAGTTGGAAACACCGACCCATGGGCGCTGGCCGGCCGTGGAATGTGTGGTGGTGGTGATGCCCTGAGAGGCGGCGGGAAGATCATGCGCGGCGATACAGGTGATTTTTTGCCGTCATGCAATGAGCGGTGGGCCCTGCGATCCAGCCAAGACGCCATGTGGAGATCGCACGGCATTGCTCGGCGCGGCCCAAATCACACGCGCCGTTGGTTAATGAGTCCCGCGCTACTCCGCCTGCCGTCGAGCGATGATCGGACAGCGCCGCCAAAACCCTTGGACAAACAGGGCTATTCAACTAGATTGCATGGCGGTTCAAGATACGCTTTGGGGGAGGCCACCTTGAAATCCACGATGATCGCGCGCCGCCTCGGCGCAGCTCTGTTGGTGAGCACGTGTTTGACCGGCGTTGCCGTCGATGCCCACGCTCAGGGCATCGAAGAAATCGTCGTGACCACGCGAAAACGCGCCGAAAATCTCCAGGATGTTCCGATCGTCATCACGGCCTTCACCGCCGAGTTGATGGAGCGGAAAGGCATCGCCGATATCGAGGACATCACCAAATACACCCCCGGCCTCAGCTACGACGAAGGCTTCTCCAAGCAGGACACCCGCATCGCCATCCGCGGCCTCTCGCCGTCGCGCGGCCGTCAGAACGCGGCGATCTTGATGGACGATGTCGACATCTCCTCCGAGGCCATCGCCACCGCCGGCGGCTCGCTGTTCGTCAATCCGCGCCTGTTCGACACCGAGCGCGTCGAGGTCGTCAAGGGCCCGCACTCGGCGCTCTACGGCCGCTCGGCCTTCGCCGGCGCCATCAACTACATCATGCGCAAGCCGGGCGACGAATTCCGCGCCAACGCCACATTCGACATTGCCTCGCGCAACAAGTTCGAAGGCCGCGCCAGTGTTTCGGGACCGGTCGTCGCGGATAAGTTGTCGATCGGGGGTACAGTGGCGGTTTGGGACATCGCCGGCATGTATCGCAGCACCGTCTCCGGCGCGCGTCTCGGTGGCACCGACGGCGATGGCTACGCCTTGAGCGCGGTCTGGAAGCCGACCGAGGACCTCAAATTTTCGATCCGCGGCGAACACACGTCCGACCACTTCGACCAGGAGGCGCGCGGCCGTCTCGATCCTGGCCCCGCGACCACGTTGCAACTGCCGGCCACGGCCGTCGGCGTCGGCATTCCTGGAATCACGACCGCCGTCACCTCGACGCGGCTGGTCATCGGCCGCATTCCCGGCGTGGGCGGGCTCACCAAGATCGGCCCGTCGCGTAATCCCAGAACCGGCGAGGACTACCCCGGCACGGACCGCGAACTCGAGTCGGTGCACCTGAGAACCGATCTCAATCTCGGTCCGGTCGAATTGATCGGCTTGACGTACTACGGCAGTGCAGATGCCACCCAGCTGCTGGATGTGTTCGCCAACGGCGACTCCTCGGTGGTCAACGCGCTGCAGGAAATCAACTTCATCACCGACAATCGCGTTCTCAACCAGGACATCCGGTTGCAGTCGACGGATGAGGAAAGCCCGCTCAACTGGGCGGTCGGAGGTTTGTTCTGGCACGAACTGACACGCCAAGAGAGCCGCTCGATGAGCTGTATCTATATCGTCGGCGGCTGCACGACGTTGTTGCGCAATCTATCGACCGAGCGGACGCCCTACCTCGAGGCCCCGAACATCTACTTCCGCGACACGCATCACTATTCGGTTTACGGCTTGCTTGAATACGACGTGACCGAGGCGATCGGCCTGGCGATGGAAATTCGCCATACCTGGGAGAACGAAAAGGTCACCACCGGCCTGCCCAACACGGCGATCGGCTGCCGCAACTTCGCGCGCGCCGTGACCCCCGCGGGCGTGGTCTGCGCCATTCCGGGCCCGGCCGGGGTCGTGAGCAACCCCGTGCTGACCCGATTCCCGAACGGCTCGTTCTATACCAGCACCAAGTCGGAGAGCAAATTCACCACGCCGCGCTTCACTGCTGAGTATCAATTCACCGACGACCAACTCGTTTACGTGTCGGCGGGCAAGGGCCAGAAGCCGGGCGGCGTGCTCTCGCTGCTGGCGCCCAGCGCCACTGGCGATTTCTCCCTGACGAAGTTCAAGGAGGAAATCCTGTGGGTTTACGAACTCGGCATCAAGTCCGAGTGGTTGGACGGCCGGGCGCGCGTGAATGCCGACGTCTATTGGCAGGACTTCAAGAACAAGCAGGAAACCGGCACGCGCATCGGCAACGACGGCGTTCCGGTTCCGGGTCCGGGCAACGCCGAGAAAGTGCGCGTCAAGGGTTTCGAGTTGGACGGCGCCGTGGCGTTCACGGAGAACCTGACCGCGTCACTGGGTTACTCCTACATCGACGGCAAGTACGTCCGGTTCAACATCGTCCAGACCGCCGCCACGAACATCGCGCTGGCCGGAAACTGCACGGTCGTCCGCCCCGCGACCGGAACGCCGTTTTGCAACGTCGACTATTCCGGCCGTTCGTTGGTCCTGGCGCCGAAGCACTCGGGCAACCTCAGCGTCGGCTGGACCCAACCGTTCAGCGACGTCGTCGATTTCTTCGTCGAGACGGACGGTCGTTACATGAGCAAGCGCTTCCTCCAGTTCGACAACCAGACGACGTTGGGTTCGTACGCCATCGTCGACGCCCGCCTCGGCGTGCGCAGCGAGAAGTGGTCGATCACGGGCTACGTCAACAACGTGTTCAACAACAAGCAAATCACGGCGGTCGGTTTTACGTCGCCGAACTTCAATATCAGCTTGTTGCCGCCGGCGGTGCCGGGCTTCCTCAACAGCTTCCTGACGAACCTGCCCGATCGGAAGCAATTCGGGATGAGGCTCTCGTACACTTACTAAGCGCGACACAGGCTAAGCGCGACACAGGCCGAATAGACCGTCCGCCCGGGAAACTGGGCGGGCGTCTTGATGAACGACATGTCGAGCAGATCAACCGCCAACAGCGCTTGCGCGTCCGCGCGGCTAGAGCAAGCGACGTTCAAATGGAATCAGGTCGCTTGCTCTATGCTATTGTTTTGTCGCGGCGTTTTTGCGGAAAACCGGTATCCACTTTTCCGCACGCCGCTCTAGTTCAACAGGAACCGGCCGCGGGCGTAGCGCATGTCGGCGGGCTTGATGATCTGGCACGAGGCGACCCGGACCGAGTGCAGTTTGCCGTCCAGGTTGCCCTGCCAGAAATCGAGGAACTTCTTCAGCACGGGAAACTGCGGCGCGAGATCGAGATTCTGCCAGACGAATTCCTGCAGCACGCTGGGATGATCGGGTAGGTGGTAAAGGATGTGAGCCGTGGTGAGGCGGTAGTCTTTCATTTGCAGCGCAAATTCGGTCAACATGCGGATCCTTTTCGTCAAGCCTCCGGAAACCGTATGCACCCGGCTGGGGTGCTGGCGTAGCCTGCCAGAGCGCTGGGTAGGCGACAATACTCTTTTGAATCAATGATTTAGCAGCAGGGCCGGGCGGCTGCTAACACCCCCTTGAAACCCGTCAAAGGTTTCCTAACTGAGCCAACGGCCAGCCCCGCGGGGTGGCCGCATTGTCCCTGTTCAACTTTGGAAGTCATTTGCTGATGAAAGGAATGACACACCATGACGACCAAATTTCGTCCTCTGCATGATCGTGTTCTGGTGAAGCGCGTCGAAAGCGACGAGCGCTCGGCCGGGGGAATCATCATCCCCGATACCGCCAAGGAAAAGCCGATGGAAGGCGAAGTGATCGCCGTAGGTCCCGGCGGCCGCGACGAAAAAGGCAACCTGCAACCGCTCGCCGTGACACCGGGCGACCGGGTCTTGTTCGGGAAGTGGTCCGGCAACGAGGTCAAGATCGATGGCCAGGATCTCCTGATCATGAAGGAGTCCGACATCCTCGGCATCGTCGAGACGCGCGCGGCCTTGAAAAAGGCAGCCTAACGCGACGCGACGCCATCTCGTAACAACCCAGAGCCAATACAGCCAAAGGAGAAATCGCATGTCAGCGAAGGAAGTCCGCTTTGCCGGTGACGCGCGCGAAAAGCTGCTGCGCGGCGTCGACACGCTCGCCAACGCGGTCAAGGTCACGTTGGGCCCGAAAGGCCGCAACGTCGTCATCGAAAAATCGTTCGGCGCACCGCGCATCACCAAGGACGGCGTCACGGTGGCCAAGGAAGTCGAACTGAAGGACAAGTTCGAGAATATGGGTGCCCAGATGGTCAAGGAGGTGGCCTCCAAGACCGCCGATGCCGCCGGCGACGGCACCACCACCGCGACCGTGCTGGCCCAAGCCATCGTTCGCGAAGGCGCCAAGGCCGTGGCGGCGGGCATGAACCCGATGGATCTCAAGCGCGGCATCGACATTGCCGTCGAGGCCGTGGTGGACGACATCCAGAAGCGCTCCAAGAAAATCAAGAACGGCGATGAAATCGCCCAAGTCGGCACGGTCTCGGCCAACGGCGAAAAGGAGATCGGCGACATCATCGCCAAGGCGATGGACAAGGTCGGCAAGGAAGGCGTGATCACGGTGGAAGAGGCCAAGGGCCTCGAGACCGAGCTCGACGTCGTCGAGGGCATGCGGTTCGATCGCGGCTACACCTCGCCCTACTTCATCACCAATGCCGACAAGATGACGGTCGACCTCAGCGATCCCTATATCCTGATCCACGAGAAGAAACTCGCCAGCCTGCAGCCGCTGCTGCCGGTGCTGGAGGCGGTGGTGCAAACCTCCAAGCCGTTGCTGATCATCGCCGAGGAGATCGAGGGTGAGGCGCTGGCCACACTGGTGGTCAACCGCCTGCGCGGCGGCCTCAAGGTCGCGGCGGTGAAGGCGCCGGGCTTCGGCGATCGCCGCAAGGCGATGCTCGAGGACATCGCCATCCTCACGAACGGTCAGGTCATCAGCGAAGACCTGGGAATCAAGCTCGAAAATGTCACGCTCGACATGCTGGGCCGCGCCAAGCAGGTCACCATCGACAAGGACAACACCACCATCGTCGACGGTGCCGGCAAGAAGTCCGACATCAACGCGCGTTGCGAGCAAATTCGCACGCAGATCGAGGAGACCACGTCGGACTACGACCGCGAGAAACTGCAGGAACGTCTGGCGAAGCTTGCGGGCGGCGTGGCTGTCATCCGCGTCGGCGGCGCCACCGAGGTCGAGGTGAAGGAGAAAAAGGACCGCGTCGACGACGCCTTGCATGCCACCCGCGCGGCGGTGGAAGAAGGCATCGTGCCCGGCGGCGGTGTCGCCCTGCTGCACGCGACCCGCGCGCTGAATGACGTGCGCACCACCAACGACGATCAGCGCGTCGGCGTGGATATCGTGCGCCGCGCGTTGGAGGCCCCGATCCGGCAGATCGCGGCGAATGCCGGCTTCGACGGCGCCGTGGTGTCGGGCAAGGTGCTGGAGTCCAAGGATGCAACCTGGGGCTTCGATGCCCAGGACGGCGACTACAAGGACCTCGTCAAGGCCGGCATCATCGACCCGACGAAAGTCGTTCGGGTCGCCTTGCAGGATGCCGCGTCGGTGGCCGGTCTGCTGATCACGACCGAAGCCATGGTCGCCGAGCTGCCCAAGAAGGACGCGCCGCCGATGCCGGCGGCCGGTGCCGGCATGGACTTCTAAGGCACGCTAAACGTCCTGCGATTGACGGTTGGCATGGGGCCGCTGCAGAGCGGCCCCATTTTTTTGGCCGTCGTTATCTCTATCCGAGGCTAAAACGTCACCGACTGCGCCGAATCGCCGGACATGAAGATCAAGGTCTGCGTGCGCTTGTTCTTGGTGATGTTGACCGAGTTCACTTGGCCCGGATGCGTTTCGGTCAAGACTTGGCTGTTGATCGTCAGGCCCGGCAGGGCGGCGGCGTTCTTGACCTCCTGGTAAACGAACACCGTGTCGATGTTGAGTTTCATGCCGACCCACTCGGGCTTGAGCGCTTGTCCATCCGGCGATTTGATGGAGAAAATCTCGAGCAAATAGGTTTCCAGAATTTTCTGCGTGCCGGGGTCGGCCAACAGCGTGACGCGCCGGCCCGCCCGCGCCGTCAGCAGAAGTTCAAGATCCTGGATGAAAATCCGGTGCATGATTTCGAGGGCCCCGGTGCGCGGGTTGTCCTCGATGATGGTAAAGGCCGCGTGCATGCCGTGGGCGCGGGCGGGCGCGATCACCGCACTCGCGCCGAGCCCCAACACGGCATGCCGTCGCGTCGGGCGAAGCGTCATCACGTTATTGCGGCGGCGTTTGACTTTCGCCTTCCTTTTTCTCGTCCTTTTTCGGCTCGTCTTTCTTGAGCGGCTCGTCCATGTCCTTCATCAGGTTCGGGCCCGCCGGGCGGTCCTGCTTGAACAGTTCGAGCCGCGAGGGAACGATTTTGCGCGGCCAGTGGTTGTTTTCGATGTCGACGTCGGCCGTTTCGAGGCGCGGATCGACCTCCACCGACGCAACCTGTTTGGGCCGCACGATGAGCTTGGAGAACTTGGCGTTGTCCTGCCGCCAGACGTCGGCCGGGATGCGCAATTCTTCCTTGCTGCCGTCCTTATAGGTGATGCCCAGAATCACCGGCATCGGCATGCCCGTGACGTTCTTGAAGTCCATCACATAGGCAAAATCGCCCGTGCCGAGCAGTTCCTTCTCCCAGGGCTTCAAGCCCTTGATCATGTCGTTGAACTTGTTGCGGTCGGCATTGGTGACGGTGAAGCGGTCGTTGGCGTTGTAGAAGTCCTTCAGCTCGGGCTTCTGCTCCACTTCCGGCTTAAAGAATCCATCAGCCTTGGCCGCGGCCTCGTTGCGTTCCTCCGTCAAGGAGCGCGGCTCGTCACTGCGCTTTTGGCGCTGCAGCGGTTTTTCCGTGTCGGGATTCTGGGTGCTGAAGGTATACTCCGCCAGGCCGTCGATGGCGATGTCGACATGATCGACGCCGTAGAACCACGCCCGCCAGAACCAATCGAGGTCGATGCCGCTGGCGTCTTCCAGGGTGCGGAAGAAGTCCGAAGGCGCCGCGCGCTTGAACATCCAGCGTGTCGCATATTCCTTGAAGGCGAAATCGAACAACTCACGACCGAGAATCGTTTCGCGCAGGATGGTCAAGGCCGTGGCCGGCTTGGCGTAGCCGTTGGAGCCGACGTTATCCAAGGACTCGCCGTCGGTCATGATGGGGCGCGTCTTGTCGCCCTTCATGTAATCGACGATGTCCTTGGGCTCGCCGCGCTGGGCGGGGTAATCTTTCTCCCACAGCCGCTCGGCCTGGAATTGCAGGAAGGTGTTGAGACCCTCGTCCATCCAGGTCCAGCGCCGCTCGTCGGAGTTCACGATCATCGGGAACCAGTTGTGCCCGGCCTCGTGGATGATCACCGAGATCAACGCATACTTGGTGCGGCTGGGGTAGGTGATCTTGCCGGTTTTCTTGTCCTTGTCGGGACGGCCCGAATTGAAGGCCAGCATGGGGTATTCCATGCCGCCGACATTGCCGTTGATGGATTGCAGCACGGGGTAGGGATACGGGAAGGCAAATCGCCCATAGACATCCATCGTATGAATCAACGTCGCGGTGGAATACTTCTCCCACAACGGATTGCCTTCCTTGGGGTAGAAGGACATGGCCATGACCGTGCGGCCGGGCTCGGCCTCGTGGCCCTGGGCATCCCAGATGAATTTGCGGCTGGACGCCCAGGCGAAGTCGCGCACGTTGCTGGCCTTGAAGCGCCAGGTCTTGGTGCCCGAGGCGGGCTTGGCTTCCTTGGCCTTGGCTTCGTCCTCGGTGACGATGACCACAGGCTTCTTGGCCGTCTTGGCGTCGGCCAATTTACGCCGCTGATCGGCGGTCAATACATCATCGGCGTTTTGCAATTCGCCCGTGCCCGCGACCACGTGGTCTGACGGCACGGTGATCTCCACGTCGTAATCGCCGAACTCCAGGGTGAACTCGCTGTTGGCGAAAAACTGACGCAAGTGCCAACCGTCGGTGTCCGAGTAAGCCGCGAGGCGCGGGAACCACTGCGACATGTAGTACTGGTAGTTCTTGTCGTCCTCGAAGTATTCGAACCCGCCGCGCGTGCGGAACACATCCACTTCGGGGATGTCCATGGTCCAGGCGACATTGAACGTGAACGAGGCACCCGGCGTCAGCGGCTTGGGCAGGTCCACGCGCATCAACGTGCCCGAAAACACGTGGGGCAACGCCTTGCCGTTGGCGTCGGCGACGCTCGAGACGATCAAACCCTTGGTCGACTTGTCGTAGGCCAGGGTCAGGCGCATGGAGGCATAGGTTTCCTTGGCGTCGCCGTCATTGGTGCGGGCGTTCACCGGCCCCGAATCCTTGATCATCTGGTTCTGATCGAGATTCAGCCACAGATACTTCAATGTATCGGGCGAGTTGTTGGTGTAGGTGATGGTTTCCGACGCGCTGATGCGCTGCTTGGCGTCATCCAGCGCCACCTTGATCTTGTAGTCGACTTTCTGTTGCCAATAGTTCCGGCCGGGCGCGCCCGAGGCCGTGCGGATGTCGGTCCCCGTGGGCCACAACTCGTCGAGCTGGCGGAACTTGTCCTGCCAGCCGCCGCGCGATTGGGGCAGCAACTGCGCCTCGGCCGTGGGCGGCGAGATCATGCCTTGCGCCACGACCAATAGCGCCAACGCCACAACAAACCGAACCATGCGATTTCCCCTCTTTGTCTGGCCCATCCCCGGGCCGCTCGACGTATCAGGGCGTTAACGAACCAGACCTCGCCGAAGGGTTCAACCGCTAAGTCGCCTGCAAGATTCCGCGTGCGCGGCACTTGCTTGAAACACGTGAAGTGTCCTAGGTCCTGGCGGCATTAAATCTCTGAAATCTCCGCCGCCATGGCCCGCCCGCATCAACGCCGTAATCTCATCGTCCGCCCGGCCAAGCCGAGCGACGCGGCGGCCTTGGTGGCGCTGGTGCGCGAGCTCAACGCCCATCAGGGCGACCCGACCGATCATTTCACGCTCGCGGTCGCCCGCCGTGCGATCTTGAGGCGCGGCGCGACCGTGCGCGCATTGATCGCGGAACTGGATGGCGATCCCGTCGGGTTTGCATTCCTCTTGCCCGCTTTCGAAAGCGCTTGGGCGGCCGAAGGGTTCTATGTCAGCGACTTTCATGTGGTCGAACTGGCGCGCAAGCGCGGCGTGGGCCGCGCCCTCATGGCCGCCTGCGCCGCCGAAGCCAAACGGCGCAAGAAAACCTTCCTGTGGTGGGCCTCGAAAGCGTGGAACGTGGACGCGCATCATTTTTACCGCACGCTCGGCGCCATCGAGGAGCCGGTCATGGCCCATGCCTTGACCTTCGCGGCGTTCAACAAGCTGGCCGAGGAGGGGCGCGCGTTGCTTGCGCCCAAGGCGTCGCGGGTCCGGACAAAACGGGACAAGGCGCGGAACACGCGACGGGCCTAAGTAAGCCTTAGCTCAATCGGCGGTGTGAATGCGGCTGCGTTACAATCTGCCGTTTTGACATTGGGCGCGGCTATGCTAAGGCCCGGCCCTCAGCCGGACCCTTCGCCATCAGCTCTCGGGAGGGAGCGTGCGCCGCCCCCTCGTCGCCATTCCATTGCTATTCCTGATCCTGCCCGCGTCGGCGCAAGAGCCCGACAATGCGGTGCTGCGCGCGCGCGATGCCTTCGGCGAACGGGTCGGCTTGGAGCAAGCCGGCCTTTACACCGAGCAGCAGGTGCGCGGCTTCGACCTCAACACCGCGGCGGCCTATCGCATCGAAGGCGCGTTCGTGCAACGGGAATTCCAGTTCCCGGATCCGATATTGTCGGGCGTGTCGGTGAAGGTGGGCGTCAATGCCGCGCGGCTCGACTATCCCTCGCCTTCGGGCGTGGTGGATTATCGCCTGCGTTCGGCCGCGCCCGGCGACCGCAAGCTCAACATGACCGCCGGCGTGCGCGATTTCGGCACGAAGTTCGTCGACTTTGGCTGGTCCGTGGCCACCGAGGACGGCAAATTCGGCGTCGCCGGCGGCTCGATCCTCACGCCGCGCATCAAGTATCCCAACGGCACCAAGGGCGATATCTACAACTTCGGCGTCGTGCCCCACTGGCAGCCCACTGACAAAGTTCTGGTGCGTGGCGTGCTCTCGCTGGAGCGGTCGCAATACGACGGTGATTATTCCTTCGCCACGCCGGTGGCGGCGTTGCCGCCCAAGCCTGGCAACCGGAGTTACGTGATTCCCTGGGCGGATGTGAAACGCGTCAGCCTCAATTCGGGCATCTTCGTCGACGCCGTGCTCTCGCCCAATCTCGATCTCTCGCTCGCGACCTTTTACGTCGATACCACGCGCAAGCCGCAGTATTTCAGCGTTCTCACCGTCGATCAATCGGCCATGGCCGACATCACGCTGTTCCGCAACATCGAGAATCGCGGGCGCTCCTTCACCGGCGAAAGCAAGCTGACGTATCGCTTCGGCGAGGGCGACGCGCGTCATGCGCTCAGCACCGCGGTGCGTGGGCGTCAGACCCGCTCGGACAACCTCAGCAACGCGCCTTTGCGATTGGGGCGGTTTCCGCTCAACGCCGTGATCTACCCGGCCGAGCCTTCTTTTCCCGCGGTCACGAATGCCTTGGAGTCCGATGTCGATCAGGTCATCGGCAGCGTCGGCTATGCCGGCACCTATTTCGACATGCTGGAACTGCGCGGCGGCGCCCATCGCTCGCGATACACCAAGCGGGTGCGTCAGCCCAGCGGCGCGATGTCGCAGCGCACCGAGAAGACGTGGTTCTACAATGCCTCTGTTGTCGCGGCTTTGGGCGAGAAGACCACGCTGTTCGCCAACACGGTGAAGGGCGTCGAGGAAAGCGGCGTGGCGCCGCAAAACGCGCTCAATCGCAACGAAGTTCTGCCGCCGGTGATCGCCAAGCAATACGAACTCGGCGTGCGCCATGCGTTGACGCAAAAACTGTCGCTGACCGTGGCGGGGTTCGACACCACCAAACTCACGGCCGCGCTGCGCCCGGACGGGCAATTTGGCTTCGTCGGCGATGTGCGTCACCGCGGCGGTGAAGTCTCGCTGACGGGTCAATTGGGCGAAGGCACATCGGTGGTGATCGGCGGCATGGTCATGACGCCGCGGCTGTCGGGCCAATTGGTCGACGCCGGTCTCATCAACCGTCGGCCCGTCGGCGTGTCCTCGACGCTTGCGGTTGCCAGCATCGACCATCGTTTGTCCTTTGCGCCTAATTGGTCGCTGGACGCGCGCATGAATTGGCAGGGGCCGCGCAGCGCCAACAACGCCAACACTTTTGGCACCAAGGGCTACGTCAGCGCATCCGTCGGCGCGCGCTATTCATTCACGCTGGGCGGCCGACCGGCCTTGCTGCGGTTGATCGCATCGAATCTGTTGGTGGATCGGCCGTGGTTCGCGGCTCCCAACGGTCTGTTGGGACAAGGCCCTTATTTGGCCGGCCGGGCCACGCTCAGGGTCGCGCTCTACGAATAGCCGAGGTCTGGAAAACGGACCGGCCCGTCTGCACCCTACGGGCTTCGGCTGGGCGCTCGCTGTCGTAAGTTCGCTGCGCTCACCAACGAAAGCGTAGCGTGGCGGAGGGAGAGGGATTCGAACCCCCCGCGGCCGGAGGCCGCCCCAATATAAGACGAGGGTTCGAATTGTGCCCACGGCACCAACCCGCCTTCGCCCTTCGGGCTTCGGCAGGGCGCTCGCTTCTGTAAGCTCGCGATGCTCGCTAACAGAAGCGGAGCGTGGCGGAGGGAGAGGGATTCGAACCCTCGATACCCTTTTGGGGTATACACACTTTCCAGGCGTGCGCCTTCAACCACTCGGCCATCCCTCCGGCGCGTGGCCCCGTTTTCGGGAGCGCGGAACCTAGTGCGTGGGCCGCCAAAGGGGAAGCCGCTTTTCCGCCCGGCGCGGCAAATCGGGAGCCCAGGGCCCATAACGCGCCCGCGAGCGGAGACCGCCCTGTCAGGCGCCAAACTCTCTTGACGGCCGCCCGCACGATTTTCGCGGCGACGGAGTGAATAAGTCTGTGGAAAACTTGACGAATCCGGCCTTTAGGCAGCTCAGACAAAACATTAATTTCTAGTCGAAACGACCAAAAATTCGCTTGAATTTATAAGCCCTTACGGGGTACTTTAAAAGCTCAGGGGTAAGAGTACACGACTCAGGGGCGCAGACTCCGTGGTCTTTGGACGCACAATCGGTTGGACGATGGTGATTATTGCCATCGTCATGGCCTCCGCTGAAGCCGTGATGGCTTTGGGCGCGAGCGGTCATGCGGGCTTGGTCACCGCTGACATTGTCACGCTTTTGGTCGGGCAAGCGCCGGAATTTTCATCGGCGACGTGGCCCGACATTTTGTCCGCGGTTGGCTTGAACATCATGGCGATGCCGGCGTGGCTCGTGATCGGCGTGATCGGGCTCGGTCTCGCGCACGCCTTCCGCACCCGCAATTTGCGCCGCCGCCGCTCCAGCATTCGGCCGCTGTGACTCCCGCGATAATCGTCGCGCCGTCTGTAATTTCACCGAATTGAATTTGTCGCGGCTCAATCTTCCGGCATGCGCAGTGCGTTGATGAACGCCGACTGTGGAATATCGACATTGCCGAATTGCCGCATGCGCTTCTTGCCCTCTTTCTGCTTATCCAAGAGCTTGCGTTTGCGGGTGACATCGCCGCCGTAGCACTTGGCCAGCACGTCCTTGCGCAGCGCGCTGATGGTCTCGCGGGCGATGACCTTGCCGCCGATGGCGGCCTGAACCGGGATCTTGAACAAGTGCCGTGGAATGAGGTCTTTCAGCCGCGCGCAAATCTGCCGGCCCCGAGAATCGGCCTGGCTGCGGTGGCACATGAACGACAGCGCATCCACCGGATCGCCGTTGACCAGAATCCCCACCTTCACCAAATCGGCCTCTTTGTAATTTTCCAGCTCGTAATCGAAGCTGGCGTAGCCGCGCGAGATGGATTTCAAGCGGTCGTAGAAATCAAAAACGATTTCATTGAGCGGTAGGCGGTAAATCGTCATGGCGCGATTGCCGACGTAGGTCAGGTCCACCTGCTCGCCGCGCCGCTCGGTGCAGAGTTTCAGGACCGGGCCCAAGTACTCATCGGGCACCAAGATGGTGGCCCGCACCCAGGGCTCCTCGATGCGCGCGATGCGCGTGACCTCGGGCATGTCGGCGGGGTTATGCAGCTCCAGCGTCTCGCCGTTGGTGGTGTGCACGCGGTACACCACGCTGGGCGCGGTGGTGATCAGGTCCAGGTCGAATTCGCGCTCCAACCGCTCCTGGATGATTTCCATGTGCAAGAGGCCCAGGAAGCCGCAACGGAAGCCGAAGCCAAGTGCGGCGCTGCTTTCGGTTTGGTAGTGGAAGCTCGAATCGTTGAGGCGCAGTTTCGCCAGGCTTTCGCGCAGCACCTCGAACTGCGCGCTATCGGTCGGGAACAGCCCGCAGAACACCACCGGCACGCTCGGCTTGAAGCCGGGCAGCGCCTCGGTGGCGGGCCGCGCCGCCTCGGTGATGGTGTCGCCCACCTTGCAATCGGCCACGGACTTGATGCTGGCGGTGATGAAGCCCAACTCGCCGGGCTTGAGGTCGGGCGTGTCCGCCATCTTGGGCGTGAAGTAGCCGACGCGCTCGACCTGATACTCGGTGCCGTTGGACATGAATTGGATCTTGCTGCCCTTGCGCAGGGTGCCGTCCTTGACGCGCACAAGGATCACCACGCCCAAATAGGAATCGTACCAGGAATCAACCAGCAGGGCCTTCAACGGATCCGCCGCCTCGCCCTTGGGCGAGGGCAGGCGCGTCACGATGGCTTCCAGCACGTCGTCGATACCGAGCCCGGTCTTGGCCGAGCACGGCACGGCGCCCGAGGCGTCGATGCCGATGACATCCTCGATCTGCTGGCGCACCTTTTCCGGCTCGGCGGCCGGCAAGTCGATCTTGTTCAAGACCGGCACGATCTCGTGGTTGGCCTCGATGGCCTGATAGACATTGGCCAGCGTCTGCGCCTCGACGCCCTGGCTCGCGTCCACGACCAGCAGCGAACCCTCGCAGGCCGCGAGCGAGCGGCTGACCTCGTAGGCGAAGTCCACGTGGCCGGGCGTGTCGAGCAGGTTGAGCTGATAGGTCTTGCCGTCCTTGGCCTTGTAGGTCAGGCGCACGGTTTGCGCCTTGATGGTGATGCCGCGTTCGCGCTCGATGTCCATGGAATCGAGAATCTGATCCTTCATCTCGCGGTCGCTGACGGCGCCGCAACGCTGAATCAACCGGTCGGCCAGCGTCGACTTGCCGTGGTCGATGTGCGCAATAATCGAGAAATTGCGGATGTGAGACAGATCGGTCATGGGACGGGGATATAGGGACTGGAGCATTTCCCCGACAAGTGGGAACCACTTGGCGTGGAGAAATGCGACCAAACAAACAGCCAACGCGCGATCATGGTTATACCCGGCCTGAACACTGGTTACGCACGCAGTTGCGCGCCGGTGGCTTTGGCCACGGCGGCGACGATGGTCTTGGTCACGGCATCGATCTGTTCGTCAGTCAGGGTCGCGTCCTTGGACTGCAAGGTCACGGTGATGGCCACGGACTTCTTGCCCACCCCGACGTTGGGGCCTTCATAGACGTCAAACAGCCCGATATTGACGATCAACTCGCGCTCGGCGTTTTTCACGGCGCGCAGCAGGGCCTCGGCGCTGACGCTCGCATCGACGACGAAAGCAAAATCGCGCTCCACGGGCTGATAGGGCGAGGCCTTCAGCAGGGGCCGTGCCGTGCCGCTTTTTTTCTTGGCCTCGGGGATGCGGTCTAGGGCCACTTCGAAGCCCACCACGGGGCCTTTGACGTCCAGCGCCTTGAGGACGCGAGGGTGAATTTCGCCGAACCAAGCCAACAGTTGATTGCCTTGCTTGAGGGCACCGCAGCGGCCCGGGTGCATCCACGTGGGCGCGCCGCCGCCGTGTCCCGCGGCCGTTTGTACCCCACCAGCGGCCACGCCCGCCGTCTCCAGCACGGCCAAGGCATCGGCCTTGGCGTCCATGACATCCACCGGGCGGCGGGTGCCGGCCCAATGCCGTGGCGTGGTGTGGCCGGCGCGGATACCGGCGGCCAATAGTGATTGCTCGCCCGGCTTGAAGCCCTCGAAACGCGGGCCGATCTCGAACAGTCCCACGTCGGCCAGGCCGCGCGCGGCATTGCGCCCGGCCCCTGCGATGAGATTGGGAATGACCGAAGGGCGCAACACATCCAAATCGGCGCTGATGGGATTGGCCAGGGGCACGGTGGCGCCGCTCGCGAACAAGTCCGCATGGGCCTTGGCCAGGAACGACCACGTCACCGTCTCGTTCAGGCCTCGTGCGGCCAATGTGCGGCGGATCAACCCGATTTGGCGCTGCTTGGGTGTCAGGGCCGGCTTGGCCACGGGCTCGCGCGGCAAAGCCACGGCGGCGACGTGATCGTAGCCGTGGATGCGCAGCACATCTTCCACCAAGTCCTGCCACACGGTCGCATCTGCGCGCCAGGAGGGTGGCGTGACCTGCCAGGGCATCGTGGCGGCGTTCACCGCGAAGCCCAGGCGCTCCAGGATCGCCTTGATCGTGGTGTCGGGAATCGAAATCCCGCCCAGCTTGGCGACCCGCGCCGGATCGAAAGCGATGAGGGCGGTGATCTTGGGGACGCTGCCGCCACTCACGATATGCGAGGCCTGGCCACCGCAAATGTCCAAAATCATGCGCGTCGCGACCTCGGTTCCGGGGATCGCCGAGGTCGGGTCGACGCCGCGCTCGAAGCAATAGCGCGCATCGGAATTGATCTCGAGCTTGCGCCCCGAGGCCGCGATGTTCGCGGGGTCGAACAGCGCCGACTCCAAAAAGATCGTGGTGGTGCCGTCCGACACGCTGGTGGGCTCGCCGCCCATGATGCCGCCGATGCCCTGGGCGCCGGCGTCGTCGGCGATCACCACCATCTCGGGGTCGAGCGTGTAGGTCTTGCCGTTCAAGGAGGCGAGGGTCTCGCCGCTCTTCGCGAAACGCGGACCGACATTGCCCTTGAGTTTGGCGTCGTCGAAGGCGTGCAGCGGCCGCCCCAAGTCGATGGTGATGTACTGCGTGATGTCGACCAGAGCCGAGACGGGCCGCAGGCCGATGGCCTTGAGGCGATCTTGCAGCCAGGCGGGGCTGGGGCCGTTTTTCACGCCTTTGATCGTGCGTCCCACGAACTGCGGACAGTTGTGCGCTTGGTCAGCGGGCAGGTTCATGGCGATTTGGCGCGAGGCGGGGAAAGTTCCGGGCACGGCCGCGTCGTTCATGGGCTTCAGCTTGCCCAGGCCGGCGGCGGCCAGGTCGCGCGCGACGCCGCGCACACCCAGCGCATCAATGCGATTGGGCGTGAGCGCGATCTCGATGACGGGGTCGATCTTGAGGGCCGTCGTTGCGGGTGCGCCTGTTACGGCCTCGGCCGGCAGTTCGATGATGCCGTCGTGATCCTCGCCCAGTTTCAGTTCCCGCGTCGAGCACATCATGCCCTGGCTTTCGACGCCGCGAATGCTGCCCTTTTTCAGCTTCTCGCCGCTTTCGGGAATGACGTCGCCAGGCCGCGCCAACACGACCTTGAGGCCCGCGCGCGCGTTGGGCGCGCCGCACACCACTTGCAGCGTTTCCGTGCCGGTCGAGACCTTGCACAGCTTCAAGCGGTCGGCGTTGGGATGCTTCTCGGCTTCCAGCACCTGGCCGACGATGAACGCGCCCAGGGTCTTGCCGGGGTCCTCAACGCCTTCGACCTCAAGGCCGATCGCCGTCAACTTGGCGGCGATTTCATCGACGCCGGCCGTGGTGTCGAGGTGATCCTTCAGCCACGACAGGGTGAACTTCATCGGTTGAGCCCTCCCGTGAGCGAGGGCACATCCAAGGCGGCAAAACCGTAGTGACGCAACCAGCGCAAATCGGACTCGAAGAACGTGCGCAGGTCGGGGATGCCGTACTTGAGCATCGCCAGGCGTTCCACGCCCATGCCGGCGGCGAAACCCTGATAGACCTCGGAGTCGAGACCGCAGGCCTTGAGCACGTTGGGGTGCACCATGCCGCAACCCAGAATCTCCAGCCAGTCGCCGTAATTGCCGAGCTTCATTTCACCGTCCGCACGGCTGCAGCCGATGTCCACCTCGGCCGACGGCTCCGTGAAGGGAAAGAACGACGGGCGAAAACGCACCGGCAAGTCGTCGACGCCGAAAAAGACGCGCAGGAACTCCTGAAGGCATCCTTTGAGGTGGCCCATGTGCGTGACCGTGTCGATCACCAGCAGTTCAACCTGATGAAACATCGGCGTGTGGGTCATATCGTAGTCGCAGCGGTAGGTGCGCCCCGGCGTGATCACGCGGATGGGCGGTTTCTGGCCCATCATGGTGCGGATCTGCACCGGCGAGGTGTGCGTGCGCAGCAGATACCGGTTTCCGTCGGGCGCCGCCGGCAGGAAGAACGTGTCGTGCATCTCGCGCGCCGGATGGCCGGGCGGGAAATTGAGCGCCGTGAAGTTATGGAAGTCGTCCTCGACGTCGGGGCCCTCGGCCACGGTGAAGCCCATGTTGCCGAAAATGGCGGTGATCTCGTCGATGGTTTGGGTGATGGGATGCAGCGAGCCCTTGGCCTCGGGGCGAATGGGCAGCGTCACGTCGATGGTTTCGCCCGCGAGCTTGGCGTCCAGCGCCGCGCCGTCCAGCGCCGCGCGGCGGGCCTGCAGGGCCGCCTCGACTTCGTCCTTGAGCACGTTGAGGCGTTGGCCGGCGGCCTTGCGCGCCTCGGGGTCCATGGCGCCCAGGCCCTTCATGAGCCCGGTGATGCGCCCTTTTTTGCCCAGCGCGTCGACGCGCACGGCTTCCAGCGCCGGCGCATCGGCAGCGGCGGTCACGGCGGTGAGCAATTCGGCGCGGAGGGTATCGATCTCGGTGTTCATCTTTCTATCCGTCGTCTTGTGCCCGCTTGGGTCATGTTCTCTTGGGCGGGCATCAGTTGAAAAACGAAAGGGGCTGCCTCTCGGCGGCCCCTTCGTGCGGTCCCGCGGCGCGGGACCCGTTCAACTGCGTGCAGATCGAAATCGAGCGAACGACGATTAGAGAGCCGCCTGAGCCTGTTTCACCAGGCCCGCGAAAGTCTCGGGCTCGCGAACGGCGAGATCGGACAGAACTTTGCGATCCAGTTCCACGCCCGCCTTCTTGAGCCCGCTGATAAATCGGGAATAGGTCATCCCGAACGCGCGCACGCCGGCGTTGATGCGCTGAATCCACAAACCGCGGTAATCGCGCTTCTTGCGGCGGCGGTCGCGGTAAGCGAACTGCAAGCCGTGCTCAAGGCGATGCTTGGCGGTTTTGTAGGTCTTGGAATTGCGGCCGACATATCCTTTGGCGGCCTTGAGAACTTTTTGGTGGCGGGCGCGCTTGGTGACGCCCCGTTTGACGCGGGCCATGGGTGTGCTCCTCGATGATGCTGGTTCTGAACGTCGGTGTCTCAGCCGTAAGGCATGTGACGCTTGATCGCCGGCGCGTCGGACGGATCCAACACGAAGGTGCCGCGTTCGGTGCGTTTCATCTTTTGCGAGCGGTTGCGAAGGCGGTGGCGCTTGTAGGCGGCACCCGCCTTGACCTTGCCCTTGGCGGTCAATTTAAAGCGTTTCTTGACCGAACTCTTGGTCTTCATCTTGGGCATTTGTGTTTCCTTATGCGTCGGGTTGTTGCTTGCGGTGGATGGGCATGCCCTGGGCTTTCAAGTTAGCCCTCGCCTGGCCACCGATGAACCGTGAACCGAAGCCCACGTCTCGTTCGTTCCGGGACACGCCCGGAAGGCGCGGCTTATACCGGTAAGGCCTCCCGGGCGCAAGGTTTGGCGCAAGCGCCTGGACCCCGAGTCGTGAACCTTTTCCGGCGTCGCGCGCGGTCGGTTCTGATGATCTATTATTTATATAAAACAATAGCTTACGTATAATTTCCGCCTACGATTTGCGCGGCGGCGCGAGCCGTGACATGGCCCCCACGATCTTCCAGTCGGCGCCGTCGCGGACCCAGACGTGGATATTCTCGAACTTCTCGTCCACGGCGGTCCCGTCGGGGCGCATGGTGCGGTGATTGAGGTAGTAGATCACCGCCGTGTCGCCGTGCAGGGTGAAGTCCATCAGCTCCATGGTGAGTTTCTCCTTGTTCTGCCCGACCATGCGCCGCGAATCGCCCTTCAGGCCGTCGAGCGCCAAGGGCTTGGCGGCCGAGGGCGGCCAGCCGACGTAGTGGGGCGAGGCGTTCTCGACGTAGTAGGCCAAGGCCCCCTGCGAGCGGCCTTGATAGATCGCCTGCTCCTTCACCCAGATCTGCTCGCGCGCCTTGGTTTTTTCATCGGCGGTTTGCGCCGACACGGCACCGACCATGCCTATGCCGACCACCATCGTCATTATGGAAAGAATTTTCATCGCCATCATCTCCTGTGTTTGCTTTCAGTTCCGTCGATGCCGAACGTAGCGACCAAAGCAGTCGCCGCCCACCGGGAAAAATTCAGATCGCCAGCGCCCTGGATACTGCGGCGGGATTCTTTTCGATCACGCGCAAAAGGACCCGGGCGGGTTGATCGGGCACTTTTCGTCCCTGTTCCCAGTCTTGCACGGTGCGCACGTTCAAGCCGAAACGCTTGGCGAATTGAGACTGCGAAAGACTAAGTCTGGCGCGGATGTCCTTGACGTCGGGCACGTAAATCACGGTCAGGCGACCGCCCTTCGCCTTGCCTTCGGCGTGCAAGGCCGCCCACTCCATCGCCGCGACGATTTGCTTTGCGACGTTTCTTTTCCGAGTCACGGGTTCCTCCATGTCTTCTTGATGCGCGCGACCGCTTCTTTCAATGACTTCTTGTCTTTCTGAGAAAGATCGGCTTTTTCAGTCTTCGAGTAGCCAAAGATCAAATAAAGCGGCACGTTGACTGTCGCGAAATAATAAATCACGCGAACTCCATAGCTCTTGCCTCGGCCGGCCACCGACCATCTGACTTTGCGCACGCCGCTGGTCCCCGGCACGATGGCGCCGGCCAAGGGGTTGAGCGCCACGAAGGACATGAAATCCGCTTTCTCCTCGGGCGACCAAACCTCGGCCGCCCACTTGATAAAGAGCGGAGATTCCCAGAGTTGGACCGGGCGATTCTGCATTCGTCCAATATACGGCTTAAGCGTATAGACGTCAAGATTGCCCCAGTGACGCCAACGGCGCGGAAGCCGAGGCCTGCCGCGCCGTTGAGCGATCTTTAGACGAAAAAAGCGGTTACTTCGGCGCGAACACCATGATGACCTGACGGCCTTCCATGCGGGGCTCCTGCTCGACCTTCGCCTTCTCCTCGACGTCCTTGCGGATGCGATTGAGCAACACGGTGCCGAGTTCCTGGTGCATCATCTCGCGGCCGCGAAACCGAAGCGTGATCTTCACCTTGTCGCCTTCCTCGAGAAAGCGGTTCATGGCGCGCATTTTGACCTCGTAGTCGTGGGCGCCGATGGTGGGCCGTACCTTGAGTTCCTTGACCTCGATGACCTTCTGCTTTTTCTTCGCCTCGTTTTCCTTCTTCTGAAGCTCGTACTTGTACTTGCCAAGGTCGAGGATCTTGCAGACAGGGGGCGAAGCGCCCGGGGAAATCTCCACCAGGTCGTATCCGGCTTCGTCGGCTTTGCGGATGGCGGTGTCGCGGTCCACGACGCCGAGGTTGGCGCCGTCAAATCCGATCAAGCGCACCGTGCGGGCGTCGATCTGGTGGTTAACGCGCGGCCCATCGTCTTTGGGCGGCGCATTCTTCTGGTCGAAACGAGCGATGTCGCAGTCTCCTCTTGTGGTTTATCCAACGTGGCCACGCCGAGGAACGCGGTTCCTCTTCCAGTCGCCTGAAATGACGTGAAAATCCGGGCTAACCCGGCATGGCGCACTCGGCCGTGAGTCTATCGGTGGCCTCGGCCAAGGCAAGGATTTCTTGGGCGTTGCCGCCCAACCGCCGCAGGGCGAGCGTACCCTCCTCGGCTTCCTTGCGCCCCACCACGGCCATCAGCGGCACTTTGGCCAGCGAATGTTCGCGCACCTTGTAGTTGATCTTCTCGTTGCGCAGGTCGGTTTCCACCCGCAAACCGGCGCCGCGTAAGGCCTTGGCCACGCCTTCGGCATAGCCATTGGCGTCGCTGGTAATGGTCGCCACCACCACCTGCAGAGGGGTCAACCACAGGGGCAGCTTGCCCGCGTAGTTCTCGATCAGGATGCCCATGAAGCGCTCGAAGGAGCCCAAAATGGCGCGATGCAGCATGACGGGGCGATGTTTGGCGCCGTCCTCGCCGACATACTCGGCGTCGAGTCGCTCCGGCAGCACGAAATCCGCCTGCAGCGTGCCGCACTGCCAGTCGCGCCCGATGGCGTCGCGCAGCACGAATTCCAGCTTGGGGCCGTAAAAGGCGCCCTCGCCGGGGTTCAAATCCCACGCCAGGCCCGCCGCCGCCGTGGCTTCTTTCAGGGCGTTCTCGGCGCGGTCCCACACCTCGTCGGAGCCCGCGCGCACCGGCGGCCGGTCGGAGAATTTCACCTTCACTTCGTCGAAACCCAGGTCCTTGTAGACCGTGCGCAACAGCTCGATGAAGTTTTTGGTCTCGGACTTCACTTGTTCTTCGGTGCAAAAAATGTGCGCGTCGTCCTGCACGAAGGCGCGCACGCGCATCAGGCCGTGCAAGGCGCCCGAGGGCTCGTTGCGGTGGCAAGCGCCGAACTCGGCCATGCGCAGCGGCAGGTCGCGGTAGCTCTTGATGCCCTGGTTGTAGATCTGCACGTGGCAGGGACAGTTCATGGGCTTGATCGCCAGCGGGCGCTCTTCCGATTCCGAAATGAACATGTTCTGGCGGAACTTGTCCCAGTGGCCCGATTTCTGCCACAGCACGCTGTCCACCAGCATGGGCGTGTTGACCTCGACGTAGCCCGCCGCCTCGAGGCGTTGTCTCATGTACATCTGCAGACTGCGGTAACCCGCCCAGCCCTTGGGGTGCCAGAACACCGCGCCCTGGGCCTCTTCCTGCAGATGGAACAGGTCCATCTCCTTGCCGAGGCGGCGATGGTCGCGCTTCTCGGCCTCTTCCAGCATGGTCAAATAGTCTTTGAGCTGTTTCTCGTCGCCCCACGCCGTGCCGTAGATTCGTTGCAGCATCTCGTTCTTGGAATCGCCGCGCCAATAGGCTCCGGCCAGCTTCATCAACTTGAAGGCCTTGCCGAGTTTGCCGGTGGAGGGCAGGTGCGGGCCGCGACAAAGGTCGAGCCACTTGCCTTGTTTATAGACGGTGATGGGCTCGGAGGCCGGCAGGCTCTCGATGATCTCGGCCTTGTAGTCCTCGCCGATGCCCTTGAAGTACTTGATCGCGTCGGCGCGCGGCCATTCCTCGCGCACGATTTTCTCGTCGCGGTCCACGATCTCGCGCATCTTGGCTTCGATGCGTTCGAGATCGTCGGGGGTAAAGGGCTCGTTGCGCGCGAAGTCGTAGTAAAAGCCGTTCTCGATGGCCGGGCCGATGGTCACTTGCGTCTTCGGAAACAGCTCCTGCACCGCTTCCGCCATGACGTGAGCGGCGTCGTGACGCAGCAGTTCCAGCGCGTCGGGGTCCTTCTTGGTGACGATCGCAACCGCGGCGTCGGCGTCGATGGGGCGCGAAAGATCGCGCATCTCGCCGTTGATCTTCACCGCCAGCGCGGCCTTGGCCAGGCCGGGGCCGATATCGGCCGCCAACGCTTCGCCGGTGATGGCGCCGTCATAGCGCCGCACGCTGCCGTCGGGGAGGGTAATCGCAACCATTGTCTGCTCGCCGCCAAACCACAAAAGTGGGCGCAATCTAAGGGTACGGGCCTTGAAGTCAACGCGCCTGAGGCCCGCCGCTAGGCATCGCCGGCGCCCAAATCGCCAAGCAGCGCAAGGATTTCCGAGGTGGGAATCTCGGCCAGATGGGCGCGGTGCAACACCTGGACACGCTGGCCGCGCGGTCCATGGACGGCCGGGTCAGAGCCCGCGCCGTATAGGATGACGCAGCGGCAGTTGGCGGTGGCCGCAAGGTGCATGGCCGCGCAGTCCCCGCCCACGGCCGCGACGGCGGCCCAGGCCAGGAACACCGTGTCGATCACCGGGGCCTTGCCGGTGATGTCGATGGCATCGGGGCAGCGCTGGGTAATGCGCTCGGCGGTGTCGGCATGATCGCGAAAGCCCACCAGCAGCGGCGTCAACTTGCGGCTGGCCAGCCACTCGGCCAGGGCCGCGGTGCGCTCCACGGGCCAAGTCTCGCCGCTCTCGCTGTCGAGGCAGACAATGGCGAAGGGCTGATTCATGCGAAACGGCGCGCTGAACTCGCGCACCTGACGCGCCGCCCACGACACGTCGGCGGGCAGAAATTCATAGACGCCCGCCGCGCGCAATTGATCCTGGAGGCGATCCATGACGTGCATGCCGGTCTTGCGAGGCTTGTCGTGGTACAGCGCCGTGCCCGGCACGTCGCCGGACCAGGGAATCTTCGCCAGCGCCTCGGGCGCGAGACGCCAGCCGTGCATCAACCGGAAATAAAGCGCCGAGGTGCGGGAGTGCTCGAAGTCATAGACGCGCGCAAAGGGGATTGAGCGCAATTCGGCGCGGAGTTCCCAGGTTCGACGCAAATCCCACGTCGACGCGCGCGGATCAGGCCACAGTTCGTCGAAGTAAGGCAACGCCTTGGCGATGAACAAGCATTCCGGCGCCACCAAACCGATCAACCGCGCGGTTTTGTGATGGGCGCGCAGGGCCGCCAGGGCGCTCATGGCCTGAACCAGGCGCGCGGGGCGTCGCGGGCAGATGACGAGGATCGCCTCGCTCATGGCGCGGCTAGTGGTCCGATTCTAACATTCGCATCCCATTTCGGCGCACGATCTTGCGAATGTTAGAATCATCAGGACCATTCCTAACCATATGTTTCTAGTGGAGCTCTGGATTTGACATCCGCTCCACTAGGATCATGTCGGCGGCTTCACGGCCAGAACTTCGTCATAGACGGCGATGGTCTTGGCGCACATGTCGGCCTTGTCGAACTTCGCCCGCACGCGCTCGATGGCGCGTGATGCGATGCGCTCGCGCTCTTCGCGCGTCAGCTTCAGGGCACGCTCGATGGCATCGGCCAGGGACACCGCGTCGCCCGGCGTGAACAGCCAGCCGGTGACGCCGGGCTCGATGATTTCCTGAGCGGCGCCATGCGCCGGGGCGACGACCGGCCGTCCCAGGGCTTGGCCTTCGGCGACCACGCGCCCGAAGGCCTCGGGCCGGGTCGACGCCGACACCACGACGTCGCTGACCATGTAGGCGGCGGGCAGGTCGTTGCAGTCCTCGACGATTTGCACCCAACCGCCGACGCCGTGAGACTCCGCGTGGGACTCGAGGGCTGCCGCCGTGCCGGGCGTTTCGCCCTGGCCCACCATCATGCAGCGCAGTTGCGCGAGGCCGCGCGATTTCATCACGGCCAGGGCCTCGATCAATAAGCGGTGGCCTTTCCAGCCCGACAGCCGCCCCGGCAAGATGATGGTGGGCAGCGAATCCATCAGCCGCCACTTTTGCGCCAACTGAATCAGCCGCACTGGCGCCACCCGAGCCGGGTCGAATTGGGTCAGGTCGACGCCGCGATGAATCAGCCGGATGCGCTCGACCGCCACGTCGTATTCGCGCATCAGATGATCGCGAATGAACTCGGAAATCGCGATGACGCGATCGCCCGCCGCCATGACGCGATTGTAAAACTTCTTCACACCGAAGGGGCCCAGGTCGTAAACGCCGTGAAAGGTCGTCACGAAAGGAATGCCCATCTCGCGCGCGGCGGCGCGGGCACTCCAAGCCGGGGCCCGCGACCGCGCATGAATCAGCGAGACATGATTGGATTTCACGACCTCGGCGATGCGCCGGGCATTGCGCCGAAGGGCCAGCGGGTTCTTGGTCTTCAGGGGCAGCGCGATATGCCGCGCCCCGACGCGCTCCAACTCGCGCGTCATGGGCCCGCCGCTGGACGCCACCAGGGCCGTCCAGCCGGCCGCCGCCAGGGCCTGAGCCACGTCGATGGTGCCGCGCTCGACCCCGCCGGTCACCAGCGCGGGCAGGACTTGCAGGCAAACTTTGGAGGTGGACGGCATGGCTCGTGTGGCTCGGTCTCTTGCGGCTCAGTCGATTGCAGCGCAGCGCCGTGGCGGCGCCACGATGTTCTGCTATAAGCGCCGGCCCCTCCGGCTACTCCAAAGTCTGCTTGTAACACGCCCGCCTGTGAAACGGTCCATGCATCTCTGGGGATTTCTTGTGATGATTCTGCCCACACTGGCCGCGCCGGCCTGGGCCCAGAATGTATCCCCTCCGCCCGTGGGCACGCCCGCGCCCGACACGCTCAATCCGGCCAAGACCTATCAACTCTGTCTCGACACCGCGCGGACCTTTCCCGAGCAGGGTTACGAGTTCGCGGGCAAATGGACCGGGCTCGGCGGCGGCGAGCCGGCCAAGCACTGTCAGGCCGTCGCCATGCTGGGCATGAAGCAATATCCCGAGGCCGCCACGCGCCTGGAAGAATTGGCGCTAGCCTCCAAGCAGGACAACAAAGTCCGCGCCGGACTGCTGGCCCAGGCGGCACAGGCCTGGCTGTTGATCGGTGAGACTGCGCGGGCCTACGCCGCGCAAACCTCGGCACTACAACTGCAGCCGGGCGACGCGGCCCTGCTCGTCGACCGCGCCGCGACGCTGGCCGAGGCCAAGAACTATTGGGACGCCATCGACGATCTCAACACCGCGATCACGGCGGCACCCTCCCATGCCGAAGCTTATGCCTTCCGCGCCAGCGCCTACCGCATGGTCGAGGCCGACGACTTGGCCTTGGAGGATGCCGAGCGCGCCTTGAGTCTCGAGCCCGGCAATCTCAGTGGCCTGTTGGAGCGCGGCATTCTCTATCGAATGAAGGGCCGCGCCGCCGAGGCGCGTAGGGATTGGCTGCGGATTTTGGAGCTCGCGCCCGAGTCCGAGGCGGCCAAGTCGGCCCGGGCCAATATCGAGCGGCTCGACGTGAAGGCCGATTAGAAGTCGAGATCGACGTAGGCGGGCGCCGGCGGCACCTTGGCCACGACGTCGCCCAGCAGGCAGCGAAAACTCAACCGCGACTTGATCCGCACATACCATTCCTTGGCCAGCGGATGCTCATCCCACGGCACGTCGCCGGTGTAGTCCACCAGCGACAAATGCGCCGCCGCGCTGAGATCGGCGATGCCGATGCGTTCGCCCGCCAGCCAATTGCGCCGATCACACAGCCAGGCGATGTACTCCAGGTGCGTGCGGATATTGGCGCGGCCGGCCTTGAGCGCGCGTGAGTCGGGCGCCTCGCCGGTGATCGCGCGTTTGAACAATTTCTCGCCCGCCAAGGTGAGCGTGACCTCGCGGTAGAATTTCTGGTCGAACCACGCCGCCAGGCGCCGGGCCTCGGCGCGCTCTTGCGGCGTGCGCCCGATCAGGCGCGGCTCGGTGTAAACCTCGTCCAGATACTCGCAAATGTTGGCGGCGTCGGAGACCGTGGTGCCGTCGTCGTCCACGAACACCGGCACGTCGCCCGACGGATTGATCGCCAGGAAGTCGTCTTGGGCCGTGTTGGGGTCTTGCACCAGCTCGTCGAAGCGCAGGCGCTTCTCGTGCAGCACGAGGCGCACCTTGCGGGAGAGCGGGCACAGCGTGTGATGATAAAGCGTCGCCACGGCTTGGTTTGCTACGCCTCGAATTTGTCTTACGGGGCGCTGTGTAGAGAGTCCGGAAGCAAAACGCCAGTCTCAGCGTGTGCCTTATTTCCCGGCCATCTTCGAGTACATCGATTTCACCAGCTCGGTCAGCGTCACGCCGATCTTGTCGCCCGACGTCACCACCACCTCGCCGCGGGCGATCAGCACGTCGTTGGCGTAGATCTCCACGGGGTCCGACGTGCGCTGCTCCAGTTCCACCACGGCGCCGCGGCCGAGTTTCAGCAGCTGGTTGACGCGCAGGTTGGACTGGCCCAGCACCACGGAGATTTCCACGTCGACGTTTTGTACCGCGTCGCGGGTCTCTTTCTCTTCGTCGTCGTCGTCGTCTTTGGCCATCGGGGCGTTCCGTGGGAGCTTGGGCGTGGCGCGCACTATGCGCGAGGGCGGCGGGTCCGGCAAGCGCGGCTCGGACCCGTGAGCGCCACCGAGCCTTTGGCCCCATCTCAGCCTGCCCGCGAATGCTTAACAATCCGTAACCGCCATCAGCACCTCAGATTGTCTTCACGTCGAAAGCGGCGGCGATCAAGGCTTTGGTGTAGTCGTCGCGCGGCTCATGGATGACGCGCGCGGCGGGGCCGAAGTCGCGCACGCGGCCGTCCTTCATCACCAGAATGTCGTCGGCCATGGCGCGAATGACGCGTAGGTCGTGACTGATGAAGATATAGGCAAGGCCGAAGCGCTCCTGCAGGCTCCGCAGCAGGTCGATCAGCTGCGCCTGCACCGACACATCCAGCGCGCTGGTGGGCTCGTCCAGAATCAGAACCTTCGGCCGCAGGACCAAGGCGCGCGCGATGGCGATGCGCTGGCGCTGCCCGCCCGAAAACTCATGGGGATACCGCTCCATCAGGACGGGCTCCAGGCCCACGTCGCGTAAGGCGCTGGCGACACGGTCCTCGCGCGCCGCGGCGTCGACCGGTTCGTGCACCAGCAATCCCTCGCCGACGATCTGGCCGACGGACAAGCGCGGATTGAGCGCGCCGAAGGGGTCCTGGAACACGATCTGCATGTGGCGGCGCAAGGGCCGCACCGCGCGCGCCGAAAGCCCGTCGATGCGCCGGCCCATGAGCGCGATCGCGCCCTCGCTCGGCAACAGGCGCAGCAGCGCCAGCCCCAGCGTGCTCTTGCCCGAGCCGCTTTCACCGACGATGCCCAGCGTGCGCCCGGCCGCCACCGAGAACGACACGCCGTCGACGGCCTTGATGTGCCCCACGGTGCGGCGAATGATCCCGCGCCGGATCGGAAACCAGCACTTCAAATCCACGGCGCTCATGACCGTAACGGGAGCATCTCTCGGCGCGCGCGTCAGGGGCGTGGGCTGGGCCGCGAGCAAGTGCTGTGTGTACTCGGCTTTTGGCGCGTTCAGCACATCGCGCACCGGCCCCTGTTCGACGATGCGGCCCTCCTTCATCACGCAGACCCTGTCGGCAACGGCGCGCACGATGGCGAGGTCGTGGGTGATGAACAACAACGCCAGGCCTTGGTCGCGCTGCAATTGTTTCAGCAGCGCGAGGATCTGCGCCTGGATGGTCACGTCGAGCGCCGTGGTGGGCTCGTCGGCGATCAGCAGGTCGGGGTTCTGCGCCAGCGCCATGGCCAGCATCACGCGCTGGCGCTGGCCGCCCGACAATTCATGGGGCAGCGCGGTCAAGCGCTCGGCACCGTCGGGAAACCCGACCTTGATGAGCAGTTCGACGACGCGCGCCCGGCGCTGGGCGGCATCGGCGCCCGCGTGCACGTCCATCACCTCGCCGATTTGCTGTTCGATGCCGTGCAGCGGATTGAGCGAGGTTATGGGCTCTTGGAAGATCATGCCGATCCTATCGCCGCGCACGGCGCGCAGGCTCTCGTCGTCGACCGCGAGCAAGTCGCGGCCCGCGAAGAGAATCCTGCCGCTGGGATGATGCGCCTTGGGGTACGGCAGCAAGCGCAGGATCGACAGCGCCGTGGCCGACTTTCCCGAGCCGCTTTCGCCGACAATGGCCACGGCCTCGCCCCGCGCCACGCTGAAGCTGACGCCGCGCACCGCTTCGACGGCGCTTTCGCCCCGGCCGAAGGTGACGGCCAAGTTCTCGACGCTCAGCAAAGGCGCAACGG
Organism: Rhodospirillaceae bacterium; assembly: GCA_033763995.1. Taxonomy (GTDB): domain Bacteria; phylum Pseudomonadota; class Alphaproteobacteria; order Rhodospirillales; family Rhodospirillaceae. The sequence goes on along the minus strand of JANRJL010000095.1, from coordinate 42,418 downwards.
GCGCGGTCATTGATCCACCGCCTTGCGCGGGTCCAGCGCATCGCGCACCGCCTCGCCCACGAACACGATCAGCGTGAGCAGGATGGCGATGGCGAAAAAGCCCGTCAGCGCCAGCCATGGGGCTTGCAGGTTCTCCTTGCCCTGGCGCAACAACTCGCCCAGCGAGGCCGAGCCCGGCGGCAGGCCGAGGCCGAGAAAGTCGAGCGACGTCAGCGCCACCACGGCGCCCGAGACGATGAAGGGCAGGTAGGTCAGCGTGGCCACCAGGGCGTTGGGCAGCACATGGCGGATCATGATGGCGCCGTCACTGACGCCCAGGGCCTTGGCCGCGCGCACGTAGTCGAAATTCCGCGTGCGCAAAAATTCCGCGCGCACCACGCCCACCAGGGCGGTCCAACTGAACAACAGCAGTAACACCAACAGCGTCCAGAACCCCGGCGCGATGACCGAGGAGACGATGATCAGGATGAACAGCTGCGGCATGCCGCCCCAAATCTCGATGGCGCGCTGAAACAGCAAATCGACCCAGCCGCCGAAGTAGCCCTGCACCGCGCCGGCGGCGACGCCCACGATCGAGGACACCACGGCCAGGATCACGCCGAAGGCGAGCGACAGGCGCAGGCCGTAGATCAGCCGCGCCGCCACGTCGCGGCCCTGATCGTCGGTGCCGAGCCAGTTGACCGCCGAGGGCGGGGCCGGGGCGGGCACCTCGAGAGCGAAGTTCACGGTGCCGTAGCTGAACCGGATCGGCGGCCACAGCGCCCAGCCCTCGGCGGCGATGAGCTCGGCCACATAGGGGTCGCGGTAGTCGGCCGGCGTCTCGAAGCTGCCTCCGAAGGCGGTTTCCGGATAGGTCTTGAACACCGGCGCGAAAACCTCGCCGCGAAACACGACAAGCAAGGGCTTGTCGTTGGCAAGGAACTCGGCGAACAGCGAGACGAAGAACACCGCCGCCAAAAGCCAGAGCGAGATCACCCCGCGCCGGTTGGCGGTGAAGTTGGCCCAGCGGCGGCGCGCCAGCGGCGAGAAGCGAACACCCACCATCGTTCAGTCCCGTCGCGCGAAGTCGATGCGCGGATCGACCATGTGATAGGCGATGTCGGTGATGAGTTGCAGCAGCAGGCCGATCAGGCTGAAGATATACAGCGTGCCGAACACCACCGGATAATCGCGCGAGATCGTGGCCTCGAAGCCCAACAGGCCCAGGCCGTCCAGCGAGAACATCACCTCGATCAGCAACGCGCCGGTGAACAGCATGCCGATCAGCGTGGCGGGAAAGCCCGCGATCACCAGCAGCATGGCGTTGCGGAACACGTGGCCATAGAGCACTTTGGTTTCGCTCAAGCCCTTGGCGCGGGCGGTCACGACGTAATTCTTGCCGATCTCGTCCAGGAAGGTGTTCTTGGTCAGCATCGTCAGTTGCGCCAGCCCGCCGATGCTCAGTGCGGCCACCGGCAGCACCATGTGCCACAGGTAGTCGAGCACCTTGCCCACCAGGCTCAGTTCGTCCCAGTTCTCCGACGTGAGCCCGCGCAGCGGAAACCAGTCGAGGTAGCGCCCGCCCGCGAACACCACGATCAGCAGCACCGCGAACAAAAACCCGGGCACGGCGTAGCCCACGAAGACCGCGCCCGAGGTGAACACGTCGAAGCGCGAGCCGTCGCGCACGGCCTTCTTGATGCCCAGCGGAATGGAGACGAGGTAAATGACCAGCATCGACCACAGCCCCAGCGAGATCGACACCGGCAGTTTCTCGGCGATCAGCGCCAGCACGCTTTGCGAACGGTAGAAACTCTCGCCCAAATCGAAGGTGGCGAAGTCGGCGATCATTTTCACGAAACGCTCGTGCGCCGGTTTGTCGAAGCCGAACTGGCGCTCCAGTTCGGCGATCATGGCGGGATCCAGCCCCTGCGCGCCGCGGTAACGGCTGTCGGAGCCGCTGCTGGCCACCTCGGCGCCTTGCGACAACGGCCCTGCGGTCTCGGCCAGGCCCTTCAACTGCACCAGGATGCGCTCCACCGGCCCGCCGGGCGCCACCTGCACCACCAGGAAGTTGACGGCGATGATGCCCAGCAAGGTCAGGGGAATCAGCGCGAGGCGCCGGGCGATGTAGGCGAGCATGACGATCTACCGGCGCTCGCCGCCGGCCGCGCTGGTGGCGTTGGGGTCGGCCCACCAGGTCGTCTCGATCAAGCCGCCGGCGCTGCCGATACCCTGCAGCGGAAAGCGGTCGGGACGCTTGAGCTTGGTCCAGTGGGCGTAGCGTTCCGCGCCCGAAGAGTACGTCAGCAGCCGGTAATGATTCCAGGTCAGCACCCGGTCCAGCGCGCGCGTTGCCGCGACCAGCGTCTCTCGATCCGGGGCCGATATGACGGCATCGATCAGCGCGTCCACGGCCGGGTCCTTGACGCCGCTATAGTTGGGGCTGCCCTTTTGATCGGCCGCCGCGCTGCCCCAAAAGTAGGCCTGCTCGTTGCCGGGGTTGAGCGTGTTCGGCAAAACCACCGAAGCCGTGTCGTAGTCGAACTCGTTGATGCGATTGAAATACTGCGTGCTGTCGATCACGCGCAGCGTCGCCTTGATTCCCAAGCGCTCAAGATTCTGCGCGAACGGGAGATAAATGCGGTCCAAGCTGGCCTGGACCAACAAGATCTCGAACTCAAACGGTTGCCGAGTACCGGCATTGACGAGCTTGCCGCTCTGGAGAACCCAGCCCGCCGCCTTCAGCAATTCGGCGGCCTTGGTCAGGTTGGCGCGGATGTTGCCGCGCCCATCGCTGGTCGGTTGCGTGAATTCGGCGGAAAAGACGTTGTCGGGAACCTTGCCGCGCCACGGCTCCAATAGGGCGAGTTCCGCCACCGACGGCAGTCCCTTCGCCTCGAGGTCGGATTTCTGCCAATAGCTCCGCAAGCGCGCATAGGCATTGAAGAAGATGGTCCGATTGAGAGACTCGAAGTCGAAAGCGAGGTTGAGGGCCTCGCGCACGCGGCGGTCCCGGAAGATCGGGCGCCGCAAGTTCAGGATGAGCGACTGCGTCGTCATCGGCTGACCGTCGCTGATCTCGAGCTTCACGACCTTGCCGTTCTTGACCGCCGGGAAGTCGTAGGCCGTCGCCCATTGCCGTGCCGTCGCTTCGCGGTGCACGTCGTACTCGCCGCCCTTGAAGGCCTCGAAACTCACCGCGTCATCGCGGAAAAACTCGTAGCGGATGACGTCGAAGTTGTTCATCCCGCGCACCACCGCCAAGTCCTTGGCCCAGTAGTCGGCGACGCGGGCGTAGGCGATGAATCGACCGATCTCGAATGAATCCAGTTTGTAAGGGCCGCTGCCGAGCGGAGCGTCGAGGGTCGTCGCCTCGAAATCGCGCCCTTGCCAATATTCTTTCGACAGCACCGGAAGCTGCCCCATGATCATCGGGAGTTCGCGGTTATCGTTGGACTTGAAGTGAAAGCGCACCGTCCTCGTGTCTTTCACTTCGGCGCGGTCGACGCCGGCCCAATAGGTGCGAATGTTGGGGGCGCCTTTGGTGGTCAGGATCTCGAAGCTGAAGGCCACATCCTCGGCCGTGATCGGCGAGCCGTCATGAAAGCGCGCCTGCGGACGAATGTTGTATTCGATCCAGGTGTTGTCGACGGCCACTTCCACCGTTTCGCACACCAAGCAGTAGGCGCTGAAGGTTTCGTCGGCGCCGTCCACCATCAACGTGTCGTAAGTCAGGCCGATGCCGCGCGCGGGCGACCCCTTCAGCGTGAAGCCGTTGAAGGTGTCGAAGGTCTGATCGTTTTCGTTGGACCGCACCAACGTGCCCCCTTTGGGAGCGTCGGGGTTGACGAAATCGAAGTGCGTGAAGTCGGGGCCGTGTTTGGGCACGCCGTACATGGCCAGCCCATGCACCGGCTTGCCGCGCTCGATGGCCTGCGCGGTCGTGGTCGCCAGGAACATCAGGCCCGCGGCCCAGAACATTTTTTTCATGACCGCATCCAACTCATCAGTGTTGTCCTTTTCAATTCGCGAGTGGAGCGGATTTGACATTCGCTCCCCTGACAGCAGCGAAACCGCGAAGCGAATGTCAAATCCAAAGCTCCACTCAAAACAAATAATTGGTAGTGGTCCTTTGATTCCAGCATTCGCAAAATCGTTTGCCGCGCCGGGATGCGAATCCTGGAATCGGACCACTACCCCGGCCAGGCCAGCGCTTTCAAAGCCGCCGCGTGAATCTTGCGGTCGCCGGCGGCGAGGATATGGCCGCTGGAGGTCAGGGTCAGCGGTCGGCCGTTCCAATCCGTCACGATGCCGCCGGCGTTCTCGATCACCGGACCCAGCGGCGCGAAGTCATGCACCAACGAGACACGCTCGCAGGCGATGTCGGTCCAACCCGCCGCGACCATGGCGTAGTGATAGCAGTCCGTGCCGCCATAGCGACGATAATACGCTGCGGCGCTCAGGCGCTCGAAGGCGGCCAGTTCGGCGGCATCCATGTAACCGGGGCTGGTGGCATAGACCGTCGCGGCGTTGAGCGCCGCGCACGCCCGGGTGCGGCAGGGCTTGCCGTTGAGCGTGGTGGCCTGGCCCGCCCCGCCGATCCAGCGTTCTTTCAATGCCGGATGATTGATGACGCCAAGCCAGGGCACGCCCTTGTGCATCAGGCCGATGAGCGTGCCGAACAGCGGCACGCCGTTGATGAACGACTTGGTGCCGTCGATGGGGTCCAGCACCCACACCCATTCGGCGTCGGCCCGCTCGCTGCCGTGTTCTTCGCCGATGATGCCGTGGTCGGGGAACGCACGCGCAATCATCTCGCGCATGCGGCTTTCGGCATCACGGTCGGCGATGGTCACGGGCGAGGCGTCGGACTTGTTGTCGACGGTGAGCGGGGTTCGAAAGTGCCCCAAAACGATTTCGCCGCTTGCGTCGGCCAGCCGGTGGGCGAGCGCGATGCAAGCGGCGGAAAATGTCTCCGAGCTCATGCGGGCTCGGGGTCGCGAAATTATTGTTGCGTCGGCGCGGCCGCAGGAGCTTCGGCGGGCGCAGCCGGTGCTTCGACCGGAGCAGCTTCGGCCGGCGCGGCCTCGGGCACTTCCACCGGCGGCGGGTTCTCGGTGTAGTTCATCAGGTACTTGATGACGTTGGCGCGCTCGGCGGGCTTTTTGAGGCCCACGAACGACATGGTGCCCTTGGGCGCGAGGCGCTTGGGGTTCTCGATGTAGTCGTCGATCTTCACGTAGTCCCAAGTGCCGCCGATGGCCTTGAGCGATTCCGAGGCCTTGAAGCCGTTGTGGTCGCCGATCGGCGCGCCGAGAATATTGTGCAAGTTCGGACCCGTGCCGTTCTTGCCGCCCGGCTCCACCGTGTGGCAGCTCTGGCATTTGCGGAACACGGCCTTGCCGGCGTCCGCGTCGGCGGTCAGCAACAGCGGGCGAATGTCCGGGCGCGCCGCCGGTCCGCCGCCGCCCGCGTCTTCCTCGGCCACCTCGGCCACCTCGATCGGATAGGCCCAGGTCTCGATCACGGGCTTCTTGCTCGGCATCACGATGTCGCCGACGACGTTGGAGCCGATGATCGCCAGGAACGCCATCCAGAAGGCGCTGATGACGGTCCAGTACAGCGGGCTGACAACGGTTACCGGCGTCGTTTGAGTGGCCATCGCAACGTCCCCAATCGCAGTTTTCCCAGGCCGATCCCCACGAACGGGCAACGCCGTCCGACCGGCTGATTTCGCGCTTTGCATAAAGGGTTTGGGGGGGAATCTCAATATGAATCAAGGCCCCTAGCCGCGGTGGTCTTACCCCGGCCGTGCCCCGTCCGGGCTGGAATCGGCCTTGGAGAAGGCCCGGGCTTCCTTTATGTCTCTGCCCGCTTGCGCGGGGGGCCTGGCGCGGGCGAGATCGCCCTGATTTCGCCTGCCAAGTTTCCGCCTGCAAGTCACTCGCAACATCATCCGCCGTAGTCTCGCGAATCGTTCCATGTCCGACGCCCTGATTGTCATCCCCTCGCGCCTCAAGGCCACGCGCCTGCCCGACAAGCCGCTGGCCATGATCGGGCCCGAGCCCATGATCGTGCATGTCTGGCGTCGCGCCGTGGCGGCCAAGGCCGGCCCAGTGATCGTCGCCTGCGGCGACCGCGAGATCGCCGACGCCATTGCCAAGGTCGGCGGCCAGGCGGTGATGACCGATCCAGGTCTGCCCTCGGGCTCCGACCGCGTGCATGCCGCCGCGCAGAGTTTCGATCCGACGGGCAAGTTCCAGGTGATCGTCAACGTCCAGGGCGACCTGCCGACACTGGACCCGAAAATCGTCGCGGCGTCCATCACGCCGCTCACGCGCCCCGCGTTCGACATCGGCACGCCCGTGGCGCGCATCACCATCCCCGAGGAACTCACCGACAACGCGGTGGTCAAGCCCTCGGTGATGTTCAAGCCCGGCGAGACGATTGCCGCGGCGCTCTATTTCAGCCGCAACCTGATTCCCTCGGGCGAGGGGCCGCACTATCACCACATCGGCGTTTATGCCTTCCGCCGGAAAGCGCTCGCGCGCTTCGTGCAATTGCCGCCGACGTTGATCGAGCTGCGCGAGCGGCTGGAGCAACTGCGCGCCATCGAGGACGGCATGCGCATCGGCGCGGCCCTGGTGGACACCATTCCGCTGGGCGTCGATACGCCGGCTGATCTCGAGCGCGCGCGGCGCCTCCTGGGTTACGCATAAGGGGCGGCCATGGCACGCAAGCCCAGCTCTCGTTTGCCCCCGCTTGGCAAGATCGCCTCTCGCGGCAAGATCGCGTTCCAGGGCGAGATCGGGTCTTACTCGCATCATGCCTGCCGCATGCGCTTTCCCGGCATGACGCCGCTGCCCTGCGCGACCTTCGAAGACGCCATCGCCGCCGTGCACGATCGTAAAGCCAAGCTGGCCATGATCGCGGTGGACAATTCCGTCGCGGGCCGCGTCGCCGACGTACATCACCTGCTGCCGGGCTCGGGCCTCAAGATCGTCGGCGAGCACTTCCAGCCGATCCATCATCACTTGCTCGTCGTGCCGGGCGCGTCGCTGAAAACGCTCAAGACCGCCGAGAGTCACATTCATGCGCTGAGCCAGTGCCGCAATTTCTTGCGCACGCATAAACTGAAAGCCGTCGTCGCCACCGACACGGCGGGGGCCGCGCGCGACGTCGCCCAGCGCCAGGACAAAACCGTGGCCGCCATCGCCTCGGCCTCGGCGGGGCAGATCTATGGCCTCAAGTCGCTGAAGGCCAACATCGAGGACGAGAAGCACAACACCACGCGCTTTCTCATCATGGCGCGCGAGCCGATCGCGCCCCGCCCGGGCGAGGCTTGCGTCACCTCCATGATCTTCCGTCTCAAAAGCGTGCCGGCGGCGCTGTACAAGGCCTTGGGCGGGTTTGCGACCGCCGGCATCAACCTGACCAAGCTTGAAAGCTACATGGTCGGCGGCTTCTTCAAGTCGGCGGAGTTCTACGCCGAGGTGGAAGGCCGCCCCGACGAGAAGGGCTTCAAGCATGCTCTCATGGACCTGGGGCTCTACACCGAGCGGGTGGATTTCCTGGGCACTTATCCGGCCGATCCGTTTCGGTTCAAGGGCCGCTAAACGGGAAATTTCTCGCGCAAAAATTTCGCGCGGATGGGCGTTTTGAGCACCCATTTGCAACCAATGGTCGCCTGTTCCACCTGTTATTTCAGGAAGGATTCCAAAATAACAGGCGGAGCTGTGGCGTGAGTCCGTGAAATCTTGGAAAATTTTTCTGCCGTGGATTGTGGGGAAAAACGTGCGGCAGATAAAGCCCTGCCCCGGCGCCAAAAGGACACCTCGCAACCGCCGGCCACTCGTCGCCCGGCGGCGCATGTGCGCCACGTGGGTCATGAGTTAAGTATATCACGAATGCAGCCCGACGCCCATCGGATCGCCCAAGCCTACGACGCCTGGTCGCCCACTTACGACGCTGTGGAAAACCGCACGCGCGATTTGAGCGCAACGATGCTGCGCCAAATGGGCTTGCCCATCGCCCTGGCCGACGTCGTGGAAATCGGCTGCGGCACCGGGCTGAACACGATCTGGCTGGCCGAGCACGCCCGCCATGTCACGGCGCTCGACTATTCCGAGGGTATGTTGGCCCAAGCCCGCATGCGCGTCACCGCGACACATGTGACATTCCAGCGTTGCGATCTCACGGTGGCGTGGCCACTGCGGGATGCGTCAGCCGACGTGATGGTCTGTTGCCTGGTGCTGGAGCATATCGCGCGTCTCGCGCCGATCTTCGCCGAGGCCGCGCGCGTGCTGCGCCCCGGCGGGGTGCTCTATGTGTGCGAGCTGCACCCGGCGCGGCAAATGCTGGGCAAGCAAGCGAACTTCACCGATACAAACGGCCGGCGCGTCGACGTGCCCGCTTATCGCCACGACGTGTCCGACTATGTGAACGATGCGCTGGCATCGGGGCTCGGCGTGTCCCGGCTCGACGAATGGCGCGACGAAGGAGCGGCAACATCCGATCCGCCGCGATTGCTTTCCTTGACGCTCAAGAAGGCCTGATCTCATTCCGCTGTCGTCCTCGCGCTTGACGCGAGGACCCAGGGTTTCATGCTCGATGGAGTTTGTGACCCTGGATGCTCGTGTCAAGCACGAGCATGACAAGGAGAGTGTGGCAGAAGCGAGTGAATCTCTTGGAAATAAATCCCCGGATGACACCCGTGTGTCTTACCCCTCCGCCAGCCAGCCGTTGAGCAAATAGCGCGCGATGGAAAAGGGGTTGGGCAAGCGCCGCTCGGCGAAGGGGCCGCCCGCCTGGCCGAAGCTGCGCAGCTCCTCGCGTGTGAACCAGGCGCAGTCCTCCAGTTCGTTGTCGTCCAGGCTGATCGCGGTGGTCAGCGCCTTGGCGCGGAAGCCCAACATGATGGACGACGGAAACGGCCACGGCTGGCTCGCCTGATAACGCACGTCGGCGACACGTATTCCGGTTTCCTCGTAGGTCTCGCGGATCACGGTTTCTTCCAGGCTCTCGCCCGGTTCCACGAAGCCGGCGATGACCGAGTACATGCCGTTCACCCAGCGCGCCTGGCGGCCCAAGAGCGCACGCGTGCCCGTGGGGTCCTCCACCAGCGTGATCACCGCCGGGTCCGTGCGCGGATAGGCACGGTGCGCGCAAGCCGCGTTGGTGCAGGTGCGGCTATGGCCGTTCTCGGTGGCTTGCGTCGCGGCGCCGCACTTGCCGCAATGGCGGTGATTGTCGTGCCAGATGGTCATGGCTCGCGCGTAGGCCAGAATAGAGGCCTCGTCGGCGGGCAGCAGCGTGACCACTTCATTGAGCGTGCGGAACTCGCCCGGCGTGGGCAGCGTGGGCGGTGTTTCCGAAGGCGCCATGCTCAAGGCAAACCACGCCTCGCCGTTCAGCAAGCCCAGAAACACGGGCGGGGATTCCGACAGCGCCACGTCGGCCAGCGCATCGAAGGTCAACGCCACGGCGCGCTGCGCGGCATCGAACAAATGGCGCTGGTTCCACACCGGCACGATGCGCGCACTTGGCCCCATGAGCAGCGCGCGCACCTTGGCGTCGTCGGCGCGCAAGGCGGCCGCGCGGTCCAGCGGCGCGCCGCTATAGGTGATGCGAACGGTGGTCATGCTTTGTGAAATCAGGCGCGATGATAAGGATGGCCGGAGATGATACACTGCGCGCGGTAAAGTTGCTCGGCCAGAAGCCCGCGCACCAGCATGTGGGGCCAGGTCATGACACCGAGCGAGAGGCGCGCATGGGCGCGCTTGAGCACCGCCTCGCCATGGCCGTCGGCCCCGCCGATGAGGAAGGCCAAGTGCTTCACCCCGCCGTCGCGCCAGCCGCGCACGCGCGCGGCGAAGGATTCGCTGGTCTCGGAATTGCCGCGTTCGTCCAGGGCGACGATGGTGGCCCCCGCGGGCACGGCGGCCAGCAGCGCTTCGGCCTCCTTGGCCTTGCGCACGTCGGGCGACGACTCCTTGCGGATTTCGATTTCCTTCACGTCCAGGCCCCAGGACAATCGCTCGGCGTAATGCGCCAGCAAGTCGCGCTCCGGGCCCGGCTTGGACTTGCCCACGGCGAGAATGAGAATGCGCACGTTATGCGTTCACCCTGGGCGGAGCACGCTACTTGCCCTTCTTGGCGGATTTGCGCGCGGGGGGCTTTGCCGCCTTGGCCTTGGTGCCTTTGGCCTTGGCGGGTTTGGCCGCCGCTGCGGGCGTGGCCTTCAGTACAGGCGTGGCGGCCCAGAGCTTTTCGATGCTGTAGAAGGCGCGCACTTCGGGGCGGAAGATGTGCACGATGACGTCGCCCGCATCCACCAGCACCCAATCGCCGTTGGTCTGGCCCTCGCTGCGTACGCGCACGCCCAGGGACTTGAGCTTGGTCACCAGATGCTCGGCCATGGCCGAGACCTGCCGGGTGGAGGTGCCCGAGGCGACGATCATGCGGTCGGCGATGCTGGTCTTGCCGGTGACGTCCAGGTGCTGAATGTCCTGGCCTTTGTCGGCGTCGAGCGAGGCGAGAATGGTATCGACCGTTTTCTCCAGGTCGAGCGGAGCTGTCGTGGCAGTGATGTTCGTCTCCTTGTTCTCTCGTCAAACGTCAAATCTTTAAACGTCAAATCTTTTGCGCCGCGCGCAGCGCCGTCGAGGAGGCGCCGTGGCGGCGAATGCCCAAGTAGCTCCAGGCGGGCAACCGGCGCTTGAGCACCACGCGGGCTGCCTTGGTGCGCATCCGGCGGAAGCGCTGTGCCGCCTTGCCGGCCAGGGCCGCGTAAGAATAAGGGCTGCGGTCCAGAACGGCAACGCGCGCGGTGCGGAAAATCCGCGTCCAGCGCCACCACTTGGGAATCTGTTGCAGATTGTCCGCACCCATCAGCCAGACCAACGTGAGCCGTGGGTAGCGCCGGCGCAACATGGTCAAGGTGCGCGCCGTGCGGATGACGCCCAGGCGCGATTCCAAGTTGCCCACGACGATGCGCGGATCGGCGGCCAGCGCGCGCGCCGAGGCCAGCCGCTGGGCCAGGTCCGCCATGTCCGCCTGGGGCTTGAGCGGATTTTGCGGGCTCACCAGCCACCACACCTGATGCAGCCCCAAGCGCTTGAGGGCCTCGCGGCTGATGTGCAGGTGACCCTCGTGGGCCGGGTTGAAGGAGCCGCCCAAGACGCCGATGCGCCGACGGCGCCGGTCGCCCAATCGTGGAAAACTTTTCATGAGCCCATGACCGCGCCGTCACCAAACCGTCGCCGCGCCGTAAGCCGCGAACACCGGATCGGCCGAGACGATGTGCGCCTTTTCCGTTTGGGCCTGGGCGATCAGCAGCCGGTCGAAGGGGTCGCGGTGCGGGCCTGGCAGCAACCCCGCCGCGCGGGCGTGGATTAATGAGAGTTCAAGAACCTTGAAACCCGAATCTGCGATCAGAGCATCGAGATGATGCACGAACGGCTCGGCTTCGGGCAGTTTGCCCAGCTTGAATTTTGCATTGATCTCATAGGCCGAGATGGTGCTGAAGAAAATTTTATTTTCTTCTTGTGTGATCGCCGCGATGACGCTCGGTGTCAGTTTTCGTGACCGAGTCCACCACCACAGCGCCGCATGGGTATCAAGGAGTAAGATCAAAATCGCTGCCCTCGCCTTCCCACAAGCGCAGTTCTTCCTCGGGCAAAGGATCGAAGAAATGAGTCATGTCGATGGTCAGCCCCATGCGATTGGCCAAGCCCAAGCCTCTTTTTTCCGCGGCGCTCAACGGCACCAACTTCGCGATGGGCGCGCCGGACTTGGCGATGAAAATTTCCTCGCCGGCGCTGGCCTCGGCCAACAGGCGCGACAGGTGCGTTTTGGCGTAGTGGGTGTTGACGGTTTTCATGAAGTTAGTTTAATCGCATTCATCGAGTTAGTCCACTCAAATATATTAAGTTAGCTAACTAATAACAATTTGATATATAACGACTATTGCCTGATCTGCCCGCTGCCGCGCACCTTATATTTGAAGGTGGTGAGCTGCTCGACGCCCACGGGTCCGCGCGCATGCAGCTTGCCGGTGGCGATGCCGATTTCAGCCCCCATGCCGAATTCGCCGCCGTCGGCGAACTGGGTGGATGCGTTGTGCATGACGATGGCGCTGTCGAGTCGGGCCATAAAGGCTTCCGCTGCGGCGTTGTCCTCGGTGACGATGGATTCGGTGTGGGCCGAGCCGTGGGTGACGATGTGGTCGATGGCCTCGTCGAGTCCGCTCACGGTTTTGATCGACAAGATCGAATCCAGATATTCCGTGTCCCAATCCTGCGCGGAAGCCGCCTTCACGCGCGCGTCGAGTTTCTGCACGTCGGCATCGCCGCGCACTTCGCAGCAGGCCTTGATGAGATCGTCGAGGATGGGCGGCAGAATTTTCGCCGCCACGTCGCGGTCCACCAGCAGCGTTTCCGTGGCGCCGCACACGCCGGTACGGCGCATCTTGGCGTTGAGGGTGATGGCGCGCGCCTTGGCGGGGTCGGCGGCCTTGTGAATATAGGTGTGACACAAGCCGATGAGATGCAGGAACGTCGGCACGCGGCTTTCGGTCATCACGCGCTCGGTCAGCGCCTGGCCGCCGCGCGGCACGATGACGTCGATATGCTTGGTCATGGTCAGCATCTTGCCCACGGCGGCGCGGTCGGTGGTGGGCACCATCTGAATGGCAGTGTCAGGCAAGCCCGCGGCGCGCAGACCGTCCTGCAGGCAGGCCATGATGGCCCGCGACGAATGAAAACTCTCCGAGCCGCCGCGCAGGATGCAGGCGTTGCCCGCCTTCAGGCACAGCGCGCCCGCGTCGGCCGTGACGTTGGGGCGGGATTCGTAGATCACGCCGATGACGCCCAGGGGCGTGCGCACGCGCTCGATGATGAGGCCGTTGGGGCGCGGGATCGTGGCCATGACCTCGCCCACGGGATCGCGCATGGCGGCGATCTCCTCCAGGCCCTTGGCCATGGCGTCGATGCGCGCGTCGTTCAGGGCCAGCCGGTCCAGCAGGGCCGCGCTCAATCCCTTGGCTTGGCCCGCGCTCATGTCCTTGGCATTGGCCGCTTTGATCTCGTCTTTCTTCGCGCGCAGTGCGCCAGCGGCGGCCCGCAGGGCTTGGTCCTTGGCGGCGGCGGGTGTCGTGGCCAGCACGCGCGCGGCCTCTCGCGCGGCACGCCCAAGACCGTCCATGAGCGTGTCGAGTTCCGTGGCTGTGCTGTTGGACCCATCCATGGCGCGACTCCGTTAGGATTCCATCACCAGATCATCGCGGTGAATCACCTCGCTGCGGCCCTGGTAGCCCAGCAGCGTTTCGATCTCGTCGGATTTGTGGCCCGCAATGGCGCGAACGTCATCGGCCGAGTACGCCGACAGTCCCTTGGCGACGGCGCGGCCGTCGGCGCTGCGCACCATCACCGCGTCGCCGCGTTCGAAATCGCCCTCGACATCCGTCACGCCGGCGGGCAGCAGGCTCTTGCCGCCGCGCAGGGCTTTCAGCGCGCCGTCGTCGACGATCAGCGCGCCCGAGGGCTGCACGGCGCCCGCGATCCATTGCTTATAAGCCGCGCGCGGTTCCGCCTTGGGGATGAACCAGGTGCAACGTCCGCCGCTTTCCAACGCCTTCAGGGCATGCAGCGGCTGGCCCGGCACGATGGCCATGCGGCAACCCGCGCTCAGGCAAATTTTCGCGGCCATGATCTTGGTGACCATGCCGCCGGAGCCATAACCCGTGATCGCGGTGCCAGCCATGGCCTCGATCTCGGGCGTCAGGTCGCGGACTTCGGGAATGTGTGTAGCACCAGGATTGGTGCGCGGATCGGCGGTGTAAAGCCCGTCGATGTCCGAGAGCAGAATCAACGTATCCGCGCCGATCATCTGCGCCACGCGGGCGGCCAGGCGGTCATTATCGCCGAAGCGGATTTCCGCCGTGGCCACGGTGTCGTTCTCGTTGATCACCGGCACGGCCTTGAGTTTCAGCAGCGTGTCGAGCGTGTTGCGCGCGTTCAAAAAGCGGCGGCGGTTCTCGGTGTCCTCGATAGTCACCAGCACCTGCGCCACGGTGATGCCGTGGCGATCGAGCGCGTTTTGGTAGGCTTGCGTCAGGCGCATCTGGCCCGTGGCGGCACAGGCCTGTTTTTCCTCCAGGCGCAATTTCTTGCCGCGCATGCCTAAAGGTCCGCGGCCGATGGCGATGGCCCCGGAGGTGACCAGCACCACTTCTTGGCCGCGCTTCACGCAGGCCGCCACGTCGTCGGCGAGCGCGTCGAGCCAGGCGCGATGGAGTTCGCCGCTGGCATCGTCCACCAACAGGGCCGAGCCGATCTTGACGACGAGTCGTTTCGCGGAGGTGAGGCCGGACGCGCTCATGGCTGCCAGCTCTCGTCCACGGGCGCGATGTCGTTTTCCTCCTCGTCGTTCTCGTCGGCGTCTTCGCGGGCGGTCTTGACGATCTTGGCCAGCATCCTCAGCACGTCCTCGCGGCCCTCGCCCGACACACCCGAAAGCACATGGGCGGTCTTGCGCGCGGCCTTGGTGAGGGCGGCGGCTTTTTTCTTTTTGGTCTTGTCGTCCAGCGCGTCGGCCTTGTTGAGCGCGACGATTTCCTTCTTCGAGGCCAGGCCCCCGCCATAAGCTTTCAGTTCGCGGCGCACGACCTTGTAGGCCTCGGCCACGTCCTCTTGGGTGCCGTCCACCAGATGCAACAGCACGCTGCAGCGCTCGATGTGCCCCAAAAAGCGATCGCCCAATCCGGCCCCTTCATGGGCGCCTTCGATCAGGCCGGGAATGTCGGCGATGATGAACTCGAAATCGCCGACATGGGCCACGCCCAAGTTGGGATGCAACGTCGTGAAGGGATAGTCGCCGATCTTGGGCCGCGCGCGCGTGACGGTGGCGAGGAACGTCGACTTGCCCGCGTTGGGCAGGCCGACGAGGCCCACGTCGGCGATGAGCTTCAGGCGCAGCCACACCCACAGTTCTTGGGCGGGCTGGCCGGGGTTGGCGTAATCGGGCGCGCGGTTGCTGGGGCCCTTGAAGTGGGTGTTGCCGAAGCCGCCGTTGCCGCCCTTGAGCACGCGCACGCGCTGGCCGTCGCGGCGCATGTCGGCCAGAACCGTTTCGCCGTCCTCGGAAATGATCTCGGTGCCCACGGGCACCTTGATCACCAGGTCCTCGCCGTCGCGTCCGGTGCAGTTGGCCCCCATGCCGTCCTGGCCGCGCTCGGCCTTGAAATGCTGGCGGTAGCGAAAGTCGATGAGCGTATTGAGGTTGCGCGCGGCCTCGAAAATGACGTCGCCGCCGTCGCCGCCGTCGCCGCCGTCGGGGCCGCCGAATTCGATGAACTTCTCGCGCCGGAAACCGACGCAGCCGTTGCCGCCGGCGCCGGAGGCGAGAAAGATCTTGGCTTGGTCGAGGAACTTCATGGCGCTTCTATACCCTCTTGGCGGCCCAGGCGTCTTTAGTCAGCAGCATCCGGACCAATTCGACCTCGCACTGGCGCACGTGCTGAAAGGCCATGCGCCGGTGGGTTTCGACGAAGCCCAGCTTGGCAAGCACGCGCCCCGAGGCCGGATTGTCGATGTGATAGCCCGCCACCAAGGCGGGATGGTTCAGCCAGCCGAAGGCGTATTCCACCACGGCCGCCGCCGCCTCGCTCACGTAACCCCGCCCCCAATAGGGCTTGCCCAGCCAATAGCCCAGCTCGAAGTGCGTGCCCTTGCCGCCGTCCTCGAAGCCGACGGAGCCCGCCAGCGCGCCGTCAATGTCGATGGCGAAGGCATGGCTTTGGCCGTCAAAGCGCCGCTGTCCCTGCTTGGCGATCCAGGCTTCCGCCGCGCCGTCGGGATAGGGATGCGGAATGCTGGGCCCCGTCATCATGGCGATCTCGCGCAGGCCCGCCAGCGCCTGGATGCGCTTGGCGTCGGCGGCCACATAAGGCCGCAAAGTCAGGCGCTGGGTTTTGATCCGAAGGTCCAGCATCACGCCCTCGCGGCGCGGGCTTCGGCCCACGTTTCTTTGGTCAAGGCCATGCGGATCGCCTCCACGTCGCCGTCGCGCACCGCGTGGAACGAGGTCTCGTGGTGGGTCTCGGTGAATCCCATCTTGCGCAGGATGCGCCCCGAGGCGGGGTTGTCGACATAATGCCCGGCGATCACGCGCGCTTGGGCCAGCCACCCGAAGCCGAACTCCAGCACGGCCGCGGCCGCCTCGCTCATGGTGCCCTGGCCCCAATAATCTTTGCTCAGCCAGTAGCCGAATTCGAAATCCCCGCGGCCCTGGTTCTCAAGGGCGATGGACCCGATCAGTTCGCCGTCCAGCGTGATGGCAAAGTTATAGGCGATTCCGCGCGCGCGGGCCTCGGCGTGGCGCAGGATCCACGCCTCCGCGAGGCCGTTGGGGTAGGGGTAGGGAATGCTCGACACCATGACCGCGATCTCGCGCAGTCCCGCCAAGGCCTGAACCCGCTTGGCGTCCGACAGCTTGAAGGGTCTGAGCAACAGGCGTTCAGTCTTGATGGTCAACTCGAACATGGCATCCGCCGCAAACAAAAAAGGAGACGGCGATCCGTCTCCTTTTTTCAATCTCACGGGACCGCCAGCATGAGATGCCGGCGATCAGCGCGCCGGGGCGTTAGTGGGTGGCCGCCGGCATCGGGTCGACGGACACGAGCACGCGGCCCTGCTTCGAGGTGCGGAAGCTGACCTTGCCGTCCACCAGCGCGAAAATGGTCCAATCGCGGCCCACGCCGACGTTGGTGCCGGGGTGCCACTTGGTGCCGCGCTGACGCACGATGATGTTGCCGGCCACGACGTCCTGGCCGCCGAACTTCTTGATGCCGAGGCGCTTGCCGCGCGTGTCGCGGCCGTTCTTGGAACTGCCGCCGGATTTCTTATGAGCCATGGATCTCTCCTCGAACCTTTAGGCCGCTTTCGCCGCGATGCCCTTGCCCGCGATACCCATGCCCATGTCGGTGATCTTGACGAGGGTCAGGTGCTGGCGATGGCCGTTGCGGCGGCGGTAGTGCTTGCGCCGGCGCTTCTTGAAAATGATTTTGGTGTCGTCGCGGAACTGGCGCACGACGGTGCCCGTTACCTGCGCGCCCGCGACGCGGGGCTTGCCCACTTCAGTGCCCAGGATCAGCACGTCGTCGAACACGACCACGGCGCCGGCGTCACCGGCGACTTTCTCGATGGCAAGCACGTCGTCTTTGCTGACGCGATACTGTTTGCCGCCCGTTTTGATAACTGCGAACATGACCGTGAATCCAAGGCTCGAACGATAGGGGTCAAACGAAAAGGGCGGGCCACCGACCTCACTCCGGAAGCTGGCCCGCTCCGGAAGAGGGCGTGAATATACCGGGGCTCCGGTTGAGTCAATGGCCGTGCGCCGCCCGTCAAATACCCCTTAACGCGTTGTAAACTAAAATAAATTACCGTTTTAGTCTGGCCGAAAAAGGCTTCAAAATGAAGGCCCGGCGACCGCGAGACCCCGATTTTCATGAATGATTCCGCCCCATTGAGCCGGTCCGACCGGCTGCCGGAGGCCGAGGCCGAGCGCCTCAAGGCGGCCGCCGCCCTGTTGCGCAAGGCCGAAAAGCCCGTGCGCATCCTGCGCGGGGTGGCCTGGCCGGCCGACGCCGAGGCGGCGTTTTTCGCCGCCGGCGAGCGCGAATTGCCCCCCGTGGCCTACCAGCCGCTCGACCCCAAGCCGGTGCACGAGGCCGTGGCCGAGGCGCGCAAGATGCTCGACGGTGCCGGGCCGATTCATGACTGGCTCAGGCGCACCGCCGACACCATCGACATCTCCGCCGAGATGCTGGCCGCCGTGGGCACCAAGGATTTTCACCGTCACTCGCTGCGGCTCTATGGGTCGCCCCAGACCGAGTTGATGAACTGCGACGTGCGCCCGCTCGATCTCGCGCGCATGCTCGATTACGTGCTCAGCGCCTACACCGATCTGGAACTGAACCTCAACAACAAGGGCGAGCTCGCCCCGGCCATCACCGCGGCCGCCATGCAGCCGCGCATGCAGGCCGTCCTCACGCGCCATTTCGGCGCGGAATCGCCCAAGGTGGAAGTCGCCGAGCATCTGTCGGCCAAGGCGTTGGCGGGGCCGAAATATATTCGCCTGCGCGCCGATGCCTCGTTCTCCGACCGCGACCTGTCGCAGCTCGTGCAGCACGAAGCCTTCGTGCACGCGGGCACGTCGCTGAATGGCGCCGCGCAAACCGCGTTTCCGATTCTCGCCGCCGGGCATCCCGGCACCACGCGCACGCAAGAGGGCCTGGCGGTGTTCGCCGAGTTGATCTCGGGCGCCATGGACCCCTCGCGAATGCTCAGGCTCGCCGATCGCGTCTTGGCGATTCAAATGTCCATGGACGGCGCGGACTTTTTGCAAATCTACCGCTTCTTCAAGGACAAGACCCACGACACCCACCAGGCCTTCGAGAACGCGCGGCGCGTGTTTCGCGGAGGCGTGCTCACGGGCGGCGCGCCCTTCACCAAGGATTCGGTCTATCTGGAAGGCGTGGTGCGCGTGCACAACTTCCTGCGCATCGCCGTGCAGGAAACCCGCGTCGACTGCATTCGGTTGCTGTTCGCGGGCAAGATGGACATCGAGGACATGCCCGCCGTCACCGCGCTCGCGGCCAACGGGCTGTGCGTGTTCCCGCGTTTCCTGCCGCCCTGGGCGCGGGACCTGCGCTTTCTCTTGTCCTATATCGCCTACTCGTCGTTCCTCAACCGCATGAACCTGGAGCGCGTGCGCGATCACTACAAGGACATGCTGGCGAGCTGCGCGCCAACCAACTCGAAACCGAGTGACGCGGCGTAGCTAGAGTATAAAGTTCTTGGACTGCTCCAGTTCGATCAATTCATAGTAAGTCTGCATGTAGCCGGTGCAGTACGACTTATACATGATGTAGTTGCCGTCGGTGGACGTCCACAGGTGATAGGGCGGGTGGATGTCGGTGCCCATGTAGCTGTCGTCGTTGTTCTTGCCGATGCGGAAGTGATGCGCGTTGAAGGTGCCTGCGCCCACCGTCACCTTCTCGTCGCCCATGTAAACCAGGAACATGCCGTTGGGCCGCTTGAGCAGCGCCGGGCCGTCGGCACCGCGATGGTGGAACGACGTCATCAGATAGAAACCGGTGATCTGCTCGCCGGGGCCTTTCGACAGATCGTAGTTGCGGCAGTGCATGGCGTCGGCCTGGATGGGGTGCGAGCCGAAGGTGCAGGGCCGGCGGTCGTACTCCATGCGGGTGGAAAAGCGCCCCTCGCGCACCGTGAAGCCCTCGCACTCGGCATAGGTATCGGTGAAGCGGTACCAGGCCGAGCCCACGAAGGCCTCGTCCACCGTGATCTGGTTGAAGGCTTCCGTCGGCCCCCAGTTCTTGTCGTAGGACTGAATGCAGTCGCGCAGCACGCGCGGGCTGTTCTCGTCGATGGCGCATTGCGCCCGCAGCGTCCGCCGCCCGTCGGTGTGCACCGTGATGGTGAAGGTCTCGCCGCCGCGGACCTTGTCGAGGATTTCTTTTTTCTTCGAGGTGTAGCGGATCTTTCCGCGAATCGTGGTGTGTTCCATGATGGCGTGATCTCCCCTGGGGCCGGCAAGCGCAAAAGGCGTTGCCTTCGCTTTCCCCATGCGTTCCATATGCGCACCCGGGGCTCAACCGGCGACGGGGGTGGCGGTTGCCCACCGGGCACGGAGAGACCACGCGGCCGTCCCGCCGCAACCGGCCCGGAAACCCACGGTTTTCAAAGGGCTCCGGGCCCCGGCGCGCGGCCGGCCGGGGCGCGGCGGGCGGGTCCGGGCCGCCCGAAAACCGGCTTTCCCTTTTGCGGCCCATGCACTAGGTTCCGCCGCCTCGTCAGACCGAAAGAACCTCGCGGAGAGGTGCCAGAGTGGTCGATCGGGCCGGTCTCGAAAACCGGTGTGCCCGCAAGGGTACCGTGGGTTCGAATCCCACCCTCTCCGCCACCCACGCTGCAGTCACTTTATTGTTCCAGATCAATAGCTTAGATAGCCCGCAAACAGCGGGCTTTTGCATGGGCTGTGCAACTCCCTGGAGGGCAGAGTCAGAGAAAAATCGCGGTACTCAACCCGCTGTCTCCAGCGCGAAGTGAATCGGTTCCCGCGTCTCCACGACTGCACACTCGGGCAGACAGTTCTATGAGTCTCCGGGAATAAATAGTTTGATGCGAACTGCGCGCGTCCGCACATTTCACTTCATCACGCGACAGACCTTACGAGTGAATAACTCGTGCTGCGTCCACCGGCTGCGTCCTTCATCAATATTCCGCGTCTCATCAGGTCATCAATGTCGCGAGAAGCGGTGTCTTGCGAGCATTTGGCGATCTTGGCCCACTTCGATGACGTCAATTTTCCTTCAAACCCATCGAGCAACCGGTTCAGCATGATCCGCTGGCGCTCATTAAATGGATCGCCAGCATGATTCTCCCAAAACCGCGCTTTCGCGAGGACCGTGCCGAGGGTTGTATCCGCGCCTTCAAAGGCTCGGCCTAAACAACCCAGGAACCACTCAAGCCACGGCGTGATATCCAGGTCACCTTTCTGGGTGCGCTCAAGGATGTCGTAGTAATTTTTCCGCTCGATGCGGATTTGCGCGGACATGCTGTAGAAGCGCTGCGATGTCTTATCTGAGCGGGCAAGCGCCAGGTCCGCGATGGCGCGCGCGATACGGCCGTTGCCGTCCTCGAACGGGTGAATGGTCACAAACCAAAAGTGCGCGATGGCGGCTTTAAGAACGTCATCCACTGGCTCTTTAGCATTGAACCACGTCGTGAACTTCCGCATTTCAGAGGGAAGCTTTTTTGCGTGCGGGGCTTCGTAGTGAATCCGTTCGCGACCAGCCGGTCCGGAGACGACTTGCATGGGTTCTGCGCTCGCGCTGCGCCATTCACCGACGCGGATTTTCCTCATGCCGCTGCGCCCCGTTGGGAAGAGGGCCGCATGCCAACCAAAGAGACGATCATCCGTCAGCCTCTCATCGAAATTCTGGGTGGCATCCAGCGTCATCTCGACCACGCCTTCGACGTGCCGGTCCGCAGACGCAAGCGCGCCCGCATCCATGCCAAGATGCCGTGCTATGGATGAACGCACTTGATCCTTGTCGAGGATTTCGCCCTCGATCTCGCTCGACTTTAGGACGTCTTCGGTTAGGGAGCGCAAACTCGCCTCGTTGCGCAGCCCGAACCCCAGGGCCTCCATGCGTCCGATCAGCCGGCCCTGCTGGTGGCGCACGGTAGTCAGCAGCGGAAGCAGGCGGTCCTGTTCCCAATGAAAGCGGGGCCAGTCCCTAAGTTGGTGGATATATTTGGCTGCCATAA
Source organism: Rhodospirillaceae bacterium (assembly GCA_033763995.1). Taxonomy (GTDB): domain Bacteria; phylum Pseudomonadota; class Alphaproteobacteria; order Rhodospirillales; family Rhodospirillaceae. The sequence goes on along the minus strand of JANRJL010000095.1, from coordinate 21,077 downwards.
TCTCCGTATCCTAAGCGGAGATTATGGCAGCTATTCCCCGCATGAGCAACCATATTCTCCGCACGCTACACGGAGAATAGTATGGCTGTCCTCCGCGCCCTAGCGGGCAGTCCGCATCGAACTGCAGTTCCCCGCCGAGACCACCACTTTGCGATAACTGATGAATCTGGGTTGTTGGTGAATCTAGATCATCAATTTATGCCTGGATTTCCGGTATTTCTTGAGGGTCAGTCAAAAATAAGCTCTGCTCGAAATGTAAGTACCCGAGACGCGGAGCTTCTTTTCGAATCCAACTCTCTCCGCCAGTCTTTCTGGAACTAAATGAAAGTGCCCGATTTTAGGTCGGGAAAGCCCGCAAACAGCCCGCTTTTGCGCGACTCGTGCAGCTCCCTGGAGCACAGAGTCGGAGAAAAATCGCAGTACTGAACCCGCCGTGTCCACCACGCGCTGCCCTAGTTCCCGCGTCTCCACAACTGCACGCTTGAGCACTCAGTCACAAGTGTCTCTGGGAACAAAACCCCCGATCTGAACTGTACGCTTATGCAGGCCTACCATAGTCCAGCACGACGACCGCGTCGGATGACCAGATAGTCGCACGCTTGAAATGCACTACGACGTGGCCTTTTTTGCTGTTCGCGTCGGCGATGTATTCAACCGTGATCGCTTGGTTCTTATCGAGGCCGTACGTCACTTTTGTCAGGATTTCGGCCGGAAACATCAGCGCTTCGCCGTCTTTATTCACTGCCCGATAAATATCAATACCGCTCAAAGTGCCGACGTAGCTGCCGGTCTTGATATCAGCCTTTCTTTCGAAAGTAAGACCCGGAGGCCGTGTGCTCATACTGCTTGTCCACTCCCGAATCCATGGCGGATCGTCCCAGCTGCGCACAAGAAGAATGGGTTGCCGGCCTGCCGCATGGATTCCCACTGATGCACTTAAAAGTGCTGTCTGAAATGCTGCCGAGTTGGGTGTATCGACTTTAGTGCGCTGGAGTTTTGAAAAGTCACGCCACGTCAGATCCGACATGTGATTCTGGACGAGCTGCACTAAGTGTTCCCAGAAATTGATCGGCTCGTTAGCCATTGAAGGATCAACAAAGTAAGCCTTTTCCACATCGCGGATCGTAAAGCTAGCGCTCGCGGCCTGATCGGCGGTTGTCTTAATCTCGAAACCCGAGAAGATCTCGAGGCCCCCATTGCCGTCAAGGAGCGAATCCTCAATAGCCTTGCGCAGTTTCTCGAGCTTTTCTGGAGCCACGGGGCGCGCGCGCAAGCGTGCATTGCGCTGTTCGTCGATCCCATTGATCGCAGCGGCCAGCAGCGCCTGCAGGCGCGCTTGGCGCTCTGGGAAGTCCGCGTCCGGAGAGAACGCGCGCAACCCCGCTCGCAGAAACTCATTGTTCTCCTGTGTTAGAAACGACTGTAGACGCTCGATTTCCCCTGCGAGATTCCGCAAAGTTTGATCGGTGTGCGGGAAAGCCGCTTCGTCGGCCGTAAACTCTAGTAGCTTCTGAAGCGCTGCGTCGTCTCCTTGCGCTGGCAAAAGCGCTAATAGGGCCACCAGCGATGCAACGGCGAGATCATCGCGCTCATTCTTGGTCGAGGGTGTATAAACCCTCCCAGGCACCACCCGCCGTTCGGTCATAGAATCCATGAAGCGCACCAGCTCGTCGAGCCAACCGCCGTATGACGAATTCTGAAAACGTTCGCCAATAGCCTTAAGGCGTATGAGATCGAAGAGTAGGCTGCGAAATGTGGGTACGCGTGCTATTGAGCGCAATTCTTCGTCACTGCTAATTTCGTTTAGTAACAACCTCTTGGCGAAGCGTACCGAGATATCCGTCGCTTGCCGCTTTTCAACGAACCACGCCAGCATCACACCCGCTGCTATAACAATTACATCACCCGTGGCAGCGCGAATGACATCATCAAATACTCCAGCTGGGCTGATCGTTCCGAACCTTCTACTTTCAGTGTCGAAAGCCGAATGCACTTCCTCCCATGGCTTTGACATTATATCTGGGGTAAGTAGCCTCGGTGAACTGACATACTCGTGGTTCAGCTTATGCTGGAAGGCCTCCAGCCATCGCAAGAGGATGTCGCAGTAGACGTCGGCACCGGTTTCGTCCTCGTTCCAAACTGCTACTGCCAGTAGGTAAGCGGTGTTGCGCAGGTGGCGATGGATAAAGGGCCAGCTCGCTGCGTAGCGTCGCCACTGCTCATCGGGCATGACGCCACGCCTATGCCACTGATAGCGTATGTCGACATACTGGAGCATGTCCTCCCATCGGCCCGCGAATGTATTCAGGATCTCCTCATATGAGCGTTTATCCGATCCAGCGAGATTCCAGGACATGGCGCCTGTCTGTGCATCGACCTGATGATCACTCCTGCGTCGGGTGACCCATTCCTCAAGCCTATGCACATAGATAAGGGCAAGGTCGAGTAGGCCTGTGGTGACGGCAAGCGACGCTTTCTGGTGATCCTGAGGCATCAGGCGGTTCGGAACACCCAATAGCTTCTCAAGAAAGTCGTCCTGGCGTCCGATATAGCCTGTAGCGCGTTCCGCCAGACGGTGATACTGGCGTATCCATTCCTGATGAAGGGCGCGCCAGCCCCCGATCTCCGCGAAACTGATGATGTTGCCAGCTTGGTCGGTCGTGCCGTAAGCGTCGATGAGAAAGCGGTGGTAGTCGAGCATCTCTTCAAGCGCGATATCGAAGCTCGTCACGGCCATGCGGTCCATGTGCGCCAGGACCTTGTCTGCCAACTCCTCAAGCATATCAGAAGGGGTGGGGAGTTTCGTCATGGCGCGATGCTGGTATAGCGAAACGCATGCTTGATAATGAAGCGTTCCAGGTAATCCAGCGGCACGCCGTTTTGCCGTCGGCAGACCACGCCATCTTGAGCGCCTTGGGTAAAGAAATTCACCGGAAAGCATAACGCAGGCCCTGAGGCGTAGTGTTTGTTCTTGTTAGGGCTCGCTTTGCATCGTGTGTACCACCGTCGGATCGCCCATCCCAAAGGGCGCATCCACACGTCTTTTAGGTATTTGCCGGCAGCGCCCTGATCTGTGATTTCCGTGTACTCCCAATCACGGAAGTCGTGTCCAAAGAAAAAACTCGGTGCCTTCGGATCCGAGAGCGTTTTCTTGGACTCGGGCAAGATCGAGGTCGCCGCGCCCTCGTAAAATAAGTGCGTCAAGCGTTCTTTCAGATCGGCTGGAATGGCATACTGCGCCGTGAATCGTTTGCGCATCACGGCGCGTTCGGCGGGTCGAATGTAGGAGAGGCTCGCAAAAAGGAAGTGCCAGATCGCCGCGAGGTTAACGCTGAACCAAACCATATGGACGCAAGTCAAAACGATTTTGAAGAATTGAAGCGATGTCCCAGCCTCGAAAAAGTAGTGGACCGTGAATTGCATCGACCACAGCAACTGGACGCCAAGGACGATTGAAAGGGCTATCCCGCTGGCGCCGACCTGATAGGCTAGGGTTTCGCTGAAGTATATCTGAACCTCGGAAATAGTGCTCGAATTATCCCCGCGTTGTACGATCAACGTAACTAAAGCCACGGCGATTGGAAACAAGAGGCCGATCGCCGTCACCTGAGCACCTAAGAAATAGCTGGTCACGTCTTTGAGTAATGGAGAAATCTTTTCGGCGGCGGTCCATTGCGGCAAGAGGTCGTTGCAACACCAAGCTAAAATTACTTCAGCGGCAACAAGCGCAACGACGAGCAGCGCGTAGGGAAGGAGGAAGCCGAGAAGCCGTCGCTCGCCAAACAGTAATAGCAGGAAGCGCATACGCAACGGCTGACGCGCGCCACGTATCGTTGGATTCGTCTTAAGATGCTCTTCAATCTCTCGTGCCACGCGAAGGCCGAGACTTCCAAGCCAGCCTCCCGCCTTCCAGTCGTCCATACGTGTATCCTCAAACCATCATGCCGTGCGATGCTAGCTTACGCGCCCCCGAGGGCAGAGCTTTCGCAGAGGAACCACAGCCAACCTGTCACTCTTGGATGCAGGCTGGGACATGGTACAATCAAGAATTGAATTGGGGAATCCGGGAATTCAAACGTGCCTCCGTCGCGGGGATCAAAAGGCTGGCAAAGCCGACTAGCAAACATGGAGGCGGGGCGCCGACAACAAGCCGAGCGCGTGCAGGCGATGCTTGCTGCTCGAAAGGAAGCGGACGCTCGATCACGAGTGAACCGACCAGGAATATCGTCACCGACGCCCATACGGTTCGCCACAACTGCAGACCCATCTGACTGGCTAACCGCTGATCGCGGTCGACCGATCACCGACGCGCTTCTCGCATCCATCGAAGACGGTCTAGATCGTGTCGTGCTGGCGTGGCCCAGCAGACCGGGTAGCGGCTTCGTTTCTGCTGCATTAGCCCTGCGCGAAGCTCGCTCATCGGGACGGCTTGCACACGCAACAGTCGGCTTTTGGCCGTGGCGTAGCGGCGCAACTTGGACAGCACGCTCGATCCTCGTAAATCCGTCTGATCTATCCCAGGCCGCCGCGCGAGCCATCACTGAAATTCAGCAGGGAGCAGATTGGAGCAAACCGAACGTCGCCCAGGAATCTCTTGGTATGCTCGAGATTCGATTGCGCGATTTGCGTACCACTCAATCTTCGCACAACATCGTCGTTCGCAGTCCGACACTCCTCGAAACGACTGTCGTATTTGCTCCGGAACAAGAAACAACAGGCCCGGCCTACACAACGGACTCACAGCAAATCCTGCGCCGCGTTCGAGACTTCACGCATATGGGTGACCGCAATGCCGGTTTGGAAACGCACCTCACCGCCGTTGGCGACCCCCTGCGAAGTCCTTTCGCCATCTTTGGTCTGACCGCGAATAGCCGCGATGACCACTTATCGCGACAACTGAATTTCCAACGCTTCCATGAGACGGGTATCGATGCGGTCATAGTAGATGTGACACGCGTTGGACGAACCAACCTCCCCGACGAGTGGGAGCCATGGCTCTTAACCTTGCTGCAGACGCTGGATCGTGCATCCGGCCGGAGACCTCCCGTTGTTGTCATCGCGGAAGATGCGTTCTCGTTTCGAAAATCGGTTCGAGCGCTAAGGTCACACAATGCGACGCTTCAGCCTTCTCGCAAAGCGCCTCTGGAAGTCGGAGCGTTTTTACCGGAACCTGGATTACTTGGAGCGGCTGCTGTTCTCGATAGCAATCTGCCAGCAATTACCATCGAGGCAGATATTAAAGATGCGTCGCTCGCTCACTTGCGGCAGGATTTAGTACGTCTTGGCCGGAACGTACGTCAGACCGGTCACGGTGTGGCGGCCGAGGGCGTTTCAAAAGCTCTGGCCTTCCTGCGCCGCGCCGCATCCTTACCTCTCGGACTGCGAGAAGCACGAAACGTCGCTGATATCTTGTATGACGGCGACGATGAGGTAGATGCCGCGACTAGGTCCCAGTTTCGGCCGAAGATGGCGTTGAGCCAACTTGCTGCCGTTGCGGATATCATACCGTCGATCGGTGAGTCCGCACGAAGGTTGGTCGCCGCGGTCGAGGCGCGCGTATCCGCGTGGGATGAAGAGACACCTGTAAGCGATAAACTTACCCAAATCCTGGGCGATAGCGCGTGGAACCGCAGCAGCACGACGCTAACAATGCCGGACCGTCGAATCGCAGAAATTTACTTAGGCTCCGATCGGGGCATGAGTTGCTCATGCGATGTCATTGATCATCGATCTCTCGCAGCTCGTGCGCATTCTGACCAACCCGACCGCATTATCGTAATAGGGCCCAATTCAGACACCATCCGGGCTCTTCTCACAATTGGTTATGCTCCTGAGAGGATTTTGCTGCTCGGAGACACTGCCGGCAGCGCCCTCTTGATCGGGGAAATTGGTCCTCTTGCACGCATCGCAGCATTCGCCGGCATAGCCGGTCGGACAACCGCACTCTCAACTGCACTTCACCGCGGCGGTGCCGACGAACAACTTGACTTGGCGGAAGCCGAGTTTCGTATTAGCGCTGCGGTTCCGGAAGCCGAGATCGATTTTACACAGGCGGGCGAAAGCTACGGTGGCGAGGTCATTCAGCTTCAGACAACCCGCACACGTCTTAACTATCGTCCTAACAGCGACGTGTTGGAGTTTTCGGCAGGAGAAGTGCGACCGTTCGAACGGGTTTCGGCGCGATCGATCAAACGCGGCGACAGAATTCTAGTTCTGGATGCTAAGGTGCGGGAACCTTTGAGGCGGGCGCTCGCGGGCTCACGCGACACCCTCCAGCAACTCAGTCTCTATCACAACCAAGTCGCGGCCATTCGGGCGAAAACCCCCGGGCGCTCAGATATGCAGAAAGCTAGACATGTGCTCAGCACTATGCAGACGCTTGATCCAGGGATCGCTGCTCAAGAGATTCACAATGTCTTGAGATGGTTAACTGCAGACCAAGCGCCAGGCCGTGAGGATGGAGGGAGGCAACCGCGAGCAGCCCGGGATTGGGGTCGATTTCGCCTCTTTATGCAAGCGGCCGGAATAGATACCGCTGCAGCAGACATCTACTGGCGCGCCGCTGTACGTCCAGCCCGCTCATATCGCGTTCAAGAGGGGCATCAATTCAATCAACGTGTCGTCCAATTTGTCTTGGACCCAGAAGGTGCAGCGGCAGGCCCGGCCGCTTGGAAATCTCGCCAAGGGCTTTGGCAGATGGTTTTAGATTCAGTCGATGAAGTTACGGATGTCAGAACTCTTTCAGGGGGCCAGTGATGCCGGAATTACGCGTACTAGAGGCCCTGCCCGCAGACGAACGCCAGCTCCTGAAGGAAGCCGTATGTGACGCGGTTCTGGAACGAACGCGTCGCTTTGTCTCGGGGGAGGGCCCGTACGGAAGCGTGATAGTTGGTGAGAAACCCTCTCGGTTTCTATCGAGCGGCTTCCTTCTTCCTCGCCTCAATGAAGATGGAGATGACGAATCAAGCGACATCCGGATTGCTTCACACGGAATGGATATTCGCGTGCAAGCGAGCGCGGGAAATTTGCGTGTAAGCCCGAGTCTGTCGGTATACGTGCGAGCACTTCCCACCGCAGATGAGCTGTTCGCTCGTGATAGTAGGCTTGTGCCACGAGCAGAATTTAACGACGCAGCAAGGCAGCAGGCCAAGAATGCGACAAACGCACGCGCCGCTGCAGAAATTCCGGCCGGAACGCCATATGCCGAACGCACGGCGCGACGAGCGCAAATTTCTCGCGAAGTGTACATTGCTATGGGGGTCGGCGTTCCAGCACAGGCGCAGCTTCCGGGTGGCGACGACCGCGACGATGCCGCCGCACAGGACATACCGCCTCCTCGTGTTCTAGATGGTCGTTTGCGAATCCCTGATGCCCTTTCGCGGCGATACGAAATCCCCAAGAAGTGGCTTCGCCTGAGTGTTGAGGCGCCCATTCTCGAACTCCCCCTACCCTGCGACCCCGCTGCGTGGGCACGGTTAGCTGATGCTCACAAGCATGAACTTAGGCGTTCGATTGCAGTGGCATACACGAGTTGGATTGCGTCTCCAGACGGTCAGAGCCAGTCGTGGCGTCGGATAAACCCGCCGTCAGAGGCATTCTGGACCCCAGATGCGTGGACTGACTTTCTGAATCGCGTGCGCACTGTTCCACCTACTCAGGACGACCTTATACCGAATTTCGATGTGCAGGTTTTGGTGCAGCCGCTGGTCGATCCGACTAACGCGACGACCTATTCCGTTCGTCTAGCCATCGAAAATCTGAGAGAAGACGATAGCACCAAAGAATGCGGCATTTTTTGTACACGTTTATTGGTGGATATGCCGGCGGCGGCGCTCGGAGCTATGCGGCTCGAACGAGTGCGGAGGAGCTATCACCTGGCCGGCTTCATGACGATGCCGGCGATAGGGGTGAACGGGGGTGTGGTTGATCTTGGTACGCGCGATGGGAGACGGTGGCTCCGGACATCTTGGATGCCCCGCTACGTACTTCCACGCATGCAGGCTACTGAGATTGCTACGGTACCCACCGCATACCATGTGCTTGCGTCAGATAGGACTGACATCGCTGAACTAACAGGCCTCCCCAATGCGATGCGCGACTGGGTTCGCGAAGTGGAGGGAAATACGGCCCTTTCCGTTCCAGGCGAAGAAGGTACTATCGAAGATGAAGAGACTCAGCGTATCCGATTCCATGAAGATCTAACGGCGTGGAGGAATGAATCTGCCCGTATCGCGGCCGGGCTGGAGCTGTTGTCATCTTCGCAACGTGCATGGCGCGAAGCTCCACAATCAGCCCGGGCCATACCTTATAGAGCATGGCTACTGCTAAATGAGACCTTTAGCGCCGCTAATCCCCTTCGCCCTAATGAAGCCCCATCTGGATGGCGTCTATTTCAGCTCGCATTTGTTCTTGCACATATCTCTACCTTCGCATCTCGCCTTCCCGACTACGTGAACACATTCGACGCGGCGTTTGATGAGGATGCTGCCAGCTTATTGTATATGGCAACCGGTGGCGGCAAGACCGAAGCCTTCTTTGGCACGCTTGTATTTGCCCTCTTCTTAGACCGCTTGCGAGGTAAGCATCGCGGCGTCACCGCAATGATGCACTACCCATTGCGGCTCCTTACAGTTCAACAAGCTCAACGACTGGCGCGACTGCTGGCGCGGGCTGAAATGGTGAGGCGGCATGCAAACGTGGGCGGCAGTCCTTTCGAAATCGGCTTTTGGGTGGGCGGCACGAATACTCCCAACGCTACGGAGAAAAGGTCCGGCGAGATTTTGGACGCACTTCGGTGCATACCGGCAATTGACGATGATCGGGCAGGCGATGAAGTAGCTCTTTTGGCTAGCCGGGAAAGGTTGAATCGCGAGTATGCTGCCGCAAAAGCCGCCTGGAACAAGCTACCGATCTGTCCTTTCTGCCGAAACGAACACGGGACAGCGCTACGTCTACTTCCGGAGCGGCACAATCGGCTCGGTATCCTCTGTCTAAATGCTGACTGCGAATGGAACCGCGCCCACGAAAGTCCTGAACCTCTACCTTTCCTGCTAGCGGACACAGACATCTACCGTCACGCACCATCGGTGCTGCTGGGAACGATAGATAAGCTCGCTCTGCTAGGGCAGAACACGTACACGATCGACCGTATTGCCGGGATGTTTGGATTGGCCCGTTGGGTCGAGGGAGGTCCGCAGGGTCTCTTATTGATGCCAAATGGAACGCCCGCTGGGGGTGCGCCGCCGCCAGGATGTGAAAGAGTGGCGCCTGCCTTCAACGGTGGGTCGGAAGTATTCCACGATCCCTTTCCAAGCCTAATCATCCAAGACGAAGTGCACTTATTGGAAGAGAGCCTCGGCACGTTTGGCGGTATTTTTGAAACTGGCCTTTTCTCCTGGTTAAATCGTCTCGCGCGCATTCTTGGCCAACGCGTGACTCGCGTACCAAGCGCTCCTGATAGGCCGCGACTACCTCATGTGATTGGGGCAACGGCGACTGCCGCAGATGTCGCCAAGCATACGCGGGCTCTATACCAAAAACGGGTTATTCAGTTTCCCCATCCGGGTCCCTCGCTACACGGCGGCTTCTACACACGAATGGCAAGATTTACAGCCGGCGGCGCATCAGAAATTGCGCGCCGACCCGTGATGAATTCGCCACGTGGACGCGAGCTTTCGGCGCCGTGGGGGCGGCTATATGCGAGCTTAATGACCAATGGTCGCCTACACACGGTGACAACACTGTCTGTTTTGGCCGCGCACGCAGCCACCATCAGCCGTTGGCAAAAAGACCTGTCGTCCGGCGACCCAGGAAGACAAGCACAAGCAGCACAGGAGATCGAGGACTGCATATCTGATGAGCCATGGGCTGACGACCGGCGAGCAGCAATTCGCACAGTGACCGCAAACGGTAGGTTTGAGATTTTGGCTGGTCTCGTTGACCTCCATCGCATTCAGTTGACTTACGTGACGAACAAGAAGGGTGGCGACCAGATTCTCTCGGCTCTCAATACTGAGGTACGCGAGGCGCACGCAGCTATGGGCTTAGAGTACGTCATTGCGGATTTCTCAATGGAACTCATTTCCGGCGGGGTTGATATAGCTGGCATCCAATCCGTGATTCGCTCGGCAGAACGCCCGTTTGATCCAATGACGGAGGATATCAGCGGCACCTTACGCGGCATTGTCGCCACCTCCGCTATTTCCCATGGGGTGGATGTCGAAGCATTCAACGCGATGGCATTCGCAGGGATGCCATCTGACATAGCCGAATATATCCAGGCGTCATCTCGAATTGGACGAACGCACGTGGGATTTTCACTGCTGATTCCCACGCCCCAGACTCGACGCGACCGATTTGTTGTAGAGGTCCACGAGTCGTTTCATCGGTTGCTTGAAAGAATGATTTCGCCGCCAGCGGTCGAGCGATGGGCCGATCGCGCCATAGCTCGGACAATACCCTCGCTCGTGCAAATGTGGATCGCGGGCGTTCGCCATCAAGAACGCTTTTCCGCCGCTCCGGAGGATCAAAAGTCACAAACCATGCTTCCAACAACTGTGGAGCAAGTTGACCGGACGTTACGACAGCCGGCCGACTTTAATGATTGCGTGAACTTTGTTGCTGAGGCTGTGGGCGTACGGGCCACCACGGGAGCTCCGACTAACCCTGGTTACTATGCCGATCTTGTTAGGGCGGCAGCGGCCCGCATTCAAGCGAGCGTCGGCAGCGGTGACTTTGTAGGTAGTCTCGGCGACTTTTGGGAGAATCGGCTAACTGGTCTTCCCCGACCGATGACGAGTCTGCGTGACGTAGACGAAGCGGGGCGCATACAGGCATCCAACCGAACACATCGAAACCAGCCGTTATCGTGGGATGACGTACAGGATGCGATGACGATGATTCGTAATCGCGGCGTGTCGCGCAGCCGCCGTACAGCGACCAGCGAAATCGACCAGGATATGTAAGTCATGACCAATGGCCCTCCCTCGATGCAGCGATCTCGCGGACAACTAGCCGCTGCCTACGCGCCGCACAGCCTGTTCACTTTTGAAGGAGGAGCCGGTGCCTGCATGGCGCTTTCTGTTTCCGGCAACCGTACCGCTGAGTTGCGTCCGATCACCCAACGGATGATCGGGGAGCAAATCCAGGAATACTTCGAAGCGTGGGCGGCAAGAGCAATGCGCGGTCAGAATCTTCGTCACCCTGTGCCGGCAGCGCTAGCCGTTGATGGGCGAGTCTTGAGCGATCAGGCGGTGCGCGTACGCGTGGGAGATTTGGTTTTTCAAGTGCCTGACCGCGTGGGGTACGTTCCATTTCCGCTAGCATTCTCTTGTACACGGTGCCATCTCCATCGAGAGTGCAGAAGGGTGGAGAACCTTGCCCAGGAAGCTGCGCGCTTCCGCAATGCCTGCCCTTCCGGCAGCGAGGATTGCGCCGATGACTGGCAGCAGCTCGATGTTGTCTTGACGCATTGGTCGGGTGAAGTTGAGGCGATTTCTCCAAGCTATCGTTACTGGTTGTCCACAGCCGGCGAATCGCGAGACATTTCTCGCTGCAGCTCCTGCGATCTAGATCGTTTCTATTTGCGGCGGCCCCCGGGTCCTCTGGCTGGCTGGCACTTTGAATGCGTAAACTGCCGAACTGTTCGACCCATTCTTCAGCGCGACTTACGGACGCTGGAGTTGCTTGGCCCCCTGACCGACCAGAACCAGGCGATATACGCCGAAATCAATATGGAACCGATCTCGTATCGAGCATCGGCGGCCTACTACGTCCACGGCGACCGTTTACTCGTCTTTGACCAAGATACGTGGGTGTCGCTTCTTGCTGCGTCGCAAGTGGGGCAACTAGAGGGCTTTCTGGCATCGCACTACGGTTATCCGCCGACCCATTTATCAGACGATGAGAAAGCCGTGATCCTACAAGCGGCGGGCAGAGGAACCGATTGGCAGACGTATGTAAACATGCGCGCACTCTTAGCAGCCCTCGAGGCTGGCGGCGTTACGCCCGCTGAAATGCTTAATGCTTCCCGAGCAGTACTAAATCGGTTTGATGAGGAATGGAACGCAACTGTCTTCGCGGGCCGCCAGCAGGCGGCGCCCAACATCGCGCTCGCGTGTAGGGAGCGGCAACGATACGTCAGGCGCTTCGATCCCGTGCGGATGTCCGTCGAGCACGAAACACTGGTGCAAGAAAAGCTTCATGGCGGTCAATTGAGCGACGGAAAAGAAGTGTCTGTGGACGTCACCATACTTGACCCCTTTCTTATTCCCGACGGTCTCAACGAAGCGCAGATCACTCGCATGAGAGACCAAGTAGTCCGGCGCAGGGATCTTCTGGGCATCGAGGAGATGCGGCTCATTCGTGACACACGCATTTGCGAGTACACATTTGGCTACACCCGCACGTCTTCGTCGCCAACGGTTATGCGAGATAAGGCAGGCAGCGCAGAGATGCCGGTGCGCTTGAGGCTGTTTGACAGAGTGCAGGTCGGTGACGGAAGCAAGAACCCGGTTCTTTGCTTAGTACAGTCTAATGAAGGTCTGTATGTGCGCCTCGATGAAAGCGCCGTGCGCCAATGGCTAGACTCAAATGGAATTCCTCTCCAGCCAACGGCACCAGGCGTTAGGTTGGGTGGCCAGTTGATCGAAGAGTTTGCGGCAATTGAGAATGATCCGGACGCGAAATTCTCGCGGTTCCTTGATGAATATAGAATAGAGCGAGGAGTGCGCCGCCTAGCATATCCCTACGTCTACACCCTGCTCCACACCATGGCGCACCACCTTATTGGCGTTTCCGCCTCGATGTCAGGCCTCGATCTTGGCTCATTCGGTGAACACATTTTCGCGCCCGACCTAGCCTTTCTTGTTTACAGACGAGGAATGACCATGGACCTCGGCAATCTGTCGTCCATGTGGCGCGACCGCGGTGATCCCACGTACGGCAACGAGGTCTTAGATCGCATGGTTGACCCGTCGAGTCTGAGATGTGGGTCTGAAAGCGTATGCAACTACCGGGGAGGAGCTTGTCCTGACTGTGTCCTAATTCCCGAGACGGCATGCCTGACACGAAATGAGCTCCTTTCCAGGTCAGTTCTAGTGGGCCGCGGCGCTCCTCGCTGGGACAGCCTTGGCGACACGCTTGTAGGTTACTACGAGATTGCTGCAAGGCGCTCCGCCGCGCGCTCTGGGGGCAGGTCAGGTTGACATATGAGCTAATAGGAGACGCATTGGGCCGGTCACTGGTGGCTGCGCTTGGAAGAGAGTGTCTCACCGGCGCGGTGGTAGCCCGCACCCTTCTGAACAGCGGGGAGCGCGCGTTTGATCTAGCATCTCTGACCTCCGTAACGCCGGGATCATTAGCTCGGGTTACTGCAGATTTTGTTGACCGAGGTTGGCTAGTAAACGACGGTGGGAAATGGCGACGAGGCGCCAACGGTATACCAACCGGGCTTCCAGCATTTCTCGAAGGCGCCGGGCAAATGCGAAATCTCTTGAGCGAGGACAGCGGCGTTGCCGCCGTCGTAACTTTCCCGAATGCACCAAGCGCCATTGCAGCGGCGCTCCCCGCGACTGGGGTAGCGCACGCCGGCCTAGTTTCAACGGAAGAAACTCTAAGAAAAATAGCAGACGCTGCGCTTAGTCGTTTCACAATCGCATCACCATTCCTGAATATGGCAGGTCTTGACGCCTCCATTGAACTCTTCGGTCGCACTCGTGCACGGAGCAAGCGCCTGGTCACACGGTGTACAGACGAAGTCCAAATTGCCATCCAGTCACGTTTAACTCAACTCACCGACGCCGGTGTCGAGGTGTTGGACTACTATCTCTCAACTGAACTCGGCTTTGAGACGTTCCACGCGAAAATCGTACTGGCTGACCAGGATCTTGCGTACGTCGGCAGCGCGAATATGACCCTTTACGCGAGGCGCTCCATGGAGCTTGGCGTCCTCGTGGAAGGACGACCAGCGAAAGTCATTGCAAGTGCAGTGAGAGCCATGGAGAAAATTTCTCGCGCAGTCTCTTTGCACGGGAGAGATTAAGTAGTGGAGCTTCCTAATTCCTCAGGTACCAGAACCTCGGGAATCTCTTCAAAGAGCCTCCGAATCTTCCGCTCGCTCCGAAGCGCCTTAGTGATTCGAAGTTGGCTGGGGTCCGGCAGCGATAGCCGCCTGAGCAGCGTGGCAGAGACATTGAAGCTGCCTGATAAAGAGCTGAACCGCTCGTTGAGAACTTCAGAGTGCAGTAGTTTGACCATGTCGCGTGGGGACAGAAGCGGCCTCTTGTTTGTCGCTTCGAGCACGATCACGTGGTTCTCAGCCACATATCCACGTCGACCTTTCTTGTCAACAAAGCTCTCCGTTACGGCCGCAGCATTGAGCCGGCGTTTCTGATCTCGATTGCTAGAGCGTTGCACCAGGACTGCAGCTCGCTTCGCGATGTATCGCAGCTTGTCTTTCTTGTATGGAAGAAACCAACCATAGGGCGGTGATCGTTCCCCACCACCGCGAAAAATGAATCTGCCGGTCGGCCGAATGTCGGATGCCCAAATTAACGGCAGTGCCCGTGGAAGGAATTTCTTTTTTAGCCGCGTTCTTTCGCGGGTCGGCACGACCTTGCCGACCTTCATTCGATACCCGTAGTCCTCTAGCGTCCAATGCGATTTTGACGTGGTCTTAGTGCGAGCCCTTTTCTTACGCTTTAGTCCTGGGACGGGCAGTGTCCAAGGCTGTCCCGCAGGACACGCCTCTGCCTTGCCGGCAGATGTTCGGTGGCCGCACTCATCTACCAATCCCATCTCGTAAAGTTGAGTGGCTTTGCTTTTCACACTGCTCTGGCGACGAGCAAGTGTCAAAATACATATGTCTTGGACTGCGCCCAGGAAGAGGTTTTCTCGTTGATTATGAACGTCGATGCTCACCACGCTCGCGCGCGCAAGAATCTCCTTTCTTAAGCCAGCAAAGTAGGGGCCAGCGACGAAGCTCGTCGGCAAGATGAAAACTAGCCCACCTCCTGGCTGCACCCAATCGAGAGCTCGAAGTATGAAAAGCGCATAGAGGTTTGTATGGCCTCCGTTCGCGGCATCACCCGCTCTGCGGAGGACCGTCGAAGAAACCGTGTCGAGTACTCTTCCGTATGGTGGATTGCCAATAATGGCAGTGTGTTTCTTGACTTTACGGGCAGACAAAGCGTTTGCCCTACGGATTACAAGAGGCAGCTTCTTCTTGTAAGAAAATTCACGCTCTAGCATCCGGCCTAGTAGTCGCTCTGCCAATCTTGCCAGATCTGGCTCTAACTCTAATCCATAAACCTGCTTAAGAGCGGCGTTGCAAGCGCGTGGAATTGACAAGCCGCTGGCTAGCTGGCGACCTACAAGCTCACGTGTGATCGGCACGATGAAGGAGCCGCCACCACAAGCCGGATCGAGAATTGTGGGATTAGATTTTTTATCTAAGAATGCCCGAGCCGCCCGCATTGCAGCCGCCGCGACAGCGGGAGGAGTAAAATAGGCCGAAAGCGCTTTCCGTTTTTCTGGCCCTATTAGGACCGCATAAGTACTCGACACTGCGTAGTCATGTTCGTCAGCGCCCATCGCTTCGAGCTGCTTATAAAGTCTATTCACAAGCGGATGAGTCGGCGCCGGATCTAGCAGTGCTATGCAGAACTTCGCGGGTGTACGAAACGCCTCGAGAATCTTCGCGCGCAGGCGCCTGACATCGCGGAAAAACTTTTCTAAGTTGGGTAATGTTTGTCGTGACCGTGAAGTAGGCATAATGCGTTCGTTGCAGCTGAACCGCCACCCCGGAGCGCTAGGCCGGTTCGACGAACGCTGTCTGTCCCATAGATTATAAGCATACTAATTGGAGTTTTTCTGAAGCTTGCAATTAGTCAAGTGGAAAGGATGCACAACGAAGTCAATGAGTCGCATTTTATAGATCAATTCAGCTCAACATCGTTTTGAGTGCCGCTGGCTCAAGAAACCCGAGTGGAACTAGCTTGTTTACATATCGCTTCGAGACCCCCTTGGTGTCTGCCAACAATTCCGGTGTTGCGTAAGTACCAGTCTCAATCTCTCGGCGCCATTGCCACGCCAAACGAAGAACGCTGACTACTTTCGGGTTTGTTTGTGTCAGACCGAGCTCAGGTGGAGCAATAATTTCGGATCGATGACCATGCCGGGTAATACGGATCGGCACATCGATCTTAGTTGGTCTCGTTTTCATGTAACCGCCTTCCGCGTGCTGACGAGTCAGATCTATCGTAACGCTTTCGCGGCCCAGCACGACCTTCTGTACATCCTTCGTAAGCATACGGTTCTTATTCCTGCCCTTTTTTCCGAGCCACCGGTCGGCTGCGCTTTGAACAAGCCCATGAATCAGTTCCATCTTCACTCGAGAGACAGCGTTTCTCGTGGTTCGGACGTCCTCGCTCGCCTCGTCAACAAAGTAGTACTTGTAGCGTTTGCCGTTGGGTCGTGATGTGTAGGTCGGGATCATTGGCCGACCTTGAGCATCAAACAGTTTGCCCGTTAGCCACCACTCTTCCTTAGCCTTGACGATCTCGGCCTTCCGTTCATGGCGGTTCTCTTCGAAGGTCTTTTGAGCCTCGTCCCAAAGCTCTTGAGAAATTATCGCCTTATGTTGGCCAGCGTAGACCTTGTCCTTGTGTCGTATTTGACCAAGGTAAAGTGGGTTTTGTAGGAGATGCCGAAGTGCGCCGCGATCGATCGCGTAACCGCCACGCCGCCCCCCGGTTTTTGAGATCCAAGCCTTGCTCTTGATCCCTCGGTCTCGAAGATCACGGACCGTATCATCAACCGACTTGAGCTCGATGTACCGTTCAAAGATGTGGCGCACCACTTGAGCTTCCTTCTTGTTGATGGTGAGGGTTCGCCCGTCCGGGTCATAGCCGAGGGGGACCGTTCCTCCCATCCATAGCCCCTTCTTTTTGGAGGCTAGGAGCTTGTCGCGGATACGTTCGCCTGTGACCTCGCGCTCGAACTGAGCGAAAGAGAGCAAAATGTTCAAAGTCAATCGCCCCATGGAAGTTGTGGTGTTGAACGACTGGGTTACCGAGACAAATGAGATCTTCTTGGCGTCAAACCTTTCAATGATTCGCGCGAAGTCCGAGAGAGACCGTGTAAGTCGGTCGACTTTGTAGACAACCACGACATCCACGCGTCCCTCATCAATCGCCGTAAGTAGTGCTTTCAGGCCAGGACGGTCTATGCTCCCGCCGGAGTAGCCGCCATCGTCGAAAGGTGTTCGGACTAAGGTCCAGCCTTCACCCGCTTGGCTTGCGATGAACGCCTCACAGGCTTCACGTTGAGCGTCGAGCGAGTTGAAGTCTTGCTCCAACCCCTCCTCGGAAGATTTCCGGGTATAGATTGCGCACCGAAGCTTGGGTTTAGTCATCGGCCGATCTCCCGCGGCCGGTCCTTGGAGTCCTTCAGCCCGAAAAAGCGTGGACCGGACCATTTCGTGCCGGTAATGGCACGCGCCGCCTCGGAGAGCGTGCTGTACATTTTGCCCTCATAAGCGAAGCCATCGGCCTTCACGACGACCTCACGCTGGCGGCCATGCCACTCCCGCTTCAACACAGTTCCAATGCGTAGTTTCATGTCGGAGGGCGGATCGGCCGCGTTCTTCCCTTTGCGAACGACCGGTTCATTGAGAATTTGAAGAACCTCGGGCTTATGGCCACCGAAGGCATCTGCCTGGATCCGCCAAGCCAGCAACCTCAGCAGGAGCGACCGTGATGTCGGTGCCGGCACGGGTTTGCCGTATCGATGAGCCCAGGCATCACGGAGTTTAGGAAGTGGCGAGGCCTCTAGATCCTGAATTACCTTCCGAATCTCTGTGGCCTTGTTTGAGGGCTTCTGCGGCCAGATGAGCGGCGGCTTGCTCTTGAGCAGTTCTTTGAGACGCATGGCGGACTCCATTGGAAGTCGGGGTTATTCCCGACTGCCCGCCATGCATGCTCACAGTGCTCCGAATTGCCACTGCAATGTGGCCCTGTCAGCGCAAAACTAGCGCCAGCTCTTTTGCTTCGTTTCAGAAATAATTGCTTTAGCCGCCACGCTGAGATTCTGGGCGGCGGCCAGAAGCACCCTTGCTTTGCGGGCGTACTGGTCGCGGCTGAGCTTAATGGATTGCCCAGACGTTGCGACTGGATGGGTGTTTTCCAAGACCTCAGTTGCTGTTGTGAATAGCGACTGGACTCGTTGGCGGCGTGTAAGCTCGGTCTTGCGCATCGGTGGCTGAGTACCGCTCTTGCCGGCGCACAAGTCCAGCCCAAAAGGCCCGTCGTATCGCCCAGAAAGCCTAATTTCGGCGCGTAGGGCGCAGCAACTTCAAATAATTAACGCCAAGCGCTGTGGCGAGTTCATAGATCGAGATAATCGTCGGGTTGCGGCTCCCGCGCTCGAGGCCGCTGATATACTGCTGGCTAAAGCCCGAGCGTTCGGCAAATTGCTCCTGGGTTAGCCCCGCTTTTTCCCTGAGGCGACGTACATTCCGGCCGACAAGTTTGCGCATGTCCATGCGCAAAGGTCGGCCAGTCACGCGCTATAATTTATCAACTATAATATGTATTATAGATTGGGCTCATGCCGTTAACCGAGCGACCTTTTGCCCAAATTAGGAGAGCGCTTTGATTTCTTCGAGGCATTTCACGCAATGGGCAGGTCAATTCGCGGTCGCTAGCGAGCTTTGCAAACGAGGTTATGAAGTTGCATTCACCATGGGAAACACGACCCCCTTGGCTGACCTGATGGTCATATCTCCAAACCGACAAAGCTTCCTCATTGATGTGAAGGGCCAGTGCACAAGCAGCTTTTGGAGGGTCCGGGACCGGCATGAGATCAGGGCTGATCTTTACTATGTACTCACATTTGTCGCGAGGGATGCGGCCAACAGGTACTTCATCTTATCGCACGCCGACGTTCATAAATTGATGAAGGCATATGAAATCAGCGGCGTGAAGTTCGACGCACGATTCTCAGGCTTTAATTGGGGCGCAAGCCTGCCGTACGAAAACCTATGGCAAAATCTACCTCAATAAGCGGGGCCGCGGGCCTGGTTATTGATTAGCTATCTCGCGCCTGTTATAAAAATGGCGCGCGAATGTTCGCGCCTAATCGCATACATATTCCTCGCCGAGAATATGCCAGCACCTCAGCGGTGCTGAGGCCGGTGATAAAGCGGTCTCCGATCTGTTCTCAACAGAAACGGAGACCACCATGACTAGTAACGAACCTGCTGAGCTTTCAATCACTTACATCCCACTTAATGCCTTAAGTGGGCAAAATCGTCAGCTGCGCCGTCGATCTAAAAAGTTTATTCGTCAGCTGGCCGATAGTATCCAGAAATTTGGATTTCTGGTTCCTGTTGTTGTTAATCGAGATAACAAGATTGTCTTGGGGCACGGTCGCGTTGAGGCCGCAAAGTTGCTCGGTCTTGACTCGGTGCCCACCGTATCGACTTCAACTCTCACTGAGGAACAAGTTAGGGCGCTTAGAATTGCCGAGAATAAGCTCGGTGAACTCAGCGAGTGGGACCAACTTACCTTAAAAGAAGAGTTTACGGAGTTATCCGATCTTAAACTCGACTTCGATCTTGAGATAACGGGGTTCACCTTTCCTGAGATTGAAGGGGTGATGAATTTCGATACTGTCGGCAAAGACCTCAAAGAAGATGAAACACTTCCAGTCGATCGAAGTAAGTCTCCGATATCAAAAAATGGAGACCTTTGGTTGCTTGGCCAGCACAAGATTCTTTGCGCCGATGCTTTGTTGGCCGAAAGCTATGAAAAACTCTTAAGCAATGCCAAAGCCCAGATGGTGCTGACGGACCCGCCGTACAATTGCAGGATAGAAGGCAATGTGAGCGGCCTGGGAGCGGTCAAACATAAAGACTTTGTCATGGCCTCGGGCGAACTCTCAGACGAAGAGTTTCGCGCTTTTCTCAGACGCTTTTTTCAGTTGCTGGTCAGGTTCTCGGCGCAAGCCAGCATCCACTATGTCTTTATGGACTATCGGCAAATGTACCTGCTGCAGCAGGCTGCCGAAAACGTCTACAGCGAACTCAAGCAACTATGTGTGTGGGTAAAATCCAATGGGGGTATGGGCAGCTTTTATCGACAGCGTCACGAGTTGATCTTCGTCTTTAAGAATGGACCAGGCAAGCACATCAATAACTTTGCACTGGGCCAGTATGGTCGGAGCCGAACGAATGTTTGGGAGTATGCCGGGATGAATTCCATTTCGGCGGAACGTAGTGCCGAGCTCGCGCTTCACCCAACATGCAAACCCGTCGCTCTGCTTGCCGACGCCATGCGCGATTGCTCGAAACGCGGCGGCATAATACTCGATCCATTTGCCGGAAGCGGTACCACAGTCGTGGCTGCCGAGATAGCAGGCCGAGATGCCTATGCGATAGAATTAGACCCGCACTATGTCGATACGTCCATCCGGCGATGGCAGAAGTTTACCGGAGAGCAAGCCGTCAATGCAGATACCGGTCGCGTATTTGACGAGTTGCAATCTGAGTCTGAAAATGTGGAGGCCGACCATGAGTAACCATGATGAAGTAGAAAAAGTCGGTTATGGAAAGCCGCCGAAGCAACACAGGTTTCAGAAAGGTCAGTCTGGCAATCCGTCGGGCCGACCAAAGAAACGAAAGCCTGTACAAAGTATGTTGACCGCCTTTCTAAATCAGAAAAGGACCGTAGAACGGAATGGTAAAAAGGAACGACTAACAAGACGCGAAATCCTGATGAACCGAATCTTTTTGCTTGGCACAGATGGGCACTGGCAAGCCCTGAAATTCATGACAGAGTATGACTCTCGCGTGATTGCAGGAATGGAGGCGAAAGAAATCTACGAAAATCGACAACGAGAGCGTGAGCAAAATGACGAAAAGTTTGACGAGATGTTTCGTCGACTATTGGATGAAGACGAAGGCGAGGACGAGGCTTCAGAGGTAGAGCCGACGTCGCAAAAACCTGTGGCCGCTAAGCCGGAAAAGTTGCTTGGCTAGGGGTCGCTGGGCATAGGTCTCTGCGGGGGGGGGGGGGGGG
>JANRJL010000094.1:0-69118 GCA_033763995.1 Rhodospirillaceae bacterium | reverse complement strand
AATAGAGCCCGCCGCAGGCCACGGATGGGCCGAAATGCAAGATGATGGCTCACTCGAAGGCGAGATATGCATGCAAACCGGCGACGAAATCCCGTTCATCGCTCGCCGTTCAACGACTTCTTCAACAGCCTGCTAAGCCTTACTTCATCGCGTCCGGCGGCGCCTCGTACAGGAACCGTGTGCGCACGGTGCCCTCGATGGCCGCCAAGTCCTTGCGGATACCCATGCCCACCTCGACGCGGCCCATGACGTCGGTGACGACGTAGCCGATCTCGCCGTCGGTGCGCAGGTATTGGCCGGCGATGTTGATTCTGCGGCGAGCGAACACATCGGTGATCTTGCTCAGCACGCCGGGCACGTCGCGGTGGATGTGCATGAAGCGCGTGGCATCGGTTTGCGGCGGCAATGCCACCTCGACGAAATTCACCGCGCCCAATGTGGAACCATTGTCGGAGTACTTCACCAGCTTCTCGGCCACTTCGGCGCCGATGTTGGCCTGGGCTTCCTCGGTCGAGCCGCCGATATGCGGCGTGAGGATGACGTTCTTGAGGCCCTGCAGCGGGCTCTTGAACTTCTCGTCGCCGTCGGCGGGCTCCTTGGGAAACACGTCCAGCGCCGCGCCGGCGACGTGGCCCGACTTGAGCGCGTCGGCCAGCGCTTCGATCTCCACCACCGTGCCGCGCGAGGCGTTGATGAAATGCGCGCCCTTTTTCATCTTCTTCAGCTTGGCCGCGTTGATCATGTATTTGGTTTGAGGCGTCTCGGGCACGTGCAGCGAGACAAAGTCCGACATCGCCAGCAAGTCGTCGAGCGAGCGGCACGCCTGCGCGTTGCCCAGCGCCAGCTTCTCGACGATGTCGTAGAAGCGCACCTGCATGCCCATGGCCTCGGCCATGATCGAGAGCTGCGTGCCGATGTGGCCGTAGCCGATGATGCCCAGCACCTTGCCGCGAATTTCGTGACTGCCCTTGTGGGACTTCTCCCAGCCGCCTTCATGCGCCGTCCAGCTTTTGCGCGGAATGTCGCGGCTGAGCATGATGATCTCGGCCAGCACCAGTTCCGCCACCGAGCGGGTGTTGGAATAGGGCGCGTTGAACACCGGCACGCCCTGGCGCTTGGCGGCCTTGAGGTCCACCTGGTTGGTGCCGATACAGAAGCAGCCCACGGCCAGCAGCCTCTCGCCCGCCGCCAGCACGTCCTTGGTCAGCTTGGTGCGCGAGCGAATGCCGAGAATGTGCACATCCTTGAGCTTCGCCTTGAGATCCCCGGCGTCCAGCGCTCCGGGCAGCGCCTCCACCGAGCCATAGCCCTGGCGCTTGAACAGCTCGACGGCGGTCTTGTTGATGTTTTCCATCAACAACACCTTGATGCGGGACTTTGGCAGCGAGAGCTTTTCTTTGGGCATCGTGTCGCCTGTGTCCTTTTCCGGGGCGGTGGAACCGTCGTAAGGTGGCCTGGATTTCACCGGCACCCTTGGAGGGCGCCGGAGGTAGCACAGACTCTCTGCGCACAAAAGACCCGGAGACAGCCATGGCGGGAAACGTCGACAAACGCTTGAAAGACCTGGGCCTCACGCTGCCCACGGCGGCGGCCCCCATCGCCAATTATGTGCCCGCCGTGCGTAGCGGCAACCTGCTGTTCGTCTCGGGCCAATTGCCTCTGAAAGACGGCCAGGTCGCCGTGGAGGGTCAGGTGGGCAACCAGGTGTCGCTGGAACAGGGTGTCGAGGCCGCCCGGCTGTGCGCGCTCAACCTCATCGCCCAGGCCGCGATGGCCCTGGGCGGCGACCTGGACAAAGTCAGGCGCGTGGTGAAGCTCACCGGCTTCGTCGCCTGCCTGCCGGCCTTCACCCAGCACCCGCAAGTCGTCAACGGCGCCTCGGACCTCATGGTGCAGGTGTTCGGCGACGCCGGGCGCCATGCCCGCGCCGCCGTGGGCGCGCCGTCGCTGCCGCGAAACGCCGCCGTCGAGGTCGAAGCGGTGTTCGAGGTGGCATGAACGACGAACGCGACCGCGCGGACACGCTCACGGCCAAGGTCGTCGGGTCCATCGCCGCCATCGACGCTACCGCATGGGACGCCTGCGCCGGGCAGGACCGTGCCGACCGCAACCCCTTCGTGCGCCACGCCTTCTACTGCGCGCTGGAGGAGTCGGGCTCCGTCTCGGCCGAGGCCGGATGGCAGCCGCAGCACGTGACGCTGGAAGACGCCGCGGGCCGCATGATCGCCTGCGCGGCGATGTATCTCAAAACTCATTCCTACGGCGAGTACGTCTTCGACTGGGGTTGGGCCCAGGCCTATCAGCGGGCCGGTGGGCGCTATTATCCGAAACTCCAGTGCGCCGTGCCCTTCACGCCCGTGACGGGCCCGCGCCTCATGACGCGCGGCGATTTGGACCCGGCGGAAACGCGCGAGGCACAGGTGGCGTTGCTCCATGCCATGCTGGAATTGACCAAGCAGCGCCGCGTCTCGTCGCTGCATGTCACCTTCCCCACCGAGGCTGAGCAACAGTTGATGGCCGAGTTCGGCTTCCTGCCGCGCATCGGCGAGCAATATCACTGGAAGAACGAAGGCTACGGCAGTTTTGACGACTTCCTGAACGCCATGAACTCGCGCAAGCGCAAAAACATCCGCAAGGAGCGCGAGAAAGCCAACAGTTGCGGCGTGCGGATCGAGACGCTGGTGGGCGCGGACATCAAGGCCAAGCATTGGGACGCGTTCTATCGCTTCTACATCGACACCTCCGACCGCAAGTGGGGCCAGGCCTATTTGACGCGCGAATTTTTCGACCAACTGTCGCAGCGCATGCCCGAGGCCGTGGTGCTGGTGATGGGCTTCGAAAACGATTCGCCTGTGTGCGGGGCCATCAACCTGCGCGGGGGCAACACCCTGTTCGGGCGCAACTGGGGCGCCAAGGTGGACTATCCGTTCCTGCACTTCGAGTGCTGCTACTACCGCGCCATCGACTACGCCATCGCCGAGAAACTGGACTGGGTCGAGGCCGGCGCCCAGGGCCAGCACAAGATTCAGCGGGGCTACTTGCCGCGCCCGACCTACTCGGCCCACTGGATCGCCGACCCCGGCTTCCGCGACGCGGTGGCGCGCTTTCTCGACGAAGAACGCGACGTCGTGGCCCAACGCATCGACGCGCTGGAGGACTGGGGGCCCTTCAAGAAATCCGGGCAGGAGTGAGCGGCGCCATGGCCACGGACCCCGTTCAAACCATGATGGACATGGCCCGGGTGCGGCCCGACCCCAAGGCCGTGTCGCAATGGCTCGCGGCTTATCTGGGCAAGCGGCCGCTCGACATGAAGCAAGAGTTGCTGGCGAGTTTCGAAAAGACCATCGCCGCCAAGTTCAGCGCCCCCGCCGACCAGCGCGCCGCCACGCTGGTGGTGAAAACGATTCAAAAGGTGCGCGAAACCTTGCGTGAACGCGGGGTCGGCAAAATCTGACCTCAATCAAGGTTATTCTTCGCCGCGCCGCTAGGCTTTTCCCGTTCGACATGGGAGAGCACGATGCGGTGGCATGGAGTGAAGGTGCTGGCTTTTGCGCTCGGCGTGAGCACGGCGGCGGATGCGCAGACGGCCATGGAGGCCCTCAAGGGCGGCAAGGTCAGCGGCGATTTTCGCTATCGCCTCGAGAGCGTCGATCAGGCGGGCTTCGCGCGCAACGCGCTGGCTTCGACGCTACGCAGCCGCGTCGGCTACGAGACCGGCGCATTCAACGGCTTCAAGGCGCTGATCGAGTTCGAGGATATCCGCCCCATCGGCGATGACCGCTTCAACAGCACCACCAACGGCAAATTGACGCTGCCCACGGTGGCCGACCCCAAGATCACGGAACTCAATCGTGCGCACATCGGCTACACGGCGGAAAAGTTCAACGCGACCGTGGGCCGTCAGCGCTTCAACTTCGACAATCAACGCTTCGTCGGCGGCGTGGGTTTCCGGCAGAACGAGCAGACCTACGACGCCGCCCGCGTGAACCTCACGCCCACCAAGGAGGCAGCGTTCACCTATGCCTATGTCTGGCGCGTCAATCGCGTGTTCGGGCGCGACAACCCGCTGGGCCGATTCAAGGGCGATACTCATATCCTCAACGGCAGTTATACCTTCCCCATCGGCAAGCTCTCGGCCTACGGCTACCTGCTGGAGACCAAGCCCTCCAATGTCAACTCCAGCAACACCTTCGGCCTGCGCTTCGCCGGCAACCGCAAGATCAACGACGGCTTCACGGCGCAGTATGCGCTGGAGTTCGCCGACCAGAGCGACGCCAAGGCCAACGCCATCGATTACAGCCTGAACTATTACTTGGCGGAAGGCGGCGGTAGTTTCGGCGCGGCCTCGGCGCGCGTGGGTTACGAGGTGCTGGAAGGCGACGGCCGTATCGGCTTCGCGACACCGCTCGCCACCCTGCATGCCTTTCAGGGCTTCGCCGACGTGTTCCTGACCACGCCCACGGCGGGCATCGAAGACCTCTATGCCGTCGCCGACTACACCTTCAAGTTCGAGAGCGGCTTGAAGAGCCTGCGCCTGGCGGCGTGGGTTCACGATTATTCGCGTGAGTTCGGCGCGGGCAGCCTGGGCGATGAGATCAACCTCGTCGCCACGGCCATCTTCACCGACAACGTCTCGGCCGAGTTGAAATTCGCCGACTACAACGGCGTGCCTGGCTTTGCCAGCCGCCAAAAGTTCTGGGCCGCGGTGACGCTGACGTTCTAGCCCTCTTACGTACCAGGTACGTAACTATGTATTTATTACAGATTGTTATGCTGATATATTACGTACCTGGTACGTAAGGGGACGTAAGGGGAGCATCGCATGCCGCGCATTGGGCGCTATTTTCTCCCCGATCAGCCGGTGCACGTGATTCAGCGCGGCAACAACCGCCAGCAGACGTTCTTCGCCGACGACGACAACCGCATCTATCTCGAACTGCTCCAGGATGCATCGGACGCCCATGGCTTGAAGATTCACGCCTATGTCTTGATGACCAACCACGTCCATTTGCTTGTCTCGCCGCTGACCTCCGACAGCCTGCCCAAGGCCATGCACGACATCGGCTGGCACTTCACGCGCCATATCAACGCCACGCGCGGTCGCACCGGCAGCCTCTGGGAGGGCCGCTATCGCGCGAGCCTGATCGACACGGAAACCTATTTCTTCGTCTGCAGCCGCTACATCGAGATGAACCCGGTGCGCGCCGGACTCGCCCTCACGCCTGCGGACTATCGATGGTCGAGCTACCGTTGCAATGCCGGCGGTGCGCACGATCCCTTGATTTGGCCCCACGCCCTCTATCGCGACCTCGGTACCGACGCGGCGGCGCGGGCGGCGTCATACGCGGCATTGTTCGCGAATGCCCTGACGACAGCGCAGCTCGACGAGGTTCGCGGCGCGGCCCATGCCGGACGGGCGCTCGGGTCGCAAGACTTCATCGACCGCCTGGAGCGAGAAACGGGCACGCGCTTGCGCCGCAGGCGGTCTCGACGGACCACGAATTACGTACCAGGTACGTAAAGACTACGTACCTGGTACGTAAAGACTAGAGACCGAGGTTGCCGGGGTTAAGCCTGCGCTCAGGGTCGAGCCAAGTCTTGGCTTCTTCAAGTAGCCGCCACGTTTCCGGCGAGAGAGAATCTTCCAGGCGATAGAACTTCGCCAATTGCACGTGCACCGCGCCCAGGTCGAAGAAGAAAGCGCGCAGCTCGAAGCGCAGCTTCTGGGCGAAGGCCCGCGCGGGCAAGTTAGGTTTGAGGTCGCGGAACTTGTCGGCCTCTTCCTTGCCGAGATGGCGCAAGTGCAACTCGCTCACCTCGTCGACCCAATAGAAACTGGGCTCGCACTGGAAATAGCCCTGCCCCCAATTGGTCATGTAGCTTTCCCATAGGCCGTGTTTTTGCATCTCGGCGCGGCGCGCGTTGAAGAAACCTTGCACGGCGGTGGCCACTTCCACTGCGCGCGAGAGCGGCCACAGCGAGTTGGTGGGGATCCAACGCTGGCCCTGCCCGCCCAGGAAGCCGCGCACGGAGAAACCCCGCGCTTCCATGGCGCGCGGCAGCACGTTGGCGATTTCCCGCCCGCGCTTGAGGCAGATTTTCCGCACGCGCTCCATGCCCGCCTCCGCTCCTGCCGTGTCCAGCGCCTCGGTGGACAGATGCATGGACCACTTCACGCCTTCCATGAAGTTGGTCGCGCCCTGCGCGGCCATCTTCACGGTGTCCTTGAGGCCGCCCAGCACCGAGGTTCCCGACGTGCTCACGTCGCCTAGAGTTTTGAGCGCTTCCTTGAAGCCCACCTTCACCGAGTTCTGACTCTTGAAGGGATCGAGCCCGACGCGGCGATAGAGATAATCGTGATTGCCCAATTCGATCATGGTCGCGGCCATGTCTTCATAGGTCTCGAAGGCGAATGACGCATGGGCCGCGCCCTCGGGCCGCGCGTACAAATGCATCACGGCGGCGGTCTTGATGGCGAAGGCGCCGGTGTCGCCCAGGAACAATCCCGTGAGATCGGGGCCGTAGTCGCGGAAGAAGGGAGCGGCACCCCCGTGGCTTGATTTTCTTCCCCAGGCGCCCGTTCTGACAATCGAGCCGTCGGCGCGCACCACTTCAAGACCCAGAATGCCTTTCATGCTGGCGGGCACGTTCTGCGACAGCGCTCCGCCCACGGTGGAATAGATGCCCGAGAAGGGCGCCAGGAACACGAGCTTCAGCCCATGGGGCTTCAGCGCCTCGGCCACCTTCTCCCAGGTGCAGCCGGCCCCCACCACGACGTAGCGGTCGGTGGGATTGATCTCGAAAATCTGGTTGACGCGGCGCATGTCGATCAACACCGCGCCCGCCACGGCGGGCACGTAGCCTTTGGTATAAGACATGCCGCCGCCGCGGGTGTAAATGCTCAGGCCCAGGCGAGCGGCCACCTTGACGATGCGCGAGACCTCGTCCGTGGAACCCGGTTGCACCACCACGTCGGCCACGTGAGCATCGTCCCAGAAGAAGATGTCGTTGGAATAGACGCGGCATTCGGCCGGATCGGTGATGACGTGGGCCGCCCCCACGATCCGCGCGAATTCCGCCGCCGCGCCGCTCGGTTTCACCGCCGCTTCCGCCATGACACGCTCCGTAAGCCTTTGAACAACATGTGTCATCGCGCGACTTGTTCGCGCGATCCAGAGGTTTTTGTTTAAAAACCCAATGAACCTAAAAAGCCCTGGATTCCCCGCATTCGCGGGGAATGACAGTTGAGTTTCGGCAATGGCCGGTCGCTCAAAATCGTTTGTCGCGCTCGCCCCGTGAAAGGTGCAATCGGCTTTCGTTTGTGGGCCGGAGCCGAGCGGAGTACCCTTTCGGCCTGTCATCCCGGGAGGACGCCATGGTTTCACGCCGTCACCTGATCGGCTCCGCGCTCGGCGCCGGCGCGACCCTGACGTCCGCCTTCCAGGCCTTCGCCGCCGCCGTGCAGGATTACGGCCGGGGCATTGACGGCCGCTTGGTGCGCCTGCCCAAGCTCGACCTCGAAAGCAACGATGCCTTCTCGACGACGTTGCGGATTTGGTCGAACGGGCTTCAGGCCCGCGCCGCGCGCGAGCGGGCGGTCGCGCTGATGCGCGAAAGGGGCTTGAACCCCCTGATGAACGAACCGCGCGAGCAGATCATCGCGTTGATGGAAAACGATCCCATCATCATGGGCCATGCGCACATGTGGCTGCGCAACCAACAACACATGTGGCGCATTCTGCGCGAGGAGTTTTACTCCCATCTCGATTTCTACATGGCCGAGATGGAAGCCGCCGACGCCAAGGGCCCGGGGCACCTGGAACTCAACCCCAAGATGGATCTGCCCGCCTACACCAAGGAAGAAATTCACATGATGCCCGGCGGTTACGTCGGCGACGAGATGTCCGGGCACATGTACCACTACGGCACCAACAATTTCTGGATGGCGACGAACTACCAGGACGAAGTGCACCGGGGCCTCGCGAAAGAAACCCCCGTGCCCGCCGACGGCAAGGTGAGGCGCATTCTCGACCTCGGCTGCAGCGTCGGCCAGTTCACCGTGGCGCTGCAGGAACGCTTCCCCTACGCCGAGGTGTGGGGCATCGACGTCGGCGGGCCCATGGTGCGGTACGCCCACATGCGCGCCAACAAGCTGGACTCCAAGGCGCGCTTTGCCCAAAGACTGGCCGAGGACACCAAGTTCCCCGACGGCCACTTCGACATCGTCACCTCGTTCATCCTGTTCCACGAAGTGCACCCCGACGCCGAACCCAAGATCATGGACGAGGCGCATCGCGTGCTGCGCAAGGGCGGCGTGTTCTATCCCATCGAGGCGCGCATGCGCCGCCCGCTGCCGGCCCCCACGGCCTTCGGCACCTTCAATGCGTGGTGGATCCGCCGTTGGAACTACGAAGTCTGGAACGACCACTACAACACCGGCGACTACCCCGCGATCCTGGCCAAGGCCGGCTTCACGGTCACCGACAATCCCGCCTCGCGCGGCAACGGGGCGGGCAACAACAACGCCATCGGCTCCGGCACGGCCAACATCATGGGCACCAAGACGGCCTAATAAGGAGATTTGCGATGATTTCTCGCCGACACATTCTCGGATCTTCCGTCATGGCCGGAGCGGCCCTGACGACGACGGCCTGGGCTTCGACAGCGTGGGCCAAGACCGGCGAATTCGCGCCCCGCGGCCGGATCGACCGCCTCACGCGCGTGCCGATGCTGAGCCTGGAATCGCGCGACGAATTCAACATGTCCTACCGCGTGTTCGTGAACGGCGAACTGCAAAAGGCCGCGCGCGAGCGCGCCGTCGCCATCCTGCGCGACAACCGCATGGACCCGGCCAAGGAAGTGGCGCTGATGGACGCCGTGCGGCTGTTCGAGAACGATCCGGTCCTGGCCGCCAACATGCACGGCTACGTGCGCGGCCAGCAGGTGATGTGGGCCGACATCCGCGAGATGTTGTATGCCCACGCCGATCAGTTCATGGCCGAGATGGAAACGGCCGACAAGGCCGGCCCGGGCAAGCTGGAATTGAACCCGAAGATGGTTTTGCCCGCCTACACCAAGGAAGAAATTCACAACCAGCCCGGCGGCTACGTGGGCGATGAGTTCGCGGGCCATCTCTATTATTGGGGCACCAACAATTTCTGGATGGGGCGCAATCACCAGGACGAGATGCACGGCCGCATGGCCGCCGAGCATCCGATCCCCGCCGACGGCAAGGTCAAACGCATTCTCGATTTAGGCTGCGGCGACGGTCGGCTGACCATGGCCCTGAAAGACCGCTACCCCGAGGCCGAGGTGTGGGGCCTCGACGTCGGCGGACCCATGGTGCGTTTCGCCCACATGCGCGCCAACAAGCTGGGCAACGGCGCCAATTTCGCCCAGCGCCTGGCCGAGGACACGGGGTTCCCCGACGGCTACTTCGACATCGTCACGTCGTTCCTGCTGTTCCACGAGGTTAGCGGCGCGGCCAACAAGAAGATCATCGCCGAAACCGCGCGCATCCTGCGCCCCGGCGGCATCACGACCCCCGGCGACATCCGCATCCCCGCCACCCCCATGACCGGCTACCGCCAGTTCTTCAACTGGTGGAACACCCGCTGGAACTACGAGGTGTGGATGCTGGAGCACATCGCCACGGACTACGAAAAGGTCTTTGCCGCCAACGGATTCGCGGTGAGCGGGAACGAGAAGACCAAATCCGGCGGCACCATGAATTTGGTGGGGACGAAAGTCGGCTAAGGCTTCGACCTTGAACGGGGATCGCGTGACCTGCGCCTCGACTCGGGGCGATAGATAATTCATCAATTATATCAATTACTTAAATGACTACCACGGGGTGCGGTGCGCGTATTCCTCGCAACCGTTTGTTAACCGCGCGCGTATAGACCCTTGAGGGTCAGTATTTAGAGTATCGACGGGGCGGCCGTACTTATGTAAATTGCCACAACTGATAGTGGCAAGAATTGCCCTGTCTTATTTGCTCTTGAACCATCTCTAGAACGGAGATCGAGCATGTTCGACGTTGCTCTCCCGACATGCAGGCGCATCACACCGCCGGCCTATTTGGCCGTGGGTTGCCTTGGCGCGCGATCGATCCGCCACTTATCGCGGCCGGAGTAAGACGTCATGGCGCACAACACCATTTTCATTCAACTCGCCACCACCACCCAGATCGCGGGGCTCACGACCACCGACCTGGCGCTGCTGGACTCGGTTGACCTCAGCTATCTCGCCGCCACCCAATTCGCGGTGCTCACGACCACACAGCTGAGTTCGCTGACCTCGACCCAAGTCTCCGGCTTCGGCAGCATTCAGTTCGCGGCCATGTCGACGATACAGTTGGGCAGCCTCACCGCGACCCAGTTCACCGGCATTTCGGCCACCGCGATCAACGCGCTGAACACCACCAATATCGCGTCGATCTCGACCACCCAAATCGTCGGCTTGACGACCACCGCCATCGGCGCGCTGACCACGACCACGCTGAACAACCTCAGCACCATCGGGATGCGCGGCCTGACCCAAACCCAGATCGGCGCGTTCACGTCGGCGCAGTTCGGCGGCATCGACAGCACCCACTTCACCGCCTTCACGTCCACCCAGATCGGCGTGCTGACGACGACGCAGATCAAGGGCGTCAGCACCACCAACGTCACGGCGCTCACGACCTCGCAGCTCAGCGGCATCAGTTCGACGCAGCTGGCCGCGCTGACCACCACCCAAGTGGCGGCCCTGGCGACGCTCAACGTCGGCAATATCACGACCACCCAGATCGCGGGCTTCACGTCCGCCCAGATCGGCGCGCTGGCGGCCACACAGTTCTCGGCCGTCACCACGTCGCAGTTGGGCGCGCTCACGTCCACTCAGGTCAAGGGCATCAACACCACCAGCATGGCGGCGCTGACGACCCAGCAGATCGGCGGCTTGACCGCCACCCAGTTCGGCGGCTTCACCACCACGCAGCTTAACGCCATCACGACGACGAATTTCGGCCAGTTGGTCGCGGCGCAACTCGCCGGCGTGAGTTCCTTGCAATTGGCGGGCCTGACCACGACCAATTTCGCGGCCTTCAGCACCGTCGGCATCGGCGGCTTGGCCATCACCCAGATCGACGGCCTGACCGCCGCGCAATTGGGCGCCATCGGCACGACGCAATTCGGCGCCCTGTCGACGCTGCAGCTCGGCAGCTTGACGACCACGCAGGTCCGCGGCTTCAGCACCACCAACATCGCCGCCATCACGACCGTCCAGCTCAGCGGCCTAACCTCGACCCTGGTCGGCGGCCTGACGACCACGCAGATCACCGTGCTGACCACCGTGAGCATCGGCACGCTGACGACGACCCAGATCGACGGCGTCACCGCGGCTCAACTGGGCGTGATCACCACCACGCAGTTCGCTTCGCTCAATACCGTCCAGCTCGGTAGCCTGGCGGCCACCCAGATCAAGGGCTTCACCACCACGGTGATCGCCAGCTTGAGCACGGCGCAGTTGACCGGCCTAACCTCGACCTTGGTCGGCGGACTGACTACCCAGCAACTCAACGCGCTGGGCACAACCCACATCGCGTCGCTGTCCACCGTCCAATTCGGCGGCCTCACGGCCACGCAACTCGCGGCGATGAACACCACCAATTTCGCGTCCATCTCGACCGTGCAGTTCGGCGGGCTGACGACGACCCAGGTCAAGGGCTTCACGGCCGCGCAGGTGGCCGCGCTCACGACCGCGCAGTTGGGCGCGTTGAGTTCGACCCAGCTCGGCAGCATGACGAACACTCAGATCCGCTCGCTCACCACCACCAGCATCGTCAACCTCGGCACGGCCCAGATCACGGGCCTGACCTCGAACCAGATCGCCGCGCTGACGACGACGCAACTCGCCTCGCTCGGCACCACCAACATCGGCACGCTGACCACCACCCAGATCGATCTGGTGACGGTCACGCAGCTCGGGGTTCTGACGACCACGCAGTTCGCCTCGGTGACCTCGACGCAGCTCGGCAGTCTCACCAGCACGCAAATCAAGGGCTTCTCGACCACCAACATCGCGGCCTTGACCACCAGCCAGTTGAGCGGCCTGGGCACGCTGCAGCTCGGCAACCTCACGACGCAACAGCAGCAGGCGCTCACCACCACGCACATCGTCGACCTGACGACGACGCAGTTGGGCGGCTTGAACTTCGTCGACCTGGGCTTCCTCACCACCACGCAAATGGCGGTGCTGACCACGGTTCAGGTCGGCAGCCTGACGACCTCGCAGATCAAGGGCTTCAAGGCGACGCAAATCGCCGCGCTCACCACCACGCAAGTGGCCACCTTGTCGTCGGTTCAAGTCGGCGGACTGGTGGCGACGCAGATCCGCGCGCTCACCACCACCGGCGTCGCGATGCTGACCACGTCGCAGATCAGCAGCATGACATCGACCCAGGTACGCTCGCTCACCACCACCCAAATCGCGGTATTCAGCACGACCAACCTCGGCAATCTTACCACGACCCAGTTCAGCGGGCTCACGGCCACGCAGCTCGCGTTCCTCACCACCACGCAGTTCGCCTCGGTCTCGACGGCTCAAATCGGCAGCCTGACGGCGACCCAGGTCAAGGGCATCGAGACCACCGACTTGGTCACCCTGACGACGGCGCAGTTGACCGGCTTCACCTCGACCCAGATCAAGGCGCTCACCTCGCCGCAGGTCACCGCGTTGACCACGACCCAGTTGATCAACCTCTCGACGGTGCAGATGGGCGGCCTGACGGCGACGCAGATCAAGATCCTGACGTCGACTCAAGTGGCGGCGCTCGACACGATCCAGGTGGGCAGCTTGACGACGACGCAGGTCAAGGGGCTGCAGACCACCGACATCGCGGTGCTCACGACCAGTCAAATCACCGCGCTGACGACCACGCAGATCGACGCCCTCAGCGCGGCCCAGATCGGTGCCTTCACCTCGACGCAGATTTCGTCCATGACGACCACGCAGTTCGCGGCGCTGTTGAGTTAACCGCGAGACGTCTTGCGAACGAAACCAGGGCCGCCCGCGAGGGCGGCCCTTTGTCGTGGACGGTCATCGCGCGACAAAACGGCGTGCCACGGCCACGTCGGTCAACCGCTGCGACGGACTCATCGCATAGGCGCCGTCGCCCAACATGGCTTGGGCCACGGCCAGAACGATCAGGTAGATCGGATATTCCCAACCGCCATTGGCGGCGCTGAAGACCCAGCCGTTGCCGAGGTGCACCCACGCCGCGCCCACCAGGATGGGCACCAAGGCGAGCGCGACCCAGCGGGCCTGAATGCCAAGCACCAACATGGCGCCGCCCACGGCCTCGGCCGCGAATACGACGTAGGCCAGGGGCCCCGGCAGGCCGATGGACTCGAAATAAGCCGCTGTGCCGGGCAGCGTGAACGTCATCCATTTCAGGATGACGGAATGAGCAAGAAACATCAGGCCCAGGCTGATCCGCAACAGCGTGACGGCAAAGGGCGCAAGCTTGGAATCGACGGACATGGGTTGATCTCCACCAGGGGAACGAGGACGACGATATAAATGCAATTGCATGTATTGTCAAGCTTGATGCAACTGCATGTATCTGCTACGGATTTCCCATGTCCACCACCGCGCTGTCCGACACCCAAGTCCTGGCCTGGGCCCGACTCGTGCGCGCCGCGCAGTCGATGCTCGGCGCCATCGAGGGCGACCTGAAGACCGCGGGCTTTCCGCCCCTGGTCTGGTACGACGCGCTGTTGGAGCTGAAGCGCGCGGGTACCTGCGGGCTCAGGCCCTTCGAGTTGCAGCACGCCATGCTGCTGGAACAATACGGCGTCTCACGGCTGGCCGACCGGCTGATCAAGGTCGGCTACGTCGAACGTTTCGAGTGCAAGGAGGACGGGCGCGGGCAGGTGCTGCGCATCACGGCCGCCGGGCGCGCGCTGTTGAAAAAGATGTGGCCCGCCTATCGCGCGGCCATCGTCGCCCATTTCGCCGGCAAACTGACCTGCGCCGACGCCGAGACCCTCGCGACGATTCTGGCGAAACTGAAGTGATCCGCCGCCACGCGGTTACTTTTTGATCTGGGCCGGCTGGCCGTCTTTGTCGAGAGAGACGTAGGTGAAGATGCCCTCGGTGACGTGCACCGGATCGCCGTGGCGGGCGCGGCGCACCCACATCTGCACCAGGATCGAGATCGACGTGCGTCCGACGCGCTCCACGGTGGTGTAGCACGACACCTCGTCGCCCACGTGCACCGGCTTGTGGAACTTCATGGCGTCGACGGACACCGTCACCACGCGCGTTTCGGTGATGGACGACGCATGCATGGCGCCCGCCATGTCCATCTGGCCCATGGCCCAGCCGCCGAAGATGTTCCCCGCCGGATTGGTGTCCGCCGGCATGGCCAGCACGCGCAACGACAGCTCACCCGAGGGTGTTTTTGGCTGCGGCTTCTCGACGACCATGGGAGGCCCCCTACATCTTGTGGTTCTTCAGGAACTTAGATACCTTATACTGTTGTTTGTGCATGATTTGATCGGAAAACCGGTACCCACTTTTCCGAATCATGCACGAATTCCCGAATCGTTCTCATCGACATTCAACCACATACTGACGCCATGGCCGATCTTTTCCAACAAGCAGCTAAAAAAGGCGGCGGCTACACCGCCAAGGATATCGAGGTTCTCGAGGGCCTGGAGCCCGTGCGCCGCCGCCCAGGCATGTACATCGGCGGCACCGACGAGAAGGCCATGCACCACCTCATCGCCGAGGTGCTGGACAACGCCATGGACGAAGCCGTGGCCGGCCATGCCTCGATCATCGAGGTGCACTTGGGCGAGGGCAACGAGGTGACCATTCGCGATAACGGCCGCGGCATCCCCATCGACCCGCACCCCAAGTTCAAGACCAAGTCCGCCCTCGAGGTCATCATGACCACGCTGCACTCGGGCGGCAAATTCTCCGACAAGGTTTACCAGACCTCCGGCGGCCTGCACGGCGTCGGCGTGAGCGTGGTGAATGCGCTCTCGGACCATCTGACCGTCGAGGTCTCGCGCGACCGCGTCGCCTGGCAGCAAAAATTCAGCCGCGGCGCGCCCAAGGGCAAGCTGGCCAAAGTGGGCCCCACCAATCGGCGCGGCACCATGGTGAAGTTCACGCCCGATCCGCAGATTTTCGGCGACAAGGCGCACTTCAGGCCCGCCCAGGCCTACCGCATGGCGCGCTCCAAGGCCTATTTGTACGAAGGCGTGCGCATCAAGTGGTCGTGCGACAAGAAGCTGCTCAAGGGCGTCGACGGCGTGCCCGAGCAGGAGGAAATCCACTTCCCCAACGGGCTCACCGACTACCTGGCCCACGCCACCAACGGCACCAAGAAAATCGCCGACGCGGTGTTTCACGGCAACGCCAAATTCAGCGAGGACGACGGCCGGGTCGAGTGGGCCATGTGCTGGCCCGAGGAGGGCGAAGGCTTCTTCAACTCCTACTGCAACACCATCCCCACGCCCGAGGGCGGCACCCACGAACAAGGCTTCAAGACCGCGCTGCTGCGCGGGCTCAAGGCCTACGGCGAGATGATCAACAACAAGCGCGCCGGAATCGTCACGGGCGAGGATTTGTGGGGCGAGGCCTGCATCATGCTCTCGGTCTTCATCCGCGATCCGCAGTTCCAGGGCCAGACCAAGGAAAAGCTGGTGTCGGTCAACGCCGCGCGCATGGCCGAGATCGTGGTCAAGGACCACTTCGACCACTGGCTCGCGGGCAACACCGACACCGCCGAGATCCTGCTCGACATGGCGATCAACCGCGCCGAGGACCGCCAACGCAAGAAGCAAGACAAGGACCTGAGCCGCAAGTCGGCCACCAAGAAGTTGCGCCTACCCGGCAAGCTCGCCGATTGCACCAAGGCCGAGGCCCTGGGCACGGAGTTGTTCATCGTCGAGGGCGATAGCGCCGGCGGCTCGGCCAAGCAGGCGCGCGACCGCGCCACCCAGGCGATCCTGCCCCTGCGCGGCAAGATCCTCAACGTCGCCTCGGCCAGCGACGAAAAGCTGCGCGGCAATCAGGAAATCCAGGACATCATCGAGGCGCTGGGTTGCGGCATTCGCGATAAGTTCGACGCGGGCAAGCTGCGCTACGAGAAGATCATCATCATGACCGACGCCGACGTCGACGGCGCGCATATCGCGAGCCTCTTGATGACGTTCTTCTACCGCGAGATGCCCAAGCTGGTGGAAAAGGGCCATCTCTACCTCGCCCTGCCGCCGCTTTATCGCCTGACTCAGCGCGGCGTGAGCGTTTACGCCAAGGACGACGCCGACAAGGACAAGCTGATCAAGACCAAGTTCGACACGCGCTCAAAAGTGGACGTCAGCCGCTTCAAGGGCCTGGGCGAAATGCCGCCCGCGCAGTTGAAGGAAACCACCATGGACCCCGCCAATCGCACGTTACTGCGGGTGTTCCTGCCCGACGCCATGAACCCCAAGGAACGCGCCGACGCCAAGGCCACCGCCAAGCTGGTGGAACAGCTCATGGGCCGCAAGCCCGAGGAGCGCTTCAAGTTCATCCAGGAACACGCCCAGTTCGCGGGTGAGTTGGATGTGTAGGCAGAAGAGGCTGACTATACTCTGATGTCGTCCTGGGACTTGTTCCCAGGACCCAAAGCAAAAACCGTCATCTCGCGTCAGACTCTGGGTCCTGGCAATAAATGCCAGGACGACAGCAGCGCGGTTGCGTTGCCTCGCTTCAGTTCGCCGCCACCCCGCCGCCCACCATGGCCACGGCCCGCGCCGGGATGGCGTTCGGCGTACCCGCGCGGCGCGCGATCTCGGCGTTGAGCCGCGCCACCGGCTCCGACGCTGCGGCCATCACCGCGTCCGAGGCCGCCGGCGCCACGGCGCCCATGGCCGCCAACAGATAAAACGTGCCGAAGGCGGCATTGGCGTTGAGCCCCGACACGGCCGGGTGCCGGATCGCCTCGGCCAGCGTGCGCGGCGCGTCGATGAGCGCGCCCACCAGGCCGCGATGAACCTCGGTGTTGAGTTTCACGGTCATGATCTCGGTGGTCAGCGTCGCCTCGGCCAACTGCGCCGGCGTCATGAGCGCGCCGAAGCGCACCCGGGCGTGAACCGCCGCCATCTCGCCGTCGCTGAGCGGGCTTGGGCCGCGCACGAAGATGTCGCGTCGGAACTGCTTGCACAGCAGCATGTCCTTGAGCGTTTCGCGCTCGAGCGCCGTGGTCGCCCCCTCGAACAGCGCGCGGGCTTCGGCGCGCACGGTCAGGTCGGTGACGTTATCCTGCAAGTTGGCCGAGGCCGCGAACGTGAGCCCCACGCCCGCCACGTCGGCCGCCACCTCGCGCACATAACACGGCCGCCAGGCTTCGTTGAAATACTCGTGGGCCAGATAGGCCGGGCTTTCGGTCGCCATTTGCTTCAGGCGGATGGCGTTGGTGGGGTGCGCGCGCAGGTACAGCGTCTGCGCGCCTTCCAACGCGCGCGCGTGGGCCATGGCGGCGGCCACGCGCGCCGCTTGATCGCCGCCGGCGCGGTCGAAGGCCTGCTTCATGATCTCGCGCAGAGGAATCATCGCCGCCCAGCCGGGCATGGCGTTGTAGCTGACGTACAATAAGCCGCCGGGCTTGAGCCGCGCGTCGATGAACGCCAGCAGTTGCGCGCGCACGTCGGGCGTCACCCAGCTCCACACGCCGTGAACGACCATGACGTCGAACATCGGAAAATCGCCCGGGGCGAGGTCGGCGAAGCTGGCAGCGCGCACGTCAAGATTATTGAGCGCCGCCGCGTCGGCCAGGCCGCGCGCATGGGCCACGTGCTCGGCCATGAAGTCGACGCCGTAAAACCGCGCGTGCGGATTGCCAGCGGCCAGGCACACCAGGGGCACGCCCATGCCGCAGCCGAGGTCCATGTAGGTGAATGGCGCGTCCATGTCGGGTGCGGCGAGGCCCTGCGCGGCCAAGGCCAACGCGAAACGGCGCGGGTTCAACTCTTTTTGAAACCGGGCGGGATAGGGCGTTTCGGTGCGGTAGCCCGCCGTGTCCAAGGATGATTCTCGCTATCGTTCCAATGTGGACTACGCATATCATCTTCCCGCGCACCCGCACAGCCGATTGGAGTTTGCCCATGGCCCCGCTGTCCCGCCGCCATCTGATCGGCGCGTCCACCACGGCGCTCGCGTTGGCGACCAGCAAGGCACGCGCTCAGCACAAAGCCGACGTCATCATCCTCGGCGCGGGGCTCGCGGGCCTCAACGCCGCGCTGCTGCTGGAGGAGCTGGGCGCCAAAGTCACGGTGCTGGAAGGCACCGACCGCATTGGCGGCCGCCTGTTCACGGCCTCGGCCAGTGACATCCCGGGCGCGCCCGAGATGGGCGGCAGCGGCATCGGCGCGAATTACGCGCGTTTGGTGGACGCCGCCGACAAGTACGGCGTGAAACTGGTGCCGCAAAGATTACGAACAGAGCCGCGCCCCGGCGAGCTGATGTACCACCTCTACGGTCAAGCCATAAAGCTGGACGAGTGGGCCACGCACCCGCGCAACCCCTTCCCCGCCGCGGAGAAGAAAATCCCTGCGCACCTCTATCAGTTCACCTA
Source organism: Rhodospirillaceae bacterium (assembly GCA_033763995.1). Lineage (GTDB taxonomy): Bacteria > Pseudomonadota > Alphaproteobacteria > Rhodospirillales > Rhodospirillaceae. Next base: position 50,505 of record JANRJL010000094.1, on the reverse strand, counting down.
CTACACCAAGGACAACCCTCTGCCCGACATCGAGTCCTGGCAGGACCCGAAATTCGCGCAATGGGACATCTCCACGCATGAGTTCCTGAAGCGCAAGGGTGTGCCGGACGAGGCCATCCGCTTGGGCGTGGGCACCAACCTCAGCTACGGTTATTCCGAATACGATATGTCGGTGTTGATGCACTTCCAGATCGACAAGGTGATTCAAATGAGCGCGGCGCTCGGCACCGGCGGCGGCGCGCGGGCGGGCGAAGGCGGCAACCAGCGCATCCCCGAGGCCATGGCGCGCGCCGTCAAAAGCGAAATCCAGATGAAAACCCACGTCATCGCCATCCGCGAGGACAAGGACGGCGTGGACGTGGAAGCGCGCGACGGGCGCACATGGCGCGCCAAGTACCTCATCTCCAGCCTGCCGGTTTCGGCCCTGCGCCTGGTGCGCATCGAGCCGGGCCTGACGGGCTTGCAGGCCGAGGGCGTGGCGGGGCTCGACTACACGCCGGTGTTTCAGGTGCATTTCGTCCCCACGAAAAAATACTGGGAGATGGACGGCCTGCCCCCCAGCATGTGGACCGACCGCGCGCCGGGCCGTTTCATGGCGCTCAAGAACAACTCCGCCGACCCCAACGAGGTGACCACGTGCCTATCGTTCGTCAACGGCGCCATGGCCAAGTTCATGGACCGCCTGGCGCCCGAGGACGCGGTGGACTTTATTTTGCGCGAGTTGGCCGACATGCGGCCCAGCACCAAGGGCGCGCTTCGCCACGTCAAGACGTGGTCGTGGAACCGCAATGTGTTCGCCGGCGGTGCCTATGCCTATTGGCAGCCGGGCCAGATCACGCGCTTTGCCCGCGATCTGGGCAAACCGCGCGGATGGCTGCATTTCGCGGGCGAGCACACGGCGGTGACCAACCGCGGCATGGAAGGGGCGATGGAGTCCGGCGAACGCGCCGCGCTGGAAGTGGCGGCGAGGTTGTGAGCCGCTGCTACGTCCCGCAAAAGGTCTCGGTCACGCGCTCGGAGTCCAGCGGAGTTCTTACGTACCAGGTACGTAATAATTCACGAAATGCCCTAATTATCTATGTAATTACGTACCTGGTACGTAAGAGCGTACGTAAGAGCTTGGTCCTGATCCTATTGATCGATTACGTCCCGCAAAAGGTCTCGGTCACGCGCTCGGAGTCCAGCGGCGGGGTCATGTAAGCCGCGTGTTCGGACTGATCGTCGAAGGGCCGCGCCAAGACTTTGACCAAAGTTTCGAACGGTGTGAAATCCCCCTGCCCCACGGCGGCGGCGATGGCCTGCTCGATGCGGTGATTGCGCGGAATGAAGGCCGGGTTCACCGCGCGCATGGCCGCCGCGCGGGTCTCGGCCGGGCGCCGGTCGCGCGCGATACGCTCCCGCCAGCGCGGCAGCCACGCATCGACGGCCCGCGTGTTGGCGAACAACGAACGAAAAGCTTCGAGGGCGCCCAGATCGTCGGGCTTGTCCGCTAGATCGCTCAAGCGGCGGAAGGTCAGCGTGTAATCGGCCTGGCCTTCGTGCATGGCATCGAGCAAGGCTTCGATCAGCGCCGCATCGGCACCCTCTTGGTCGGCTTCATCCGGCGACAGCCCGATCTTGGCGCGCATGCCGCGCTGCCAGGCGGCGTCGAAGATGGAGCCAAAGCCCTCGATGATCGCCGTGGCGCGGGGGATGGCGGCCTGAACATCGTCGCCCATCAGCGGCAGCAGCGTCTCGGCCAGGCGCGCCAGGTTCCATTGGGCGATGGGCGGCTGGTTGGCGAAGGCATAACGCCCGTTGCGGTCGATGGAACTGAACACCTGCATCGGATCGTAAGCATCCATGAAGGCGCAGGGGCCGTAGTCGATCGTTTCACCTGAAATCGTCATGTTGTCGGTGTTCATGACGCCGTGAATGAAGCCCACGTGCATCCAGCGCGCAATCAGGTGGGCCTGGCGCTCGGCCACGGCGGCCAGCAGATCAGGCGCGGGCTGCGCGCTTTGCGCCAAGGCCGGGTAGTGCCGCGCGATGACGTGATCGGCCAACTGTTTCACGGCCTCGGTGTCGCGGCGCGCCGCGAAATATTGAAACGTGCCGACCCGGATGTGGCTCACGGCCACGCGCGTCAGCACCGCGCCCGGCAAGCGGCCGTCGCGGAACACGTCCTCGCCGGTGCTCACGGCGGCGAGCGAGCGCGTGGTGGGAATGCCCAGCGCGTGCATGGCCTCGCTGACGATGTATTCGCGCAACACCGGCCCCAGGGCCGCCTTGCCGTCGCCGTTGCGCGAGAACGGCGTTTGGCCCGAGCCCTTGAGCTGGATGTCGCGCCGCTGGCCGTGCCGGTCGATCACCTCGCCCAACAACAACGCGCGGCCATCGCCCAGTTGCGGCACGAAGTGGCCGAACTGGTGCCCGGCGTAGGCGGCCGCCAAGGGTTCGGCGTCGGCGGGCAGCCGGTTGCCCGAAAAAATCTCGGCGGCGTGGGGTTCAAGGGCTTCGGCATCGAGGCCCAGCTCAGTCGCGAGCGCACGGTTGAAGGCGATCAGCTTGGGCGCCGGCGCAGACCGGGGCGGCAGGCGCGCGTGAAACCGCTCGGGCAAGCGCCGGTAGGAGTTGTCGAAACCGAAGGTGAGATCGCCGGGGGGCATGAGATGTGTTTCCGCTGGCGAATGATATAGGCGCGATGCCGGACGATTGCTATCGGCTTTCAGTCGCGCTCGGCGGCATGTCGCGCGCCACGCGAAACCCCAGGTGATCGTTGCGCACATGGTCGCCGCCGCCGACGCGCCACGCCGCACGCACGCTCAGGGATCGGTTAGGCCAGCCGCCGCCCTTGGCGACGCGGAAGCAGGCGGCATCGTTGACCGGCGCGGCATCATGGGTCGGCGCATGGCAGTCGGCCGTCCATTCCAGCACGTTGCCCAGCATGTCGTGCAGGCCGAATGCATTGGGCCGAAAAGAACCGACGGGAGCAGCGTGGGTGAATCCGTCGGCGCAGGGAAAGCGGTTGGGGGCATCGGGTGGATGCCCGGCCCAGGTCATGAAGTCCGTGTCAGCCACGTTGGCATAGGCGCAGGCCTGCATCAGCCCGTCGCCCCAGAAGCGCGCCGTAGTGGTACCCGCGCGCGCGGCATATTCCCATTCGGCTTCGGTCAACAGCCGATAAGGCTGGCCTGTCTCCCGCGCCAACCAGTCCGCATAGGCCTTCGCATCGGCCCAGGCGACGCACAGCACCGGCTCGTCGTCGCCTTGGCGAAAGCCGGGATTGTCCCAGGCCTTGTCGGCCTGCAACTCGAATTTACGGTCTATGAAGACCGTGCAGCCGCGCTCGGGCGCGTAGCCCGTGGCCGCAACGAAGCGCTTGAACTGCGCCAGAGTGACTTCGTGCATGCCGACCGCGAAGGGTCTGGCGATGTGCACCTCACGTACAGGGCGTTCGTTGTTACCCTGGTCGGGCACGCCCTCGCGCGCGGTTTCGGCCTCGCCGGCTCCCATGACGAACGATCCGGCCGGCACCACCACCATCGCGGGGCAATCGGCGCAGTCCTTGAACGTGACCGGTTCGGGATGGGCTGTCGATGCAACGAAGCTCATCGTCATTCCCAAGAACGCGGGAATCCATTTGTTGAAACAAACAATGTGGGTCCCCGCTTTCGCGGGGACGACGAGTTGAGAGTGATTCAATCTTTCGTAATCCCATCCCAGCGAATCCAACTGCCCACGCTGGGCATGTCGCTGACCTCTTTGCGCACGGCGTCGAAATAGACGATGTCCCACAGCAGCACGGCGGCGTAGTCGTCATGGTAGCGGCGGAACACCTGCTTGGTCAGCGCGGTGCGCTCGGCCTCGGTTTTCGCCGTCAGGGCCGCCTCGAGAATCGGCAAGCCCGCCTTGTCGCAGTACCACGGATACAAATGCAGGCAGGAATGCAACTTCATGGAGCGCAGGCTGTCCAGCGACGGTGCGGTGCCGTAGTCGGTGGGAAACATCGTGCCCTGCCAACTGCCCTCGCTGTGCATGGCGGTGGAGAGTTGCGTGATGGTGATGGGCCGGAGTTCCACCTCCACGCCCACGCCAGCCCATTCGGCGGCGATCTGCTGGAACAGCGAGCTGTCCGACACCGCGCCGCTCATGACGCCCTCGAGGATGAATTTCATGCCGCCGCCATGGCCCGCCTCGGCCAGCAGGCGCTTGGCCAATTCGGGGTCATAGGGATAGGGCGTCAGCGACGGATCGTAACCCGACGCATTGGGCGGCGTGAATTGGCTGGCCGGCTTCACCAAGCCGCCCAGCATCACCTGCGAGATCTGCTCGCGGTTGATGGCGAGGTTGAGCGCCTTCCTCACGCGCGCGTCCTGGAGGCGTTCGTCACGCAGCGTGTTGAGCGCGATCACGAACACGCCGGTGCCGGGGCTCGCCTGCAACCGATGGCCCGCCGCCTCGATGACGGCGCGCTCCTCGGTGCGCAGCGCCAGCGCGATGTCGAGCTGGCCCGACAGCACGCCCTGCACGCGCGAGGCCATGTCGGGCAGCACCAGCAGATTAAGTTGATCGACCTTGGGCGGCCGCCATGACGTGGGCACGGCCGCCATTTCCAGCCGCGCCGCGCCCCAACTGGTGACGGCGAAGGGCCCGGTGCCGATGGGCTGGCGGCGATAACCGTCGGGCCCCACCTTGCGCCAATGCCCGGGCGCGATGACGCGCAGGGCCGAGACTTCGCGGTGCAGCACCGGGTTGGGCGTCTTGGTGACGATCTCCACCGTGAGATCGTCGAGGGCCCGTGCCCCGGCGAGGCTGGAGAGTTCCGCCGCCATGGTGTCGCCGCGCGCCTCGGGGCTGACGAGATACGTGACCGAGTCCACCACGGCCTCGGCCGTGAGGGGCTCGCCGTTGGAGAACGTCACGCCGGGGCGAAGTTTGAATTCCCACGCCGTGTCGCCGGTTTGGCGCCACGTGAGCGCCAGCCACGGCGCCACGTGCCCCTTGCCGTCGACGAAGGTCAGCGCGTCATAGAGCGCGGTGAAAGTATAGATCGCCGGCAGGTTTGATACCGCGTAGGGGTGGCCCAATTCGCGCGGAAAACCGATGATGCCGACGTTGAGTTCCTTGGCCGCGAGCGAGAGCGGCGCGATCAGCGCAAGCAGGACAACTAGAATACGACGGGCGGAGGTCACAGCTCAGTTTTTGGCCGGACAATAATCGACATTGAAGGCCGTCAGGCAATTATTGGCGCCCGCACCGACAAACACATTTTGATCGTCGCGGTTCTCGTACAGGCACCCGCGCGCGGTCGCACAGCGCCCGCGGTCGTCCACGACGTAGATCGAGATCGGCGTGGTGCCGTCGGCCCGCATCGGCATGGGCGCGCACGTGAAGCCGCGCGGCGGCACGACGCCTTGATAGAGCACGGCCATCTCCGCGAAGGGCTCGCCGCGCACGAAGGCGATATTGCGGTCGGAGCGGTTTTCGATGCACATCGCCTGCGCCGTGGCGGCCGAAAGCGCGGTCAGGGCCGCCGCCATCACCATCGCCGCAGTTCGTGTCATCGACCCCTCCCATCCCGATCCGATCGCGTCTATCTTAGCCAAAGACGCGCCCGCGCAAAGCCGGAAATGTTGCGTGTTCGGCCCAGGAGCCCCCATGTTGCGCCTTGTCACCGCCATTGCCCTGATTGCCGCCACATGCTCCGGCCCTGCGCCGTCATGGGCGGCCGATCAGACCTTGAAGGTGGCCGTGGTGGCCTTTCCGCCCGGCGGGCCCGACCCGCGCAAGTCCGTCAGCGTGTTCGCCACCTACACTTGGTCGCCGATGTTCGAGGCGCTGACCACCTTCGCCGAGGACGGCACCCTGGTGCCCGAACTGGCCGAGAGCTGGCAGCAACTCTCTCCGACCTCATGGTCGTTCACGCTGCGCCGGGGTGTGAAATTCTCCAACGGCCGGCCGCTCACCGCCGCCGACGTCGCCGCCAACATTCTGGGCCTGAAACAAGCCGAGAACGCCGTGCTGCCCGCCGCGCGCCAGATCGAAACCATCGTCAGCGCGCGGGCGGCCGACGAGCGCACGCTGATCGTCGAGACCGCCGAGCCCAATGCCATCGTGCCGCGCGAGTTGTCGGCGATCTACATCTTGGAGCCCGAGCACCTGCGCGCGGTCGGCATCGCGGGCTTCGTCAAGAACCCCATCGGCACCGGGCCCTTCGTGCTGAAGGACTGGGGCGCGGCGACCGTGGATTACGCGCCCAACCCGCTGTCGTGGCGCCCGCCCAAGATCCGGGCGCTGGAAATTCGCGAACTGCCGGAGATCACCGGGCGGCTCCAGGCGCTGCTGACGGGCAAGGCCGACATTGCGATTGGTATGGGCCCCGACGAGCAACCGGCCATCGCAGCGGCCGGCGGGCGCTTGCATCGCCGCCAGCCCATCGACGTGATCTCCATCAGCTTCGTCGTGGGCCAAGGCAAGCCCATCGACGACGTGCGCGTGCGCCGCGCGCTCAACTATGCGGTCGACAAGGACTCCATCGCCAACGTCCTGCTGCAGGGCGCCACCCGGCCCGCCACCCAGGGCGCGGTGCAAGGCCTGCTCGGCTACGACCCCGATCTGAAACCCTATCCCTACGACCCCGCCAAGGCGCGCGCGCTGTTGAAGGAAGCAGGGTTTGCGAATGGCTTTACGCTCGATGCCGAGGTGATCGTCTCGTCCAACGCCGGCGACGGCTTGATCTATCAATTCGTCGCCGAGAATTTGGCGGCGGTGGGCGTGAAGCTGAACCTCATCACCATTCCCACCCAGCAGATGATGCGCGTGGTCAACCTGGGCGAATGGAAGGGCGACGGCTTCAGCCAGGTGTTCGGCGCCTGGCCCACCTTCGAGCCCCTGCGCACCATCCGGCTGCATTCCTGCCTATGGCCCAAGCCGTGGTACTGCGACCAGGCCATCATGCCCACCATGATCGCGGCGCGCACGGCGCCCGACCTGGAGACACGCGCCACGCTCACGCGCGAGGTGCTGCGCTTTTATCACGACCAGGCCACCAGCCTGCTGCTGCACGAAATTCCGGTGCTCGACGGCGTCATGCCGCGCGTGAAAAACTACGCGCCGCAAAAGGGCAAGATCAATTACGAGACGATTGAACTGATCGATTGAGAAATTTTCACCGCGACGCCATCACCCCTTTCCCAGGAGCCTTCCCCATGCCCACCGTGCTGATCACCGGAACCAATCGCGGTTTGGGTCTGGAACTCACCCGTCAATACTGCGCCGACGGCTGGAACGTCATCGCCACGGCGCGGGACCCCAAATCATCGGCCGAGCTGACGGCCTTGGACGCAAAGCATCCCAGCCTTAACGTCCATGCGCTCGACGTGGCCGATTTCGCGGCCATCGACAAACTCGCGCATGACCTGAAAGGCCGGCCCATCGACGTGCTGCTCAACAACGCCGGGCTGTTCGGCCCCAAGGCCAAGGCCGAGAACGATCCGCGCCAGGAATTCGGCCACATGGACTACGACATGTGGGCGCGGCTGTTCCGCGTGAACACCATGGCGCCCATGAAACTGGCCGAGGTTTTGATCGAGAACGTCGCGGCCAGCGCGCAGAAAAAAATCGTCACCATCACCTCCTCGGTGGGCTCCATCGCGCGCGCCGACGGCGGCATTCACGCTTACCGGACCAGCAAGTCCGCCGCCAACATGCTGATGCACAACTTGGGCATTAACTTGGCCCCACGCGGCATCATCACCGCGGCCTTCTGTCCGGGCTGGGTCAAGACGCGCATGGGCGGCCCCGGAGCACCCCTCGAGGCGCCCGAGGCCATGGCCAGTTTGCGCGCCGTCATCGCCAACTTGACGCTCGAATCTTCGGGCCGCTTCTGGCTCTACAACGGCGACCTGATTCCGTGGTAGGCAACTGCGCTCACTCTTAAGAATTGAGATTCGGTCTTTAACCGCCAGGCCATAGCATGTCCGATTACTACTCCAGCGCTAACGATCCGTCCGAGATCAAGCGCATCGCCGAGAAATACGGTTTCTGCCTGGTCAAGAACCTCCTCACCCCGGCCGAGGTCGACGACTTCGAATCCGCCATCGCGGCGCTGTCGCCCCGATATCCCGATGATTTTCCAGATCTCGTTTCGATCCCTGAGCTGCGCTGGCCGCTTTACGACAACCGGATTCTCAATATTGCCCGCGCGTTGTTGGGTGAGCAGCTCGTGCACTATCGTCACGGCTCGATCCTCTACGAGGCCACGCCTGGAAAAAAAACCGCCAACCCCTTTACGGAGTTTCATTGCGACGCGCGCGGCATGCCGGACAACCTTCACAGCGGGTACTGGCCGTTCGACGAAATCTACCCGGCCTATCGTTTTGGCGTCTATTTTCGCGATTACCGAAACGCCAGCGGGGGCTTGAAAGTCGCCGTCGGCAGCCACCGTATGCCCTTCAGCGACTTGCGGCGGCTTGACAAGTGGGGCGCGGTTGAAGCCTTGCCGAAAGTCGACATGCTGGTTGGGGCGGCCAAGATGCAGCATGTCCACGTTCCGGCGTTCGAGCTCTACAACGTGCCGACGCAACCCGGCGACGTGGTCGTCTTCAACCTTCGCACATTCCACTCCGGCGGCGCGCTGCGCTTCAAGGATCGCCCGACCCTTGCCCTGCTTCCGGCCATCGAACGCGTCGTGACGGCAACGGCGGGCGCCGAGGCCCTGCTCGACCCCATCCCCAGCGGCAGCCGTAACGTGGTGTTTTTCGATTTCGGAAATCGCTCGTGGCAGACCGACCTGTACTGCAAATGGCTGGCCCGACGCATGCCCACCAAAGACGCCGATCTTGATACGCTTTGCGATGAGCCGACAGGTCAATTCTACCTGCGCAACGATAAAGTCATCATCGGTTTGGCGCTGAAGTTGACCGATGAACTGGCCAAGCTCGGCGTCCCCGTCGCCAACGCAACACTCCCCTGGCCGCTCCCGGACCCGCACCACGCGATCGCCGAGCGGTTGATTGAGCTCTGCTTGGCGCATCTTGAGTTCGGCCCGTATCATCCGATGATCGCGGCGGACAAGGTCAGGGCTCTCGTAGGCAAGAATAAGTCTGATGCGCTGGGGTATATCCTGGCTGCGGTGAACGCCAGTCTTGCCTCGTTGCAGAGAGATATAAGTAACACCAAGTAAGTTCTAACTCGATGTTGCCTTGAGCCCCAACGTACATGCCCTTGCCGCAACAATGCGTCATGTTTTAAGTGCTCCGTCATGATCCGCTTGCGCCCCGCCACACTCGCCGATGCGCCGCTGCTGAGCCGCTGGGATCATGAACCGCACGTGCTGGCCTCCGACCCCAACGACGATTGGCTGTGGGAGGACATCCTCGCCGCCGCGCACGACTGGGGCGAACAGTTGATCGCCGAATTGGATGGCCGGCCCATCGGCATGGTCCAAATCATCGACCCGGCGCGGGAAGAAAGCCACTACTGGGGCGACTGCGCGCCCAACCTGCGCGCCATCGACATCTGGATCGGCCCGGCCGAGATGCTGAACAAAGGCCACGGCACCGAGATGATGCGCCAGGCCTTGGCGCGCTGCTTCGCGCCACCAGAGGTCACCGCCGTCCTGATCGATCCGCTGGCGCGCAACGTGAGCGCCATTCGGTTTTACGAACGCCTCGGATTCAAACCCGTGGGCCCGCGCCGCTTCGGCGCCGACGACTGCCTGGTGATGCGGCTCGAACGCGCCGTGTGGCGAGGGTGAGCGCGGCGAAGACGGAGCGCAACTTTAGGCTGGAATTCCCGTTTCTTCGCCCAGCATCCGCTCGATCGTGCTGCGCATGATCATGGGTGCTTCGTCGTGGGGCGTGGCCAACGCCGGGCGGCGGTCGCGATGGCGGTCCCAGTTGAGCTGCTGGGCCTCGATCATGACCCGGTCCTCCTCGAAGGCGCGCGACATGAGGCCGAAGATGTGCCCCAACATCTCGGGCAAGCCCGGTTGATCCTTGTGGGCGGCGGCGAAGTAATAGCGCGCCGTCCGCTCGGTCATGGGTGTGACGGCCTGTTGATCGACCCGCTCGAAATAGGGCGGCGCGGTGAGCCTGCCCTCCTCGATGCGCGCGGCGGTGCCGGGCTCGTAGAAGCCGGTGCGGAACAGGAAAATGCCCGGCACCAGAAAGTCATAGGTCGTGAGCACGTCGACCAGGCCGTCGCCGGAGCGCACCCAAGGCGCCTTGACGCGCTGACCGATGAAATTGCGGTCCACGCGCACGCCGCGCGGCAGGCGCGTCACCACCGGCAGCTCGTCGGAAAAGCGCCGGCCCATGTTCTTGCCCAGCGTGTTCTCGTGCAGAAACGCGATGTGCGAGCCGTCGCAGAGGTTGTCGTTCACCAGCTCGTAATTCGCCGCGTAGTCCATCTGGCCGAACTTCATGCGCCAGCCGTCGCCGTCGGAGCCGAAGCCCTGGGGCAGCAGAGATTCATCCGCGCGCGCCGGATCGCCGGTCCACACCCAGATCCAATTGTCGCGCTCGATCACGGGAATGACGCGCGCACGCGCCTTGCCGGGAATTTTTTCCGCACCCGGCAGTTCGTTGCAGCGGCCGTCGGGCCCAAAACGCATGCCGTGATACATGCAGCGCAGGTCATCGCCCTCGATGCGGCCCAGCGACAAGGGCGCGCGGCGATGCGGGCAGCTATCCTCGAAGGCGACGGGCGCGCCGCCCAGCTTGCGATAGATCACCACCGCCTCGCCCGCGACGATGCGCGCCAACGGCCGGCCCGCTTCCAACTCGTGCGACCAGGCCGCGACGTACCAGCAATTTCTCACGAAATTCATCGAGCGTTCCTTCCTGTCGGCGCGACGACGATCAGTGCCCGCGCTCAGCGCAGGCCCGGCCGCCGATTGACGTCATGGTCCGCACCGTCTTTGCGCGGTGTCTTGCCAACAGTTCGCTCAGGTCAGAGTAAATCATATCGAGTCGAAATCGTCACGGGGTTTTGGGCGACAAGCGCGCATAAAAATCGAAGGGGAAGAATAGGTCCGCTTGAGGGGCTTGCATCTATGTACCTTACTTGGTACACATCCAATTGACACCGCCATGCTTGACCGCTGTGCAACAAGACACGCCACAAAAGATACCGTTGGTCTTTTACCGCACACGGGGCGGCAACGAGCCCGTGCGGGAATGGTTGAAATCGCTGCCCGCCGACGACCGCAAATCCATTGGCGCGGACCTCGCGAGGGTTCAGTACCGCTGGCCCATCGGCATGCCGCTGTGCAAGCCCATGGGCAATGGCCTCTGGGAAGTACGAACGACCTTGCCAAGTCAGCGCATTGCACGGGTTTTGTTTTGCGTGTTCGAAGATGAACTTTGGGCGTTACATGGTTTTATCAAGAAGACAGCCAAGACACCCGCCGGCGACTTAGCGTTGGCGCAACTGCGAAAAAAGGAAATTCGTCGATGACGAAAAAGAAGCATCCCAATCGCGGGTCAAGCCTGGACTCGTTTCTTGAGACAGAGGGCATCCGGGAAGAGGTCGAAGCCCGCGCCATCAAGGAGGTCATTGCCTGGCAACTCAGCCAAGCCATGGCGAAAAAACGCATGACCAAGAGCCGCATGGCCAGCTTGATGGGCACCAGCCGGGCGCAATTGGATCGTCTGCTGGACCCCAAGCGGGACGTGACGCTGTCCACGCTCACCCGCGCGGCCACCATGGTCGGGCGACGGCTGAGGGTGGAGTTGGCGTAGTTGTAATACGCAAAGGTGGACGATCAAGCGGCAGCTTTATAGCTCCGCACCGTCTTGCGAAGTTTCTTGCCCACGGTGCGTTCCGCCAGCATCAAGTCATGGCGGCTCTGCAGATTCATCCACATCTCGGGCGACGTGCCGAAATAGAGGCTCAGCGCAGAGGCTGTCGGCGCGGTGATGCCGCAACGCCCATGCACGATTTCGCTGATGCGCGCCGGGTTGACGCCGATGGCCCGCGCCAAGGCGTTTTGCAATATGCCCAGGGGCTTCAAGAATTCTTCCAGCAAGATTTCGCCGGGGGGATGAGCGTGAGGAGTTTTGCCATGGTGCAATCCTTATTCGCAAAATCTCTTCATTTAGAGCAGATCAAAAGGAGCTTATCACCACTGTCATCGCGCGACCTGATCGCGCGATCCAGGGTTTTGTGTTTCCCCTACTCCTGGATTCCGCGCCTTCGCGCGGAATGACAATGTTCCTTTTGTGCAATTTGGAACCTATCCACCCCGCCCCAATCCCCACGATCCCCAATATTCACGTCTATTCAGGGTGCGCGTGTAAGCGCATGATTGGGCCATGAGTCGGCGCGAACAGATCACGGCTGAGCGGCGGAGGCGCGGGGCGATGGCCCGCGCGGTCGCGCGCGCCCGGCCGCTTGATCCCGCAGCGGCGGACCTTCGGACCCGCCAAATCCCCATAAATCCTATTGCACCGCACCCATGCGTTGGGCGCAAATCAGCACAACTAATAGGCGACATTACACCTGTTATTTTTGAATCCTCCCTGGTGGAACAGGCGATCGGGTTATTCACGAGCCATGCGCTGGGCGCTGGGCTTCTTGCACCGCAACAAAGGCCCACTTGGAACCCAGAGTGGGACCCAGAGTGGGACGCAGTGAGGGGCGCATCCGAGGCGACCCAAGATCCGTATCCATACCGTGGCGGCGATGGCGCGGCGCGCGTTGACCCCGGTTTGCCCCCGGGCCATGTCGTGCCTACCTTGGAACCGGACTCGCCCGGCCCTAACCTCTTGTCTCAGCACGGATTTCAGCCATGAAAATGTCGCGTCGCGGAATGATCTTGTCGGGCATCGCGGTGGGCGGCGGCCTCGCGGTCGCTTACGGCGTTTCGCGGCTCGACGAGGACGGCGACGAGCGCCGGAAATTCGCGGCCACCACGCCCGGCCAATTCGTGCTGCATGCCTATGTGAAGATCGCCAAGGACGGCACCGTCACGGTCGCCGTGCCCCAAGCCGAGCTGGGCCAGGGCGTCACGACCGCATTGCCGATGATGGTGGCCGAGGAACTGGACGCCGACTGGTCCAAGGTGAAGTACGAACTCTCGCCGCTGGATAAGGCTTATGGCTCTTATGTGATCGCCGAGGCCGCGAAAGTGTTTCTCGACCCCGGCTTCATCGCCAGCGCCGCGCGCTGGACCGGCTGGCAAGTGGCCCCCATGTTGGGCTTGATCTTCACCGGCGGCTCGTCCTCGGTGCTGGGGTATTACGAATATTGCCGCGGTGTCGGGGCCGCCGCGCGGCGCATGCTGATCACCGCCGCCGCCAAGGCCATGAACGTTCCGGCCGGCGAACTTTCGACCAAAGAAAGCCGCGTCATTCACGCTGGCTCCGGCAAATCCATGGGCTACGGCGAGTTGGCCGAGGCCGCCGCGCAACTGCCGCAGCCCGAGGTCGCTCACGACCAGCCCGTCAAAAACCCGAAGGACTTCACCATCCTCGCCCAACCCAAGGGCCGCTTGGACACGCCGGAAAAGGTCGACGGCTCGGCCGTTTACGGCATCGACGTCAAGCAGCCCAACATGGTGTATGCCGCCATTCGCCACAGCCCGGTGTTCGGCGGAACCGTCACGGCCTTCGACGCGGACAGCGCCAAAAAGCGTAAAGGCGTGATCGACGTGGTGTCGGTCGGGCCCAACGCCGTCGCCGTGGTGGCCGAAAACACCTGGCTCGCGCAAAAGGCCGTGGACGAGATGAACGTGACCTTCAGCACGCCCGCCGGCACGGCCTTTGACTCCACCGCCGCCTTGGCCGAGTACCGCACGCGTTTCGACGATGCCGACCGCAGCATTTTGCGCGAGGATGAAACCTTTACCGCCGCCATGGCGGGCGCGGTTAAAACCGTCGAGGCCATCTACGACTCCCCTTACCTCGCCCACGTCTGCATGGAGCCCATGGGCTGCACAGCCCTTTATGAACCTGGCGCCGACGGCAAGCCGGAATCCGCCAAGATGACGGTGTGGTCCGCCAGCCAATCGGTCCAGGGCTCGCGCGACAATGCCGCGCGCATTTCGGGCCTGCCCAAGGAGAACGTCACCTCCATCGCCACGCTGTCGGGCGGCGGCTTCGGCCGTCGCGCCGACATGGACTTCGTGCGCCAAGCCACCGAGATCGCCATGAAGGTGCCGGGCCGCCCGGTGAAGCTCACCTGGAGCCGCGAGCAGGACGTGCAGCAGGATACCTACCGCCCCGCCACCACGGCGCGCTTCCGCGCCGGGCTCGACGCCCAAGGCAACATGACGGCGCTGGATTTCGTCATTGTCGGCAAGCCCGTCAGCTTCGACTTCAACACCCGCAACGACGGCCCCTTCAAGTCCGACCCCAAGGAAGACGGCAGCATGGTGCAACCCATGCAGAATTCGCCTTACGCCTTCCCGGCGATGCGGCTGGCCTTGAACGCACGCGAGAACCCGGTGCCCAACGGCAACTGGCGCAGCGTCACCATGTCGCACAACGGCTTTTACCTCGAGGCCTTCGTCGACGAAGTAGCCGAGGCGGCGGGCGTCGACCCCGTCGAGTTCCGCCGCCGACTGCTCAAGGACAAGCCCAAGCACCTGAACGTGCTCAACACCGTGGCCGAGAAAGCCGGCTGGGGCACGCCCTTGGCGCCCGACCCCAACGGCGGCAAGCGCGGGCGGGGCATCGCCTTCACCGACGCGTTTGCCTCCATCGTCGCGCAAGTGGTCGAAGTGACCATCGCCGCCGACGGCACGCTGAAGGTGGACCGCGTCGTGAGTTGTGTCGATTGCCATACCGTCGTGAACCCCAACATCGTCGCGGCCCAGATCGAGGGCTCGGTGATCGACGGCCTCTCGGCCGCGATGCACGGCAAGATCGACGTGAAGAACGGCGCCGTGGTGCAAACCAACTTCAGCGACTATCGCCTGCTGAAAATTCACGAGACACCCGAGCTTGAAACCATCGTGCTGGCCTCGGGCGGCCATCCCGGCGGCATCGGCGAGCCCGGCCTGCCCGGCGTCGCCCCGGCCCTGACGAGCGCCATCACCAACGCCACCGGCCAGCGCGTGCGCAGCCTGCCCGTGGCGTTGTCGGGCGTCGTGGCGGCGTGATGCTCGGCCGCCGACGGCTCATAGCCGGTGTCGGCGCAGCAACGGCGGGCCTGACGGCTGCGCGCACGGCACCGGTGGCAGCGGGGGCGGCAACGCCGGTGCGATTCACCCACGGGGTCGCCAGCGGCGATCCGCTGCAAACCGCCGTGGTGATTTGGACCCGTGCCGTGGCGGACACGCCGAACCGGGTAGCGGTGAACTGGGACGTCTCCGACACCGAAACCTTCGCGGCCATCGTGCGCAGCGGAACCGCGACGACCGACGGGTCCCGCGATTACACGGTCAAGGTGGACGTCACCGGCCTCGAGCCCGGACGCACCTACTACTACCGCTTTAAGGCAGGAGATGCCGTTTCGCAGATCGGCCGCACCCGCACCTTTCCCGCGTCGGGCCAAGGCCCGCTCAAGTTCGCGGTGTTCTGCTGCGCCAACGTGGGCCAGGGTTTCTTCAACGTCTATCGCCACTGCGCCGAGCGCGACGACATCGATGTGTGCCTGCACATCGGCGATTACATTTACGAATATCCGCCGTCGGACCCCACCGCGGAGGAAATGGCGCGCGGCATCCGCCGGGCCGAACCGCCCAAGAAGCTGGTGACGCTGGCCGACTACCGCCTGCGCTACGGCAGCTACCGCGTCGACCCCGACCTGCAGGAGGTCCACCGCCGCCATCCCTTCATCGTGGCCTGGGACGATCACGAGATCGCCAACAACGCCCACAAGAACGGATCGGAAAATCACTGGCCCAGCGTCGAGGGAACGTGGGAGCAGCGCAAGGCCAGTGCGATCAAGGCTTATTTCGAGTGGATGCCCATTCGGCCCATCGATCCCGATCCGTCGGGGCGCATTTTCCGCAGCTTCGACTTCGGCGACGTGGCCAGCATCATCATGCTCGACACGCGCCTGGCCGGGCGCGAGCGCGGGCCCGGCGGGTCCAGCATGATTTTCCTCACCGAGCCCAGCCCGGATGGAACCCAGCAATGGGCCATGCCCTACGATTGGCGCGTGGACCCGCCGGTGCCGCGGCCCGATCTGTTCGTCCAGGTGGGCGGCGACGCGGAGAAGCTGCCCGCGGGGCATATCTTCATGCCCGACTTCGAGCGCTACCGAAACGAGGTGGTCAACGCCGAGCGCACCATCCTGGGCGACGAGCAAGAGGCGTGGCTGACGGAGACGCTCAAGGCGTCGAAAGCGCGGGGTGCTGCGTGGCAGATTCTCGGCCAGCAGACCATCACCGCGACCTTCATTTCCATCGACCCGACGCCGCACATGGATCCGGCCCGGGCCGGGCGGTTCACCCCCGACTTCTTCCGCCAGCGGCGGCTTCAGGATCGCGCCAACCTGCCCTTTGCCTCCGACACCTGGGGCGGCGGTTATCCCAAGGCGCGCGACCGCATGATCGAGGCGCTGCGCCGGCACGCCAACAACACCATCATCCTCAGCGGCGATCTGCACAATGCCTGGGGCTTCGTGCACCATGACAGCGCGGGCGAGATGCGCGCCTTCGAGGTGACCACCGCCTCGGTGACCTCGCCCGGCATGGAGTCCTTCATGGGCACGAACGGGCCGTCCATGGTGCGGGGCATGATGCAGCGGAATTCCAATATTGTTTATGGCGAGTTGTCCTCGCGTGGTTACGCGGTGGTGGCGCTGACGCGCGAGGCCGCCGACGTGGAGTGGGTTTTCGTCGACACGGTGTGGTCCAAGGCTTTCACGGCCAAGGTCGACAAGCGCCTGCGCATCGCCGCCCGCACGGCCACGAGCCCGATGCAGGTGATGGCGGCAGATGAGGAAGCCATGGCGCGCTCGCCTGAGCCCGCCGGCGCCTCGCGCGATTCGGCCAAACAACGAGGGCTGTAATGAAACCGTGGCGTGATGAAAAAATGCTGCGCTTCGGGGGTCGAACCCGTGGCCCCTCATACCGGGTCAAATTGGACCGGCGCTGAAATGGGAGTGTCATGAACTTCACATTTCCTGCTATAAATTACCCAGGGGGGAGGTCGGGATCTCGTGCCCGGATCTCTCCAGAATCATTTCCGGAGAAAGATGATGACCATTGGTTCCAAGCACTTTTTGTCTCACGTCAGCCTCATGGCGGTCTGTGTCGGTTTGACCGCCACGGCCTCGGCGCAGCAAGGCCAGACCGCGGCGGCACCTGTCCTTGAAGAAATCGTGGTGACGGCGCAGTCACGCACGCAATCCCTGCAGGACGTGCCGATCGCCGTTTCGGCGGTCAGCGCGGACAGCCTGCAGCAAAAGGGCCTGCAGAAGGTCGAGGACCTGCAAGTCCTGGTGCCCAACTTCACCATGACCGAGACGGGCATCGGCACGAACATGTTCATCCGCGGCATCGGCTCGGGCATCAACCAAGGCTTCGAGCAGTCCGTGGCCATGTTCATCGACGGCGTCCACTACGGCCGCGCCCAGCAGGCGCGCGCGCCGTTCCTCGACCTCGAGCGCGTCGAGGTCTTGCGCGGCCCGCAGTCGATCTTGTTCGGCAAGAACGCCGTGGCCGGCGCCTTGAGCCTGACGACCGCCAAGCCGACGCGCGAGTTCGAGGGTTGGGTGGACGGGTCCTATGAATTCGAGGATTCCGAATACACCGTCGGTTCGGTGTTGTCGGGGCCGTTCTCGGACACCGTGCGTGGCCGCGTTGCCGTGCGCTACCGCGACTTCAACGGCAACGTCCGCAACCTGACGCTCAACCGCAAGGAACCGCAGCGCGAGGATTGGACCGTGCGCGGCACCCTGGAAGCGGACGTCACCGACAATCTTGTCGCGACGCTCAAGCTCGAAACCGGATCGTTCGACGTGGTCGGACGCCACACCGAATCGTTCCTGAACCAGTCTCCCGCGGCGGCCGGACCGTTCCGCGGCCTGACCTGGAGCACGTTGCTGCGCAACGTGTTCGGCGCCGAGCCCGGCGTTCTGAACGCCGTGCAAGACAACCAGCGCTCGTCCAACGGCGACTTCAGCAACAACGATTCCGACACGGGGTTGCTGACCTTGGTGTGGGACATCGGCGGCTATGAACTCAAGTCGACGACGGCGCACACCAAATTCAAGTACGCCGAGCTGTGCGACTGCGATTTCACCGGGGCGTTCCTCTTCGACGCCACCCTGAACGAAAAGTACAAACAGACCAGCCAGGAGTTCCGCCTGACGTCGCCTATCGGCGAGACCTTCGATTTCATCGCCGGCGCGTTCTACCAAACCAGCGATCACGATTACGGCGACAGCATTCGCGTGCCGGGGAACTCGACCCTGATTCCCGCCGTCAACGCGCAATCGCCGGGCGCCGGAACCCTCATCGGCAACACCGAGGCCAACCGCGTCGCCGTGGTCGAGAACGACCTTTACGCCGTGTTCGCCCAGGGCACGTTCAACTTCGACGAGGCCTGGAGCATTCAGGCCGGCGGGCGCTACACGCACGAAGAGAAGGACGGCACCCGCACGCTGTCGATCTTCGGCGGCGGCGGCGGGCCGCTGCCGGCGGCCCAGATCGGCGCGCCGCTGGTCTACGGCAACCTGTTCGGCATCACCTCGACCAATCTGGCAGCCCTCGGACCGGGTGGAGCCGCGTTGCTGGCGCGGCTCGGCAGCCATCCGGTGGCCGGATCGCGCACCGAGAAGAAGTTCTCGCCCGACGTGAAGTTGGTGTGGCGGGGGGCCGACGACGTGATGCTGTACGCGAACTGGGCGCGCGGCTTCAAGTCGGGCGGCTTCGATTTCCGCTCGAACAACCGCTTCTTCTACGCGACGCTGGACCAGTCGTTCCAGTTCGAGGACGAACGCGCCACCAACATCGAACTCGGCGGCAAGTTCGGCCTTGCCGACGGCCGGGCGACGCTCAACCTCGCCATCTACCAGGAGAAGTTCAAGGACCTGCAGATTTCGATCTTCGACGGCCGCTTGGGCTTCAACGTCGGCAATGCGGCGACGGCCGAGATCAAGGGCTTGGAGGCGGACTTGCGCTGGCTGGCCACCGAGGCGCTCTCCTTAAACGCTTCGCTTGCCTACACCGACTTTGAGTTCGAGGATTTCCGCAACGGCCAGTGTTATTTCGGGCAAACGCCGAACGTCATCCTCAACGGCGTGGGACTGTGCGATTACACCGGCAAGTCCAACCAGTTGACCGCGAAGGTGCGCGGCAACGTCGGCGCGGAATACACCTACGCGCTGTCGCAAGACCTGAACCTGCGCATCAACCTCGACGGGTACTACTCCGGCAAGTACGACGCGGCCCCGACCTTCGATCCGCTGTTGGTCCAGAAGGCCTACGCCCTGATCGACCTGGGCGTTGCCGTGTCGGATGCCGACGAGGATTGGCAGGTGTCGTTGGTCGGGCAGAACCTGACCGACAAGCAGTACCTGCAGTACGGCCAGGACATGCCGCTGGCCGGCAGCACCTTCGGCATGAAGGCGCACTACGCCTTCTACGACCAAGGCCGCACCATCCGTCTGCAAAGCCGGATCAACTTCTAACGCATGATGGGCCCCGCTCGACCGGCGGGCGGGGCCGCCAACTCTCTTCGGCCGGTGGTGGGGGATGGGGCGCTCACCTGGGCCCGCCGGCGAACAGCGTGAGCCGGTAAGACAAAAAAGCGCCCAGGTGGAAAATGGTGCGCTCTACAGGGATCGAACCTGTGGCCCCTACCATGTCAAGGTAGTGCTCTACCGCTGAGCTAAGAGCGCGCCGTGATCGGGCCCCGGCAACGAGGCCCGCAAGAGGTGCGTTGTTTAGCCAGTCGGCCCCGCCTTGGCAAGGGGCCGTCCGCCGCGCGCCGCGCTGCCGAAAGGCGCTGTTTACCTGGGGTTTGCTCAGGTTGCAGGCGGCCCGCCAGCGGTTAATATCGGTTCCCTTGGGGACCCGCCAACACGCCGGGAGTATGTCGCGTCGATGAGTTCCGAGACCACCCGCGCCTATCCTGACCAGCCCGCCAATGACGAGGCGGTGGCGGTGCTGATGCCGCCTGATCTGCGCGTGCCGCTGGTGTTCGCCTCGCCGCATTCGGGGCGCACCTATCCGGCCGAGTTCATCGGCGCCTCCAGCCTCGATCTCGCGGCGTTGCGCAAGTCGGAGGATTGCTACGTCGACGAGCTGTTCGCCGACGTGACGGACCTGGGCGCGCCCCTGGTCAAGGCGCTGCTGCCGCGCGCCTACCTCGACGTCAACCGCGAGCCCTACGAACTGGACCCCGAGATGTTCGACGGCCCCTTGCCGCCCTTCGTCAACACCGCCTCGGCGCGGGTGGCGGCGGGCCTGGGCACGGTCGCGCGCATCGTGGCCACGCGGCGCGAGATCTACCGGGGCAAGCTGTCGTTCGACGAGGTCGAGCGGCGGCTGGCGGTGTTCTACCAGCCCTATCACCGCGCGGTGCGGGCCATGATCAACCGCGTCCATGACCGGTTCGGATTTTGCGTGCTGATCGACTGCCACTCCATGCCGTCGTCGGGATTGCCCCTGGGCGAGGACAGCGCGCCCCAGCGCGTCGACATGGTGCTGGGCGACCGTTCGGGGTTGTCGTGCCATCCGCTGGTGACCGACGCCATCGAGGAGTCCCTGCGCGGGTTGGGCTACCGGCTGCTGCGCAACAACCCCTACGCCGGCGGCTTCACCACGCAGCATTACGGCGATCCGGCCAACGGCATTCATGCCGTGCAGATCGAGATCAACCGCGCCATCTACATGGACGAAGCCACGCTGCAGCGCCGCGCCGGTTTCGCCAAGCTGCGCGCCGACCTGCGCGGCATGGCCCAGGCCCTGGCGGCGGGCGTGGCGGGAGCGACCAGCGCGCTGCATTACCAGCGCCTCAGCGCCGAATAGGAATTACAATTATTCGGCGATTATAGTTGATCGATATTCATCTTTAGATGTAAAATTATGACACTCGGGGCGCCAGAAAGTAATTTCTTTATGCGAATCATGCAGTTAATGGATATCGCTGGGTTGGCTTTCAGGACGTCGCATTGATTCCATGATGGACATCGGCACCATCACGCTCTACCGCGAGAAATCGACGGTTCACCGCTTTTCCGCCGGCAACGATGGGGACGGCGACGAGCCGGTGTTGGTGCTGCGCAGCAACCGCGTGACCATTCCCATCAAGACGACGGTCTACAACATCACCGTCGTGGTGCGCGGCCAGAACGTGCCCAGCACCTTGCGCATGACCTCGCTGGTGATCGACGAATTCCGCCGCGACGAGGGCTTGATCCACGACGCCGGCGCGCTGGACTGGGAAGCCTACTGGGCGCGCAAGGTGTCGGCCTACGAGAGCGACTACAACCCCGACAACTGGGTCTCGCTGCACATCGGCGGCAAGACCGAGTTCACCACCCGCGAAACCAAGGATGCCGTCGACGCGCTGGAACACATCGCGCTGGGGGCCGAAGTCACCGACGACATGGTGCTGAAGGCCACCAACGATTTCGTCGGCCACTCGGAAGATTATGTCGTCGAGCACGACACCCAGACGGCGTTCGTGTTCCAGCCCTTCTCGTCCTATCACCGCGCCGCGATCTTGGAACGGCGCGACCGCAAGTCCGGATCCTTCGCCATTTCGGTTTATCACCCCACGCCGCAAAAGCCGGTGCGGCTCAGCCATTTCATCAGCTTCTGCGCCGATATCATGGAAACCCTGACGCTCAAGTCGTTCCTCGACCGCGTGCAGGAGTTGGTGGCCAAGAACAAAATCGCCCAATCCAACATTTCGCCGTCGCAGGTGCAGGCCACGCGCAACCGCCGGCGCGACTTGATGGAAGCCATCGAGAACTTCGAGCGCGCCAACAAGGTCGTCTATCGGCCCGAGCGCCCGGCCTTCGTCTAGTGGAGCGGATTTGACATTCGCTATCCTGATAGCAACGAAACCGCGAAGCGAATGTCAAATCCAAAGCTCCCCTAGAAACATATGGTTGGTAGTGGTCATTATGATTCTAACATTCGCAAAAATCGTGCGCCGAAATGGGATGCGAATGTTAGAATCGGACCACTAGTCCGCGCGGACCGCGACCGGCCCCGTGCAGTCCCTCCTCGCCGCCGACGCGACATTTCTGATCGGATTGATCGCGGGCCTGATCGTCACCGGGCTGGCCGCCGGCGTGCTGGCCGGCCTGTTGGGCGTGGGCGGCGGCATCGTCATCGTGCCGGTGCTTTACAACGTGCTGGCCACGCTAGGCGTGGCTGAGGACGTGCGCATGCACGTGGCCGTGGGCACCTCGCTCGCCACCATCATCCCGACCGCCATAGCCTCGGCCCGGGCCCATGCCAGGCGCGGCGCCGTGGACACGTCGCTGGTGCGCGCCTGGGCGCCGTTCATCGGCATGGGCGCGCTCATGGGCGCCGTCGCCGCCAACTTGATCGACGGGCGCAGCCTAAGCTTGGTGTTCGGCGTGATCGCGCTGCTGGTGGCGGTCGATCTGGTGCGGCCGCGCACCGTCCACGCTCAACCCGCCGAAGGCCCGCCGTTGCACCAGCCTTGGGCCGGCATGGTCGGCGGCGTCATCGGATTTTTCTCGGCGTTGATGGGCATCGGCGGCGGCACGCTGACGGTGCCGATCTTGAGTTTCCTGAAGTTTCCCATCCACCGCGCGATCGGCACCTCGGCGGTGTTCGGGCTGGTCATCGCCCTGCCCGCGGCCACGGGCTATATCATCGGGGGCTGGGGCCACGACGGTTTGCCCCCCGGAAATATCGGTTATGTCAATCTGATCGGCTTCGCGCTGATCGCCGCCATCACATTCGTCTCGGCGCCCTGGGGGACGCGCCTGGCCCACGCCGCGTTCGGGCCGGTCTTGCGCTGGGCCTTTGCGTTGTTTCTCGTCGCGACGGCCGTGCGGATGCTGGCGAGACTCTAGAATCAAATTCGAGCAGATCGAATCAAAAGTGCTCGATAACCACTTTTAGTCGGTCGCATTTTCACCGACTTGTTTCCTTGGGCCAACCGGTTCCCACTTGCCCGCCTTCGCCGAGGCTTCGGCGGGTTCAGATACTGGTCCTCCGAAGCTGCGCAGCAGCGAAGGAGGATCGGGAAAATGCTCTAGTTGGGCGCCGCCCAGTTTTGGGCCAGAACACGCAACAGCAGCATGAGGACGGCGAAGGCCTGGGTGGCCACGCGCAGTTGCATCAGCTTGTTGGCGTATTTGCGGTTGAAGTCGCCGCCCACGGCAAAGCTGACGACGCCGGTCGCCAAGACCACCAGCACCGCGATCATGGCGAACCCGAGCAGGACGTTGAGAATGGTGATGAGCATGGCGGCCACAAAGCTCCTACAAGTTCATGATTACGCCCTACCCGTTGCAGGGGCAAGATCAATAACCACTGATTGTGGCCACCCACGACCGCGGGTTGCCTATCTCTTATACGCATACTCCCAGTCGCTTGACTTGCCGGTCATGAGAAAAAACAATGGGTACCGGATCATATTCGTCGAAGGAACTCGCCATGTTGGGTCGCGTCCTGGTGATCGAAGACAACGTCTTGGTTCGCGAGTCCTTCGTCGAGCTGCTCAGCCAGCGCGGCTATGAGGTGGTCGAAGCCACCGATGGCGAAGACGCTCTCGGCAAGCTGCGGAAAAAAAGCTGCGACGTCGCCGTGGTGGACGTCATGATGCCGACCATGGGCGGGCTTGAGTTTCGCGAGGAAGCCAAGACCGCCGCGCCGGGCGTGAACATCATTTTCGTCACCGGGCAGCCGGACCGCTTCGAGCAACTGGTTGAGGACGATGACGACTACATCGAAGGGCGCATGAACGTATTGTTCAAGCCCGTCCATCCCGTCAAGCTGCTGGCCGAAATCGAGAAGGTGATGGCGAAAGCCTGATCACCAGTGGCTGGAGCATTTTCCCGACAAGTGTGAAGCGGTTGGCGTGGAAAATGCGACCAACCATTGAAGGTTATTGCGAACCGGTGATTCGGTTCGATTGGATTTAGCTCTATATCGTAAAGCTTTCCCCGCAGCCGCAACGGCCTTTTTCGTTGGGATTGGTGAACACGAAGCCGCTGTGCAGCTTGTCTTCGACGTAATCCAACTCGCTGCCGAGCAGATACATCACCGCCGTGGGGTCGATGAACAGCTTCACGCCGTGTTGTTCCACCACGTCCTCGAACTTGCGTTGCTCCTCGGCGTACTCGACGACATAGGACATGCCCGAGCAGCCCTTGGCGTTCACGCCGACGCGCAAGCCCAGCACCGGCTTGGTGGCCTTGGCGATGAGCGTGCGCACGCGCTCGGCCGCCCGCTCCGTCAGGGTGATGGCCGCGGGCGGCTTGGCCCGGGGCGACTTGGCCTCGGACTTGATCGCGACTTGCGGTGGGGTCATGTCGTTCATCATCGCACCATGTTAGCGCATATATAAGCGTCGTGTCACAGGCTCGCCAGAGTTGGTCAAAACATGTCCAGGGCCACGCGAGCGACCTCGGACATATTGGCTTGGGTCCACGGCGGATCCCACGTGATGGTCACCGCCACCTCGCCGATGCCGTGCACCGCGGCCACCTTGTCGGCGACTTCCTGCGGCAGCGTGCCCGCCACGGGGCAGGCCGGCGCCGTCAGGGTCATGAGAATGTCGGCGTCGCCGTTGTCCTTGATCTTGAGGTCGTAGATCAGGCCCAAATCGTAAATGTTCACCGGGATTTCCGGATCGAACACCGTGCGCAAGGCCTCCACCACGGAATCCTCGCTCGCCACCGACGTGCCGGGCGCGAGCGGCTGGCCCGAGGTGATCTGGTCGCCTTCCTTGGGCGGTTCACCCTCGCTGGCGGGCATGTTGTAGGGCGGCATCATGGCGGAACCTTCGATCTTGCGGGTGTCTTGTTCAGTGTCGGTCATGGCGCGTCAATGGGTCTTCTCGGTCGTGGCCTCGCCGCGACCGTCGAGGCACGACAACAGGGTGTGCCACGGCAAGGTGGCGCATTTCACGCGCACGGGAAATTGGCGCACGCCGCTGAGCGCGGCCAGGCGGTCCACCTGATCGGCGAGCGCGTCGGGAACCAGCGCCTTGGCGGCGGCCACGTCCGACTTGCCCATGCAAAGATCATGCACGGCGTTGAACAGACGGCGCGCGGTGTCCACGCTTTGACCCTTCAGGGCCTCGGTCATCATCGACGCCGAAGCAATCGAGATGGCGCACCCCTTGCCTTCGGCGGCCAGATCTTCGAGCGTGCCGTCGGGCAAAACGCGCGCGGTGACGGTGAGCTTGTCGCCGCACAACGGGTTGTTGCCCTTGGCCGTGCATGTCGCGTGCTCGACCAGCCGCGCATTGCGCGGATGCTTGCCGTGCTCGAGGATCATCTCCTGATACAGGGCTTTCAGGTCGTCGGCGTCGTTATCCGCGGCGGCGAGGGCGCTCATAGCAGCAGCTCCCGCGCCTTGTGCAGCGCCGCGACCAGTGCATCGACTTCGGCGCGCGTGTTGTAGATGCCGAAGGAGGCCCGCGCCGTCGCCGTCACCCCCAGCACCTCCATGAGCGGCTGGGCGCAATGGTGGCCGGCGCGCACGCACACACCCGAACGGTCGAGCACCGTGGCCAGATCGTGCGGATGGGCACCGTCCATGACGAAGGACTGCACCGAGGCTTTGTTCTGCGCCGTGCCGATAAGCTTGACCCCAGGCACCTTGGGCAATTCGGCCATGGCGTAGCCCAGCAAGTCGCGTTCGTGAGAGGCGGCGGCCATGCGGTCGATGCCGTTGAGATAATCAATCGCCGCGCCCAGCCCGATGGCGGGCACAATCGGCGGCGTGCCGGCTTCGAACTTGGCCGGGGCTTCGGCCCAGGTGCTGCGCTCGAAGCTGACCGTGGCGATCATTTCGCCGCCGCCCTGATAGGGTGGCATGGCATCGAGCAGTTCGGAGCGCGCCCACAACACGCCGATGCCGTTGGGGCCATAGAGCTTGTGGCCGGAGAAGGCGTAGAAGTCGCAGCCCAGCGCCTTCACGTCGACGGTTTCATGGACGATGCCCTGGCAGCCATCGATCAGTACTTTCGCGCCGACCTTATGGGCCAATTCGACGATGTGCTCCACCGGCAACACGGTCCCTAGCACATTGGACACATGGGCCACGGCCACGATCTTGGTCTTGGGTCCGATGGCCTTGGCAAAGGCGTCGATGCTCACGCTGCCGTCGGCGTTGATGGGCACCACCTTGATGACGGCGCCGGTTTGGTCGCGGATCAACTGCCACGGCACGATATTGGAATGGTGCTCCAGCGCCGTGAGCACGATTTCGTCGCCGGGTTTGAGCGCGAGGCGGCCGTAACTCGCGGCCACCAGATTGATTGCCTCGGTCGCGCCCTTGGTGAATACGATCTCGGACGCGCTCTTGGCGTTGATGAACGCCCGCACTTTTTCGCGCGCGGCCTCGTAATTCGTCGTGGCCCGCTCGCTGAGGAAATAGGCGCCACGGTGAACGTTGGCGTATTCGGTCTCGAAGGCGCGGCTCATGGCGTCGATGACCGCGCGCGGCTTTTGCGCCGAGGCGGCGCTGTCCAAAAACACCAGGGGCTTGCCGTGAACGGTGCGCGCCAGAATGGGAAAGTCGCGGCGGATGGCCTGGACGTCGAAGCTTGCCGCGCGCGGCGCGATCTTGGCGGCGGCGGTCATGGCCGCACCTGTGCCAACGCACGGCGGCTGAGCCAGTTTTGCACGCTGGCGCTGAACAGGCCGCGCACGATCTCGGCGCCGATGGTGTCCACGGCTTCCTCGAGGAATCCCGAGACCAGCATGGCCCGCGCCGTGTCGCGGTCGATGCCGCGCGCCATCAAGTAAAACAGATGCGCGGGGTCGATTTCGCCGGTGGCGGCGCCGTGCGCGCACTGCACGTCGTCGGCGAAAATCTCAAGTTCCGGTTTGCAGTCCACCTGCGGGCCCTTGGCGAGGAACAGCGCCTTGTGCAGTTGGCGGGCGTCGGTTTTCTGGGCATCGTGCGCCACATGGATGCGGCCCTGGAACACGGCATGGGAGGTATCGTCGACCACGCCCTTGATCAGTTGCGAGGATGTTCCACGCGGCACCAAATGATGCACCGTGGTCGTGAGATCGTGGTGCGTCTTGCCCGAGAGGCCGTAAACGCCGTTGATCCGGCAGTTCGCCCCGGCACCATGGAGCGCGGCTTGCACCTCTTGGCGCACCTTGCCGCCGCCGAGCGCCAGATGGAACCCCTCGAACGTGGCACCCGCCGCCAAGGAAACCGCGGTGGTGGCCAAATGAAACGCCTCGCCGTCCTCGTCGACCGCGACATAGCGCTGCAGCGATGCGTGATCGGCCAAAGAGATTTCAGTGACCGGGTTGGCCAAATAGATCTGGCCCGGAAGACCGACATGGGTTTCAACCACCGTCAAGGCCGCGCCCGATTCCAGCACGATCATGTGGCGCGGGTGGAAGGCCACGGGCTCAGCCCCGGCCGCGCCAATGGAAATGACATGCACCAAGCCGCAAACGGCGTCGCGCGCGGCGCGGATCACCATGCCATCGGCCATATAGGCGGTGTTCAATGCCACCAAGGGCAACGCACCGCTGCCGGCCAAACCGCCCAGCGTGTCCTTGAGCGACGCGGCATCGCCGGCCAAGGCTTGGCGGAAACTTTGAATGCGCAGGCCGGCGCGGTCATCGAGCGGATCGGATAGGTCGGGGCGCAGCACGCCGTTGACCAGCACGATGCGTTTGGCGCCCGGAATCACCGGCACGCCGATGGGCACGCTGCGCACGTCGACGTCGTCGGCCAGGGCCGCGGGGATGAACGGAATTTTCGCCAAGTCGCCCAGCGGCGTGAATTTCCAAGCCTCGGTCTTGGGGCCGGGCAGGCCGGTCATATTGAGCACGGCGCGCGCCGATTGACGCAACCCGTCGACCCACGCATTCACCGCCCCCGGCAATGCGCCCAACTTGGCGGCATAAGCCTCGCGAAAGGGATGATCGAGCAGACCGGCGGCGCGCATGACGGGTTCAGGCCGCCGCCAAATATTTGGCGTAGCCCTCGGCCTCCAATTCCAAAGCCAGTTCCTTGCCGCCGCTCTTGACAATGCGTCCGCCCGCCATGACGTGAACACGGTCGGGCACGATGTAATTCAAGAGGCGCTGATAGTGCGTGATCACAAGGAAGGCGCGGTTGGGTCCGCGCAAGGCATTGACGCCGTCGGAAACCACCTTCAGCGCGTCGATGTCGAGGCCCGAGTCCGTTTCATCCAGCACGGCGAAACGCGGCTCCAGCAACGTCATCTGCAGCACCTCGGCGCGCTTTTTCTCGCCGCCGGAGAAGCCGACGTTGAGCGGCCGCTTGATCATGTCGTCGGGAATACCCAAGGCCTTGTTCTTGGCCTTGACCAGCTTCAGGAATTCCATGGCGTCGATCTCCGGCTTGCCCTCGGCGCGCCGCTTGGCGTTGATGGCGGTCTTGAGAAAGGCCGAAGTCGACACGCCCGGGATTTCGACCGGGTACTGAAAGGCCAGGAACACGCCGGCCCGCGCGCGAGCATCGGGTTCCATCGCCAGCAGGTCTTGGCCGTCATAGGTGACCGAGCCTTGCGTGATGTCGTAGCCCTCGCGTCCGGCGATGACGTTGGACAATGTGCTCTTGCCGGTGCCGTTGGGCCCCATGATGGCATGCAGTTCGCCCGCATCGATCGACAGCGAAATGCCTTTCAGGATTTCGCGCCCCTGGACCGACACGTGCAGGTTCTTGATCTCAATGAGAGCCATGGCGGTTATCCAACGCTTCCTTCAAGACTGATGCCGACCAGCTTCTGCGCCTCGACGGCGAATTCCATCGGCAGCGTTTGCAAGACTTCCTTGCAGAAGCCGTTGACGATCAGCGACACGGCTTCTTCTTCCGTCATGCCGCGCTGCAGGCAGTAAAACAGCTGCTCGTCGCTGATTTTGGAGGTGGTGGCCTCGTGCTCGGTCAGCGCCGTGGGGCTGCGGTTCTCGATATAGGGCACCGTATGGGCCGCGCAGGTGTGCCCGATCAGCAGGCTGTCGCATTGCGTGTAGTTGCGCGCGCCGTCGGCCTTGCCCTGGATGCGCACCAAGCCGCGATAGGTGTTGGACGACTTGCCCGCGGAAATGCCCTTGGAGATGATCTTCGAGCGCGTGTTCTTGCCGATGTGAATCATCTTGGTGCCGGTATCGGCCTGCTGACGATTGTTGGTGATGGCCACCGAGTAGAATTCGCCCACCGAGCCGTCGCCTTGCAGAATGCAGCTGGGATATTTCCAGGTGATCGCCGAGCCCGTTTCAACTTGGGTCCACATGATCTTGGAGTTGCGCCCACGGCATGCGCCACGCTTGGTGACGAAGTTGTAGATGCCGCCCTTGCCGTCCTTGTCGCCGGGGTACCAATTCTGCACGGTGGAATACTTGATCTCGGCGTCGTCCAGCGCCACCAATTCCACCACGGCGGCATGAAGCTGGTTTTCGTCGCGCTGCGGCGCGGTGCAGCCTTCGAGATAGCTCACGTACGAGCCCTCGTCGGCGATGATCAGGGTGCGTTCGAACTGGCCGGTGTTTTTCTCGTTGATGCGGAAATAGGTCGACAATTCCATCGGGCAGCGCAGGCCCTTGGGGATGTAGACGAAGGACCCGTCGGTGAACACCGCGCTGTTGAGCGTGGCGAAAAAGTTGTCGGCCACGGGCACGACCGAGCCCAGGTACTTCTGCACCAGCTCCGGGTGCGTTTGCACGGCCTCGGAGATCGGGCAGAAGATCACGCCCATCTCGTTGAGCTTTTTCTTGTAGGTGGTGGCCACCGAGACGCTGTCGAACACGGCGTCCACCGCCACGCCGGCGAGGATTTGCTGCTCCTGCAACGGAATGCCGAGCTTTTTATAGGTCTCCAGCAGTTGCGGATCGACCTGGTCGAGACTATCGAGTTTGGGCTTCTGCTTGGGCGCGGCGTAATAGTAGGCGTCCTGGTAGTCGATTTTCGGGTAGCGCAGCTTCGCCCACTTCGGTTCCGCGTCGGCCAGGGTGAGCCAATAGCGGAAGGCCTTCAGCCGCCACTCCAGCATCCAGGCCGGTTCTTTTTTCTTGGCCGAAATGAAGCGGATGATGTCTTCGTTCAAGCCCTTGGGCGCGCGCTCGCTCTCGATGTCGGTCACGAAGCCGTACTTGTAGGCTTCGACATCGCGAACGGTGGCTGCGGTTTGGGTTGATACGGCCATGGCGGAAACTCTGCGCTAACCTTGCGCGCCGGCCCGGACAGGGGCGGACTTGAGCGGCACGGTCATGCCGAAACTCGCCACATCGGCGACCATTTCGGCCAGCGTGACCTGCGACAGCGCCGCACGCACGGCGGTGTTGACGCGGTTCCATTTCCCCTGCACGGGGCAACTGTTCTCCATGCCGCACTCCTCGTCGGAGGTGTCGGCGCAAGCCGTGAGCGCGATGGGCCCTTCGACGGCCTGGATGACGTCGGCCACGGTGATCTCGACTTGGGCGCGGCCCAGGGAGTAACCGCCCGTGGCGCCGCGTTGGGATTCAACCAATCCGGCCCGGCACAGGCTTTTCATCAGCTTCGCCACCGTCGGCAGCGGCAAACCGGTGTGGTCCGAGACCTGATGTGCCGAGCGCCGGCCATCGGCGCAGGCAATATCGATCAGGACGACCATGGCGTAGTCTGTTAGCTTATTGACTTTGAACATCTTTTTCTCCTGACGGAACATGCCGCCGGACTTTGACGGTATAATATAGACTAAAACGGTACTGTTTACACAGTGATAATGTTGCGCTGCGACAGTTTCAAGACCCTAGCAGGGCCGTGGTTAAAAAGGCTGACATGGAATCGCGGATTATCCTACTGACGGATAAGGCATTTTCGGAAGATGTCGCGGCCAAGTTGCGGCCCACCGGAGCAGTCGCAGCCGTCGATTTCGCCTTTTCGAGAGCGGAGTTGGAGGCTGCGGTTGCTCAAGACAGCAAACACACCCGTCTGATTTCTTTTGCGGGCCGCGTCATCGTCCCCGACGCCGTCCTCGCGGCCCTGCCGGGCCCCGCCTACAACTTTCATCCCGGACCGCCGAACTATCGCGGCCTGTTTCCGTCGGTGTTCGCCCTTTACGACCAAGCCACCTCATTCGGCGTGACCTGCCATGAAATGACCGCCGAGGTCGATTCCGGGCCCATCGTCGCGGTGGAGCGATTCCCCATTGCCGCCGACTTTGATCGCGAAACACTGGACGGAATGACGTACGCCGCGATGCTCTCGCTTGTCGAGAAACTTGCCGCGCCGCTGCGCGAGGTCGCCGTTCCGCTGCCGCGTTGCGCCGAGACATGGTCGGGACCGATCCGGCGACGCGCGGATTTCGACGCGCTGTGCCGCTTGCCAGCGAACGCAACGGAAGCCGAGTTCAAGCGCCGGCTTCGCGCCGTGGGCGAAGGCCCGCGCCATGCGCTATCCGTGGAACTCTTCGGTCGCGAGTTTCGATTGACCCCAAAGCGCGACGGCGCGGCGGTGATGCGCGGCGGTAAGAAAATCTAGATGCATTCAAGGTGCCGGCGCCAAGCACGCCGTCAGATTCCGCGCGAGCCCCCGCATCAGGTCGAAATAGAGCTCCGGCCCCGCCGGCAGGGTCGCGGCCTCGGGGTCCAGCGTGCCGGTCTTGGCCGCCGTGCCCTCGATCAGCATGCCGACCAGCTTCGGCTCGAACTGCGGCTCGGCGAAGACGCAGGCGGCCTTGAGGGATCCAATTTTTTCGCGCACCTCGGCCACGCGCTTGGCCCCCGGCGCGCGCTCGGGGCTCACGGTGATGGAACCCACGGCGTTCAGACCATAAGCACGCTCAAAATATTGGTAGCCGTCGTGGAACACGACATAGGGCCGCGCCTTGATGGGCGCGAGCGCGTGGCGTAGCTCCGCATCCAGGGCATCGATCCGCGCCAACACCGCCGCCGCATTGGCCGCGTAGGCTTGTGCATTTGTCGAATCAACTTCAGACAACGCAATTTCAATCGTCTTCACCATGGCCTTGGCGTTGGCGGGATCAAGCCAGATATGGCCGTCGAAATCGTGGCCGTGGTCATGATCGTGGCCATGGTCAACCGCTTGCTCTTCGGCATGAGATTCCCACATGCCGCCCTCGCGGCTCTTGAGCACCGTGAGCCCGGGTGTATCGACGAGTTCGACGACCGTCGCGCCCGAGGTCAGCGATGCAATGGGTTTGGCGAGGAATGTCTCGAGTCCCTCGCCCACCCAGAACACCACGTCGGCGTCATTCAGCGCACGCGCGTCCGACGGCTTCATGGCGAAGGTATGGATCGATTGCCCGCCGCCGACGATGACACTGGGCACGCCGACGCCCGCCATGATGCCCTCGACCAAGGACGCGATGGGCTTGATCGAGACGACCACCTTGGGCGCGGCCCAAGCCGGCTGCGCCAGCAACGCCGCCAGGGCCAGCGCGGAAATCAAAGCCATCTTGAGTAGGTGCGTCATGAATCACAAACTCGATTGGCCCTCGGATATGTTATGATATAACATCTATTCCCGGCGATTCAATCGCTCGATGCCAACGAACACAGGACCCTTGAATGCCGCGCGCCGCCGCCGTGCCGCACGACTTTCCCGATCCGCACCACGACCATGCCGTTTGCGGCGCGGCCGCCATGGCGGAAGCCGATCACGTCTGCCGCAAACGCAACGCGCGGCTGACGGCCTTTCGCCGCCGGGTGCTGGAAGCCATCTGGGCCGACCACGCGCCCATCGGTGCCTACGACATTCTCGCGCGGCTCAACGCCCACGGCGAGCGCAACGCGCCCATGGCCGTTTACCGCGCGCTGGAGTTCCTGATGGAAAATGGGCTGGTCCATCGGCTGTCCAGCCTCAACGCTTACATCGGTTGCCGCCACGCCGGGCGCGCGCACACCGGGCAGTTCTTGATTTGCACCCGGTGCAATTCGGTCGCCGAACTCACCAGCGACGCCGTCCACAACAGCGTGGAGCGCGCCGCCAAGTAGCGCGGCTTCGCACCCTCAGGCGCCATGGTCGAAGTCATGGGCTTGTGCCCCAACTGCCGGGGATCGTGACACCATGGCCAGTTTGATCGAATTGTTGGGCGTCGGCGTCGTGCGCGATGGCAAGACCATCCTCGACCATGTCGACGTGACCGTCGGCGACGGCGAGATCGTGACGCTGATCGGGCCCAACGGCGCGGGCAAATCATCGCTGGTCAAGGTGGCGCTCGGTCTGGAACGCAACGATACCGGCCGCGTGACACGGCGCGAGGGCTTGCGCGTGGGCTACCTGCCGCAACGCTTCGCCGTGGACCAAGCGCTGCCCATCACGGTGCGGCGCATTCTGACGCTGACGCTCTCGGCCGATGAAGCGCGTTTACGCGCCGCTCTCGCCGAGGTTGGCGTCGAAGACCTGATCGACGAAAGCATTCACACGCTATCGGGCGGCGAGTTGCAGCGCGTGATGCTGGCCCGCGCCTTGCTGCGCGAGCCGCACCTGCTGGTGCTGGACGAGCCGACGCAAAACCTCGACGTCGGCGGCGCGGTGGAGTGCTACCAGATCATCCAGCGCATCCGCGACCGCACGGGCTGCGGCGTGCTGTTGGTCTCGCACGACCTCAGCATCGTCATGGCCGCGACCACGCGGGTGTATTGCCTCAACGCTCACGTCTGCTGCTCGGGCCACCCCGACGACGTGAGCCGCGATCCGGAATTCCTGCGTCTGTTCGGCCCCGCCGGAGCGGGCACGCTGGCGCTCTATAAGCACACGCACGATCACAGCCACACGCCCCACGGCGAGGTGGTGCACGAGCATCATCACCATGATCATGGACACGACCATGCAGGTCACGATCATGCTCACCACGATCATGGGGGCCATCGCTGATGGACGATTTCATCCTGCGCGCCCTCATGGCCGGCATCGGCATCGCGCTGGTAGCGGGCCCCTTGGGCTGTTTCATCGTGTGGCGGCGCATGGCTTATTTCGGCGATACGCTGTCCCATGCTGCGCTGCTGGGCGTCGCGGCCGGCTTCGCCTTCGGCCTCGACCCCATCGCCGGCGTCATCGCGGTGTGCGTCGCCGTGGGGGCCTTACTGCTGGGCCTGCAGCGCCAACACCGCCTGCCCACCGACACCTTGCTGGGAATTTTGTCTCACGCCGCGCTGTCCTTCGGCCTGATTGCCGTGGGGTTCATGGACACCGTGCGCGTCGACCTCATGGGCTACTTGTTCGGCGACATCCTGGCCGTCTCGGACACCGACATTCTTTGGATTTACGGCGGCGCCGTTCTGATCCTCGGCGCTTTGGCCGCGATTTGGCGTTCGCTGCTGGCCCTCACGGTTCACCCCGACCTCGCCCGCGCCGAGGGCGTGGCGGTGGAACGCACGCATATCGTTTTCATGATCCTGATCGCGCTGACGGTGGGGCTGGCCATGAAAATCGTCGGTGTGTTGTTGATCACGGCCCTGCTGCTGATCCCCACGGCGGCGGCGCGCCGGTTCGCGCGGGGCCCCGAAACCATGGCCGGCGCCACCATCGTGCTGGGCGCGCTGGCGGTGGCGGGCGGTCTTGGCGCCTCGCTGCGCTGGGACCTGCCCTCGGGTCCGGCCATCGTGGCGGCGGCAACCGTTCTATTCGCTCTGTCGTTGGTGGCGGGAGGCCTTGTGAGCACGGGACGGCGGCGATGACGTCAAGCGAGACCGGAACGACGTCCTGCGAGGCCACGTCAACACCGCGCGTCATCGCGGTGGTTTTTGACGTGCACCACGACTTGGAAGCGCTGATGCGCGAAGCCGCATGGATCGTGCGCGAGCGCGGCGGCGTCATGCGTCTGGTGTTGCGCCGCCAAACCGGCCTGCGCGGTCTGCTGTTCGGCGGAGCGGACATGGCGCGCATCGAGCGCCTCGCGGCGCGTTGGCACGCCGACATCGCCACCTGGAACAAACCCTCGGAATTGATCGCGGCCCTGATGGGTCCGCTGCCGATCGGCGGCATCATCCTGGGCCCAGCACGAAACCGTCCGTGGGACGCGGGCCTCAGCACAAGCACGATTGACGCCATCACCACCTTCGCGGCCACGGCCCGAACCCCCGTGACGCAAAACCTGGGCCGTCGGCGCCATTACACACAACTCTGGCCGACCCTGGAATGGCGGCTGAACGCTCAGCGGCCCTGGTTCCACGACTACGTCCTCAGCGCCTTCGCCGTCAGTCTGGCGGCGCTGGCGGCCAAGTGGCTGGACGGCCCCCTGCCCGCTGCCAGCCTGTCGCCGATTTTTCTGACGGCGGTGATTTATAGCGCCAGCGTTTACGGCCTCGCGGCGGCGCTGTTCACCTCGTTGTTCAGCGTCGCGGTGTTCGATTTCTTCTTCCTCGAGCCGCGCTTCGCCCTGGCGCTGAAGTCCGTCGACAATATTTTACTGCTGATGATGTTCCTGGTGGTGGCGGTCATCACCAGCAATCTCGCCTCGGGCCTGCGCCGCCAGGCCCAACGGGCCGAGCGCCAAGCCCTCGAGGCCCGCGCCATGTTCCAACTGACGCGGGATATCGCCGTCGCGGCGGAAACCACCGACATCTACCGCGCCATCGTGCGCCACAGCGAAGACCTGTTCGAATGCGACGCCGTTCTCTTGGCGCCGTTTCGCGCACCCAACACCGAGGCCGCCGCCAGATCGCAACGCGCCGCTCTGCAAGTGATCTGTCCGCCCGCCGCCCAACTGACCAACGACGAAATCGAAGCCGCCCGCGACGCGTTCGCCCGACCTATCGCGTCGCTACCGGCCGACCAGCACGATCGCGGCGGCACGCTTTATTTCCCGCTGACGATTCCCGAAGGCAGCATCGCGGTGCTGGTGCTCAAGAACATCGCGGTTGACCTGACGGAAACCGAGGCTTTCCGCCGGTTGGTGGAATCGCTCTGCCGCATCGCCGCCATCGCGGTGGAACGCACGTTGCGCAAGCAGGAGCTGGAAAACGCGCGGGTATTGGCGCAAACCGAGGGCCTGCGCTCGGCGCTGTTGTCGGCGATCTCGCACGATTTCGGCACGCCCTTGGCGTCGATCATCGGCTCGGCCTCGAGCCTGCAATCGTATGGCGAGACCTACAGCCCGCATGTCGTCAGGGAGTTGCTGGCCACGATCCTTGAAGAGGCGGAACGCCTTAACCGTTTCGTCAAGAACGTGCTGCAGATGAACAAGCTGGAAGCGGGCGTGCTGGTGCCGCGCTACCAATGGGCCGACGTCGGCGACTTGATCTCCACCGCGCTGGACGCCAGCCAACGCCGGCTCACGGACCATGAGATTTACGTCGATATCGCCGATCGATTGCCGTTGGTGCACGTCGACTTCGTGCTGATGGAGAGCGTGTTGGTCAACGTGCTCGACAACGCGGCCAAGTACGCTCCCATCGAGTCCGACATTCAGGTGACGGCGCGCCGCATGGGCGAGGACGTCGTCATCGACGTCACCGACCATGGTCGCGGCATCGCGCCGGAGGAATTGGGCGCGGTGTTCGACAAATTCTACCGCGCCAAGCATCGCGACCGGACCGTGCCCGGCACGGGATTGGGGCTGGCGATATGCAAAGGCATCGTCGAGGCCCATGGCGGCACCATCGAGGCCTTGAGCTCGGGCCTCGACGCCGGCACCACCATTCGCATCCGCTTGCCGGTACGCGCGCCCGACGAAGAAGAAATGGCCGAGATATGACCCGGAGGATAACATAGGGCCATGGCCAACCTGCCCCGCGTGCTCATCGTTGACGACGAACCGCAAATCCGCCGCTTCCTGCGCGCGAGCTTGCAGGCCCATGATTACGAAGTGGTCGAGGCCGACACCGGCAAGGAGGGCGTGCGCCAAGCGACGCTGCAAAAGCCCGATCTGATCGTGCTTGACCTGGGTTTGCCCGACACCGATGGCCTGGACGTCATCAAATCCGTGCGCGAGTGGAGCAAGGTGCCGATCATCGTGCTGTCGGTGCGCTCCGACGAGTCCGACAAGATCGAGGCCTTGGATCGCGGGGCCAACGATTACGTCACCAAGCCCTTCAGCATGGGCGAAGTGCTGGCGCGCATGCGCGTGGCCCTGCGGCGCAAGGCCACCGACGCGGCCGAGGCCGACACCACCATCACGGCGGGCGATCTCAGCATCGACTTGGTCAAGCGCCTGGTGACGCTGGGCGGCACGGCGGTGCGCCTGTCGCGCAAGGAATACGACCTCCTGCGCGTGCTGGCGTCACACCCGGGCAAAGTCATCACGCACCAGCAGTTGCTCCAGGAAGTCTGGGGCCAGGGCTACGTGGAGGAAACCCAATACCTGCGCGTTTACATCGGCCAGTTACGCCAAAAGCTTGAACGCGATCCCGCCGCGCCCAAGGTGCTGTTGACCGAGCCCGGCGTGGGTTACCGTTTTCAGGCCTCATGAGTTGCCGCCGCCCATGAAGACTGTGGCCCTGATTGCTCTTGCCGTCGCCGTCGTTGGGAGCGTCTTCTATTGGCAGAACCGCGTCTATTGGGATCGTTACTTCGCCGTCGCCGCCTTGGGCGGCAGCGGCGACACGGACGTTTACGAACCCACCGAGGACGTGCCCGGCGCCCATGACGGTTTCATCGCCGTGGCGCCCGAGGCCGAGCGAACGATCCCGGCCCAAACATTAGAGGTCGCGCGCGACTACGCGGCCAAGAATCGCTCCAGCAGCCTTCTCATCTGGCACAAGGGCAAGTTGCAGTCGGCGGATTATTGGGGCGGCGCGCAAGACACGCCGGTCAACTCGCGCAGCCTGCACAAGATGCTGGGCGGCCTGCTGATCGGCGCCGCCATCAAGGACGGTCATATCGCCTCGCTCGACGACCCGACCGCCAAATACATTGTGGCATGGCGCGGCACGCCGAAGGAAAAGATCACCATTCGCAATGTGCTGCAGATGTCGAGCGGTCTGATGTGGTTTCGCGGCGGCGGGCCCTACAGTTTGGCGTCGCGCCGGTACATCGACCCGGAGTGGGACAGGCTGTTGGTGGAGAACGTGCCGCTCGAGTTTCCGCCGGGCAGCGCCTACGACTACAGCGACATCACCGCCGACGTGATGCCGCACATCATCGAGGGCGCCACCAAAAAGCGCTACGCGGAATACCTGGGCGACGCGATCTTGAAGCCCATCGGGGCCGCCGGCGGCAAGATCTGGGTCAATCGCGAGGGCGGCATGCCTCACGGCGGCTGTTGCCTGATGCTGCCGCCGGAAACCTGGCTGCGCATCGGCGTCATGGTGCTGAATTACGGCGCGGTCGCGGGCCGCGAGGTTCTGCCGTCATGGTGGGTCACCGAGATGCGCAAACCGTCGCGCAACAATCCGCATTTCGGGCTCATGACCTGGCTGGGTCAGCCTTACACCCAGCGCCGGCTGTTTCACCGCCCCAACTCGCCGAACAATGCCGCGCCCCGGCCCGGCGCGTTCCATTCCGAGCCCTATCTCGCCGACGACCTGTTCCTGTTCGACGGCATGAACGGGCAAATCGTCTACATGGTGCCGTCGCAGGATTTGGTGATCGTGCGCACCGGCCTGCGCCCGCCGCCCAACCAGCCGGAGTGGGACAATTCCGCGCTGCCCAACATGATCCTGCGCGGCCTCGGCGTGGGTGGGCCCAAAGCCACGCCACGGCAATTGCCGCCGCAAGAGCCTCGCCAACGGTCGATGCGGGACCGCATCTCCGGTGAGACACGTTTTTGGACGCGCTGGTTGTCAATCCAAGACCAAACCCCGGCCACCTTGCCGGCGTGGACCGACGTGAAGGAAACCGTGGCGGGGAGTTTCACCGTTGAATTGCCCACGCGCCCCGAGTCCGAACGCACGATAGCCCCAGAAGCTATTACCGCTGCCGTCGACTACGCGGAAAAAACAAAATCGTTATCGCTGATCGTGTGGCGCGACGGCGCGGTGGAGGTCGAGAAGTACTGGAACGGCCGCAGCCCCGACGACGTGTCGGAAACTTACTCCATGGCGAAGTCGATGCTGGCGTTGGCCGTGGGCCAGGCCGTGACCGACGGCCGCATTGCCTCCGTCGACGATGCCGCGGCCAACTACATCGGTGAATGGCGCGGCACGGCGAAAGAAACGCTCACCATTCGCCAGCTCCTGACCATGTCCAGCGGCGTGCGGCACGAGCGTTTCAATTACGCATTCAGTCAAAGCCCCTGGGCCACGGGCCTGCGCACCTTCCTGGGACCCGATATCGCATCTTACGTGCTCAACTACCCGATCGACCGGGTGCCGGGCGGTGAGTTCAACTACAACAGCGCCAATACGCAGATCCTGCTGACCCTGTTGGAACGCGCCACGGGCAAGCGTTATGCCGACTACGTTTCCGAGAAGCTGTGGAAACCCATGGGCGCGAAAGACGCGCATCTGTGGCTCGACCGGCCCGGCGGAACGGCCAGGGCGTTTTCGTACTTCATGGCCCGGCCGCGCGATTGGCTGCGCGTCGGCGTCATGTTGGCCAACGGCGGGCGCTTCGAGGGCCGCGAGGTCGCCTCGGCCGAGTGGCTCAAGGCCATGACGACGCCCTCCCGGCATAATCCGAACTATGGTTTTCAGGTCTGGCTCGGCGCGCCCGCGGCGGGCAAACGCTTCTACAATCGCAACACGCCCGTAGGAGTCACCCATTCCGCGCCCTACTTGGCCGACGACGTGGTGTTCTTCGATGGCGGTGGCGGGCATCGCGTCTATATGGTGCCGTCGAAGAAACTGGTGATCGTGCGCACCGGCGCGGTCAATCGGCCCGATTGGGACGATGCCATCCTGCCCAACGCCATCCTGAAGGGGATGTAATCGCTTACGCCGACAAAGGCGTACAAATTGATACAAATTCTGGCGGCGCCGGGCCGTAGTTTGGCGTTCTCGACACCACAGGAGAACGCCCATGCCGACGTCGCGAAACGCCCCTATTCTGCCTCTTTTAGCCACTTTCGGTGGACTGATGGGCGGCAGCGCCTCTGCCGCAACCATTTCATTCTTTCAACCCGACGATACCTCCGGGCGAATCGGATACCTCGGGCTCTATAACCGCGGCAACGCGACCACCACCGTCAGCGTCGGCGGCAAGGATGATTTGGGCGTCGCCGCACCCGGAGGCGGGCTCACCATCACGCTGTCGGCGGGCGCAACGCGAGTCTTGTCGAGCGGTCAGCTCGAACAAGGCGTGGCGGGCACGACCGCCATCACCGGCCGGTTGGGCAATGGAACGGGATACTGGCACCTCGATGTCACCTCGACATCGGACGTCACCGTTCAGAATTTCGTCGCCAGCACCAACGGCGGCCTCACCGAGACGTCGATTGCGGCCGCTCCCGAAAGCAACGGCGACTATCTTGTGCATCTCTTTCCGGTGCCCGGCGGCGCCTCTTGGGCGGCGCGGCTGCGAATCGCCAATCCGACGAGCACAAGCAACGCGATCACCATCACGGCAACCGACGTGAGCGGAAATGCGCTCAGCGGTTCGGCGCGCATCACACTTGGCGGCAATCAGGCGGTCGAACTCAGCGCCTCGGATCTTGCTCAGGGCAATTCCGCCAAGGGGCTGACGGGCTCCATCGCCACGACCAATACGACCGTATGGCGATTGAACATCGACGCCAACGGCAGCCTGAATACGTTTGTCGTCGCCGACACGGCCAGCGGCGATATCGCCAATGTTGGCGCATTCGTCAGCGCGAGGACCACGACGGCCGTGACAGGGACGTCGTCGACAGCGGGCGTCGCCTGCCCCTTCAATCAAACCTACACGATCGCGTCGATCGGCTTGACGAGTTCGTCGTCATGGACGTGTTCGAGCACGACACGAACCATGACCTCCAACGCGCTGCCCAATCACACGGTTGGAACGTTCCCGAATGCGGGCAACCCGCATGCCATCGCCGCGCGGAGTGGCACGACGTTCAGCGCGAAGCTGACGCCGGTCACGGCCTCGTCGAATCAGTCGCAAAACATCATCGGCTACGCGCTCAACGGCGTGAAATTCGAGCCGACGACCGCCGGCGCCTGCCCATCGAACATCACGTCGACGGCCAATTGCAACCTCGCCATGAGCAGCGATATCTGGCGCATCGAGGCCCTGGGCCAAACCACCTTCAATTTCGGCGTGGACGTCAACCAGGCCCACGTCCAGCCCACGGGCGAGTATCATTACCACGGCGTGCCGGAAGGACTGCTGACCAACGCCGGCGCCTCGCCGACCAACATGAAAATGGTGTTGCTCGGATTCGCCGCCGACGGTTACCCCATTTATGGGCGCTACGGCTATACCGTCGCCACCGACGCCACCAGCGCGCTCAAGGTCATTCGCGGCAGCTTCGCCGTGGATACGGTGGCGGATTCGGGCCGGCCGTCCACCGCGCTGGTGCCGCTGGGCGCGTTCCAGTCCGATTGGAACTACGTCGCCGGATCGGGCGATCTGGACGACTGCAACGGCCGTTTCGGCGTCACGCCGGAGTTCCCTAACGGCATCTATCACTACTACACCACCGACACGTACCCGTACCAACCGCGCTGCCTGAAAGGGACCATCAATTGACGCCCGCATTGAAACTCGCGGCGGCCGTCCTGGCGGCGGCCGTGGGCTTCACCGCCCCGGCCGCGGCCCACCTGATGCCCGCCAACAAGGGCACGGTGTCGGTCAAGGAGCGGAATATCTACGTCGTTCTCAGCGTACCCGTGACGTCGCTTAGCGGCTTCGACGACAATACCGACGGGCTGATCGACGCGACCGAGTTGGGCCGCCACGCAACGACCCTGCGAACCCAGATCGACGGCCGCGTGCGTGTCACCGCCGACGGTGCCGCACCGGTGGAAGCGTTGACGATGATCGTCTCGGCGCTCACCGGCGATGACCAACAAGCCCCCACCGCCACCGTGGTGGCGCTGATCGCGCAGCGCTTCGCCGAGGCGCCGCGCAAGGTCGAGGTATGGACGGACCTGTTCGGCACGGCGGCGGCGGATCAGCGCCTCGCACTGACGGCAACTAGCGGGAAAGCGGAAGAACTCGCCGTGTTGACCCCTGGCCGGCCCACGCACACCTTCTTCCGCGGCGGCTTGGCCGTGTTCACGGAGTTTATCAGCATCGGTGTGGAGCACATCCTGTTGGGCTTTGACCACTTGCTCTTCCTGCTGACCATTCTGGCGGCGGCCATGAGCCTGCGGCAATGGATCGTGATCCTGACGGGGTTCACCATCGCCCATTCCATCACCTTGACGTTGGCCACGCTTGATCTCGTTTCCGTATCCCCTGGCATCGTGGAACCGCTGATCGCCGCCAGCATCGTCGCGCTCGCGCTCGACAATTTGCTGGGCGGCACGCGCCGATCATTCGCCTTGCGCGCGACCATCGTGGTGGCCTGCGGCCTGTTGCACGGCTTGGGCTTCGCCTCGTCGCTGTCCGACTACGGTCTGTCCGGGGCCAACCTTCTGCCCGGCCTCTTCGGTTTCAATGTCGGCGTTGAGCTGGGACAGCTTTTTTTCGTCGGCGCGGCGCTGGGCGCGTTCTGGACCGCGACCCGCCTGGCCGTTCCCCTCCCGCGCGAACGGCTGATGATCGCCGCATCGGTCCTGGCCGCCCTGCCGGGAGTGTCGATGCTGGTCATGCGTGTGTTTCCGCTCGTCTAAAATAAAGGGAAAAGAAAAAGCCCCGCCGCATTTCTGCGACGGGGCTAAGTTACCACTGGCGGCTGTTGGGGGGATGGGAGACGCCAGACCAGTGGATTCCGAAAAATTCCGAATTCTTAGGCGAACGCCATTTGGTCGAGACCCATTTGGGCCCGAAGGTGGGCGCGGCCGCGCGACAGGCGCGACTTCAAGGTGCCCACCGGCTCGCCGCAGATTCGCGCGACGGCTTGCTGGGGCGCGTCGTGAATGCCGAGCACGACGATGGCTTGGCGTTCGCCCGCCGAGAGCGACTTCATGGCGCGCAGCGTTTCCTTCAGGAACACCCGGTCGGTCTGGCGCGGCATCTCCACGTTCCAAGCCTCGGGCTGACTGAGGGCGACGTACTTGCGGTCCACCGCCTCGCGCCGCTTGCTGCTGATGAACAGATTCCGCATCAGAGTGAACAACCAAGACTTCAAGCTGGTGCCGTCCTGGAACAAGGCCCGCTTGTTGAGCGCGCGCTCGACACAGTCCTGGACCAAGTCATGCGCGTCGTCCTCGTTGCGGGTCAGCGAGCGCGCGAACCGATTCAGGTCCGGCAGCAGGCTGGTCAACTCGTCATGAAAAGCGCTCATTCTGGCTCTCCGTTCACCTGGGGTTTTGCGGGGCCGGGTCCGGCTGTAGGAGGGCTGCAATCCGAACCCGACCCCGCGCTTTATCGGTGAGCAGAGTGGGGCGAAGGGCCGTAAAGGCACGATGC
Organism: Rhodospirillaceae bacterium; assembly: GCA_033763995.1. Taxonomy (GTDB): domain Bacteria; phylum Pseudomonadota; class Alphaproteobacteria; order Rhodospirillales; family Rhodospirillaceae. Next base: position 7,088 of record JANRJL010000094.1, on the reverse strand, counting down.
GGAAATCGGCCTGGGCGTATAAAGGCCGTATAAAGATTTACCGGGTCGAGAATCGGCCTACCAATGGGGCCAAAAACGCCACCTGGTGGAATTCATATAACTTATTGATAAGTAAAGATATTACCTGAGAAAATTGCGCAACTCGCGCACCGCGGCACGGTGCGTGGAATCAAACTCTAATAAAGAGGTTGAGCGCCCGACTTATCGGCGCAAAGAACTCACCGGTCCCACCGCGAGGCCACCTAAACCCGCCACTGCAAAAAACAACGCGATCCAGTCGATGGCGACCCGCAATGTCGCATCGCCGTCCGGATTGCCGGCATAAAGATCCAGCAACACGGCAAAGATAATGGCCACATAGCCGAAGTACTTGAAGTGATGCATGGCGGTCCCCACCGCAGTTTCCACGAGCAGCCCAAAAACGCGCGGTCGAGGAAACTGGTTGCAGGTAAAAACTATCTCGCCTGATTCACTTTTGTTAACACGGCCGGTCAGCGACGCGCGTCGCCTACTTGGGCGAGGTGCGACGGAAGTTTTCAGCGCGGTTGGGGTCGCCCTGACCGACATAGCGCGCGACCTCGGGGTAAGGATAGACTGGTCGCGTCACTTCGATCTCGTCGGCCTTGAGCGGAAAGTAAACGTTCCCGAGAATGCCCGGATCGTTCTTGATACGCGCGGCGATGATTTCGCCCGGCGCGCGGTCCCGTTCCACCCAGGCTTCAAGTGCCGCCATCAAATCCATGCGCGCGGGGCCCGGACCGCCGGCGCAATGATCGACGCCGGGCAGCATGAACAGGCGGAAAAACTCTTGCGTGGCGTCACGACCGCCCATGACGCGCTCGACCAGCTCGTAATAGTCGACGATGGCCAGCGGCGGCACGGAATAGTCGCGCCAACCCTGATAGGCGATCAGCTTGCCTCCGCGCGCCTTGAAGGCCCGCAGATCGGGATCGGCGGCGTTGTTGAGATGGCGGTTGTAACCCATGCGCGGCGGGTCGCGCTCAAAGTCAAAATCCTCCGGCTTCCATCGTGGCCCCGGATCCTCGGCAAACGCGAGATAGCGAAAGAAGTCGCCGCCGAAATAATAGTAACCCGGCTTCTGGCCATTGGCGCCAATGAACACCGGCACCCAGGTGGGCTCCGAACCCAGCATGGGCGTCGCGGTGTAGAGGCGCCGACCGGACGTGGTCGTGGCGCCGGCGTAAATCTTGCGTACCACGCTGACTTCCGCATCGCTCAAACACTGCGCTGGGTCTTGGCCAGTCTTGCAGGCCAATTCCGCCGGATCGAAATCGCAGCGGCGCGGGTCGTCGATCAGGCCATCGGCGAGCCCATCCATGGCGTCGCATTTCTGCATGACGGCGGAGGCCAGCATCGGCACTTTTTTGTCGCTCATGATGGAACGGCCCTCGGCATCGAGGTTCGCCAGTGCGCTCCAAATGAGGTGCAGGCCTCCGCCCGCCGACACCCCCGCCGGCGCGCCGACGATGATGCCGTCGAAATCCTCCGGGAAGCGTTGCGCCGAAATCAAGCCCTGGCGCCCGCCGGTGGAACAGCCCTGGTAGTAGTGCCGCGTCGCTGGCGTGTCGTAAGCCTGCGCGATGATCGCCTTGCCCCCTTGGGCGGCGGCATGGGTCGCGCGGTAGTAGAAATCGATCTCGGCCTGCGGATTGTTGTAGGCCCACTTGGCGTCGCTGGCCGTGCTCACATGCCCCAGGTCCGTATGGACACAGGCATAGCCGCGGGCCAGCGCGTCCATGCATTGCTCCATCTGGATCAGCGAGCCGCAATAGCCGCCGCAGCCTTGAAACATCATCTTGCCGTTCCACGCGCTCCGCGGCAGGCGCAGTTCGAGACCGATCCGGCCGGCGATATAGCCCTCGACTTTGCAGTACGCCGGAGACGGCGCTGCGGCAGGCACCTCGCGCGCGCCGGTCACATGCGTGGGCGCATCCGCCACCCGAGAGAAATCGCTCGCCGCGATGGCTGCACAATTCTTGATCTCGGATGCACCGGCCGCAATCAAAGGCGCCCAAGACACGAAAATGAATACGGCGAACGCACGCATGGCTAATCTCCCGCAGAGGCGTATTCGACGACCTGCGGGGTGTGGGGTCAAGGCATTTGGCCGTCATGCGGGCACGCGATCGCGCCCCCTGCCCCTTCCTCGCGCCTTGGGCTAGAACCGGCCCATCAGAACACTGGGGGATACACCATGAAAGTCTATGAAGTCGGCGCGCAAAAAGGCATCGAGAGCTTGCGCATGGTCGACCGGCCCGAGCCCAAGGCTGGGCCCGGTCAGGCCGTGGTCAAACTGAAGGCCAATTCGCTCAACTACCGCGACGTCATGGTGCTTCATGGTTGGTACGGTCCGGCCAAGCCCGAAACGCTGATTCCGCTCAGTGACGGCGCCGGCGAAGTGGTCGCCGTGGGCGACGGCGTCAGCCGCGTGAAGGCCGGCGACCGTGTCGCCATCAGCTTTTTCTCGCGCTGGATCGACGGCCCCTGGGGCCCGCAGAATTTCGGCAGCGATTTGGGCGGCGGCAGCGACGGCACCTTGGCCGAGATGGGCGTGTTCCCGGCCGATGCCTTGGTCAAATTGCCAAGCTCGTGGACGTATGAGGAAGGCGCCTGCCTACCTTGCGCGGGTGTCACGGCCTGGAACGCCATCGTCGAAGCGGGCCAGGCGCACGCGGGCGATACCGTGCTGCTGATCGGCACGGGCGGCGTGTCCATCTTCGGGGTACAGATCGCCAAAGCCATCGGGGCCAAGTCGGTGATCATCTCATCGAGCGATGTGAAGCTCGCTCGCGCCAAAACGCTCGGCGCAGATATCGGCATCAACTACAAGACCAACGCCGATTGGCCCAAGGCGGTGATGGAGGCCACCGGCGGCAAGGGCGCCAACGTCGTGGTGGAAACCGCCGGGCCCGGCAATCTCGACAAGTCTTTCGCGGCGGCGGCCTTCAACGGCCGCATCGGGCTCATCGGCGGCTTCGAACAGGCCAAGGCCCCGATCAACACCATGCCGCTGGTGGGCAAGAACCTGAACCTGCGCGGCATCACCGTGGGCAGCCGCAAGATGCAGGAAGGCCTGGTGGAAGCCATGGTCAACAGCAACCAGAAGCCCGTCATCGACAAGGCGTTCGGGTTCAACGAGGCGGGCGCGGCCTACACCCACATGAAGGGCCAAACCCACCTGGGCAAGATCGTCATCGGGCGCTGAGCAACGAAGTCCCGCTTTGAACTTGTCATTGCCCGGCTGATCCGGGCCATCCATGATGGCGCGTGTCGCTGGGCGATGGGTGCCCCGAATGGATCGGGGCATGACACTGTTGGAGTCACGGCCATGGTCAAGGTGTGGGAACTGGGCGAGCAAAAGGGCATCGCCTCGCTGCGGCTGGCCGAGCGCCCCGACCCGAAGCCCGGCCCTGGACAAGCGCTGATCCAAGTGAAGGCGTCGTCACTCAACCGCCGCGACCTTTCCATCACCGAAGGCCGATATCTGGGCGCGAAACCGCCCTCGCGCATTCCCCTTTCCGACGGCGCGGGCGACGTGATCGCCGTGGGTGACGGCGTGACGACCGTGAAGGTCGGCGAGCGCGTCGTGGGCACGCACTTCACCGGCTGGGTCGACGGCGACTTCGACCCCAGTTATTTCGGCGCCGACCTGGGCAATTCCATCGACGGGATGTTGGGCGAAAAGGTGCTGGTGCCCGCGCACTGTCTGCTGACCATCCCCAAGTCCATGAGCTACGCCGACGCGGCCGCCCTGCCCGTGGCGGCCGTCACCGCCTGGTCGGCCATGCAGCCCTTCGCCAAGATCAAGTCCGGCGACACGGTGCTGGCGCTGGGCACCGGCGGCGTGTCGATCTTCGCGCTGCAGATCGCCAAGATGAACGGCGCGCGGGCCGCCATCACGTCGTCGTCGGACGACAAACTGGCGCGCTGCCGCGACCTGGGGGCCGACATCACCGTCAATTACAAGACCAATCCCGACTGGGAGAAAGAGATTCTCACCGCCACCGGCGGACGCGGCGCGGATATCGTGGTGGAGACCGGCGGCATGGCGACCTTGAGCAAATCCATGATGGCTTGCGCGCCCAACGGCCGCATCGGCTTCATCGGCGGGCTGGGCGGGCGCAGCGAGGCGGCGCCCAATACGCTGCCGATGATCTCGAAGAACCTGACGATCAAGGGCATTACGTCCGGCAGCCGGCGCATGTTCGCCGACCTGCTGCGCGCGCTGGACGCCACCGGCACCCGGCCCGTGATCGACAAGACCTTTCCCTTCGCCGAGGCCAACAAGGCCTATGAGTACATGCAAGCCAGCGAGTTCATCGGCAAGATCGTGATCACGCACGGCTGATGGCCCTTGACAGGACACAGGTAGAGTTGAATGATCGTTCAACTCTACCTTTTTTGATCTTGGGGGACGATATGAAACTCATCACACGGACGGCGTTGGCATTGAGCTTGGCTTGGACCTTCGGCGCCGCGGCGCAAACTTTGCCGGCCGATCCGTCCAAAATTCCCGTCGTCATTCCCGATGAACTCAAGCCTTTGGCCTTCATGGCCGATGCCTGTTGGGAAGGCCCCATGCCCGACGGCAAGCAGATTGCCTCGCACTGCGTGCGCTGGTTCATGCGCGGGCGCTACCTGCGCGACCGCTTCGAACTGAAGGGCTCCAACCCGCCCTACGGCGGCGAAACGACCTATTATTGGGATCACGACGCCAAGGCCGTGCGCTACATTTATTGGGCCAATGACGGCGGCTACTCCACCGGCTCCATGAAGACCGACGGCACCACGGTCATCTTCGACGACGAGCGTTACATCGGCAAAGAGGGCGAAATGAAAGTGCGCGGCGAGGTCACGCCCATCGACGCCGACAGTTTTAAGTGGAAATCTGAAATTCTGGGGAAAGACGGCAAGTGGATGCCGATGCTCGACAGCACGTTCACGCGCAAGCCGATCAATTGGGGCCCTTACCAGTAGCCCGCGGCCGATGGCCAGCGCCTCCTGCTTGACTCTTGCATTCCCCTATGCGGCCATGCGGCCTTCATCAGCGAGGAACGCACCATGAAGGCTTGGCAGATCGGCAAACAAGACGGCATCGGCTCGCTGCGGCTGGGCGAGGCCAAAGACCCCGAGACCTTGGCCGGCCATGCCGTCATCAAGGTGCACGCCAGCGCGCTCAACCACCGCGACCTGATGATCGCCGCGAAAAAATACGGCGCCACCGTGCGCCCCGACACGCGCATCCCGCTCAGCGACGGCGCGGGCGAAGTGATCGCCGTGGGCGCGGGTGTGACCAACGTGAAAGTGGGCGACCGCGTGGTCGCCAACATGTTCGCGCAGTGGGTCGACGGGCCTTGGGTGCCGGGCCTGTTCAGCGCGGACTACGGCAACACCATCGACGGCTGGGGCGCGGAGCGTTTGCTGGCTCCCGCCGCGTCGCTCGCCAAGGTGCCCGATCATTTGTCGTGGGAAGAAGCCGCCACGCTCGCCTCGGCGGGCGTCACCGCGTGGAACAACCTCTACCCGTTGGGCAAGATGAAAGCCGGAGACACTGTGCTGGTGCTGGGCACCGGCGGCGTGTCGATCTGGGGCTTGCAACTGGCGAAAGCCGGCGGCGCCAAGGTCATCGTCACCTCCTCGTCGGACGACAAACTCGCGCGCGTGAAGGCCTTGGGCGCGGACGTTGGCATCAACTACAAAACCAATCCCGACTGGGACAAAGCCGTGCTGGAAGCCACCGGCGGCGCGGGCGCCGACATCGTGGTGGAAACCGTGGGCACGGGCACGCTGACGAAATCGCTCAATGCCGCCGCCTTCAACGGCCGCATCGGCCTCATCGGCGGTTTGGAATCGGGCCAACCGCAGATTTTCGCCCTGGTCGCCAAGAACCTGCACCTGTTCGGCATCACGGTCGGCAGCGTCAAGATGCTCAAGGACATGCTGGCCTGCGTGGCGGCCACCAAGATCAAGCCCGTGGTCGACAAGGTGTTCGCCTTCGCCGACATGTCCGACGCATACAAGTACCTCGACGGGGCCGAGCACATCGGCAAGGTCGTGATCTCCCATTTGGGGTCAGAGTAAAAACCCTGTCCTTCTCGGTCGCGGCGGACTAGGCTCGGCCGGTCCGCAGCAGCAGGAGAAGCCCTCATGGCCCGCATCGGCCGATGGTTCGCCCCCGGCGTGCCCCAGCACATCATCCAGCGCGGCAACAATCGCCAGGCCGTGTTCTTCGACACCGAAGATTACCGCGCCTACAAGGACTGGCTGGCCGAGATCGCCGCCGCGCACGGCCTCGCGGTGCACGCCTACGTGCTGATGACCAACCACGTCCACCTGCTCGCCACGCCGGAAACGCCCGAGAGCATCCCCGCCGTCATGCAGACCCTGGGCCGGCTTTACGTGCGGCGCGTCAACATGGCCTACCGCCGCACGGGCTCGCTGTGGGAAGGCCGTTACCGCGCCAACGTGGTGGAGGACGAGACTTACCTGTTCCGCCTCATGCGCTATATCGAGTTGAACCCGGTGCGCGCCCGCATGACGCGGGCCCCGCGCGGCTACCCGTGGTCGAGCCACGCGGCCAATGCTCATGGCAAGGCCGATGTTTTGGTGACGCCCCACGAACTCTACCGCGCCTTGGGCCGCACGGCGTCGGACCGCGCCGCGGCCTACCGCGAGTTGTTTCGCGAGGCGTTGGCGAAGGACGCCCTGACGGAAATTCGCCGCGCGCTCAACGGCGGCTGGGCCCTGGGCTCCGAGCGATTCCAACGCGAGGTGGCCCGCGCCGCGCGCCGCCGAGCGGTTCCGCTCAAGCGCGGGCTGAAACCCGACAAGGCGAAAGTGAAGGCGAAGAAAGCGCGGCGCGGGGCGGACAAGGCGCAGGTGAAGTTGCTGTGAGCGACATGCGGCGCGGCGAGGCCAGAGTTTTCACTCTGATGGGGTGGACGGCCCCCGCGCGGCATCACGTTGTGCCAAAGTGGTCGTTGTTGCTGAACCACTTGAAGGAGGCCGTCCATGGATCAGGGTATCACATTTGGGATCGACATATCCAAGCACGTGTTTCAGGTGCA
>JANRJL010000084.1:0-91411 GCA_033763995.1 Rhodospirillaceae bacterium | reverse complement strand
AGGTGCCGGGTACCTGGTGATGAGGGAAGCAAGCGATATTGCCACCCCCTCAACCTCCCAAAAGCCCAGCCGAACGGACACAATCTCCAAGCTCACGATACACACTGGCGATCCGGAGGGTTTTTCAGCAGACTGCTAGTTTGATCCGGGCTGGATGCCGCCCACGGGTGCTGCTATGGGTGCGGCCCCGTCCCAACCGTTCAATGATCCATGCCCGCCAAGAAGAAATCCAAAACCCGCGCTGCGCCGAAAACCTCCACCACGCCTCTGGTGCCCATTTCCGTGGGAGAGTTGGTGGACAAGATCACCATTCTGGAAATCAAGCGCCGTCACATCGCCGACGCCGCCAAGCGGCGCAACGTCGCGACGGAATTGCGCCTGCTGAGCCAGGTGCTCAGCCGCCTCAAGATCAAACCGGCGCTGATCAAGAAAGAACGCGCCGGCCTGGTGGTCGTCAACGGAGCCTTGTGGGAGATCGAGGATAAAATTCGCGACTGCGAGCGCGCCAAGGACTTCGGGCCCACATTCGTCGAACTCGCCCGCGCGGTGTACGTCACCAACGACAAGCGCGCGGCCCTGAAGCGGGCCATCAACGACCGCGTCGGCTCGGCCTTGATCGAAGAGAAATCCTACGCGGATTATACCTAACCTCTAACGCCGCGTCAGATTGACGGTCCAGGCGCAGCGGATAGCGTCTTCGATGATGCCGCCGCTCAAGCTGGTGCCCTCGATGCGACCCTCGAAGGTGACGGCCGACGCGCCGCCGAAGCGCGCCTTGCCGGCGACGAACCCTTCCTCGGTGACGAAGCCCGACAGCGCGACCACGCCGCCCGTTTTGGCCTCGCGCAAAAACCCGCCCGCGATCGTCAGCGTCTCGACCGTCACAATGGCGCAGGTGCCCAGGCTCAGAGCAGCCACCGGCGACATAACGCCCGCATAAGTGCCGTCATACTTGGCCGAGACGTTGCTGGTGGCGTCCGCTGCCGTCGGCAGGGCCATGACGGCCGTCACGAGCGAAATCGCGCGCCAGTTCATCGAGGCCTCCCTGAAGAGATTTGCGGCACGGTAATTATCGCCGCGCTTGCACGCCTTGACGACGGTCAACCGGTCTATCGCCGCACGGGCCGGCCCTTGCCGGCGGCGCTCAGGTCCAGGAAAGTCTGCTTGATGCGCGCGAACAATCCGGGCGGGATGAATCCGTAGCTGAACGAGCCCGGCGCGCCCGGTAGCGGCGACAGGCCGCCGTTCGGCCATTCATCGACATTGTACTCGGACACGATCACCCAACTGGGTGCGTCGTCGAGGCCGAGGGCCAGTCGGACCTTGCGCGGAATCTCGATGCCGACGGTGGCGCCCTTGGGCGGCGTGTGCGTGATGGGCAGGATCAGCACGAAGCGGGGCGACGCGCCGGGCTCGCTCGCGGCCACCAGGCATGCGGGGCGGTCCTTGCCGTGGTCTTGCCCCGTCGCGGCTTGGTCGCTCCACAAATAATCGTAGCGGATGACCAGTCCCGGTTCCGGCTCGGGCAGCGGCACGGTTGCGCTCTACTCTATTTGAATTTGAGTAGCTGATGGAGCGACTACTTGAGCAAGTCGTCCAGACCGGCGTGCGCTGGGTCCATCTCGGCGCGCCGCAGCGCGTCCAGCACAACGGCGGGCGCGTCGACGGTGCGCCCGACGCGCCGTGCCGCCGCCGTCAGCCAGTCGTAATGCTCGGCCGACATCAGCACCAGTTCGCGCCGGCCGTGGCGGGTGATCTCGACCGGCTCGCGCCGGGCCTGGTGCTGGAACTCTCCGAAATTGCGCTGGAATTCCAGCGACGACGTGCGGGACATGGCGGCCTCATTCGAGGTAAGGTGGATGGTTATTTGTATAATACGTATTATTTGTATAAAACGCAAGCCGCGAATTTAACTGACGACTGGCGCGCGATCGCGGCGCTGAAGGTCGCGCCAAAGAATTTTTGCATCGACTCCAGGCCATCGGCAACAGGACGTTCGCGGCCCGCGTCGGCACGCACGACGATCTCGTGCTGGCCGCGGCGATTGCCCTTTTGGTATGCTGGACACCACATCCGGCATGCGATGGTGATGCGTGAGTATGATGGCTGTATGGTTGAAGTAGATTAGCGCCACACACTTTTCCAGCGAATTTCCAGGGGCTTCTCGCTATACTATCCTTCTATTCACAATGGCTAATTTAGCCTGGAGGGGTCTTGGCGAAGCGCGCAGAAAAGGAAGATGCCATCGAACAGCTTTTGAAGGGCCTGATCAAAGCGGTGGAGCAAAACACTATCGTGACCTTGGGCTTGCGGGGTGTGCCTGGTGCAAAAATTCGCGCGCTCATGGGCGGCGACCTCAACCGCATCACCAAAATCCTGAAACAGTTGAAGGGATACAAGGCTCAATGAAGCGCGCGAAGAAAGCAAAAACTGTTGAGGAAAAACTCGACAAGATTATGACGTTGTTGATGCAGCTTGTCGCCATCGAGATGACCAAGGGCGGCGTTCAACAAGCCGCGATCGGCAAGCGCCTGGGCATTTCCACTGGTTCCACCAACGATCTGCTCAAGGGCTATAAGGCACCTAAGCGCGCATGACGCATAAGGTCGCTGACGTTCGGGCCAATCCCGGCGAGAACATAGACACGGCTGTAAGAACGATCGGCAAGTCCAAAGATCGCCTCGCCGTCTTTAAAGCCATCTATGCCGGAAAGCAGAAGGTCAAGAACGTTGCGGAACTAGCGGCGACCACTGGGCTGTCCGAAATTCGCGTTCTGCAGGAAAGCCAAAAGCTGGTGGCTCGGGGCATCGTTATTCGAGAGTCCAAGCGTGTGGACACGCCCAAAGGCAAGCGCACCGCATATCGCAAAGATGAATTCTTCGCCAATGAAAAGAACAAAATCATCGCCCTTGTGAAAAACCCCGCCAAGCTGGCCAAGATACCTACGAAGCAACGGCCTCATGTCGGCGGTGGGGGCGCTGTGGTGGTGAAGATCGCCGTACAGAAAAATCAGGCCCCCCGGCTGTTGACCGTGGACGACATAGACTCGTTCGCGGCTGTTCGAAGAGTTGGCGACCCGCCCGCCACGAACTTTGATCGGTTGCCCGAGCAGACCATCAAGGAGGGTTTTCAGAAAGTGTTGAGGCAAGAGGGCACCTTCAAAGACTGGGGCGGGGAAACGAACGACCTGTTCACCGGGAAGATGAAATATAAGGGCCGTCGTATCCACGCGGCCTTCGCGTTCAAGGGCAAAGCTACGAGCGGCCCGTTGGTGCCCAAGAAGATGGGCAAGCACGGCGATCAGGTGAACCGGTTGTTCGGCGGTCCTGCGCAAATATTCATGGTCGTCTATCCGCGCGAAGTGAAAGAAAGCATCTACGAGCAGATGCGCGTATGCGCGCTGGCCCGCGCCATGTCGGGCGACAAAATTTACTACTGCGTGATCGGCGGCAGTGACTTTGCGCGTCTTTACTACGCTTACCCAAAGGCGTTTGCCGCGCCCAAGAAGGGGAAGTAGGCCCTTCTGGATATATTTCTGGCCCCCGGTCGGGGCGTTATATCCAACCTATCCGTAAGTGTGAGTCTGTGCTGGACAAAATGGTGCCCACTCGGCCGCTGCGCGGCCTCCGTGGCACTCATTTTTCCTAAGCTCGCTGCGTTCGCTAAGGAAAAATGGTGCTGCCGGAGTGGATTGAACACTCGACCTCCCCCTTACCAAGGGGGTGCTCTACCACTGAGCTACGGCAGCGGACCGGCGATCAAAAAACCCAGGAGTCAAATGCCTTGGGGCCGGGTTGGAAGGCGCGGGAACATGCCATAAGGCCCCACCCCAGGCAAGGCGCTGGGACCCAGGCAAACCCGCGGGAAATCCCGGGCCAGGCGGCGCAAAATCAACTGATCGCGCGCAACTGGTCGCTGGTCACCCGCAGGCGCGCGGCGATCTCGCGGGCCATGTTGGCGCTGAGCCGCGCGGCCAAATCGGGGTGCTCGGTCATGACGCGCGCGAAGTCGGCCTTGTCCATTTCATAGACGACGATGTCGGTGGTGGCCACGGCGTCGGCCGAGCGCGGCTGGCCCTCCAGCAGCGACATCTCGCCGAACATCACGCCGGGAATCATGGTGGCGAGCCGGATAGCCCCGGCGCCGTTGCCCGAGGGCGCGGCATGGGTCAGGCTGATGGTCACGGTGCCCTGGGCCAGCATGTACAGCGCGTCGCCCGCGTCGCCCTCGCGGAACAGCCACTGCCCGGCGGCGAAGATGCGACGGCTAACGTAGCGCGCGATCACCGCCATGTCCTCGGGCGTCAGGCCCTTGGCGAGGCAGAGGTCGTGCAGCGCCAGCTCGCGGCCCAAGTCGCAGTGGAGGGCGTAGGTCTCGACCAGGCGATCCTCGGCCCATTCCAGTGCGGCGTCGGTGTCGGCGAAGCACAAGGCGCTGTCGAGAATTTTCCGCCCGCCGATGGCGGCGATGAAGCGGCCGTGATCGCTCTCGGGCGTGACATGGGCCAGCGCAAGTTTTACGCCGCGTCCCGTCAGGTTGCGTGCCATGGCCGCCAGCAGGCGCACGCCGGTGGCGTCCATCTCCGAGACGCGGCGGCAATCCAGCAGGACAATGCGCGCCGTCGCGCCGTGGGTTTCAACCTCGGACATCAGCGCGTCGGCGGTGCCGAAGAACAATGGACCGTCCAACTCGATGATCGCCACCTCGGCGCCGTGGGTGGCGATCAGTTCGGCGTCGCTGCGCTCGCGCACCTTCAGCGAGCGGCGCGAGCGCGCGTCGGTGACGCGGCGCACGATGGGTTTGCTCATTTGCGTGACGAACAGCACCATGGCGATGGCGATGCCCACGGCCACGGCGGCGATCAGGTTGGCGAGCACCGTCACGGCCGCCACCGATAGCACGATGGCGAGATTGGCCGCGATCTCGCGGCGATAACCGCCGGCGGACCTCAGGCGACTCACGAGTTCGCGGCTCCAGGTGTCCATCATGCCGAAGGCGACGACGGTCAGCACGCCGGCCAGCACCACGCGCGGCACCGTGCCCACCCAGGGCCCTGCCAGCACGGTGGTCGCCAGCACCATCGCAGCATGGGCGATGCCCGAGAGCTTGGTGCGGGCCCCGGCGTGAAAGCTCGCCGCCGAGCGCGCCACGGCGCCCGACACCGGCAGTCCGCCCATGACGCCCGACACGGTGTTGGCCAAGCCTTGCGCGATCAGCTCGCGGTTGCTGTCGTGGCGGCGCTGGGTGAGCGTGTCGAGCGCGGCCGCGCCCATGAGCGAGTCGATGGAGGCGATGACGGCGAGTGCCACGATGGACGGCGCCAGTTCGATCATCCGGTCGGTCATCCAATCGTTCCACGCCGCGCTGAACAGCGGCACGAGCGCATCGGGCGCGAAATTGGCCGGCGGGATTTCGCCGATGATCGGGCCCAGCACGTCCAGGCCTTGATAGGCCGCGACGGTATAGAACGCTGCGATACCGGCGGCGAGACCCACCAGCAGCGAGGGCACATGGCGCGTGATGCGCGGGCCGACGATGATGGTGCCGATGGTCACGGCGGCGATCAGCACGGTCCACGGCTGGATCAGGTCGGGCAGGGCGCGCCAGTCGGTCCAGGCGAAATGCTCGGGCAGGCCCAGCAGGAACTTGATCTGGCCCAGCAGCAACAGCACCGCCACGCCGTTCATGAACCCGGCGATGACCGGGTAAGGCGCGAACTTGATGGTCTGGCCCAGCTTGGCCAGGCCGAACAGAATCTGAATCGCTCCGGCGATCACGCCGACCAGGAACGTTAGCGCAATCACAATGGGCACGCCGCCGTGGGCTTCCAGGTCGGGGGCTTGCGCCAGGGCCGCCACGATGGCGGCCATGAGCACGGCGGTGGAGGCGCGCGGGCCGCTGATCATGACGGTCGAGCCGCCCAGGGCCGCGGCCACGAAGGCGGCGAAGATCGAGGCGTAAAGCCCGGCCATCACGCCCTCGGCGCCGAAGCCCGCACCCAGGGCCGCGAATACGAGCAGCCCATAGGGAATGGACTCAGATACGCTCACCACGGCGGCCACGAGCGCGCCCGCCAGGTCGCCCTTGACGGACGCGCCATCGAACGTCCGCGCGGACGTGGCGGCGGCCGTGGGCACGCGGTCGATCAGACCGGAAACGGTGGTTTCCGTCTCGCCGTTGGCGTCGGACGCGGGTGGCGGCATGTGTCGAATTTCCCCTTATCCTGGCATGCATCGCTGGGCGGGAAGAATCAACGGGGAAGTCACGGCCGGAGATTCTATGGCGGCTGGCCTTGGGTGGGTCCCAGAGACTATCTTGCCGCCATGAGCAAAGATTCGACCCCCGCCGCCAAGGCCGTCGCCAAGCCCAAATCGACGGCCGCCGAAATACGACTGGCCGAGGCGCTCCGGGCCAACCTACTCAAGCGCAAGGCGCAGAGCCGCCAACGCCGGGCGGCGGCGCCGTCGCGCGGGGCCGATCCGGCCAAAGCACGCTAGCTTGAGGGCCCATTCCCGCTGGGCTACAAGCGCGGGGCGCCGCGCCGCCCGCCGCGCCGAAGTCCCAATTTTGACGGAACTCACCGATGTCTGTGCTGCCCGATACCTGGATCCGCAAGATGGCCGTCGAGAAGGGCATGATCGAGCCCTTCACCATGAACTTGAAGCGCGAAGGCGTGATTTCCTATGGGTTGTCCTCTTACGGCTACGACGCGCGCGTCGCCGACGAGTTCAAGATTTTCACCAACGTCGATTCCGCCGTGGTGGACCCCAAGGATTTCTCCGACAAGGGCTTCGTCGACCGCAAGACCGACGTGTGCGTGATCCCGCCCAACAGCTTCGCCCTGGCGCGGACCGTGGAATACTTCCGTATCCCGCGCGACGTGCTGGTGATCTGCCTGGGCAAGTCGACCTATGCGCGCTGCGGCATTATTGTGAACGTGACGCCGCTTGAGCCCGAGTGGGAAGGCCACGTGACGTTGGAATTTTCCAACACCACGCCGAGCCCCGCGCGCATCTACGCCAACGAGGGTGCCTGCCAGTTCATCTTCCTCAAGGCCGACAGCGCTTGCGAGGTGTCCTACCGCGACCGCAAGGGCAAGTATCAAGGTCAAAAAGGCGTTACACTCCCGCGGCTGTAGCACCACACCCACGCCACAAAGCCAGATCAAAACAAGAAGAAGAAACAAGGAAACCTTTCGTGGATGCCATTCGCATACAAGGCGGCGTGCCCCTCAAGGGCGAGATCGTCATCGGCGGCGCCAAGAATGCGGCCCTGCCGCTCATGGCGGCGGCGTTGCTGATCGACGAGCCGCTGACGCTCACCAACATGCCCGAACTGGCCGACATCGCGACCATGGGCAATTTGCTGCGCCAACTCGGCGTGCGCATCGACCAATCGGCGCTGGGCGCCGGAGCCGACGACGCCGAAGCCGGCGCCACCGGGCGCACCATGACCTTGCGCGCCGACAAGATCGCCTCGGTGACCGCACCCTATGACCTGGTGCGGCGCATGAGAGCTTCCGTCTTGGTGCTGGGCCCGCTGGTGGCGCGCCTGGGCGAGGCCAAGGTGTCGCTGCCGGGCGGCTGCGCCATCGGCACGCGCCCCGTGGACCTGCATTTGAAGGCGCTGGAACAACTGGGCGCCAAGATCGAGCTGAAAGAGGGTTACATCCACGCGACCGTGCCCAAGCGGCTCAAGGGCGCGCAGATTATTTTCCCCAAGGTCACCGTCGGCGGCACCGAGAACATTCTCATGGCGGCCGCGCTGGCCGAGGGCGACAGCGTGATCGAGAATGCCGCGCGCGAGCCCGAGATCGGCAACCTGGCCGACTGCCTCAGCGCCATGGGCGCCAAGATCACCGGCATCGGCTCCGGCACCCTGCGCGTGACGGGCGTGGAGCGGCTGCACGGCGCGCGCGTGGGCGTGATCCCCGACCGCATCGAGACGGGCACCTACGCCATCGCCGCCGCCATCACCCGCGGCGAGATCACGCTCAAGGGCACGCGCTACGATCTGCTGGAGGCCGTGTTCAACGCCATGAAGCAGGCCGGCGTGGAGATCACGCCCACCAAGGCCGGCATCAAGGTCGCCGCGCGCAACGGCCTCGCGGGGGTCGACGTGATGACCGAGCCGTATCCCGGCTTTCCCACCGACATGCAGGCGCAGTGGATGGCGCTGATGTCCACCGCCGACGGCGCCAGCATGATCACCGAGACGATCTTCGAGAACCGCTTCATGCACGTGCCCGAGCTCACGCGCTTCGGCGCCGACGTCAACGTCCACGGTGCCTCGGCCATCGTGCGCGGCACGTCGAAACTCTCCGGGGCGCCGGTCATGGCGACGGATTTGCGCGCCTCGGTCTCGTTGGTGCTGACGGGCCTGGCCGCCACTGGCGAGACCATGGTCAACCGCGTCTATCACCTCGACCGCGGCTACGAGCGGCTGGAACAAAAGCTCCAGGCCTGCGGCGCGCGGATCGAGCGGGTGGGCGGGGGCTGAACCCTTATCGCACGATGCCGAGGAAAGTGAGAATGGCCAATTCAAGCTTGGTCATAGAGTCGCCTTCAAGAACGCCGATTTGTCTTCCAAGCTTTGATTTTGGAACACTCGTCATCTTATCGACCATGAGGCGGGAGTCTTCTTTGAGGCCGTTGTCGGAGCTGGCCCGCACGGGAATACGAAAAAGTTCGGCGACCGTTGTGTTGCGGGTGAATGAACAGACGAAGATGGAATTCGTCGCGTCAAAGCGGTCGTCTTGAACGATGACCACCGGGCGCGGCTTGCCGGCGTAATCCTTGCCTCCCGCGACCGTCCAGATCTCGCCGCGTTTCAATAATCGATCTCGACGCTGATGGAGTCGATGAAGGCTTGATCGTCGGCTTCGTGTTCACTCCGCGCCACCGCGAGCGATTGCCGATGCGCTTCGGCGGCGAACGCCGGGCCGCGCGTGTCGGGCACCCAGATTTGAATCGGGCGCAAGCCCTGGGCGCGGAGCTTGTCGCGATGCGCTTGCACCTTGCGGCGTGTGGACTTGCGTTGCGCGGCGGTCGCCATGGCCGAACTCCTTGGTTACATGTAACCTAGCGCAACCCCTCTTGGGTGTCGAGGAGCGCAAAATCCTCATGCACCGGGTCTCACGAGGTCGCTTGTTCTCGCGCAAATCCGTCCGAGTCTGCGGCAAAAATGTCACGCTTGCAGGCAAGACCCGCCTCCTCCAAGGGTTGAGAAGATTGCGAGAGTGTGACACACCATCGTCAAGGCGGCTGCGCGCGCCAAACGGCATTCCGCCGGGCCCGCGCGCCGCAAATCATTCATCATTCAAAGGGGTCATCAATGTCTCTTCCGCGCAACAAGTCCTGGCTCTTGGCCGCCACGGCGTTATCCGGCGCCGTCATGGCGATGGGCGCGCCGGTGTCGGCGCAGCAGGCCCAGCAACAGGCCAGCGAGAGCCTGCTGGAGGAAATCATCGTCACCGGCACGCGCCGCATCGACCGCACGGTCGCCGACTCCCCCGTGCCCATCGACGTGGTTTCCACCGCCGATCTGCTGAAGTCCGGTTCGGGCGAGTTGAACCGCGTGCTCAATCAGCTCGTGCCGTCCTACAACTTCCCGCAGCCGACCATCACCGACGGCACCGACCACATCCGCCCGGCGACCTTGCGCGGCCTGTCGCCGGATCAAACCCTGGTGCTGGTCAACGGCAAGCGCCGCCACCACACCTCGCTCTTGAACCTCAACGGTTCCGTGGGCCGCGGGTCGACGGCGGCCGACTTGAACACCATTCCGGCCGCCTCGATCCAGCGCGTTGAAATCCTGCGCGATGGTGCTGCCGCGCAATACGGATCGGATGCCATTGCCGGCGTCATCAACGTGATCCTCAAGGACGCGAACGAGGGCGGCTCCGTCACGGCCAATGTCGGTTCGCATTACGAAGGCGATGGCGACCTGTACGCCACCGTCGGCAACATGGGCATCGGCCTCGGCAGCGACGGCTACTTGAATCTCTCGGCCGAATACCGTCACCGCGGTTTCACGAACCGTCAGGCCGCCGACAGCCGCCAGCAGTACAACAACCTGCCCAGCGGCCAGCCCGATCCGCGCGAGGCGCAGATCAACCGCACCAGCAACTTCAAATACGGCGACAGCAAGGTCGAGGACGCCAACGTCGTCTATAACCTCGGGGTTCCGCTCAGCGGCGACATCGAGCTGTACTCCTTCGGCAACTACAGCCAGCGCGAAGGCACCAGCGGCGCCACTTGGCGCCGTCCGCGCGACGTCAACAACGTCCGCGCCATCTATCCCAACGGCTTCTTGCCGTTCATCACCTCCGACATCACCGACGCCTCGGTGGCCGCGGGCGTCAAGGGCGGCGACGACTTCCGCTGGGACGTGAGCGCCGTCTATGGCACCAACCACTTCCCCTTCGGCGTCGAGAACACCTTGAACGCCACTTACGGCTTTGAAAGCCCGACGTCGTTCTACGCCGGCGACTTGAACTACGACCAATTCGTCGCCAACGCCGATTTCGGCACCGAGGCCGAAGTGGGTTTCCCCGAGCCCCTCAGCATCGCCTTCGGCGCCGAGTGGCGTCATGAAAGCTACGAATTGGGCGCGGGCGAGCCGGCGTCCTGGGCCGACGGCGGGCGCACGGTGCGCACCGAACCCGGCCGCCAGGATGCCACCACGCTCAGCGCCCCCGGCGCCCAAGGCTTCCCCGGCTTCCGTCCGGGCGATGAGGTCGATGCCGGTCGTCACTCCATGTCGGCTTACATCGACCTGGAAACCAACCTGACGGATGCCTTCTTGTTCTCGGTCGCCGGCCGTTTCGAGGACTACTCGGACTTCGGCTCCACCGTGTCGGGCAAGGCCGCCGCCAAGTTCGACATCACCGACATCTTCGCCATCCGCGGCGCCGTCTCCAACGGCTTCCGCGCTCCGTCGCTGCAGCAAAGCTTCTTCTCGTCCACGGCGACGAACTTCATCGGCGGTATTCCCTTCGAGGTGCGCACCTTCCGCGTCAACGATCCGGTCGCGCGGCTGTTGGGCGCCGAGGACCTCGACGCCGAGAAGTCGGTCAACCTGAGCCTGGGTTTCACCACCCAGCCGACGGACGGCCTCAACATCACGGTCGACGCTTACCGCATCGATATCGACGATCGCATTGTTCTGTCCGAGAACCTGACGGGCACGGCGGTGCAGAACTTCCTCACCGCGCGCGGCTTCCCGGGCGTCACCGGCGGACGCTTCTTCACCAACGCCATCGACACCCGCACCAAGGGCATCGACATCGTCGCCAACTACCGCACCGACGTGGGCGATGGCAGCTTGGGCCTGACCTTGGGCGCGAACTTCAACGACACCAACGTCAAGGCGGTGAAGGGCAACCCCTCCACGCTGACGGCGCTGGGCCTGCAACTCAACCGCTTCGCCCGCGTCGAGGAAGGCCGCTTCACCGTGTCGCAGCCCAAGAACAAGATCAACTTGGGCATCAACTACGCCATCGGCGCCTTCGACATCAACCTGCGCGGCAACCGCTACGGCAAGTTCACGTCGCGCAACGCCAACGCCGCGCTCGATCAGACCTTCAGCGCCGAGTGGGTGGCCGACATCGAGTTGGGCTACGACTTCAACGACAACTTCAGCTTTGCCGTCGGCGCCAACAACGCCTTCGATCAGTACCCGGATCTCGTCATCCCGGGCGCCAACCCCAACGGCTTCGCGCAGTACTCGAACTTCTCGCCGTTCGGCTTCAACGGCGGCTTCTACTACGCGCGCGCCACCTATAGCTGGTAAGCGGCGTTTCAACCGGAGCCTAAGGGCGGTGGGGGCAACTCCACCGCCCTTTGTCTTTAAGGGCGGCCCGGAGCCCGGCAATTCCCGGTTTTCTCCGGGGTGGCCCGACCGGGAAAAACCCTGTAAAACCGCGCCGCTTTTGGGCCTCAAGGCGGGGCCCGGCGCCGTGTTAGAACGATCAGGCCATGGTTCAAAAACCGCTCATCATTGCCCTGCCCAAGGGGCGTATTCTCGACGAAGCGCTGCCCATCGTGCGCCGGGCCGGGATCGAACCCGAACCCGCGCTGGCCGACGAAGGCTCGCGCGCGCTGTCGTTCCAGACCAATCTGCCGCACGTGTCGATCATCCGCGTGCGCAGCTTCGACGTGGCGACCTTCGTGGCCTTCGGCGCGGCGCACCTGGGTATCGCCGGCAACGACGTGTTGATGGAGTTCGACTACTCGGAGATTTACGCGCCGCTGGACCTCGGTATCGGCAAATGCCGGCTGTCCATCGCCCAGCGCGTCGATCTGGCCGAGGGGCTTGATCTGCAGCGGCTCAGCCACGTCCGCATCGCCACCAAGTATCCCAACACCACGAGCAAGTGGTTCGCCGAGCACGGCATCCAGGCCGAGTGCGTGAAACTGAACGGCGCCATGGAACTGGCGCCCGCGCTGGGTTTGTGTCCGCGCATCGTCGATCTGGTCTCCACCGGCGCGACGCTGCAGGCCAACGGGCTCAAAGAAGTGGAAACCATCGCGCAGATTTCCTCACGCCTGATCGTCAATCGCACCGCGCTGAAGGTACGCTCGGCCGAGATCAGCGGCTGGATCGAGCGCTTCCGCGCCGCCGTCAACGGCACGTAAGGCCGGCCATGGCACGCCTGTTGTTTGCCAAGGACACAACCTTCGCCCGGGACTTCGCGGCGGTAATCTCGTCCAGCCGCGACGAGAAGACCGACGTGGATGGCGTGGTCGCGGCCATTCTTGCCGACGTGAAGGCGCGCGGCGACGACGCGGTGCTCGACTACACCAAGAAGTGGGACCGATTGCCGCTGACGGCCGATCAGATGCGTTTCACGGCCGACGACATGGCATCGGCCGAGCGCGCCTGTGACAAAATCACCCTCGAAGCGCTGCATGTGGCCGCCGCGCGCATCGCCGACTATCACCGCCGCCAATTGCCGAAGGACGAGCGCTATACCGACGCTTCCGGCGTGACCCTGGGCTGGCGCTGGACGCCCGTGGCCTCGGCCGGGCTTTACGTGCCGGGCGGCACGGCCGCGTTGTTTTCATCGGTGCTGATGAACGCCGTGCCGGCCAAGGTGGCGGGCGTGGCGCGCCTGGTCGTCACGGTGCCCACGCCCGACGGCAAGACCAACCCGCTGATGCTCGCCGCGTGCCGCATCGCGGGCGTGGATGAGGTGTATCGCATCGGCGGCGCCCAGGCGATTGGCGCGCTGGCCTACGGCACGCGCACCATCGCGGCCGTCGACAAGATCGTGGGCCCGGGCAACGCCTATGTGGCCTCGGCCAAGAAACAGGTGTTCGGCACGGTTGGCATCGACATGATCGCGGGGCCCTCCGAGATCACGGTGGTGGCCGACGCCGGCAACGACCCCGCGTGGATCGCCGCCGATTTACTGTCACAAGCCGAGCACGACCCCACGTCGCAATCGGTGCTGATCACCGACAGCGCCAAATTCGCCCGCAAGGTCATGGCGGCGGTCGACGGTCACCTGAAAACCCTGCCGCGCGCCGACATCGCGCGCGCGAGCTGGACCAACAACGGCGCGGTCGTGGTGGTCGATAATCTCCAGGACGCCGCCGCCTTGGTCGACCGCATCGCGCCGGAGCATTTGGAACTGGCCGTGGCCGATGCCAAGCCGCTGCTGGCCGCCATCCGCCACGCCGGGGCCATTTTCATCGGCCGTCACACGCCCGAGGCCATCGGCGACTACATCGCCGGGCCCAGCCACGTCCTGCCCACCTCGGGCACGGCGCGCTTCTCATCGGGCTTGGGCGTGCTCGATTTCATGAAGCGCACCTCCATCGTCGATTGCTCGGCGGCGGGGCTCAATGCCATTGGCCCCGGCGCGGTGGCCATGGCGAAAGCGGAGGAGCTTGAGGCCCACGCGCTGTCGGTGACGATCCGCCTCAATATCGGCCGGGGGTCATGACCGCGCCGTCGGACGACGGACCGTCGGATACTGCCGCCGCCAAGGCGCGCTCCATCGTGCGCCTGGTGCTGGACGAGAAATCGTTCCTGCGCCGCCGCCCCGAAGTCGAGCACGAGCGCGAGGTCGCGATCTTCGACCTGCTCGAGGAGAACATGTTCCGCCTGAGCGGTGACGGCGTCCATCCCGGGCCTTATCACGTTCACTTGCGGCTGGCCGAAGATCGGTTGCAGTTCGACATTCGCGACACCGACGACCAGGCCGTGCGCGAGATCGTCGTGGCCGTGCGGCCCTTCCGCATGGTGATCAAGGACTACTTCATCGTCTGCGAGAGCTACTTCGACGCCATCAAGACGTCGTCGCCCTCGCAAATCGAAGCCATCGACATGGGCCGGCGCGCGCTCCACAACGAGGGCGCGGAGATGCTGCTGGAACGCCTGCGCGCCGAGGCCGACCTCGATCACACCACGGCCCGGCGGCTGTTCACGCTGCTGTGCGTGCTTCACATGCGCGGGTGAGGGCGGGGCATGGTCAACGTTCTGCCCTCGGCCGTGCTGTTCTGCTGCACCATGAACGAGATCCGCTCGCCCATGGCCGAGGGCCTGATGAAGCGCTACCATGGCAAGCGCGTGTTCGTGGACTCGGCGGGCGTTCACCAGGGGAAATTGGATCCGTTCATGGTCGACGTCATGGCCGAGGTGGGCGTGGACATGTCGAAACATCACCCCAAGACGTTCGATCAATTGACGGATGACTCCTTCGACATGGTGATCTCGCTGTCGCCGCACGCGCAGCACAAGGCCGTGGACCTGACCCGATACATGCACTGCGACGCCAAATTCTGGAACATCTTCGACCCGTCCCTGGTGGAAGGCACGCGCGAGGCCAAGCTGACCGCCTACCGCCAAGTGCGCGATCAGTTGCGCCAGAAGATTCTCGACCTGTTCCCCTTCGCCAACGACCCGGTGTTCTGACGCCGATGGTCTTCATCCTCGCCTCCTCCTCGCCGCGCCGCCTGGCGCTGCTCGACCAGATCGGCCGCAAGCCCGACCTGGTGGTGCCCGCCGACGTGGACGAAGCGCCGCTCAAAGGCGAATTGCCGCGCATCCATGCCGATCGGTTGGCGCTCGAAAAGGCCCAGGCCGTGGCCAAGGCTTATCCCGACGCCGTCGTGCTGGGCGCCGACACGGTGGTGGCCTGCGGACGGCGCATCTTGCCCAAGGCCGAGACCGAAGCCGACGTGCGCGCCTGCCTCGCGCTGCTCTCGGGCCGCCGCCACGGCGTGCACGGGGGCATCGCGGTGATCGCGCGCGGCAAGGTGTGGCGGCGCCATGTCGAAACCGTCGTGCGGTTCAAGCGGCTGACGGCGGCCGAGATCGACGCCTACATCGCCTCGGGCGAGTGGCGCGGCAAGGCCGGCGGCTACGCCGTGCAGGGCCGCGCGGCGGCCTTCATCGCCGCCATCAACGGCTCCTACACCAACGTCGTGGGCCTGTGCGTCCATGCCGCCGACGGCCTGCTGGCGGCGGCGTCTGTTTAACGACATATGAGCGCGCCCGACACCATCGTCATCGCGCGCGGCCCCGGCGAGACTCGCTTTGCATTGCTGGCCGATGAACGCTGTCTTGAGGTCGCGCACGTGCGCAATATCGAGGCCCAGCCCGGAGATGTGTTTGTGGGGCGCATCGGCGAACCGATGCCCGGCGGCGGCGCGGTATTTGTCGACATCGGCGTGGCGCCCCACGGCGTGCTGGAGTTGAAGGGCAAGTCATTTCCCGCGGGCGCGGCGGTGGCCGTCGAGGTCGTGACCCCCGCCCGCGCCGACAAGGGCCATAAGCTGAAACTGAGCCGCCTTGCGGTGCCGCCTGGCGCGCAAGCGGGAGCGAGAATTTTCGCCGGGCCGTCTCCTGCGCTCCAGTGGTGGCAAAGATACCGCGACGCCATCGCCGAGATCGTCGTCGAGCCGCGCGCCGAGGCCAAGGCGTATCGCAGCCTTCTGGGCGACGATGCGCCCATCGATGTGCACGATGGCAGGGCTTCGGCCTTCGATCACTTCGGCATCGAGGAAGAAATCGAGGCCGCTCTGGCACCGCGCGTCGCGCTGCCCGGCGGCGGCGCGCTGATCATCGAGCCCACGGCGGCGCTGACCGCCATCGACGTCGACGCGGGGGCCGCGCGCATGGACGCCGCCAATCGTGAAGCCGTGGTCGAGGTCGCGCGCCAAATCCGTCTGCGCAATCTGGCCGGCGTCATTCTGGCCGATTTCATCGCCGGCAAGGACAAACGCAAACTCGTGTCTGACCTCAAGGCCCAACTCGCCGATGACCCGGCGGGTCCGCGTCTCACGGGGCTCACGCCCTCGGGCCTGATGGAGATCGTGCGTCCGCGTCTGCGTCCGTCCTTGTCCGAACTTCTCGCGGGCTCGGCCGAGGCGGCCGGTTACCGTGCCCTGCGCTTGGCCTGTCGCGAGTTGGCGGCGCGGCGCGCGTCGAAAATCACGCTTGGCGTCGCGCCTGCCGTGGCCGCCCTTCTCAATGAACGCTTGTTCTTGGCTTTGGACGAGGCACGCCGCATGGCATCTGGCGATATCGTGGTCGAAGCGCGCCCGGCGTTGCCCGTCGGTCAAATCGATATCGGGGCTTGACGATGGCGGCGCTGGGTCGGCGATAATGGTGCCATGACCGATCCGGACTCTGCATCGCCCGCCAAGCCCGCCGCCGTGCGCGCCATGGCGCCCAAGTGCGTGCGCTGCGGCAAGCCCGTCGAGCCGCGTCACCGGCCGTTTTGTTCGCAGCGCTGCGCCGACATCGACTTGGGCATGTGGGCCACGGGCGGCTACCGCATCGCCACGGACGACCAAGCCCTGGGCGATGACGACGGCGAGGAGACCGGGCCGGCCACAAAGACCTAATTCGTCGCGCCGCCGATCAGGTAGCGCTCCAGGAACATGAACATCGCCTGCTGCTGATAGGCGCGGTTGGATTTCTTGC
Source organism: Rhodospirillaceae bacterium (assembly GCA_033763995.1). Lineage (GTDB taxonomy): Bacteria > Pseudomonadota > Alphaproteobacteria > Rhodospirillales > Rhodospirillaceae. The sequence continues at coordinate 74,473 of JANRJL010000084.1, read as the reverse complement.
GAAAGCCGTGGCCTTCGTCGTTGGCCTGCACGTACCACACCACGCCGCCGTTGGCCTTGACCGCCGCCACCATCTGCTCGGACTCGCCCGCCGGCACGCGCGGGTCGTTGAGGCCCTGCACCACCATCAAGGGCTTGGTGATTTTGGCGGCGTTGTTCAGGGGCGAAATCCGCTCGAAGAAGGCGCGCACCATGGGGTCGCGCTCGTCGCCGTACTCGACCCGGCGCAGGTCTTGGCGGTAGCCGCGCGTGTTGTTGAGGAAGGTAATGAAATTGCTGATGCCCACGACGTCGATGCCGCCGGCCAGGCGGTCGTTGTAGGCCACCAGCGACGCCAAGGTCATGAACCCGCCGTAGGAACCGCCGTAAACCATCACGCGCTTGGCATCCAATTTCAGCTGCGTGCCGATCCAATCCAGCAGCGCGCCGATATCCTTCACCGAGTCCTCGCGCTGGAGGCCGTTGTCGAGCATCTGGAAGTCCTTGCCGTAGCCCGTGGAGCCGCGCACGTTGGGCTTGATCACGGCGATGCCCAGCTCGTTCACGAACGCCTGCGTCTCGGCGACGAAACTCGGCCGTTCTTGCCCCTCGGGCCCGCCGTGAATCTGCACCAGCACGGGATGGGGTCCGGGCCGGTCCTTGGGCGTATAGACCAGCGCCGGAATTTGCCGGGGCTTGCCGTCGACCGCATCGAAGCTCGGGTAGCGCACCGTCTCGGCGGCGACGAAGCGCGCGGGGTTGAGCCCGCCCACCTCGCTTTCGGTCCAGCGCGTCAACGCCTTGCCTTTCAGGGCGTACACATAGACATCGCTGGGGGCCGTGGCGGTGGTCACGCCGATGGCCAGCCGGTCGCCGTCGGGGCTGAAGCGCAGGCCCGTGACTTGGCCATCGGGAATGGCGGGCGCGGGCAGGGGTTTCAGGGATTTGGTGTCGAGCAAACGCAGGCGGTCGATGCCGTCCTCGTTGATAACGTAGACCAGGCGTTTGCCGTCGCGCGACACCGTCAGGCGCGCCACGTCCCACGGCACATCGGCCGTGAGCACGCGGTCCTTGCCGGTCCGCAAATCGCGCAGGCGCAGTTGCGTGAAATCGGATCCATCGTCGGATGTATAGAACAACGTGCCGGCGTCGGTGCCGAAGGTTGGCTCGCCCAAGGCCGCCTTGCCCGACGCCGTCGGGATCTCTTGCGCGGATCCGGTTGCGATGTCGATGATGACGATGCGGCTTTCGGCCACCGAGATCGACTGCGTGATGGCGAGTTTTTCGCCGGCGGGCGACCACGCCTCGGGCTGCCAGGACCCGCCGGCGGAATGGATCATGCGCGCCTGCTCGGGCGCGGCCGCGTCGGCGACGTAAACATCCATGTCGCGGCCGTTGCGGCGATTGGACGAGAACGCCAACATTTTCCGATCCGCCGACAGAATCGGCATGCTGTGGCGAGCCGTGCCGTCCGATACCACTCGGGCGGCGCCGGTGTTCAAGTCGAGCACATAAATCTGATAGTCCTCGCTGCCGCCCACGTCGCGGATCAGGAGCAAGCTTTGGCCGTCGGCGGCGAAGGCGCCCGTCGGGATCGGCTCGTCGAAGTACGTGAGTTGGCGCCGTGCGCCCATCGGCTGATCGACGCGGTGCAGTTGCGCGGCCTCGCCGAAGCGCGTGGTGATCAGCAACGATTTTCCATCGGGGCTCCAATCGGCGATGCCCGCCGAACGCGTGTTGGCATATTGCTGCAGGCGCTGCGCCAAGCCGGCGGGCACCGGCGGCACGTTCTCGGTGACGAGGTTGCCCATGGTCACGCGGCCCGAGGACGTGCCGGGCTGTGCGAGGGCGGCACCGATGTGGACGGTCAGGACCGCCGCGACGGCGATGCCGGTCAATCTGCTGAAATCGGGGGTCATGTGCTTTCTCGCCTTTGCCTTTGTGGTGGCGTGTCGCGGGGCGGGATTAACGCCCAAAACGCGTGCCCGTCCAACAGTTTAGGCCTAAATCCCGGCGTCTGGACAGGGGCCGGGGCCCCGTCTATAAAGCGCCCTCTTTTGGCGGTTCCGCCCGATGCCCAGGTAGCTCAGTTGGTAGAGCAACGGACTGAAAATCCGTGTGTCGCCAGTTCAATTCTGGCCCTGGGCACCATTTTCTTCCAAGCCTTTGAATTTCATGACTGGTTGTATTCTGGGTGCGACAAATCGCGCCGGGTCGTTATTGTCGCATCGCAAATCTGCGTGAAAAATCAACGTGGGTATAATCCCGAACCCGCGCACAATTTCGCTGAGTATTTAGTCTGAGCTACCCCAAGCTCTCTGGAAACCAGTAGTTCATCGTACTCGCTATTGCGTGTTGCGGCAAAGCGGCGGCCCTGTCCACGACTTTGGGGCGCAAAGCACGGCTTATTGGTCTGATTCGCTTTGCGGCATGTACCAAATGGGCGATGTCCACGCCATTTCCTGCACCGTTTTGGGCGCATCGTTATCGCACGCCCGTGGTCGTTTTTCAGGCGGAAGCGCGATGCATTGCGACCAGCTCCAACGCAATGTCGGCACTTCGACGGCCCGCATGTAGTAATAAGCGGGCTGCGAGGGGTCGAAGGCCGGGTCTTCAAAGACAGCGCACAGCGAGGACGAACCGGTTCCGCTCCAGGCCCCAGTTGTCAAATCAATCTCACCGCGCTCATTTTCTGTTCCGGCAATGTCAAACACTTCGTAGTGCGACTGCCCCCTGTCATCAACCCAACCCTTGATCACCTGGAGCTTTTGCAGCGGCGCGCCATCGGGGTCTTTTTCCGCCGTCGCGAAAAGCCGGGGCTTCGCCCCCGGGACGGATGGGCTCATGTCGCTTCCCATGGGCACCCCCAAGGCATAGCCGAGCGCGGCTTGACTGTCGGCGTCGCAAGACTGCGCGGTGAATTGCCAGCCGCCGAACAGCCTTGGCTTGATCCGTGGACCCGTGGTGCCAAAGACTTCGCGACGGCGCAGCGCCTCGAACAGGGCATCACGCGAGTTCTCAACCGCCCAAACACCAGCAAGCCCGCCGGGATTTGCCGATAACCCAACCGGAGACGCCGGGCTCTCCATCAATCGACTTTCGAGTGTTGCTTCCTCATTCAAATGACCACGATAGTCATGTTCGTCTGCCGCTCCCGCGGCCGAGGTATGCGTATCCGTCGAGGCAATCACGCCAAACTTGTACGAATTGACGCCGATGACTTTAGCATCCTGAAGCCCGGTCAATAGCACGCTGCGGAAGAAATCGTTCTTCGAGATGCAGCCCCGCCGTGCAAAACCACTGCGGCCAATTTCTCCATCTTCACAGAATCGGATGATCTCCTTGCCGCCAAACACGACGGCTTCCCGCCCGATGGTATGAACTTGTTCTTGCTCGCACAGTTCGTCGGGCGCTCCCAAGATGTCCGGGAATCCATTAAAGCATTCGGAATTTCCCTTGTGCTGGAAGACCTCCATGATCGGTTCCATGGCGTTGCGCAGCGTCGCCATTTCGCGCGCCGTTTCGGTGGACTCGAAGCCCGAAATATAAGAGGGAAACATCGCCCCGGAACTCAGGTTCGAGTTGTGGGGAATCGCCAAGACATCGCAGCCGTCAATGCCTTTGAAACATTGCTCGGTCAATTGCTCCCACAGGTCCCGATCCGTCGGCGTCTCGATGTAAGAGATCGCACGCGCGGGGACCTTGGCATTTCGGAAAATGACGTTGCGGTGATAATTGTTGGCGTTTGGGGTGCCCGTGTGTTCGTAACCGACGAAACTGGTAAACGAGCACTTCGACGTGCGATCGTACGCCGCTTCGGCCATCTCTTGCGTGCGTTGCCACAGCGAAACCGACGCATCAATGCACGCCGTGCCATCTTCTCCACAGACATCCGCCATGCGCTTCGGATCGGTCTGGCTCACGAGGCGGTAAAAGGGAAGCAGGCCGCCCCCTTTATCTTGGCGAAACAATTGACATGAATTGGCCTGATACGCGGGGCTGGTCGGATCAAAACAAAATGACATCTCGCCAAAGAATTCGGAGTGATCGGTCACCGCGGCGAAGTCCAAAGGACGCTTGAGTTTCTGCGTCGCGACGGGGCTGCCGTCCTCCGCGTAGGGCGGAACCGGGATGGGCTCTCCTTTGGCGAAGCGGTATGCATCCTCGGGCGTGGTTTTCGTGCCGCGCGGGCGCGCATCGTAGGAATAAGATGTGTGGATATGAAGATCGCCAAAATAGGCGTTTCTGGACGGATTGCGGTCGGCACAAGCTTCTCTTTCCTCGGTGTACGTGACGAGGTCGGCGATACCTACGTCTTGGTCGTCGATATGGGGGCGTTGTTGAATTGCATGCTGGGAACATGCTGAGATTGCGACCAGCAACGCAATCGTGACGGTCGATTTATTGATCAATTCCAATTCCCCGGAGGAAAGTATTGACCAAATAGGCATTGTCCCACTCGGCATGCTGCTGTCCGAGGCGCATGATCATCAGCCGAGCCGACGGAACAATAAAAATTGTTCGGAAACCTCCGCCCTCCATGATTCGCACATCATCGGCGAGGAACGGCTCCGATTGCGGGACCACACCCGGCTGACCTTCGAAGTAAGTGCGCATCGCAACATATGGCGAGCCGAGCCACAAACCAGTTCCAAAATTCGGATTGGTCGGTGACGGCGTCGCCATCACGTCCGTCCAGCCGGCCGGCAGAACTTGCTCTTTTCCCCAACGACCGCCGCCGAGCAGAAGCATGCCAAGTCTTGCCCAGTCACGCGGTACGGCGCGCATGCAACACATGACCCGCGCAGTGCCGTCGGGCCGGTCGAGTTGAAAGGTTGCGTCTTGCGCCCCAATTTTTTTCCAAACGCGCTCGGATAAGATGTGCTGAATAGTCTGGCCCGTCGCCCTCTCAATCACCAGAGCCAGCAACTGCATGTTTTCTTGAGCTACTTCGAAACGCGTGCCAGGCTCACTGGTCTTACTGTAATCCATTGCCGCGCGCACAACGTCACCGCAATACGCGAGGCACAGATCCTTGTTGCCATGGATTTGAGTAAGCTCCATTTGCCGCGCGACTTCGAGTCCCGACGCATTCTGAGCAAGTTGACGCACTTTTACCTGACCGCGGGGATCGTTGCGCCATGCGTCGATGTGCTTTCCGATCGGATCTTCTAGGTCGAGAGCCCCGTCGGCCACGGCGAAGCCGAGAACCATCGGCGTAACACTGCGCGTCAGCGCACGCCCGTTGGTCAGCGCGTCAGGGCTGATGCCTTGCCAGTACCGCTCGAGTTGCAACTTGCCGTCGTGAACCACGATCAACGCATATGTTGCGTGCGCCTCGGCCCACTCCGCCATTGAATTCAATACGTTCGTGGAAACCGATCGCCCACCCGACGGCGCGGGTTGAACGAAGTCTCCCGGCGAGCCTTTGACAACGGCTGATGGCCAATAAAAATACGGGTCAGGCTCGTATACGTCTTTCGGCAGTGACGTCATCCGCCACCAAAAAACAGGGTCGCTGTAGACGGGGTTTCCGATTGCTTTGTTCGGATCGACCACGTTCGGCGGAAACTCTTGGGCCAAGGCGGACGCTACGGCCAGCACGGCGCCTATAGCCGCGACATTCAGGCAGCGGGCGATTGACAGTGTCATCGTCAAGCACTGATCGGCATGAATGAGATCAGCTTCCGCTCCGTGCCGGCGCCGGTTTCTGTTGGCGAGCGTACCATTCCAACGACGAAAGCGACGGCTCTTCCCATGTCGTGGGCGCATCGAGGAACTTGGGATAATTCTTCGCGATATGCTCGACAATGCGCTGATCGGGCATATCTTCCGGCCTCTTTACGCTGGCAAAATTGCAGTTGTAGAGACAATGGCCTTCGGCCTGCCCCATTAACATCCACGGAAGCCATGGGGTCACGCGGCCCCACACGCCGGTGCTCTCAATTGTCGTCAATTCCGGGTTCTGGAGGTCGGCGAGCGTGAGTGAGTAATTGAATGTCTCACTCACGCGGTTCATCGGACCGGAGCTTTCGCGAACCCAAACCTTCGGATCGAGCGCGTTCGGATAGTAGAGGTGAACGTGCAACTCCATGACCAGCTTCCCACCGATCAGTTGCCAGTTGAGGAGGAATGGCCTCGGCTCGCGCTTGTCTTGATTGAGGCCCCCGTAAGACGGCGGGTCCGGCCAGACGTCCCTAAAAACAGCATTGAAGGGATCGTTGGCGACCGGGACCACGCGTACCTTCTCGCCGGTGAAGGGGTTTTCCATTTCCTCCAGGATCTCGCCAGTCTTGAGATCAGTGTAAAAAACGATCTCGCGCAGGACGCGGCGATAACCATAGCCGGGCCCGTCATAGGGAAGCAGCCGATTGCAGCCGATACCGCGGAAGCCGCAGATATCCCTGACGGCCCCTCCCGGCGCCACGCCCATGACGTAGCCATCAATCCACCCGTAGTGGGTCGACTTCATGTCGAGGTTGGAGGTCAGCTTAAGATATGCATCAACATTGCCTCGCCCGGTCGTCAGGTCGAAAATGGGGCCGCGAAGCGATGCACCCGCGCTTTGTTCCTTGCCCATCACACGACCGGCACCAATGACCGCCGCTGCGGCAGATAGCGCTGTCATTGATGTGCCGGCTGAGAGAAGAGTGCGGCGTTCGAAAGATGGAAGATCAGTCATGACAACATCCTCAGTCTTGGCGGAAATTTTGTTTAGATCTTGAATGCAACCGGCTTATCAAATTCATCCCAGCGCGGGTGGAGTAATTCAGGATACTCACGTTCAAGACGGGTCAGCATCTCGCGCGGGATTTCCTGCGGAGAGTTCAGCTTCTTTCCATCCCAGAATCCCGACAAATGGCCTTTGCCTTTCGGCATCTTCAGCCATGAGTAATATTCGAAGGCGTAATGGCCGCAGAAATGAACGGGAAGAGATGTAATCGATTGGTTCGCGAAAAGATCGTGCTCGACCCATTGGCATGAGTTTTCGATATGGGTCGCAGGCCAGTTTGGCGGCGCACTGCGGATGCTGTCGAGTTTGATAAGATTGTCCTCGATGCGGAACTGACGGTACACCTTGGTGGGCGTTCCGTCGCCGTTGACATTGCGAAATCCAATCGGACTGGCGATTGTCCCAGGATCATTCAACAGCAACGAAACCGGCACCTTCACCCTTTCCCCCGTGATTGGATTGACGACTGAATCCGTGAACTTATTGGTCTTCAAGTCGCGTGGAAAAGAGAGGTTGTGCGCGTGGATGCGATAGTTGTTGTTACCGAGATGCCGGAAGTAGCTGTACTCAATTCCCTCGTATCGCATCAGCGGTTCAGGCCGACGATCGCCGGGAATGATAAAAACCATCCAGTGATACCACGTAATCGTTGACCCCTGGTTCTCGACGAGGTCGCGCTCGATCCTCATGTGAGCCTTGAACTCTTCAACGGGGTCTTCGAAATAAACAAACTCCGAGCGCACTTGGCTGATGGGAGGAGACAGCGAAACGAGGTCTTGCGCCGACGCGGCCCTCGCGCCGATCAATGTACCTGCCATTCCCGCAACTGACGAGACGAAACCGCGTCTAGAATGCATCGGAGTTCCCTTCATGAGCTTGAGCAAACAAAAGTGGTGGCCATCGTGTCAGGTCAATTCGTGCATGTCTACGCATCTGGGTGAGCGGCGTCTGGGTGAGCAGCGTCGCGCCTGGCGCTGCCGCCATGCGATCGATCAGCAGCAAGTCACCATCCATGCAACGATTACATGGGTGGTTCTAAAGCATTGAACGTATAGTGTTTAGTCGTCTGATCATGCAGTGGGGGATACCTTGAATCTCAAAAACTCGATCACTTATGTTGTCGGTGCCACGATGCTCTCCGGAGCCGCGCCCGTGGCGGCGCAGGAACTCGCTCGCGCTTCGGTTCTCGAGGAAATCGTGGTCACGGCGCGTAAGCGAGAAGAGACCGTCCAGGAAGCGCCGCTCAGTATTCAGGCCTTCACTGCTGATCAGATCGACCAGCGCGGCATCAGCAATTTCGCGGATCTCGCACGGTTCAGTTCAGGGCTCAACTTCAATTCGGGAACCAACCGCGGGAACGCCACGATTTCGATCCGGGGCATGAATCAGGTTGGCCCGGTCGCCGACAACCGTCGCGATCTCGTCACGGTGTTCCTCGACGGCGTGCCTTTGGTCGGCTCGCCGTCGGCCTATGGCGTCGATGATCTCGAACGAGTCGAGATCGTGAAAGGACCACAATCCGCGCTCTTCGGTCGCGCCACCTTCGGCGGCGCGATTAGCATGGTCACGACCACGCCGGGCGATGAGTTTAAAGGGCAGGTCAGTGGCACGGCCGCCACCCACGGCGAGTACCGCGGATCGATGTCAGTCGAAGGTCCGATTGTCACGAGCATTCTGTCGGGGCGGTTCGCAGTTGCGGCGAACGACTTCAACGGTTTTTACAAGAACAGCCTTGGCGGCCGGCTCGGAGAGACGAAAGGGCTGTTTTACACAGGTGTGCTGAACTTTACGCCGACCGACAGTTTCGACCTTAAGCTTCGCTATATGGACCGCAGCGACGAGGACGGTCCCGAGGCAACGCCGCTCATCGCTCGTTTCACCGAGCACAACTGCGGACCTTTCCCAGGTTTCCAGACGCGTTCGCTGCTAGGGCTGCCCCCGAGCTTTACCTCGGTCGGGCAGGCGCGCCGTTCCTATTGCGGGCCACTCAAGGCGCCGTCGGGACCGGTCGGCATCAACGTCATTCCACCGGCAAACATTCGTCCCGAAGTGCCCTTCAAGGACACTCGGGCTGAACTTGACCACTCGCTGCTGTCGGGAACGGCCGAATACCGCTTCGGCGATGGACACGCGATCACGGCGGTGGTGAGCACGCAGGACTACGTGATCCGTCGCCTCGCCGACTTCGAGCGCGCGCCGGAAGACCGCTACTGGGCCTTCACTGATGTCGATCAGGAGCAGGACTCCTACGAATTGCGTTTGACCTCGCCGGGCGACTCCCGCTTCCAATACATGTTGGGTGTGGCGCGGCTCGAGACCACGTACGACACGGTCGGCGCTTTCATCAACGGCACGCTGTTCGGCGCCACGCAGGGAGGGCCTGCTGCCGCGGCCGCTCTGATCCCGGCGCGCAACCTGTCGGAGACCGATTCGGCGTTCGGAAGCATCGGCTACGACATCACCGACCGTCTGAACCTCAGCATTGAGGCGCGCTATCAGGATGATACTATTTTTAGCGGCGTTGGCTTGCCGACGCAGTTCGCGGTCAACACGAAGACGACCCTGCCGCGCGTCCTCGCGAAGTACGCGCTTACAGACGAGACGAATGTCTACGTCAACTACGCCAAGGGCAACCAGCCGACCCAGGGCTACGCAACGTTCTTCCAGATCACTCCAGCCCAGCAGCAGGTGGCGCTGGCGAACGGCGTCTCGTCGACCGTTCCCGAGGCAAAGGTGGAGAACTACGAGCTTGGCATCAAACATCGCTCGGAAGATGGTCGATGGTTCCTCAACGCGTCTGCCTACTACCTCAAGTGGGTGGGGCGCCAAGGTGTGCGGACCGTCCAGGTTGACTTGAACGGCGACGGCATCATCCAGACGGGGGCCGCGCCAAATGGCGAGACGTTCAATGCCGTGCCCTTCGCGGCGGGCGACAGCAATACCAAGGGCATTGAAATCGAAGGCGCATTTGCCCTCAACGATAACGTGACCCTTGGCGGCAGCGCCAGTTATGCCGACACCAAGATCACGAAGGCACTGAACGAGACGCTGCCGCTGCGCTTCTTCGGGCTGACCGACGCCAAAGGTTTTGAGTTCGGTCAGGTGGCTCCGTTCACCGGAGCCGTATACGCCAATTACGAAGCTCAGATGTCCGGTGATCGCAGTTGGTTTGTGCGCGCCGACCTCACATATCGCGACCGCATGTGGGACAGCATTGCCAACCTCGCCTACGTGCCGACCCAGGTCCGCGTCAACCTGCGCGGCGGACTGGAGGGCGAGAACTGGGCTCTGACGCTGTTCGTGAAAAACCTGCTCAACGAGAAAACGCTCGAGTCGTCCCGTTACCAAAGCGACAGCGCGACGGATCCCTTTTTCTTCCAGCTCGCCGCATCGGAGGCGGTGCTTCCGAACAAGAGACAGGGCGGCGTCACGGTTACTTACCGCTTCTGATAACCGTCCCTCAGGCAATTTGTGGGATGTGTCTTCCGCTGAGACTCGCCGCACGACGCGGCGGTCTTGGCGTGAAGGCCCGAGTCTTTAGCCCTGCGTTGAGCCGAATAAATCGGTGCGACAAATATTCCGAATTCTTCACTAAACCACGGGAATTGGTCGCCCCATCCGCCAAGCCATTGTTATTCATAACTTGTTGAACGCTGGCCCTGGGCACCATTTTTCCAAGCGCCCTGATCGCTAACTCATTGATCTTCCTCGGCGCGGCCGCCGTGCTGCACCGCCATGGCCGGAGTATTCCCTTGCGCGTTCACTGCCGCACCTGCGGTTGTCGGTGCGGTTGACAGCCCGCTGAGCGGGTTCACAATTGCCGGCATCGCAAGTTCGTGCTGGGGAGGCCGCGCCATGGCAAAATCATCGTCCAAGACGGATCGTGAGAAGATGGGCCGTGAGACATTCACGGCGGATTTCAAGAAGGCCGATTACGACCGGGCCGTGTTCACCAACAACCCTTATGTCGACAGCGTGATCACGTCGCTGACGGCGCTGAGCGCCAACGTGTGGGCGATCCAGCGGCGCATGAAGATCGTCGAGGCCCTGCTCGAGAAGAACGGCGCGGTGACGCGCGAGATGATCGAGCAGTATCAGCCCACGGCGGAAGAAGCCGCCGCTTGGCGCAAGGAGCGCAATGACTTCGTCGCCGAAATCAACGATCCCTTCATGGAGATCGGCGACTTGCCCTATGCGTCGTCCATCGACGTTCCCGACCCCATCGTCAAAAAAGCCCGTTGACCTTTGTTTCAAGAGATCAGCCCAGGAGATCATCGATGACCGACAGTCGTTTTTTGGCGATGAATCGCCGTGAAATGTTCATCACCACGGCCGCGGCCGCCGCGTCCGCCACGGCGGTGACCCTGCAGTCCGCCGAGGCCAAGGAAGCCGTGCGCACCATGGCCGTGCGCGGCCACGACGGCATTTACGCGCGCATGCCGACGCTGGCCTTGGAGAGCAAGGGCGATTTCTACGCCGGCCAGTACGTCTGGCGCGCCGCGCAGCTGGAGCGCGCCGCCGAGGCGCGGGCGCTGGAAATTTTGAAAGCCAAGGGCATCGATCCCAAGGCCGACATGTCGTGGGGCGAGGCCGTGGCGCTGCTGGAAAGCGATCCGCTCATCGCCATGACCTGCCGGGCCCGCACCACGCAACAAAAGCTCAAGTACGCGATGTTGCAGAAGGCCTATCACGACCGCGCCGACGAGTTCCTGTCGGAAATGGAACGCGCCGACAAGATGGGCCCGGGCTCGCTGGAATTGAATCCGCGGATGGACCTGCCCGAATATACGACCCACGAAATTCACTCCATGCCGGGCGGCTATGTCGGCGATCCCTTCGCCGGGCACATGTACAACGCCGGCACCGACTGGGGCGCCTATGTCGACACCAACGCCCAGGACGGCTCGCACATGGCCATGGCGGCGGCGGCGCAAATTCCGGCCGACGGCAAGGTGCGGCGTATTCTCGATATCGGCACGTCCATCGGCCAGCTCGCGACCTCCATGAAACGCCGCTTCCCCGACGCGGAGGTGTGGGGCATCGACGTCGGCGGGCCCATGGTCCGTTACGCGCACATGAAGGCGGCCGACATGGGCGTGGCCGTGAACTTCGCGCAGCGTCTGGCCGAGGACACCAAGTTCCCCACCGGCCACTTCGACATCGTCGTGTCCAATCTGGTGTTCCACGAAGTCAGCGAGCAGGGCGCCAAGGACATCATCAAGGAAATCGCGCGCGTGCTGCGGCCGGGCGGGGTGTTCTCGCCGACCGACACCAACACGCCGCCGGCGACGGTCAAGGCCAAGTACACGCTGTGGTACAATTACCGCTGGAACCACGAAGACTGGTACGCCGATTGGCACTCGGTCGACTTCGCCGGCGAGATGCGCAAGTCCGGCTTGAAGGTCACGGACCTCAAGCGCGACGGCAACCGCTACGCGCCGCAGATGATCGGCGTGAAGGCCTGAGACGGGCGCTAGGTCTTCGCCGCGATTTCTGGTGCATCGTCAATTTGGCAGCGCCGGGCACGCCGAACTCATGCTGTAGATGTTCTCCGCATTGCATGAACTCGGCTCCCCCGAAAGTGCGAGGAAGACTGAGGAGTGACAGCTTTGACGAGATCCGGACCCGAAGGTTGCACCGGCCTAACTCGGGTAACGGAGCATGATCTCCGCGTTCCAAGGATCAAACCGCACCAATTTCTCTTGGAGCTTCTCGGGACGGAAAAAATCAGTTGCGCGCGTATTCAGCATCGCAGCCGTGAAGGAAAAGCTACTGTTTGATATTGCCAGCGCGTCGGCCTGGGTCAGAACAAAAAAGTCGCAAAAAAATTCAGCGCCCGGCAAGCCTGCCCCAAGATCAACCGAGGTCATCGGATCGTATTGTTTAAACGAGGTCAGCACTGATCGATCGTCGGTCGCGATGAAAAGCAAGGGCGATTTCATTTTCGGCCAAATATCCAACAACCAATCATTGTACCATTGTTCAGGCGCAATCCAAAACGGGCCGGCTCCGTAGTCACCCCTGCGAAGATGCAAGGCGATGACCGTATGATTGTCGAGACCTGCTTGCCATGCTTTTGTAAAGACGGCCGCGCGTTTACCCGGATTGAAAAGTCTTATGAACTCATTCCGGTAGGCAGCGTAATCCGCGCTGTTTCGCTGGAAGTATCCGAAGACATCATGATCGATCAGTGAACTCTCTACGCGACCGGATAGAACGCCAAGAACATCAACATCATCCTCGGAAATCGGCGGCAAAGATTGCTTGATCAAGGGGTCGTCGAGATCAAACAAATCGCGGCCGACCCAATCCGGGAATTCCGCTTCGATGCCGCATTTATGCGCGTAAAGGCGTGTAAATGCATACTGCAACAACTGATTCCCAAAGCGCCCATTCATGCCAAGCTGGGAACACGTCACACGCGGGCCAGGCCGACGAGCCCGTGGTCGCGGCGGCGGACCCCAATAACGCCGCAGCATGCTCGTGCCTCTTTTCGTAAATGCAAGACCGCTAGGATGATAAATGAGCGCTTTGTCATACAATTCTATTGCTTCCGCATGCCTCCCGGTATTCTCGAAGATTACGGCAAGCGCCACCAAAGCCCAGGAACGCTTTGGCGCAACTTTCAGAATCTCCCGGGCCAGAGACTCTGCTTCGGCCCACCGGTGTTGGGCGGTAAAATCATTGAGTTGTTTCAGCGCATCAAGGGCGTTGAAGGTCACAAGCCGTGACTCAGCCATACAAATACCTACAGAAGGCTCGGAGGGATGATACTGATTCCGCCGAATTTACTAGTATAGGCCGTTTGGCACAAGCGACACGCTTTCACTGGCCGATTTTCTGCAACGGTCTCGTCAGTCTGCTGCAACATCCCTGGGTATTCGGAGTTTGACAATGGGCTGCGGGCTATCGGCGCTGTCGTCGCTGCTGCTATTTCAGTTACCGCAGCAGCCCAGCCTCGCGGCGTTTTGAAAATTTTACTGTGCCGCGAAATGCTAGCTCGCAGCTGCGGCCGGGAATGGATCCTTAGATCCAAGCCAATTCCTAACCTCCAGCACAGCACCTTCAGCGAATCTATACAAGATAGCGGGGAACCGCGAATCAGAATTGTCGATGGAGGCTTTGGCTCGGTGACTCAAAGCAACACGATCGCTTCCAGCTGTTTTGTCATGGCCAATACTTAGCAGTATTGTCCACGGCAATGGCCGAGGTATACATTCTGCAGTGTGGCGAGAACCGCCTCTAGATATGCACTATCAATTCGAGTTTGAGCCACCATGCAGCAGTTTGAATCCCCTCAAGGTGTGGCGCAGCCACTTTCTCCACGCCAGGCGGCCGACCGATTTCCACGGAAGGTTCTTCTGATGCATCCGGCGGGAAGCGATATGTTGATGCCGGTTTGTCGGTTCGGAAGGGAACAGACGTCGATTGGACATTACTCAGGGCTTGAATTGCCGGATGGCCGCCTTCACCCGAAACGGCTGCCCTCTTCAGAATTTCAATTGCGACCTTTCTTATCGAGAAATGTTCCGTCATTGCTCAGCCCAGAAGTTTCCTTAATCGTGTGGAAAAACGGGCCGTTGCCGCAACCAAGGACGATTCACGAGTTTCCGGGAAAGAAGATACTAATTGTAGGCGATTCTCATTATGGCGAACTCTTGCGGCAGTCTCTGATTTACGCCACGCAAGAGCCATTCGATGCGATATTTGTCTTCAACCGGTATCACGCGCATTGGTTTAGAGAGGGGCAGCTAGCCCCCGTCCATTGGCTCCCCGGCATCGCAACCGAAGCGAATTGGGCGCCGGTTACGTCAAGCAAGGTTCGTCGCCTTGTCATGATCGGCCACCAGAACAAGAGTCATGCGCGCAGGCGATCTTTGTGCGCAGAGCTTCAGCGCCGAGGCTATCCGCTCGAGATCGGGCAATGCGACCCCGGGAAGCTAGCGGCGGTCTATCGGCGGGCGCAGATCTCGCTGAACATTTCGCTCAACGGTGACGCTAATTTCAGGATGCTGGAAGTGACGGCCGCCGGCGGGTTTCTTCTCGCCGATCGCCTCAGTGAGATGGCGGGCGTTCAGTTGTATTATGATGAAGGCTTTCACTACGCTGCGTATGGCGACCTCGATGATTTGTGTAACAAGCTTGACTATTTTCTATCGAACCCGGCGGAAGCCTTGGCCATAGCGACGCGCGGCCAGAACCGCTTCACGAAATTGCTCAACCGGGAGTCAACACTGTCGCGGTTTTGGTCTGCGGTCGACACCAGCAAAACAGATGACCTTTTCAACTTCTCGAGCGAACCCAGGCATAGACGCGAGTCTTTCCGCAGTTTCGGCGACCTTCTGAACAATTTGACGATCTATCTCGAATTGCAGGAGCTTCAGAGAACACGAGAGTATGCCGACGTGCTTCTGTTGCCAGGAACACCGCGGCGTCTTGCCATGGACTGCGTCGATCTTCATAGGCTCACTTTTTGGACCTTGGATGACGACCACGAAACTGCCGCTGAAGTTGAAGCGGTTACAAATCTGTCACCGTTGCGCAGGGTTGCGGCAGAAACGGCATCGACCCGCTCGTGGGACGCAGTCGTTGGCCCTGCAGCAACGGCGCAGGAGTTTCGAGCGGATGTAACGATTTTCAGTGACGTGAACGGCGCTGCTGGAATTCAGAGAACAGAGAAGCGGATCGCGCAAGACTTAGGTTTTGGCGTTTTTAGAATGCACGCGTCCGAAGCGCCTTAGAGCAAGCAGCGTTAAGTTGGAATCGGGCTGCTTGCTCTAAGTTATTGTTTGGTCGTGTCGTTTTGCGGAAAACCGGTTCCCACTTTTCCGCACGACGCTCTAGTGATAAGGATGGCCATCCTGCAGCCGAGCTATTTGCTTTAGCTTGTCTATTGCGATCAACGTGACGGTGTTGGCAGGTTCGTACTCCTTTATGGTGCCGAATATGATTGGCTCGGTTGGAGAAACAAGAGTTACGTCAAACCGCAGGGCGCCAAGGACATCATCAAGGAAATCGCGCGCGTGCTGCGGCCGGGCGGGGTGTTCTCGCCCACCGACACCAATACGCCGCCGGCGACGGTGAAGGCTAAGTACACGCTGTGGTACAACTACCGTTGGAACCACGAGGACTGGTACGCCGATTGGCACTCGGTCGACTTCGCCGGCGAAATGCGCAAGTCGGGCTTGAAGGTCACCGACCTCAAGCGCGACGGCAACCGCTACGCGCCGCAGATCATCGGCGTCAAAGCCTGAGAATCTCGCGGCGAATCTCAAAGCTCCATCAACCGGGCAAGCCGAGAGCGCCCGGATTGATCAGATTCTTGGGGTCCACCAGGGCCTTGAGGGCCTTCACGGCCGCCACGGCGGCCGGGTTGCGGTCGCGCAGGTAGGGGTACACCTTGCCGATCTGCAGGTGAACGCCGCCGTGGGCGTAGGCGCAGTCGATCATGTACCCGCGGATGGTCTGCGCCAGATCGCGTGCGTCGGGGTTGTTTCTGAAGTCTTTGGCCTTCTCGATCGTGATCTTCGCGCTATGGCGGCGATGGAATTCATCCGGCGCGTCGTTCCAAGCAATCACCGGTTCGTAAAGAAAGCCGTTGGTGCCCACGGTGGAGAACACCGGCAAGACCGACATGCCATGGCGTGTCATCTCCGCCGCATGGGCGGCCACGCGCGCGGTGAAGGCGGTGTGAAAGGCCATGACCTTCGAGAACGGCAGGATGGTGCTGGGCGGCAGCTGGCGCTGGCCGGTGTGCGACACCATGTCGTGATCCCGGAACGGCATCGCCCGCAGCACCGTCGGCACGGTATTGGCGATTTCCACGCCGATGTTGCCGACGGCCTTGCGCACCGCCCGCGCCTGACCCTTGACGCTCTCGGCGTTGGGACCCTCGACGACCACGTTGAGGGTTTGTTCCAAATTCGCGAAGAAGCGCCGTCCCGCCACGGCAATCTTGGCCACTTGGACGATCGCGTCGATTGGGTTCGCCTGGGCCTTCGCCACCGTCCACAGCGTGCGCAGGTCGTCGGCCAGTCCGCCGCTCGATGACCTCAGCCCCACGACCCGGGCCGGCAATCCCAGGCTCTCGGAGACCAGCCCTTCCTGCGCCACGGCGGCCGAGGCTTGGACCAAGCCCTCCATGGAGGTGAACCCGAAGGCGAGACCTTGATTCACGTTGGGCCGGCGCATCAGCCGCAGCGTCACGTGCGCCTTGAGGCCCAAGGCGCCGCTGTCGCCGCAAAACAGTCCGGTCAGGTCGGGGCCGTAGTTCCGGAAAAACGGCGAATGGTTCGGTTGCCCGTCGGACCCGGTCTTGATGATTTTTCCGTCGGCCGTGACCACATCGAGGCTCAGCACGCTTTCCGCCGACACGCCGTACTTGCCTGAGCCGAGACTGATGGCGCCTTGCGACACCGCGCCGCCGATGGTCGCGCGCAGGCCCGACAGCGGTCCCCAGAACGGCGCCCTGACCCCATGGGGCTCCAGGGCGCTGTCCAAGGCCGCCCAACTGCACCCGGCCTCGACCGTGACGAACATGTCCGTGGTGTTGATGTCCAGAATCCGGCTCATCGACCGCATGTCGAGGGTGATGCCGGGTTTCGTGGGCAGGTAGGCATCGGTGTAGGAGTAGCCGGCCCCCCGGGGATACACGGCGAGACCGTGCGTGGTCGCGCGCGCGACTGTGGCCGCCAATTGCGCGATGGACGACGGCCGGATCACGGCCAAGGTCGTCGACCCCTGTCGATAGTAGTCTTGCGAATAATAGATGCGCTCGGCCTCGTCGGTGATGACGCCGTCGCGCCCGACGATGTCGTCGAAGGCCGGTAATGTGGGTATGGTCATGGCCTTGCCCCCGGCGCGAGTTCTATGGTGGCGGGATTGTAGCCGTAGCGGCGCCACTCCTCGTTGTCGATGCTGGGCTTCGCGCCCCAGTTCTGCGCGTCCGGATCGGCGTTCTGCAGCAGTTGGCCCTGGGCGCGCGAGGCGAGCACGGTGGCGTTGGCGCGCTCCAGGCGTGTGGCCTGATAGGCGGTCAAAGCCGCGCCGGTGGTGCCGAAATTCTCGACGCAGCGCGTCAGCACGACCGCGTCCTCCAGCGCCATGGCGGCGCCCATGCCCAGGAACGGCAGCATCGGATGCGCCGCGTCGCCCAGCAAAGCGACCCGGCCGTTGACCCAGGTGTCCAGCGGGTCGCGGTCAAACAGCGCCCACTTGAACAGACTATCGGGCGGGGCCGCTTCGATCAGCCCAAGAATATCGGCGTTCCAGCCCTCATGCTCGGCCAGCAGTTCCGCGACCGTCGCCGGGTGGCTCCAGCCTTCTTCTTTCCACGCCTCCGATTGCGCGATGGCCACCAGATTGACCATGCGGCCGTGGCGCATGAGGTAGCGCGTGACCATGTGGGCGGGGCCGACCGTCACGGCGGTCGGGCCCGCGCTCAGGTAGGGGCGCACGCGCGCGGCGTCGAGCGTGGCGCGGTAGGCCACCTGGCCGGTCCAGCGCGGGGCGGTTGTCGCGAAACAGGCCGCGCGCACCGTGGAGCGCAGGCCGTCGCAGCCGATGACGAAGTCGGCGCGGAACGTCGTGCCGTCCTTGCAGGTCACGTCGACGCCGGTGTCGGTTTGGCGAAGGCCGGTCACGGCGTGCCCGACGGCGATGCCGCCGGGGTCGAGGGACGTGAGCGCGTTCACCAGCCCCTCGTGCAGGTCCGCGCGGTGAATTTGGTAGTACTTGGCGCCGTAGCGCTCGACGAAGTCGTCGCCGATGCTGGCCGCCCGCAGCACCATGCCCGTCTTGTAGTGCACGATGGCCGTGCGGCTGGGGGTGTCGGCGCGGCTCTCCAGGAACCCGCCCAGTCCCAGGTAAGTCAGCGCATGGGCCGCGTTGGGGCTGATGGATATGCCGGCACCGATCTCGACCAATCGAGGCGCCGCCTCGACGATCTTGACCGCATGGCCCAAGCGCTTCAGGCCGATGCCCAGGGCGAGGCCGCCGATGCCCGCACCGACGATGAGAAAGCTGGAGGTTTGCCGTGACATGCCGTTAACGTGCGCCCGTGGCTCTGGTGATGATGGTCGTGCGGCGCATCATCGGCGTTCGGCCCGTCGAGGGGAAATCGAATCGACGAACATCGCCATAACGGGGACAAATGGCGCGTTGATCGCAGGTTGTGCCGTGTCTCCGCGGCCGGTGATGCGCGGCGGCAGGATGCAGTCGGTCTCGGCGCCGGATTCGGTGCGATCTCGCGGTGCCACCACGACGTCGGGGTTGGGGTCGATCCGAATCTGCGCATCGTCGCGGCGATTCGCGGAGGTGGCGCGCACGGCATAGGGGCCGTCGCCGTCGGTCGGCGCCACGGACACGGCGGCGACGCCCGCGCAGTTCTCCAGCAACGTCATGCCGTCCGTCGCGCCTTGGACGAACCCGGCGGTCGAGAGCGCATCGGCGGCGGTCGCGTTGGGTGCGGCGACGGTAAGCGCATAAACGCCGTCCACCGGCCATCCGGTGCGCGGGTCGATGATGTGGCTGTAGCGCTTGCCGCCCGCCTCGAAGTAGCGGTCGTAATCGCCCGAGGTGGCCACCGCGCCCGCCAGCAATTCGATCCTCCCGATCAAGCGGTTTTCGCGCGGGTGCTGAAGGCCCACGCTCCACGGCTTGCCGTCGGGGCGCCGGCCCAACACGCCGATATTGCCGCCGAGGTTCACCAGGGCCGCCGGCACGCCGCGCGCGCGCAAGGCCGCCAGGGCCACGTCGACCGCGTAGCCCTTGGCGATGGCGCCCAGGTCGATCCGCGTGCCTGGCTCAAGCGTCGCGGTGCGGGCCTCGGCATCAAGCGTCACGCGCGTGAAGCCAACCTGAGCCATGGCCTTGTCGATCTGATCCTGCGGCGGGATCGCGGCGCGTTCGACGCGGTAAAAGCCCCACAGCTCGACCAGAGGCTGAACGGTGACGTCGAAGGCGCCGCCCGACAGCCGCGCGTAATGTTCGGCCGCTTGCAGCACCTCGAACAACGGCGCGCTGACGGGGATGGCTCCGCGACCGGCCTTGGCATTCAGCGCCACCAGCTCGCTGTCGGGGCGGTAGAGGCTCATCATGCGGTCGATGGCGACGACCTCTTGGTGGGCCGCCGCGAGGTCCTCGGCCGCCTGGGCCTCGGCCGAGGCGGGCCGATAGACCGTGACGTCGAGCCCCGTGGCCATGACCGTCCAGGTCTCGCGCACGGGCACAAGGTCGCCCTCTCGCATGGCGCACGCTTGAAGGAGCGCGCCCAGCGCGAGCCCGCACGAAAAGATGCGGGCTAGACGTCGTGGACCAGGTGGGCCAGCTTGCGCTGTTTTTTCTTGAGCATCAGCCAATGGGGGCACCTCTTGTGATCGGCGGCGAGGATTTCGCAGTCGTCGCAGCGCACGCACTCCAGCTTCGAGATTTTCAAGCCCTGGATGGCCCCCCATTCGCAGGTCTTGTCGCACAGCTTGCAGGTCTTGCATTGGTTCCAGCGCTTGATGCCGAACACCGTGAGCGTGGAGATCAGACCCAGGCCGGCGCCGACGGAACACAAATAACGGCAGTAGAAATTGCGGATGAACACTGTGGTCAGCAGCAGCAGCGCCAGCAGCGTCCACATCACCGTGGTGCCGCTGAGGGTGAACATCCAGAACGGCTCGATGTATTTGTAGACGAAGTTGTCCCGCGTGATGAGGAAATAGCCCACGGCGCCGAACAGCATCGCATACTTCGCGTAGATCAGCTTGCGGTCGACCGAGCGCGGCAGCTCGTAGCGGAACCGGCTGGGGATGATGCGGTCCATCAGTTGCGTCAGCGCGCCGAAGGCGCAGATGCGCCCGCAGTAGAGCCGCCCCCACAGCACGGTGGACGCCAGCGTGAAAATCATCAAGGCGTACCACGCCATGTTGTACTCAAAGATGGGAAAAGAGAGCTCCACGAGGCCGAAAATGTGAACCAGCGAGACCAAGTTGCCCTTCATGAAGCCCATGTAGACGATGGCCACGGCCATGGTCGCGTACTTGAGCGGCGTGCTCTTGCGCCAGAAGCTGATCAGCGCCAACGCCAGGAATCCGGCGATGCCCGCCAGGTCCATGATCTCGCGGCGGTCGAGCGGACGATCGGGCGCCGCGTCCTCTTCCATCAGCGCCTCGAGGTCGGCCAGGGACGGCGCCTGTGGGGACGCTGCGGCGGCCGAAGGCTCGGTAGCGGTCGGCGCGGGCTGCGCCGCGGCGGTCGTCATGAAGGCCGCGGCAAGAACCAGCGCAAAGACGGAGCGCAGCAGCACCTTCATTTCTTGGCCTTCTTCTGCTCGGCCAGGTACTGCTGCATGATTTTCCGCGAACCCTTCTTGATCGCGCGGGCCGCGCCGTCCACCGTGAAGGTGGCGCGGCTCACGGCGTCGACGTCCTCGCCGATCTCGAAGGGGGCGAGAATGCTCTTGCCCTCGAACTGGGTCCGGAACTCCGGCGGGTCGATGGAGAACGAGCCGAAGGGCTCGCGGTGGTACAGGATGCGAATCTCGGTGATGGTGCCCGCCGTGGTCAGTCCCACGAGGGTTTCGATGGGCCCCGCGTAGGCCCATTCGTCGGGCTCCACCTCGTGGGTCTTGAACAGAAAGCCCAGCAGCGTCTTGGCGCCCGTGGCCGCATCGGTCTTGTAGGCGCGGTAGTGCGGCAAGGGGCCCATCTTCACGGAGAACTCGGTCGCGTCGTGAAACAGCCGCGAGAACAGAAATGCGTCCTTCTCGGTCGCTTTCTCGCCGATGGCGACTTCCACGGCCAGCCCGGGATTGGGCGCGGCGAGCAAGCCGACCGCCAGAAGCGCCGCGAGAACCGACACGACCCGAAGACGAAAAATCATCACACCACGGACTCCGACTATAATGATCCCAAAAACGCCAGCAGCTCCGCGCGCCTGGCCTTGGGCAGGCTGCGGAATTTCTCCTTCGCCGCCGCGGCCTCGCCGCCGTGCCAAAGAATGGCCTCGGCGACATTACGCGCCCGGCCGTCGTGCAGGAAGAAGGTATGACCGCTCACGCTCTCTGTGAGACCAAGGCCCCATAATGGCGGGGTGCGCCATTCGGCCCCATGGGCCAGGTAATCGGGCCGCCCGTCGCTCAAACCCTCGCCCATGTCGTGGAGGAGCAGGTCGGTGAAGGGGTGGAAGGTTTGGTCGCGCAGCTCGGCCAGGCCGGCCGAGGCATCGGTTTTCAGCGTGGGCAGGTGGCAGGCCGCGCAGCCGATGTCGCGGAACAGCTTCTCGCCCTTCCTGACCTCGGGCCAGTCCGCACCGCGCTGCTTGGGCACGGCCAAGAGCTGCATGTAAATGCGCAAGCGCTGAAAGAAGGGCCCCGACATTTCCATCTCGGGCGGGGACTCGGCCGCGGCGGCGGCACAGGCGGTTTGCTCGGGCTCGCAGTTCTCGGCGGTGAACACCGGCGTGGTGATGCCCATGTCGCCGCGCGCCGCCCCGGCGTTTTGATGATCGAGCGAGGCGACGTTGGCCTTCCAGCCGAAGCGGCCGGGCTTCATGCTTTGGCTCGCGGCGTCCCAGACGACGTTCATGCGTCCCGAGATGCCGTCCTGGTCGGCGTCGGCGGGATCGGCCAGGGCCTCCAAGGTGGCCACGGGCACGGCCTCCAACAGACCGAGGCCGATCACGGGGTTCGCCACGCGCGGCGAGGCCATGGTGCGCTCGGGCAGCGCGCCGAAGGCCAGGTCCGTGAATGTGAAACTCGGCTTGCGCAAGACGTAGCGCTCGCCGTCGGCATATTTGCCGGTGATTTCGCTCCAGGTCACTTGGGCGCGGCCCTCGGCGGGCACGCCCTCCACGGCGCGGTCTTGCAATTGATCGCCATATTTCGGCACGGGCTTGGGTCCGCCGTGGGCGTCAGCACCCGGCACCGACAGGCGCATCAACATGGAGGTCATGGGTTGGCTGGGGCCGTCGGGCGCGCGCCCGCGTCCGTTCTGGTCGTGGCAGGCAAAGCAGCTTTCGCGGTTGAAGACCGGACCCAAGCCGTCGGTGACCGGCTGCGGGCCGGGCGTGGGCTTCCATTCCACCGTGAACATTTGGTTGCCGAAGCTGAACTGCGCGCGGTTGGCGGGCGAGGCATTGGCCGCGACGAAGGTGAAGGCGTCGATGGTGGCCACCGGCCGCGTCGTGGCGCCGCCCAAATTCTCGGATATTGGAATAGCCAACAACTCCTGGCGCAGCGAGCCCGCCTCGGCGGACGCCGACACCCAAATCGTTGAGATCAGCAGCACCGCGCGCATCGTCGGCCTCAGTTTCCGCCCATGGGCGCGGTGCGCACCTTGTCGGACTCGACGCGGTCGGCCTCCCAGGCGGCCAGGTCGAAGTCGGCGGCCAGCTCGGGCATGTGATGGACGCGCACGGCGTTCAACTGGATGCGCTCGAAGTGGCGCGGCTTGCCGTCGGCGCTGAGCGAATGGGTGGAAATCTCATCGCCGGTGCCCAGCGCCAGCGTCGCCGTGGCATGGCCGGTGCCGCGTGCACTGCTGCCGGTCTTTTCGGCCACGGCGGCGAGTTCGCCGGGACGCGCTCCGCCCTTGGCCTTGTGCCAGACGTGAATGTGCACGGTGACGTCGCCATCGGTGGCGCCGTCCTTGGCCGCGGTGATGTAGTCCACGCTGAAGGTGTAGAGCCCGGGGCAGATGGTCTTGTAGACCTCGCCGTCCCATTCGCCGGGGCTGGCGTTGGCGTTGGTGAACTGGCGGTCGGTGTAGCGCACGCGCTCGTGGAATTCGGCCAAGGTCAGGTTGAGCGAGGCCACCGAGAACGCCCGCACCATGCCGTCGGGCGCGCCGCAGTGCTTGGCGACCTCGTCCTTGGACACCTTGCCGTCCTTGATGAGATTGAAAAAGGCGAAGTCCTCCGCCCTCGGGGCGCCCATCAGCGCCAGGGTCAAGGCCGTTGTGAGGCCGAACAGTACTCTCATCGTTACGCTCCCAAATATTGGCGGAGCAAACCTAGTGTGGCGGTTCGGAAGTCCGCATCGATCTTGCCGCGAGTCCGTTCTGCGGACTTCCGAACCAAAGCCACACTCGATCAATAGTTTGCTAGTGTCCTTCGATTCCGAAGTTCGCGACCCAGCCTGTCGAGGACTCAGGCGAACTTCGGAATCGGGACACTAGCCTGCCGGCCCGGCGGCGTCACCTGCCGGCGGCGCCCGATTGCTTTCGGACCCCGCCGGGCGCAAGGATGGGGCGCAGCAAAAAAGGTGAGCCATGAACGCCGACATCACCGCGCTCGTCGAGCGCATCCGAACCCTCGAAAACGAGCTCGAAACCGAGTTCGCCAAACGGCGCGAGGCCTTGCGCTACCGCATCGTCAACCGGCGGGCGGTGTTCGAGCAGGACGTCATCCGCCGCCACCGCGAACTCAAGGCCACGCTGCTGCGCTATTTCCTCGAGGCCCGGCCCTTGGCCATCCTCACCGCGCCGGTGATCTACGCGCTGATCGTGCCCTTCGCGCTGCTCGACCTGTGCGTCACCGCCTATCAGGCGATTTGCTTTCCGGTTTACGGCATCGCCAAGGCGCGGCGCGGCGACTTCTTCGTCTTCGATCGGCACCGGCTGGCCTATCTCAACGCCGTCGAGAAGCTGAATTGCGTTTATTGCTCCTACGGCAACGGCGTCATCGCCTATGTCCGCGAGGTCGCCTCGCGCACCGAGCAATACTGGTGCCCGATCAAGCACGCCCAGCGCCTGCGCGCCGCCCACGAGCGCTACCACCGCTTTGTCGACTACGGCGACGCGGAGGCTTACCGGCACCATCTCGACTCCTTGCGCAAGGATCTCATGCCGCCGCCGCCGTGACGGCCGCCCGGCGCAGCTTCGGCATCACCTCGCGCGCGAACAGGTTCATGCTCTTGGCCGTCAGGTCGGCCGGCAGCGTGCCGAACTGCAGCATGGACAATAAATGCTCGAACCGCATCTCTTTCCAGTAGTGCTCCAGCTTCTGGCGCACGGTCTCGGCCGAGCCACAGATCATCATCCCTAAGTCCATGCACAGCTCGAGCGTCACGTCGCCCGTGAGCTGCGCCTTGGTGGCCGCGACACCTTTCATCGATTCGATCGACGAATAGCCCGGCGGCAGCAGCATCTCGATGGGCATCTTGAGGAAGCGGTTGCAGAAATTCTCGTAGTGCGCCTTGGCCTCCTTGCGCGCGATCTCGTCGCTCTCGGCCACGTAGATCGGCACCGCCCAGCCCAATTGTTCGTCCTTGCAGGTGTAGCCATGGTGCGCGCACTGATCGCGGTACATCTTCAGATACTTGGCCACCGATTTGATCGGGCTGAAGGTTTGCAGGTACACGTACTTGCGCTTGGGGTGCGCCGCCCATTCGATGGTCTCGCGCGAGCCCTGGCTCGGAATCCAGATGGGCGGGTGCGGCTTCTGGTAGGGCTTGGGCCACAGGTTCACGTACTCGTGGTTGTAGTGCTTGCCGTGAAAGCGGGTGATGCCGGGCTCGGTCCAGGCCTGGATGATCAGGTCGTGAGCCTCGTGGAAGCGTTCGTGGCTGAAGGCCGGGTTGACGCCCCAGACGTGATATTCGGCGCCGATGCCGCGCACCATGCCGGTGATGAGCCGCCCGCGCGTGATGGTGTCGATCATGGCGTGTTCTTCGGCCAGCGTCAGCGGATGGTTGCGCAGAGGCAACGCGCTGCCGAGGATGGCGATGGTCACGGTCTTGGTGCGCCGCGCCAGCGCCGAGGCCGTGACGATGGGCGAGGGCATCATGCCGTAGGCGGTGGAGTGATGCTCGTTGACCGCGATGCCGTCGAAGCCCAGCGCTTCGCCGCGCTCCAGCTCGCCCAAATAGCGGTCGTACAAGGCCGCGCCCTTTTCGGGGTCATAGAACGTGTTGGGCGTGTGCAGCCACGACGTGCCGTAGTCCTTGGTCGCCTCGAGGTCGAGGTCGGCATAGGGCATGAGATGGAACAGCGTGAATTTCATGCGGCGACTCCTTTACCCATGAGGCCGTCGACAAAGCCCTCGATGATCTGCTTGAAGCGCTCGGGTTGCTCGACGTGGGGCAGGTGGCCGCAGCGGGCGATGATGCTCAAGGCCGCGCCGGGGATGTGACGTTGCAGATGGTGGGCGAAGGGCAGGGGGAACACGTTGTCCGTGTCGCCCCACACGATCTGCACCGGCACGTCGATGCGGTGCAGCCACTTGTGCAAGTGCGGATCGAAAAAGCGCGGCTCCCACGCGAGGCGCGCGGTGGCAAACTCGTTTTTCACCGCGATGGCGGCCTGCTCGTCGCTGGGCTTCATGCCCAAAATCTTCTCGGCCAGGCCCTTGTCGACGATCATGTTGCGGATGCGCTGCTCGGGTTCCCACATGAAGATGTCGCCGCGCCGCGCCTCGGCGCAGTTGAGCCCGGCCGCGCCGGACAACACCAAGCTCTTGATCCGCGACGTGGAGCGCACGGCGATTTCCAGCGCGATCCACCCGCCCAGCGACGAGCCGACCAGATGCACTTCGCGCAGGTTCAGCGCCGTCATGAGATCGAGATAGAAGTAGGCCGCGTCGTGAATGGTATCGAGCCAGCCCGGCAGGTCCGATTCCCCGAAGCCCGGATGGTCGGGCAGGATCACGTCGAAGCGCTCGGCCAGCGACTCGGCGAAGCCCACCACGTTGCCCGAGCCCCCGGCGCCGTGGAGGTACAAGAGCGTCGGCGCGCTATCACCCCTGGGTCCACCCCGGCGGAGCGTGGTTTTGCACCCCGAAACCTCGATGACCGATTTGGTTAACGCCGGCATGGCACCCCCCACGAAGACAACAATTGTATACAATTGTTGTAATGTTTGACCCCTGTTCCGCCTGTTTTACCAGGGAACGAGCAAATTAACAGGGGCGCCCAAGGGCCGAATTGTATACAATTATGCGGAATCAACGGTTTGACGGGCCGGGGTGTCCGGATCGTGGTTACGATCCGGGCCAACCCCCGCCGGGCGGGCCCCGAGGGCCCCGTCAGCAGAGAGACAACGCGCCGCGCCATGGTGAAAAAGCCGCGACAATGGGCCGCCGACGAGGCTTACCGCCACATCCGGCGGCGGATTTTCCGGGGTGAGTTGGCCCCGGGCGATTCCCTGATCGAGCAGGATCTGGCGGCCGAGATCGGCGTCAGCCGCACGCCGGTGCGCGCCGCGCTGCACCGGCTGGAAACCGAGGGCCTAGTATACGCCTCCGGCAACCGCCGCGCCATGGTGCGCGAGTTCGCCGAGGCCGAGGTGGACGAGTGCTTCGAGCTGCGCGCCCTCTTGGAAAGCTACGCGGCCGGGCGCGCGGCCACGGCCATCACGCCCGCGGGCTTGGCCGAACTCAAGGACTTATCCACCCAAATGGAGGCGGTGGTGGCCGAGGGCGGCGAGGAGGCCCCGGTCAAGTTCGCGACCCTCAACGACCAATTCCACGACGGCATTTTGTGGCATTGCGGCTCGCAGCGCCTGCGCGACCTCATCAAGCCCTTGGTTCAAGTGCAACTGGTGCTGATGCAGCGCTTCCGGCCCCACATCGAGATGCACCTGCAACGCAGTTGTTGGCACCACCGCGAGATCATCGCGGCTTTGGAAGCGCGCGACCCCGCCTGGGCCGAAACCCAAATGCGGACTCACTTATTGAGCGCGAAGAACCCGGCGGTGGATGGTGCGTAACAGACCGCTCGATAACTCTACTGTCATACCCCGCGCATGCGGGGTATCCAGGGTGTCTGGCTTGTAAAACAAAAAAACTGGATCACCCGCTGGGGTTTACGCTCGGGCCGCGCTGCGCGCGGACCCGGGCGCGGATGATGACAGTTGAGGTTGGCTGTCGCGGACTTGCCCTCGGGCGGAAATCGGTGTCATTTTGCCGCCGCCAGCCTTTCACCCCGTCATTCACCCCGTCCGAAGCCGGCCATGGACATCCGACAACTCGAACACTTCGTCGCGCTGATCGAGCATAAAACGCTGCACGCCGCCTCGCGCGCGCTGGGGCGCAGCCAGCCGGCCTTGTCGCGCAGCATCCAGAAGCTCGAGCGCACCATGAATGTCTCGCTGCTGGCCCACGAGGGCCGCCGGGTGGTGCCGACCGCCGCCGGCCAAACGTTTTATCAACGCGCCAAGCTGATCCTGAACGAGTGCCGCTCGGCGGGCCAGGAAGCCAGGGCGCTCGAGGCCGGCAACGTCGGCGAGGTGCGCATCGGCATCGGCACCATGTTCGCCGACTATATCGTCGACGACGCCATCGCCGAACTCTCGCTCGAGGCCCCCGAGATCACCGTCAAGGCCACCGAAGGGTTCTATGAAGACCTGGTGGGCCAGTTGTTGAGCGGCCAGCTCGACCTGTTGTTCCTGAACTTCATTCCCGCCGCCCACAACGCCAACCTCCAGTTCGAGGCCCTGGCGACGCTGTCGGGGGCGGCCTTCGCCCGGCCCGACCACCGTCTGGCGCGCGCCAAGGGTCTCACGCCTCGCGACGCCGTGGGCGAGGCGTGGATCGTGATCGACCAGCCCCACGCCACGGCCCACTTCGCCAAGATCTTCGAGGAAGCGTCGCTGGCGCTGCCCGCCCGCATCTTCGCCACCAATTCTCTCAACCTGATCAAGTCGCTGATGTGCAAGGCCGACTTCGTCACCTACATCCCCGAGGAAATGGTCCTGCAGGAACTCTCCGACGGCCGCCTCGTGCGCCTCGATTTCCCGGCCTTCACCTACAAGCGCAAGGCCGGGCTGATCGCGCGCGCGGGCCAATACCGCTCGCCCGCCATGGAGCGGCTGATGGCGGCCATCCGCCGCGCCGCCAAGCGCAGCGCCGCCACCGCAAAACGCCGGGGCGCGTGACGGGCCAATAGCGGGGTCGAGGATGGCAAATTTCTCCGATGTCATTCCGCGCGTAAGCGCGGAATCCAGAGTTTTTTGGTTTTCGCGCGGGGCAAAAACGGAAACCTCTGGATCGCGCGGTCAAGCCGCGCGATGACAGACGAGTTGACGGGCGCAAATCCGGACTTAAACGAAGAAAAAGGGCCGGGAGTGCTCCCGGCCCTTTCGTATTGGCGAAGTTGAGAGATTTAGAAGTTGTAGCTGGCGCGCACGCCCACCGCGCGCGGGTCGGCCGGCGCGAAGCGGATCTCGTTCTTGAACGGTCCCAGGCCGGCGGGGAACGTGAACAGGTCGACGCCGACGCCCGAGGCGGTCGACTTCATCACCCTGTTCTTGGTCAGGTTGGTGACGAAGGCCTCGAGCGACATGTCCTCGTCGCGGATGCCGACGCGGGCGTTGACGTTGTTGTAGCCGCCGATCCACGCCGCCGCCGAGAAGTCGGTGAAGCGCTTGCCGCGGTAGGCGTAGTCGACGCGGCTGAACCACTTGAAGCGGTCGTTCAAATCGCCCTCGTACTCGGCCGCGGCCGACCAGGTGTACTTGGGCGTGATCGGCAAGCGCCGGCCGATGGTGCCGACTTGGCTGTTGTAAACGCTCAAGCAGTCGGCGCAATTGCCGAGCCCGAGGCCGAACGTCTTGATCTCGCTGTCGTTGATGGCGAAGGTGCCCGACAGGCGCAGCCCCTCGGTGGCCTGGAACTGGCCTTCCAACTCGACGCCCTTGAGCACCGCCTTGCCGTTGTTGACGGTCAGGGGGATCAGGTTGGTGAGCGGCGGACCGCCCGGCACGGCGGGCGGCAGCGACACCGGAATCGAGTTGGCGACCTGGCCGTTGAGCCACTCGTCGTAGTACGCGGTCACGGTCGTCCGCGCCCGGCCGTCGAGGAACGACGACTTGACGCCGAGTTCGAAGTTGTCGAGCCGCTCCTGCAGGTAAGAAATACCCGCGTTCGGCACCACCGCCGTCAACGCCGCCAAGGTCGCGGGCGTCGACGTGATCAGCGCCGCGTTGAACCCGCCGGGGCGATAGCCCCGCGAGAACAGCGCGTAGATCGTCGAGTTGTCGGCGTACTTATAGTCGAGCGACACGCGCGGCGAGAAGCTGGTGTAGGTTTCCTTCAGCAGCGTTTTCGCGAGGTCGACCGTGGCTTGGGGCACCGGCGCGCCGTTGGTGCCGATCTTGGGCACCTGGCTGATCTTGTCCCACTGATAGCGGCCTTCGAGCGTCAGGGTCAGTTCCGGCGTGAAGTCGTAGTAGGCGCCGGCGAACAGGGCGGGTGTTTTCACGTCCTGCGCGGTGATGGCGGCCGAGAAATTCGGCCCGTTGGCGCTGTTGCCGTACACCGTGCCGCCCGGCGTGCTGCCGTCGAAGTAATTGCCGCCGACCGTGAAGCGCAAGGCTTGGTCCTGCGGCGACGTCAGGCGCAGTTCCTCGCTGAAGTCGCGGGTCTTGTTCTGCGTGATCTGCATGAACTGAATCCACGGCACGTGGGTCGCGGCCAGGGCCGGCGTGTACAGCGGGTTTGGGATGCTGTGTGAATCGCGATAGTTCAGGTCCAACACGACCTGGGCCTTGTCGCGGTGATAGGCCGACAGCGAACTGATGGCATAGCCCGCGGCGGTCTCGTAATCGAGGCGCAGGTTGGCCTGGAAGGCATGACGCTTCAGGCCGCCGCTGGTCTTGAACGACGGATCGAAGATCAGGAAGTTGGGGTTGGGGTTGAACAGCGCGTTGCGGGTGGCCGGCAGGCTGAAATCGTAGTCGCCGGATATCAGGTTGTTGAGCGCGCCGGTGACCTTGGGCAGCTTGCCGCACCAATAGCCGAACGAGGCGCGCGAGTTGGCGGTGATGCCGGGCGCGGCGGAACCGCGCGGGTTCGTCGCCGAGAACGGCGTGCAGCTGCCGTCGGGGTTGACGCGGCTGGTGAATTCGGTCGACTTGAGGGCGCCCTGGGCCGGTGGGCCGTCGTTGTCCTCGAACCAGTTGACGTAAGCCTTGGCCTTGAAGTTGTCGCTGGGGGTGAACACCACCGAGCTCGAAATCGAGCCGGTGTTCTGCTCCTGGAATTTCTGTCCGCCGGTGTTGGCGGCGTTGACGAAGGCGCCGCCCTTGCGGAAATGGCGGCCGGTGACGCGCGCGGCGACGCGGTCCATGACCAGCGGCCCCTCGAACGTGAGGCTGGCGTCGTGCGAGCCGAAGCTCGAGATTTCCGCGTTGACCTTGCCGCGGAATTCGTTGGACGGATCCTTGGTGACGTAGTTGATCGCGCCCAGGAAGGTGGAACGGCCGAAGTAAACGCTTTGCGGCCCTTTCAGCACCTCGATGCGCTCGACGTCGGCGATGGAGGGCGGCTGCGCGCCGACCACGGGCGTGCCGTCGATGAACAGCGAGCCGCCGCCGATCAGGCCCACGGCCTGGTTGGTCAGGAACAGGCCGCGGAAGACGAGCGAACTTGAGCCGCGCTCGTTACGGCCCGAGTTGCCGGCCTGCGGCGTGTAGTTGAAGCTGGGCGTCATCAGCACGACGTCGCTGAGCTGCTTGATGTTGGCCGATTCGATGTCGCGGCTCGTGAAGGCCGTGATGGCAAGCGGCACCGTCATGAGATTTTCTTCGACCCGGCGCGCCGTGACGACGATTTCTTCCAGCGCGATGCTTTGGGCCTGCGCTTGCTGCTGGGCGTTGACGCCGGTGGGACCGAACGCCATCAGCGCGGCGGTCGCCGTCATTTGAACACGCGAGAAACGATTCATTAGTGGACTCCCCTTGGTGGAAAAAATGCGCGCGCACGGAGATGGCTGGGCCATCCGCTCGATCCCCCGTTCGATCCCCCGCTTGTTGCCTGGGACACTGAAGCCCCATCGCGCCCCCGCGCCGGGACCGGTCGTGCGCCGCCGTTCGGAAAATCTCTTCACACAGTTCGCGGGCCGACAAAAATGCGATGTTGGCATCACGTGATGCCGGACATGTATCAATCAAGGAAATCCCGGCCGACGGCGACCGCCAAGCGCAACGGACTCACTTATATATAGGGGCCGGCCCTCGATCGGTGGGCCGACCGGAGATGGCGGCGACGTTAGAGTTTCGCCCTGAAGTCGGCCAGCAGCAGGCCCGCGTCGGTTTCCACCGCGCTGTTGTGGCGCACCCCTTGGGCGTCATAGCGGCCCTTGATCGCCGTGCAAATGTCGGCGACTTCGGCCTTGGTCAGCGCGCCCTTGGCGATGAGCTTCTGGGCCAGCGCCTCGACGAGCGCCAACGCGGCCAAGCCGTGCGCGACGGGATCGGGGGTGTGCATGGGGCGGTCTCCCTCCGGCGGATGACGGATTATAAGCCACAAGTGAAGCGCCTCGCGCGCCGTGCCGCCTTGATGAAGGTCAAGAATGGCGGGTGGAAGAGGGCAACCCGCGCGACACACCCCAAATCTGTCATACCCCGCGCATGCGGGGTATCCAGGGTTTCTGGTGTCTTGTTTTCAAAACAAAAAACCTGGATCACCCGCTGGAGTTTACGCTCGGGCCGCGCTGTGCGCGGACCCGGGAGCCGGGTGATGACAGTCGAGTTTGTTATGCCTTCACCCGTCCCGATCCCGTGGGCGGGGCGGGCACGTCGGCCGCGCGCTTTTGCTTCCACTCGTACGCCGGGTTTTCCGGCGGCGTGTCCTGGGCGTAGGCGCTCCAGGTATCGACGCGGGCGTTGGTGACCGGCCAGTCCGGGGGCAGCGTCAGGTAGTCGGGCGCGTGCTTCTCGATGTACTTGAGCACCTTGGGCGGCACGTCGCGCGTGCCGCCGAGGCCCTTGTGGCTGTGCATGCGGCCGAACAGTACGCCGTCGGCGTACTTGTGCCCGCCCATTTTCATCCACGGCCACCACGGCGACTGACGCGAGAAGCCCGCCACCATGCGGCAGGTCTTGGCGTCGCGGTCTTCCAACTGCTGGCGCGACACGGTGAAGGTGAAGTGCTCCGAGGGCGTGATGCGCGCGCCCGTGGAGGATTTCGGCCAGCCCTCCGGCGGCACCGGGTTGATGTGATCGTGGGTGTAATCCCACGCGACCATGAGATCATCGCCGTATTGCTCGTAGGGCATGACGAAGGGAATTTTGCCCTCGGCATTGGGGAACACGCTGCCCTCGTTCATCAGCGTCGGCGGATCGTTGCCGGGGCCCATCTGGAAGCGCGGCATTTGGGTGCCGAGGCGCCCCGCCAACAGCGGATTGTAGAAGTGATAGACCTCCACCGTTTCCTCGGTGAAGGGGTTCTTCCACGTCTCCAGCACCTCGCCGGTGCGCAAGTCCGTGAAATAGCCGGTCTCGCGCGATTTGATGCGCAGAAAACCTTCGGGCTCGTACTGCGCCTGCAAACAGCCCGTGCCGGCGTAGCCGAACACCGGGATCATGCGGCTGTTGCCGATGCGCGCATACATCAGCCCGTGGAAGCCGCCGATGACGGGCTCGTCGTAACCGGCCCAGATTTTTCCGAAGGCGTAGAGATTATCCTTGGGGTCGGTGAGGTCCAGCGGCTGGGATGCGGACGTGGCCGATTTGGGCAGTGCGGTCGCTGCGGCCGCTAGCCCGGCGAAACTCTTCAGCGCGCCGCGCCGATTGGTGAGCAGGTGCGAGACGAAGGATGAGAGCATGAGTGCTTCCTTTACCCCAGCGCCTTGGGCGGGGCGGGTTTGCGGTTGCGCTTGTACATATTGAACGTCGAATCGTTGGGCTGTTTGCCCCAACTGTCGATGGACGGCGCCTCAAGATATTGCGCGTAGCCTTTCTCGGCCTTGGCGAGGAAGTCCTTGTTGGGCAGCTCGCTCATGGACCCGAACTTCTGCGTTTGGCAGCGGAAGAACAGATGGCCCTCGGCCTGGCCCATGAGCATCCACGGAAACCACGAGGCGATGCGCATCCAACTGCCCACGGTGGGCACCGAGGTGAGGTCGGGGTTGTTCAAATCCTCCATGCGCACGTGGCGCTGGAACATCTCGCTGATGCGCGTGAGGGGGCCGGGGGATTCGCGCGGCCATTCCGCGGGGCTCAGTTCCGATTTCACCGACTGGTGAATCTCGAACAGCGACATGGCCCAGGGCGCGGAGAAGGTCCACGGCGGGTTGAAGGGCTGGCGAACTTTGGTGCCTTCCATGTCGAACTCGAAAATCGGCGCGGTTTCGGCGTTGACGTGCATGTTCTGGATCGGAAACACCTCGACCGTCTCGCCGTTCATGGGGTTGTCCCAGGCGTCCATGAACTGCCCGGTCTTGAGGTCGCGGTAGAAGGCCAGCTCGCGGTTGAACACGCGGTAGCCGCCGGTGGCGAGTTCCTGGGTGCGCCGGATGCCGATGCCCTCGAGGCCGAACAACGGCACGACCTTTTTCGAATCGCCCACCACCGCGTAGCCCACGCCCGAATACCAGCCGATGGCGACCTTGGCCGGATCGATGTCGGAGAACACGCGGGTGAAGGCCTTGAGGTTCTGCTTGGGGTCGGTGAAGTCGATCTTCACGCGTGGATCGTTGGCGGCCAAGGCGGGCGCAGCTTGAGCGGGCGTTGCCCCAAAGCCGAAGCCCGCCAGGCCTGCCGCCGCGCCGCCGGAAAACGCCAAGGATTTCAACGCGCCGCGGCGCGTGATGTCGGTGTCGTGCAGTTCGCTGAAAATCATTTGAAAAGCTCCCCAGCCGAATCGCGATGACCTAGCCTGACTGTCGCATCGGCCCGCGCGCAAGCCCTAACCCGCCCCATCGTCTAACCGCACATTGAACAGCCCAAGGTTCGCGCGCGGCGCCGGCGCCCGTGCTAACCTATGGTGCGCCGGCCGCAGCCAAGGAGCCCCCGCCATGTACATGAATTTCTGGTACGTCGCCGCCCAGTCCAGCGAACTCACCGAGGCGCCCTTGAAGGTGACGATGCTGAGCCAGAATTTCGTGCTGTTCCGCGACAGCAAGGGCCAAGCCCATTGCCTGTCCAACGTCTGCACCCACCGCGGCGGCAACCTTTCCGGCGGCAAGATGCGCGGCGACGCCATCGAGTGCCCCTATCACGGCTGGCAGTTCACCGGCGCGGGCGAGTGCGTCAAGATCCCCTCGCTCGGCAAGGACAAGTGCGCCAACGTGCCGGCGCGCACGCGCATCGACGCCTATCCCGTGCGCGAGCAGTACGGCCTGGTGTTCGCCTTCCTGGGCGACCTGCCGGAGGCCGAGCGCCCGCCGATCATGGAGATTCCCGAGTACGGCACCGAGGGCTGGTATCCCAATTTGCTCGTCAACGAATACAAGGCCAATTACGAACGCGCGGTGGAGAACACGCTGGACCCGGCGCACAACGAGTTCGTGCATCCCACCCACGGCTATTCGGGCGACCGCGACACCTACTACGTGGCCGAATACACCCTCGATGAGACGCCGTGGGGCTGCGGCTTCATGACCAAGTTCGACGCGCCGCCGCTCAAGGACGCGACCATGAACAAATTGCGCGCGGTCGACGGCGAGATGGAGGCGGGCTCGGGCCACGTCGGTCCGCACCAGACCTGGACGCAGATTCACATGACCAAGGCCAACTGGTTCCACCAATACACCTACCGCACGCCGGTGACGCGCACGCACACGAAAAGCTACCTCATCAACATGCGCAACGCGCTGCAGGGCCCGCAGCACGACGAGGCCATCAACAAGCGCCAGCGCCTGATCCAGTCGCAGGACGTGGTGATCCTCGAGGCCATCGAGCCCGCGATCCCGCCCGCCACCAACACCCGCGAGGTGCTGATGCCCGCCGACAAGGCGATCGCGCGTTACCGCCAATTCACCAAGGACTGGAACGCCAAGGGCTGGCGCATCGACATCGCCCGGATGGAGCACGACGCGGCCGAGACGGTGTTCGCGATTCCCTCGCCGGCGCGGCGCACGCACAAGGCCTGGGTCACCGACCCGGTGCCCGTGGCGCAGCCCAAACCCGCCCAACAGGCGGCGGAGTAGGCCCTGCGCGGGTTGGGGGTTCCTCCTTTTGCGCACAGTCCCCCTCCGAAAATGGGGGGTGAACAGGGGGGGCGATTTCGGGTATTTTCCCGGCCATGACCGATCAGGCCCCCCACACCCAGCCGGACTCCGTGCCCGGCGCACAGCGCCTTGACGCGCCGCCGGCCAAGCCGACCCCCCCGCCTTCGGCGGCAACGCCAAAGTGGCTGTGCCCGTTCTTCCAGGCCGTGGGCATCATCAGCACGGGGCTCGGTATTCTCGGTATGTTCGTTCCCGGCCTGCCGACCACGGTGTTTCTCATCGTGGCACTGTGGGCCTTCTCGCGCTCCTCCGACCGGCTGAAGTTGTGGCTGTGGAATCACCCCACCTTCGGCCCCGGCTTGCGCGCCTGGCACCTGCACAGCGTCATTCCCATGAAGGCCAAAATTTCCGCCGTGACGGTCATGGCCTTGAGCCTGGTGATCCTCGTCGCGCTGCGCGACGACTGGCTGCTGCCCGCGCTGGTGGCCGCCGTGATGGTTCCCGTCGCGACCTGGATTTGCACCCGGCGCAGCCAAGCGCCGGCGGAAATCTAAATGACCTTGTCACCCTGGGACTTGTTCCCAGGGTCCAGGGCAATTTTCACTCATCCGAGTTGTCGCTCTGGGCCCTGGGAATGAATCCCAGGGCGGCCAAAAAATCCTGTTAGGATTTTTTGGCCGGCTTGGGCTTGTTCTGGTTCATGTAAACCGTCCAGGAGCTGTCGTTGGGCTTGCCCCAGGTGTCGTCGCCGGGCGCCTGCAGGAATTCGGGATACTTCTTTTCCATGTAGGCCAGCAGCACGGGCGGCAGGTTCTCTTTCCGGCCGGTGCGGTTCATGAAGCTGCGATAGAGCACGTGGCCGTCGGCCTGGCCCATGAGCATCCACGGCAGCCAGGGGCCGACGCGCGTCCACTGGCCGACGTAGTTGGCCGCACTCACGTCGTCGCGCTCGAGGTCTTCCAGCGCGCACATGCGCGAGAACATCTCGCCCGTGCGGTTGATGGGCCCCGCCGACTCGCGCGGCCAGGCGTCGGGTTTCATCGGATTCGGGAAGGCCGCATGGACCTCGAACAGCGAGAAGGCCTTGTCGGTTTGCACCACCCACGGCGGCGTGAAGGGGAACTTCACCTTGTGGCCGTCGAAATCCTGCTCGACGATGGGCGAGATTTGCGCGTTCACGATCATGTTCTTGATCGGAATCACCTCGACCGTTTCCTCGGTGTAGAGGTTTTTCCAGCTTTCCAGAATTTCGCCGGTCTTGGGGTCCGTGTAGGCGGCGAATTCGCGGTTGAACACGCGGTAGGTGTCGTTGCCCATGGGCTTGACGCGCATCATGCCCACCCCTTGCACGCCCACCAGCGGCTTCAAGGGCTCGACGCCCCGGTTGCCGTAAATCGTGCCGCCGAACCAGCCGACGGACTCCTTCGTCGGGTCCAAATCGCCGGTGATCTTGATGAAGGCCTTGAGGTTCTGCGCCGGGTCCTTGAAGTCCACCGGCTTGCGCGGGGCTTTGCCGGTTTGGGCCTGGGCCGTGCTGCCCGCCATGGCCGCCATGCCGGCGGCGACGGTGGAAGCGCCCGCCATGGCCTTCATGGCGTCGCGGCGGTTGGCGATGGTGTCGATCAAACTGGAAAAGAGCATGAAGTCATCTCCTTTGGTTCTTAGTTCCTGAATTGTCGTCCTGGGATTTATTCCCAGGACCCAGAGTCATTGATCTGCCGGCGATTGTTGCCCTGGGTCCTGGGCACAAGGCCCAGGACGACAGTTGTGATTGGCTACTCCTGGCTATGTCTTCGGATCGTTGGTCAGCCGCTCGGGGTGTTCCTTCATGGCGCGCTCGCGGTGCTCGGCGGGCACGTCGGCGATGGATTTCACCTTGGCCCCCGAGGCGTGCCAGACGATGTGGCCGGGCCGCTCGCCCATCTCCATCCACTTGGGCCAGGGCATGAACACGGCGGCCGTGAACATGGCCGCCAGGCTGTCGACCTTGGGGTCGAGGAATTGGTCGCGGCGCACGAAGTTGGTCTTGCGCTGCATGCGCGGCGCCTGCATTCCGGGCGGATAAACCGTGGCGTCGTGAAGCCACAAATAGTCGCCAGCCGCCGTCCACCACATCTTGAGGGGTTCGTCGGGAAACTTGTCCTTGAACATGACGGGCCGGATGCCGCGCACCGAGTGCTCGAAGCCGCGGCCCTTGCCGCCGCCCTGCACCGCGGCGGGCACGGTGTTTTTCGCACCCGTATAGGGGTTGGCGTATTCATGCAGAAACGCGTTGGTCTCGAGGTCGCGGAAGAACGTGACGGTGTTGCCGATCAGTTCATATTCATCAGCCGCGATTTGCAGCATGCGGTAGGTCTCAAGCCCCGTGAACTTGTAGAGCGGGCGCGGCTGCTCCTCGCCGACCACGCCGTAGATGGTGCCGTTGTAGTAGTAGGGGCAATCCACCTCTTTCAGGCTGGCGGTGGTGCGCACGATGGCGCGGAGGTTTTCCGCCGGCGTCTCGATGGCGGGCGCGGCGTCTTTCGCCTCGGCCGTGTCGGGCAGCGTGGTCAGGCCCAGGCCGGCGACGGCCAGGCCGGTCAGCAAGTCGCGGCGGTCGACGATGAGTTCGGTCACGGTGCGGTCCTCCCCAAAACCACCTACATCCCACCGGGTATTCTTGCGGGGCGCAGCGAGGCTGGGGAGGGCGAACTTGGCGTTGACCGCTGCCTGGAGGGGGCGTAGCCGGATTGTTCCGCGCGGCCGCTCTATTCCGTGCGGCAGCGGCCGATGGAGCCATCGCCGCACGTCGTGCCGTCGGTCCACACCGCGCCCTTGAGCAGGGTGCCGATCCATTTGACACGATCGATCGTCGTACCCTTGAGCGTGGCGCCCTTGAGATTCGCAAACGTCAGGTCGGCGCGGGTCAGGGTCGCGCCCTCGAGGTTGGCGTCGTGCAGGTCGGCGCCCTTGAGGTAGGATCGGGCCAAGTTCGCGCCGGCCATGTTGGCCTCGTGCAGGTCCGCTGTTTCAAGATAGGCGCGCTCCATGAACGCGCCGCCGAGGTTGGCTTTAAAGAGGATCACGTCGCGCGCCCTCAAGTGGCCGAGGCGCGCGTGTTCGAGGTTGGCGCCCGTCAGGTCGGCGCCCACCAGATTGGCGTAGCTCAAATTGGCGCCCTTGAGGTTGGCCCCGCGCAGGTTCGCGCCCGGCAGATAGGCGTGGCTGAGATTCGCGCCCGAAAGGTCCGCGCCCTCGGCGTTGACGTCGCGCGCCATGACGTGGTCGAGCGCGGCGCCGGGGCATTTGACGCCCGGGGCCAGCTCGCAGGCGGCCGCGGCGGGGGCCGAGGCGAGCAAAGCCGCAAGCGCGGCCACGGCGGCGATGAACGAGAGCGGCTTGGTGACTTGGGTCATGACGACCTCCTGGGGTGAGGGGCGTTGCGGGCCGAGGCTCACGGCCTTTGTTCACGAATCTTTATTCACAGGCCCGAGGGATTGGGCAGCAGGAACGCGACCACCGTGGTGGTGACCGCCATGAAGGGCAGGCACATCCAGATCATGCGCGTGTAGGACAGCTTGACCATGCCGGCGATGGCCGAGGTCAGCAGGAACAACAGCGCGGCGTGGCCGTTGGGCGTGGCCATGGCGGGAATGCCCGTGCCCATGACGATGGCGCCGGCCATGGCGTCGAGCGTGGCCCGGTCGATCAGGCCTTTCTCGAAGGCGGCCTTGACCTGGTCGATATACACGGTGGCCACGAACACGTTGTCGCTGATGGCCGACAGCGCGCCGTTGGTGAGATACAGCCACACCATCTGCGTCTTGCCTTGCATGCCCAGCACCCAGGCCATGACCGGCTCGAACAAGTGCTGCTCGTGAATCATGCCGACCACGACAAAGAACACCACCAGCAAGGCGGTGAAGGGCAGGCCCGCCTCGAAAGCCTTGCCGATGCGGTGTTCGTCGGTGACGCCGCTGGCGGCCGAGGCGAAGACGATGACCGCGAGGCCGATCAGGCCCACTTCGGCGATATGGAACGCGAGGGCCACGATCAGGCACACGCAGACGCCAGCTTGCGCGAGCACGGTGGCGCGGTATTGCGGCGTGGACGCGGCCTTGAGTTCAGCGGCCTGGTTCTGCATCGCTTCCAGCGCGTCCTCCGGCAAGCTATGGCCGTAGCCGAACAGCTTGAAGTGCTCGACCACCAGGCAGGTGATCAAACCCGCCGCCACGGCGGGCAGCGACATCTGGTCGACCTGCCGGAAGAACGTGGCGAAGTCCCAGCCCACGGCCGCGCCGACGATGACGTTCTCGGGCTGGCCCACCAGCGTGGTCACGCCGCCGATGACCGCGCCCAGGCCCGAATGCATCAAGAGGCAGCGGATGAAATCGGAAAAGCGTTCCAGGCGCTTCGCCCTGTCGGCGGCCGAGACGTGGGCGGGGATGCCGCGGGCATAGAACTCGAAGGTCGTGGCGCACACCGTCACCAGGATCGCCAGGATCGTCAGCGCGTCGAGGAACGCCGACAGGAAGGCCATGGACAGGAACATGGTCGCCGCCAGGGCCACGCGCGAGCGGACGCCGAGAATGATCTTGGTCAGCGCGGCATACAGAAAGTCCTTCAGGAAATAGACCGCGGCCACCATGAACACCAGCAGCAGGATCACCGACAGGCCGGTCTCGACCTCGGCGTAAACTTGTTCCGGCGAGACCAGGCCCAGCACCACGGCTTGAATGGCGATCAGGCCGCCGGGTTGCAGCGGATAGCATTTCAGCGCCATGGACAGCGTGAAAATGAACTGGGCCAGGATCAGCCACGACGTCACGACGGGCCCCAGCACCGCCACCGAGGCGACGTTGAGCACGACAAAGGCCAAGATGGTTTGCTTGTACCAATTGGGCGCCGTGCCCATGAAATTGCGCGCGAAGGCATGCGCCAGGGTGCGGACGGGCCGGCGGCCGGTGGGCTCGATTGCGACAGTAGCCATGGACGTGATCCTAGACAGAAAATTAAAAAGACCGGGGCGGGTCCAACATGGTCCCGCCCCCGCGGCGCGTTCCGGAGATAGCGACCACCACTCCGCTTTCAAGACTTTTCGGCGGGTGTTGGCCGTATGTCGCGGTTCGCGCGGCGCCGTAAAATCGTTGGCCCCGGCGGGACCTGCGCGGGGCCAACGGAGACGCCTGAAACGTCAGGGGTCGAGCGTTTCAGGGCCGCGAAAGCGACGGCGTGTCACCGGCACTGGCCGATGGAGCCCTCGACGCAAACGCGCTTGTCGGACCATTCGGCCAGGCCCAACAGCGTGCCTTGCCATGTGGCTCCGGTCAGGTCCGCGTCCTCGAAGTTCGCCTTCTTGGCGTTGGCGAGGCTCAGATCGGCCCGGGCGAGGTTGGCCTTTTCCCACGTCGTGTTCTCGAGGTCGGCTCCGGTCAGATCGGCGCGGGAAAAATCCGCGCCGGTCAGATCGGCGTTCTGGAAGTCGGCCGTCGTGGCGCTGACGCGCTCGGCGAGCGCGCCCTTCAGCGAGGCCCCGACCAGGGCGGCTTCCTGCAGGTTCGCCGAGGACAGCATCGCGCCGTCAAGCTTGGCGCCGGACAAGTCGGCGCCGTCCAACACGACGTAGCGCAAGTCCGCGCCGCTCAGGTTGGCGCCGCGCAGGTTCGCGCCCGGCAGGTAGGCATGGGCCAGATCGGCGCCGGACAAATCGGCGCCGGCAAGCTCGGCCTTGGGCGCGATCCAATGGCGCAAGTCGGCATTGGCGCACTTCGCCTCGGGCGCGGCCATGCACGCGGGCACGACGTGCAGCGACTTGGCCGTGTAGCCCGCCAAGACGATGAGCACGAAGGTGGCCGCGACCAAGGCGGCCAAAAGGCCGCCGATGGCCAGAGCCGTTCGGCTCGCCGACGGCTCCGCGGTGCCGCGCGCGGCGGCGACGGCTCGTCCGAGCCAGGAGGCGCGGGACGCGTCGCTCGATCCGTAGAATGTTTCAGCCATGTGAGCCTCCTGTCAGATCAAGAAGTCGAGGGCGCCGGCAGCCACGACGCTGGTGGCGATCACGTAGGGCAGGGCCATCCAGACCATCCGTCCGTACGACAGCTGGACGAGGCCGGCGATGGCCGAGGTGAACAGGAACAAGAACGCCGCTTGGCCATTGGGCGTGGCCATGGCGGGAATCCCCGTGCCCATGACCACGGCGACGGCGAGGTCGTCGAACTGCTCGCGGGTCATCAAGCCGGCCTTGAGGGCCTCGTTGATCTGGTCGATGTAGATCGCCGCGACGAAGACATTGTCGCTGACCGCCGAAAGCAGGCCGTTGCTCAGGTACACCATCAGCAGGCGGAAATAGCCGTCCATGCCGAGGACCCACTGGATGACCGGCTCGAACATGTGCTGGTCGTGGATCATGGCGACGATGACGAAGAACACCACCAACAGCGAGGCGAAGGGCAGGCCGGTTTCGAAGGCCTTGCCGAGCTTGTGCTCCTCGTTGACGCCGTTCAGCGCCGCGGCCAGCACGATCACCGCCAGGCCGACCAGGCCGACCTCGGCGACATGGAGCGCGAGCGCGACGATGAGAACCGCGCACACGAAGCCCTGCGTGACCAGCAGCATCTTCTGGCGATGCGTCATGTTGCGCTCTTGCTCGACGTCGAAGTCCTTCAGGATGTTGTAAACGCCGCGCGGAATCTCGGCGCCGTAGCCGAACACCCGGAAGTGCTCCAGCACCAGGCAGGTGACCAGGCCCGCGGCCAGCACCGGCAGCGAGACCGGCGCGACTTGGATGAAGAACTCGCCGAAGTTCCAACCGGCCACGGCGCCGATCACCAGGTTCTCGGGCTCGCCGACCAGGGTGCACACTCCGCCGATGGCGGTGCCGACGGCGGCATGCATCAGCATGCCGCGCAGGAAGGCGCGGAATTTTTCCAACTCGGCGGCCTTGGCCGGACTGTCGGGGTGGCGCGCGACGACGCGTTGATAGACCTCGTAGAAGCCGGTCACGACGGTGACGAGCACCGCGAGGATGGTGAGCGCGTCAAGGAAGGCGGAGAAGAAGCTGATGGAGGCGCACACCGCGAAGGCCAGCGCGATGCGATTGCTCACGCCCAGGATCATCTTGGTCAAGGCGAAGAACAGAAAGTCCTTGAGGAAGTACACGCCCGAGACCATGAACGTGATCAGCAGGATCACCGGCAACTGGTGCACGGTCTCCTCGTAAACTGAGTTGACATTGGTCAACCCCAGCAGGATCGCCTGAATCGCCAACAGGCCGCCGGGCATCAAGGGGTAGCACTTCAGCGCCATGGCCAGCGTGAACAGGAATTGGGCGACGATCAGCCAGCCGGTGGCCACCGGGCCGATGACCAGGAGCGCGAGCGGATTGAGCGCCAGAAAACCCAAGACGGTGGCTTTGTACCACTGCGGCGAATGGCCCAGGAAATTGTCGAAAATCGCGGCCACGCCGCCGGCGACGTCGCGCCGGCCGAGACTTGTCGCCCTGGTGTCAACGGTATCGGTCATGGAGCCCTCGGTTTGCATCGCCGTCTCATGCGATTCGCCGCATGCGACGTTCCGAGGTTCACTTACAGTGTTTGCGGGGTGCGCGAAATTCGGCGCGGCGCGTACGGCGCCTCCCGTAAGGGTTTCCCTGACGGCGCGAACCGCTCAGTTTTCCTGGGCGTTGCGGTGATGCAGGATCAGGCGAATGAGATCGGGCAGGCGGGTGACGCGCATTTTTTCCATCATGCGCGCCTTGTAAACCTCGACCGTGCGCGCGCTGATGCCGAGCGCGGCGGCGATCTCGCGGTTGTGACGGCCCGCCGCCACCAGGTCCAGCACCTCGCGTTCGCGCTCGGTCAGGCGGGCGAGCCGCGCCTCGACGTCGGCATGGAGTTCGGCGCTCTCCCGCCGGGCGACGTCCATGTCGAGCGCCATGGCGACGATGCGCCCGAGCGATTCCTCGTCGAGCGGCTTTTCCAGGAAATCCACCGCGCCGGCCTTGAGCGCGCCGCGCGCCGTGGCGACGTCGCCGTAGGCCGTGATCACGATCACGGGCAAGGCGTGGCCGCGGCGTTTGAGTTCCGCCTGCAGCTCCAGCCCGCTCATGCCGGTCATGTGCACGTCCACCAGCAGGCACGACGGGCCGCGCGGCGCGAACCCCGCCAGGAACGATTCCGCCGACGCGAATTGCTCGACCGTGAAGCCCTTGAGCCGCAGCATCAACGCCAGCGAGTCGCGAAAGCCGTCGTCGTCGTCGACGATGAACACCGTGCCCTGCGCGGCCGTCATGGCGACTGCGCTCCCTCGACCACCGCCGGAATCGAAAACGCGAACTCCGCGCCGCCCTTGGCGCCGGGCCGGACCGCGATGTGCCCGCCGTGGGCCTCGACGATGGATTTGCTGATGGTCAACCCCAAGCCGAGGCCGTCGGTCTTGGTCGTGGCGAAGGCGTCGAACACGCGCCCGCCGATGTCGGGGCTCAGGCCCGGGCCGGTGTCCGAGACGGTGAAATCCACCTGCCCGTTGCGCGCGGTCGCGCCGATGGTGATGACGCCCGCGCCCGCGTCGTCCGCCCCCAGCGCGTCGATGGCGTTGGCGACCAGATTATAGATCACGGCGGCGAGCTGGACCTTGTCGGCCATGACGTGAACCGGCTGCTTGGGCAGGTTCAGCTCCACCGCGATCTTGCGCCGCGCGAGCCTGAGTTGCAGCGGCTGCACCGCCTCGCGCACCAGGTCCTCGACCGTCGCGCGTTCGAGTTTGGTGCCGCCGGCGCGGTAGAAATCGCGCAGGCGGTGAATCACCTTGCCCGCGCGCTCGACTTCGCCCACCGCCTTGACCAAGGTCTCGCGCAGCAGCAGCGGGTCCTGGGCCATGCCGACGCCCTGGTCGAGCATCAGGTTGGCGGCGCGCACGTAGTTCGACACCGCCGCCAGCGGCTGGTTGAGTTCGTGCGCGAGCGCCGACGACATCTCGCTCAAGGCCGCCATGCGCATCATCTTGGCGAACTCGTCGTCGCGCGCGCGCAGGGCCGCGACCGCGGCCGAGCGCTCGTTCAGCAGCACGCCCAGGAACAGCCCGGTCACGGCCAAGGTGAGCA
Source organism: Rhodospirillaceae bacterium (assembly GCA_033763995.1). Classification (GTDB taxonomy): domain Bacteria; phylum Pseudomonadota; class Alphaproteobacteria; order Rhodospirillales; family Rhodospirillaceae. Next base: position 29,810 of record JANRJL010000084.1, on the reverse strand, counting down.
TCAGCATCTGCAACTCGAGCACCGTGATCGGCGGATGATCGACGGTCTCCACCGCGACCACCAACCCGATCTGCACCGCGAGAATCGCGATCTCGGCGCCCAGAATGCCGTGACGCAACGCCACCCAGATCACCGGCAGGAACAGCACGTAGAAGAAGCGGAACTCGTCCGTGGCCTGAACGCCGAACACGATCCACAACGCGCCGAAGATCGCGGCCAACTGCAGCGCCGCCTCGATCAGCCGGGGCGTGGTCCACGCGCCGCGCTCCGGCCGCCAGTTCGCGATCGTCAGCAGCAGCGGCGCCAGCGTGATGATGCCGATCACGTCGCCGACCCAATACAGCAGAATGTTGCGCCACAGGTCCTCGCGCGGCAGCAGCGTGGGCGAGGTCAGGACAAACACGTAGGTCGCGGCGACCGGCAACGCGAAACAGGCCACGACGGCGAGAAACGCGAGCAGGTTGCGGCGCGTCACGATCGCGAAATTGGGCGGCAACAGCCGGCGCAGCGCCAGGGCGGCGCCGACGTACCCCAGGCTGGTGGCCCCGGCGATCAGGAAATTGAACAGCAGCGGGGCCGGGAGCCCGCGCACGACGTACTCGGCCGCCAACGTCGCCAGGAACAGCGCGGGCCAAAACCGCACGCCGAAGAACAGCAACAAGGCGATGCTGAGCGCGGGCGGGGGGTTCCAGGGCGTGATGCCGAAGGGCGCGATCGGCGCGATGTAGCTGACCCAATCGAGCGCGACATAGCTGGCGATAAAGGCGCCGACGACCAGCAGGGCCTGGCCCACACCCATCGGCGCTGTGGGCTCGTGACGATCAGTGGGTTCCACCCGGTCGCGCATGACGCGTATTTCACCGATCCGTCGCCGCCTGTCCAGGAAAACCGGCGCTCGCCGTGTGCCCCGCCGCCCCAAAAGCAAAACGGCGGCCCGTTGCCGGACCGCCGTTGCGTGAAAACTCAAAAAGCCGGCGCGTTAGGCCGGCTTCAAGTTCGTCGCCGCGGTCTTGCCGCGTTCGGTCATGAGGTCGTAGCTGACCTTCTGGCCCTCGTTGAGCGAGTCCAGACCAGCACGTTCAACGGCCGTGATATGCACGAACACATCCTTGCCGCCGTCGGACGGTTGAATGAAGCCGTAGCCCTTCACTTTGTTGAACCATTTCACAGTACCGGAAGCCATGGAGTTCTCCTGTCGTCGTGGTCGAATGAATGCCGCGTGCCCCGCGGGAGTCGGCGGCGTCCTCTCGAATTTTGCGGATTGCGGTCAGCGGGGGCCGGACGACGGTGCGACCGGAGAGCCTACTCAAAGCAAGTCAAAAATCGATGGCGGTGGATAAATCGGAAAAAACCTCGAAAAAGTCAAGTGGATTCACCGGAATAGGGTGGATAACTCATATGGAACAATCACTTAGGCGGACCGGCCGAAACCGATGCCGCGTCCGTCGACACATCCTCGCCGGCCGCCAAGGCGGTACGGATTTGGGCGATGGTGGGCGCGATATCCTGGGCGACGGACGCCTCGGCGAGGCCCCATTGGTCGAAGTCGGCCACCGCATCGGCGAACTGCCCGGCATTGACGCGGGCCATGACCAACAGCCGCGCCCAGGCGGCCCGGGGCTCCGGGTTGAGCTTGGCGCCGAACAGCCGCATCGCGCGCTCGAAACTGACGGCGGCTTCGGCGTGCTGGCCCGCGCTGAAACGGGCGATGCCGCGCGCGCGTTCGAACAGGGCGTACTCGGCCAGCGTCAGCCCCTCGATCTTGCTTAACTCTGTGAGGAGCGCGTCGGCCTCGGCGTGGCGCTGGTCGGTAATGGCCTTCAACGCCGCCGTGATCTTATCGTTGACCTCGCCGCGCACGCTGCCGGCGCTGAGCAGGCCAAAGGGCATCAGCACGCGCATCTGGGGCCGCGGCGCGTCGGCGGGCGCATAAGTCCACTTCGCCAATGCCGCCTTGGCGGGCTTGTCGAAGGTGCCCTTGGGGTAGGCGTCAGTGACGGCGATGTCGGCGGTGGTGCCGTCGGGCAGGATGGTGAACGACAGTTCCACCCAACCCTCGATGCCGCGGTCGAGCGCGCGCAACGGATAGAGCGGCATGACGCGCGTGAGCGGCGCCGGCGCTTGCGCGAGGGCGAGGCCCGCACCGAGCAATATCAACAGGGCACTGACGACGGAGTGTTTCACGCGGGGCCTTCAACAACTCAATTGTCGTCCTGGGCCTTGTGCCCAGGACCCAGAGCCACATCACCGCCCGAGGTTATCGCCCTGGGTCCTGGGAATAAATCCCAGGGCGACAGCTGAAATTGTATCACCGCCTATGAATGACCGCGACTTGGCGTGGAAGAACTCACAGCCCCAAGCTGCCCGGGTTCATCAGCCGCTTCGGGTCCAGCAGGCCCTTGATGGCCTTCAGCATCTCGGCGTTGCGCGCGTCGCGGCCCTTCATGTAGGGGTAACTCTTGCCCACCTGCAGATGCACCGCGCCGCAGGAGGCGAAGATGTCGCGAATGCCGGTGCGCATCTCTTCCACCAGCGCGCGGGCCTCGGGGTTCTCGGGATACTCCGGGAGCATCTTCAGGAACTCCTCGGGCAGATAGCGCTTGTGATAGAGGTGGCGCGCATCCTCCCAATAGAACACGGGCTCGTATAAAAACCCGGTGGTGCCGATGGTGGTGAACATCGCCGCCGAGGTGATTTTCAGGCGTTCCATCTGCGCGGCATGGCGCGCGTGGAAAGCTTGCAGCCGGTCGTGGAAGGCTTTGACCTGCGAGAAGGCGAGAATGCCGTGCAGCGGCACCCAGCGCTCGCCCGCCGGCCCCAAGATCGGATACAGCGGCATGAACGGCATGCTGCGCACCACGGTGGGAATGGTGTTGGGCACTTCCACGCCGTGGGGCTCGACTGCTTTTCTGACGGCGGCGATCAGGCTGCGCGCATGCGCGGCATCGACACCCTCGACGATGAAATGGGCCGAGTATTCCGACTTGTCGAGGAAGCTCTTGCCCGCCACGGCCATGCGCACCAGCTTGAACAGTCCGTCGACGGGGTTGCGCGCGGTCTTGAACACGGCGAAGGCCGCGTCCATGCTCTGCTTCATGTTGGTGCGGCCCAGCCAGGCGCGCTGCAGGCGCGGGTTGAGGCCGAAGTTGTCGGACACCGCGCCTTCCTTGGCGGCGGCTTCCATGCCGTTCGCCATGCCCTCGAAATTGGCGAAGCCGAAGGACACCGACATGACGACGGGAAGTTTTTTCATCAGCCGCAGCGTGATGCGCGCCTTGACGCCCATGGCCCCGGTGTCGCCGGTGAACAACGCCGAGAGGTCGGGGCCGTAGTGGCGAAAGTGCGTCTTGCCGTTGGCGGCGGCCAGCGAGCCGGTTTTCAGGATCGAGCCGTCGGCCAGCACCACTTCCATCGCCAGCACGGAATCCGCCGAGGGGCCGTGCAGCCCCGAGCCCAGGCTCACCGAGCCCTGCGACATGGAGCCGCCGACGGTGGCCTTGAGGCCCGAGAAGGGGCCCCAGAACGGCGTGCGCAAACCCTGCTGGCCGAGTGTTTCGTACAACTCCGCCCAGGTGACGCCGCACTCCACCGTCACCGTCATGTCGCGCGCATTGACGTCGATGCGGTTCAGCCGCGTGGTGTCGATGGAGATGGCGTCCTCGACGCCAGCGCAATAGCCGTCGGAGTAGGAGGCCCCGCCGCCGCGCGGCACCACGGCGAGGCCCTCGGCGGTGGCCATGCCGACGACGCGGGCCAGTTCCTCCACCGTGCCGGGGCGCACCACGGCCAAGGGTGTGGCAATCTGGCGGTAGACGTCATGGCTGTAAAAGGCGCGATCATCGGCACTCGTCAGTACATGCTCGGCGCCCACGGCCTGCGTCAGCCGCGCGATCATCGGGTGATGGGTCACGTCTTTGGGCGCCATGGCGAAGTCCTTCTGCGGGTCGGAATGCGGCGCATTGTATGGCGCGGGGATTGGAATCCAAGATACTGAATGCCAACGCCCGTGCGGTGGTCGTACGTAAACCTCTCCGTCGCGTCGAAGACGCGCCATCATATGGCCGGCCTCCGGCCGGACGGGAGAGGTCACCCCGCAGGGGCGGGTGAGGGTGCTTTGTTTTGCGACTCGGCCGCGGCGGTGAATGCGCAAACAACTCGCCCTCATCCTCGCTTCGCTCGACCTCTCCCAAAGGAGAGGTCAGTTGAAACTTGCGCCGGGTGAATATCGCCCTACCGCCCCGCCGCGATGAAGGCGCGCACCTCGGCGGCGAGGCGGCGCAAGGACGGCTCGTGGGTGTACATCATGTGCCCGCCCTCGAAGTAGCTCATGGTCACGCGGGCGAGGTCGATGCCGTTGTCGGCCATGGTGATCTCGGTGGCGTGAAACGGCGTGGCGAGATCGAAATAGCCGTTGGCCTGATAGACGCGGAAGCTCGCGTTCTCGCGCATGGCCGTGCCGAGGTGGGGTGCCACGTTGACATGCGTGGCCCAGCCGCCGCCGCCCTCGCTCCATTTCCATTTGGAGCCGGGCGTGCCGTCGAGAATTTTGTAGCGCCGGTCGAGATCGACCTTCAGCACGCGCGTGAGGTAATCGTTCACCGACGTCACATAGGCGCCGTCGATGCCATAGCCCGAGGGGTCGTTGTCGAAGCGCTCGCCGGCGTCGTCGTAGTCCTTGCCGGTGTAGCGCGCGTCGAAGCGCCCGATCGCCTTGCCCTCGTCGCGCAGCAGTTGCTTCATGAACCGGAAGGCGTTGATGCGCAGATCGGTCTGCTCGACGTAGGTTTCGGAAAGGCCGGTGTAGCGCGCGAGCTTCTTGACGACGGCCTTGCGTTCCTCGCCCTGCAGCGTGTTGCCCTTGAGCAGGGCCACGATGTACTCGTTCACGGCGAAGGCGCGCACTTCGTCCATGAATTTTTCCAGGCTCTCGGGCTTGGGCGTGACTTTGCCGTGATACCACGCGGCGGCCGCGTAGGTGGGCAGGAAGCCGACGTAGGGCATGTTGCTGCCGGGGTTGAAGTCGGCGGTGTGGAAATCGAGGATCGAGGAAATCAGGATGACCCCGTTCATGGTCACGCCGTTGAAGCCGCCTTGCAGCGCGGCCACCAGGCGCGCGGCGCGGGTGGTGCCGTAGCTCTCGCCGGCGATGTACTTGGCCGAGTTCCAGCGGCCGTTCTTGGTGATCCACACGCGGATGAACTCGGCGATGGACTCGGCGTCCTCCTTCAAGCCCCAGAAGTCCTCGTCCTTGCCCTTGCCGATGGCCTTGGAATAGCCGGTGCCGACGGGGTCGATGAACACCAGGTCCGAGACGTCGAGAATGCTTAAGCTGTTGTCCTCGATCCGGTAGGGCGCCGCGCCCGCCGGCGTGCCGTCGCTGGGCACGACGATGCGCTTGGGGCCGAACACGCCCATGTGCAGCCACAGCGACGCCGAGCCCGGGCCGCCATTAAAGACAAACGTCACCGGGCGCTTGGTGGGGTCGGCCAGGTCTTTCTTCACGTAAGCCACCGAAAAGATGGCGGCGATGTCCTCGCCCTTGTCGTTTTTCAGGAACGTCTCGCCCGCCGTGGCGGTGTAGGCGACTTTCTCGTCGCCGAAGGTGCCCGTGAAGTCCTTCACGAACACCTTGGGTTCAAGCTTTTCGGGTTTGGCGTCCTTCTTGTCGTCGGATTTTTCCGATTTCTCGGACTTGGCATCGTCCTGGGCGAAGGAGGGGGCAAGCGGGGACGCGATCAGTGCGATCACGCAGGCGAAAACGATCATCGAAAGGCGGAGCAACATCGGTGATTTCCCTGGCTGGGGTGGCTTGGATCAAACCTTACGGGCTGGTCGAAGCCTTGTCCACAAAGCGGCGCCCTGTCCGGCCGGGCTGTAGTGCGCTAGCTTGGTACGACAGGTACAGAAGGTGGGCCCATGAAGACAGTTCATCGGACAATAACATTATGCGCGGCCTTGCTGGCCGGGTTGAGCACAATGGCGGTGCAACCTGCCGCGGGTCGCGAAACGTACACCACCGAGATCGTGGTGCCGGGCTCGCCCATGCACGGCGTTCATGGCCTCGCGTTCGGGCCCGACGGCGCGCTGTACGCGTGCAGCCTGACGGGCCACAGCATTTATCGCATTGACCTGAAATCGAACGCGGTCACGACCCATGTCGGCCCGCCGCGCGGCACCTGCGACGATCTCGCCTTCGCGCCCGACGGCACGCTCGCCTGGACGGCGGGCAGTTTCGAAGCGGTCTTCGCGCGCACCCCGCGCGGAAAAATCGTGACCCTGGCCGAGGGGCTGTCCGGCCTTAATTCGATCAACTACGCCAAGGACGGCCGGCTGTTCGCGACGCGCATTTTCCGTGCCGACGAATTGCTGGAGATCGATCCCACCGGGGCCACGCCGCCGCGGCGCATCGCCGAGAAGCTGGGCGGGCTCAACGGCTTCGAGGTCGCCGCCGATGGTCAACTTGTCGGTCCGCTGTTCCTCAAGGGCAAGCTGGTGAAGGTGAACCTCGCCACCGGCGCGGTGACGGATTTCGCCACGGGCTTCATGCAACCGGCCGCCGTGAACTTGGACTCACAAGGCCGGGTCGTGGCCATCGACTACGTCACTGGCGAGGTCATGCGCTTTTCGCCCGACGGCGCCACGCGCCAGTTGCTCGCCACCGTGCCGCCGCCCGCCGACAATCTCGCCATCGGCCCCAACGACTTTATTTATGTGTCCAGCACCGCCAACAACGGCATCACCGAGATCGATCCGGACACCGGCGCCACGCGCCGCCTGACCTGGGGTCATCTCAGCGCGCCAGGTGCAGTCAGCGTCGTGACCGAGGCGGGCCAGGAAAGACTCCTGCTCGCCGACTCCTGGGGGCCGCGAATTGTGGATGTCGCCACTGGCGCCGTGAACCCGATCCCGCGCGGACCCGGCGTGCTGGGTGGCATGGTGACTCGCGTGGTCGGCGACACCACCGTCAACTCCAATGTGTGGCCCTTCGGCACGGTGCAGATCGTCGAGCGTGCCAGCGGCAAACTGGTGGCCAATCTGCCGGGTTTCGGCGCGCCCTACGACATGAGTCCCGTGGCCGATGGCTTCATCGTCGCCGACTTCAGCGCCGACCGGCTGATCCATGTGGCGGGCGACAAGGATCGCACGCGCCGCCCCGCCGCCTGGAACCTGGAAGGCCCCGTGGGCCTCGCCGATGCGGGCAACGGCATTTTTTACGTCACCGAATACGGCAAGAAGAACAAGCGCGGCGGCTACGAGAACGGCGACGTGAGCCGTGTCGACATCAAGGCCAACACCCGCACGGTGCTCGCGCGCAAGCTCAAGCGGCCCGAGGGCATCGCGCTGGCGCCCGACGGCCGGCTGATCGTGGCCGAGGTGGGCGCCAAGCGCGTGATCGCGCTTAACACGGATGGCAAGGGCAGGCCCGAGGTGCTGGCCGACAAGCTGCCGCTGGGGCTCGACGTCGGCGACCAAGTGCCCGCGCCCTTCATGTTCACCGGCGTGGCCGTGGCGGTTGACGGCGCGATCTACGTCACCAGCGACATCGACAACGCGCTGGTTCGGATCAGGAAGAAATAACGATCTGTCGTCCTGGGGCTTGTCCCCAGGACCCAGGGCGATAAGCGCCATACGTGTAGTGACTCTGGGTCCTGGGAATAAATCCCAGGACGACACTTGAGCTGGATTTCGATCAAGGCCTAACTATAGCCCTGAGTATCCTCGTGTATCGGCCGGACCATGCCATTCATCGAAGCACGCCAAAGCGCAGCGTGATCGCTCCACCGCCGCTCTCAGCTCGACGTATTTTCCGTCCACCACGAATTCGACGTTATCGCCAGCGCTTACGCCAAGCACATTTCGGATCGCCTTCGGAATGGCGATCTGATTGCGTGTATCTATTCTAACAGTCGAAAAAAGGCGCTCCATGTGTGCTGCTCGCAAGATACTGGCGACACGCATTCTATTGGCCTGTTGCTCAAGCAGCAATCACTTGAACCGCTGGTCGCGCGTCTCGACGCCTAATGCACCATGAACAGCGGCACGTCGGAGCGCTCGAGCATGTAGCGCGTCACGCCGCCCATCACCATCTCGCGCAGATGGCTGTGGGTGTACCCGCCCATGATCAGCAGCTTGGCGCCCACCTCGTGCGCCATGCTCAGCAGCGTTTCCGCCGCGTTGCCCGCGGCCGCCTCGCGCGCGTGGCAGGTGGCCTTGAGGCCGTGCCAGCCGAGATATTCCTTCAGGTCCGCGGCGCTGGGCTCGTCGTCGTTGCGCGCCCCGGCCGTGAGAATGTGAATCGCGCCCGCGTTCTCCAGCAGCGGCAAGGCCTCGGTCACGGCGCGCGCGCCCTCGGCGCTGCCGTTGAAGGCGATCGCCACGGTGGCCAGATCGATGCCCTTGGCCGCGTCGGGGGCCACCAGCACCGGCCGCTTGGCGCGCAGCAACGCGGCCTCGAACACGGCGATGTGGTCGAAGCCCTTGTCGTCGGCGGGCTGGGCCACCACCACCACGTCGGCCAGCCGCGCGGCATTGGCGAACGCCAGCGGCCCGCCTTGATCGCCCGCCCATTCCGCCGAGGGGCCGTGCGGGGTGGGTCCGTTGATGCGCGAAGAAACGCCGTGGCGCTCGCGCACCGAGGCGAAAATGGCCGCCGCGTCCTTGAGCTGGCGCTCGTTGAGCACATGCAGCGATTCGGCGATCTGGCCCGAGTACAACCCCACGCTGCCGCCGATTCCGCCGAAATAGACATAGGGCGGAATTCCTTGGGTGACGTAGCAGCCCACGACATGCCCGGCGGTGACCTTGGCGATGTCGCAGGCGGCGGCGGCCACGGTGGCGGAATCCGACCGGCCGGAGAGGGGGGTGAGGATGCGCTTGATGCTCATGACGTCCTTGGCGCGTGGAGAGTGGCAATTCCCATCGCGCGCACGGTGCCATGGGCCCCATGGGGCCGCTTTGACTGCGATCAAAATTTGACGATGGCAAATAAAGCAAAGGCCGGGGAGACGCCCCCGGCCTTGCTGTGGATACCTTAGTTTGGCGCGGGCTTATTCCGCCGCCACCTGGGCGGCGACGGGGCCGCTGGCCACCGTGGGCACCGGGTCCAAGGCCCAGCCCTTGTTGGCGCGCCGCGCCGGCGAGGGAATGGCGAAGGCCTTTTTCTCGCGCAGCGCATTGACCTTGTCGACGTCGATGCGCCAGCCCTTGGCCTCGAAACTTTTCAGCTTGTCGCGGAAGCGCACGATCACGGCGTCGGCCTTGACCATGACTTCCTCGGTCGGGGACTCGGGCGTGAAGAAGGGCGCGAGCCGCGTCACCACCTGCTTGTCCTGATCCACGACCGCGAGGTTGCGCTCGTTCACCGGCGCATCCATGGCTGCGTCGATGCGGAAGTTGCGGCCCTGCACGAACCAGCGGCGGATGTGGTGTTCGTCGATGGGCGTGGTGAAGGTGTACTGGTGCGCCCACGCCACCGGCGAGAAATGCAGCTTGGTCACCGATTGGCCCACGCCCCAGGTGGTGGAACCCGCTTCCATCTGGCCTTCGCCCTTGAGGCCCTTCATTTTCTCATGCGGCAGGTCGGGCGAGACGAACTTGGTCATGGCGCCGACACCGTAGGGGCCTTCGACCACTTCCAGTTCCGGCACGTTGTAGTCCTCGCGGCCGCCCTGATAGCCCATGCTCGGGTGCACGAATTCGGTGTGGGCGGGATCGAGGGAGTTTTCCATGGCCCGTTGCCAATCGGCACGCCATTCATAGGCCAGGGTGGTGAAGCGCCACTTGGGGTCGTCCCATTCGGGCATGTCCATGATCGGCACGCGCTCGGTCTCGGGCAGATCGCCCAGGAAGCAGAACACCAGGCCGTACTTTTCCTGCACCGGGTAGCTGTCGACCTTGGCGCGCGCCGGAATCTTGCCGTCCTTGCCCAGCGACGGAATTTTCGTGCACACGCCGTCGGCGCCCTGGAACTGCCAGCCGTGATAGGGGCACTCGATGGTGTCGCCCTTGACCTTGCCGTGGGCCAGCGAGGCCCCGCGATGGACGCAGACATTGGCCAGGCAATGGGCTTTGCCCTTGGAGTCGCGGAACAGCACGAACTCCTGGCCCAGCATCTTGAGGTGCATCGGCTTATCCGTGAGGTTCTTGGATTCCTCGGCGGCGTACCAAAAGTTCATGAACATGGCGGTCTCCCTGCTTCAAATCTGGGGCTTTGTCCTGCGCGAAACCTAGCACGGCGCCTTGCAGTAACCTTCATGTTGCATTGCACAATCCGCGCAGCGGCCGAGGTCGCGCCATGACCGGAGCGTCACATTATACGGAAGGTGCGCGGTCGCGGATGGTATGATTTGTCATTCGTTGTCGCAGGAGGGTTGCCCATGGCCGACGCCAAGTCCGCGTCCAAAGATTACACCACCGATTTCATCAAGTCCGACACCGACCGCGCCGTGTTCCTCGGCAATGCGGTCATGGACGACATGATGACCGCGCTGATCGCCTTGGGCGCCGAGACCTGGGCGGTGCGCCGCCGCGCCAAGATCACGGAAATGCTGTTCGAAAAGAACGGCAAGATTTCCCGCGACATGGTCGAGCAATACATGCCCACCGCCGACGAGGAACGCATGCTCATGGCCGAGCGCGATGAGTTCATCCGCAATATCTACGGCCACTTCGCCCGCAGCGGCGAGGACGTGGTCGCGCTCAATGCCGGCGCCGCGCCGTCGAAGAAATAAGGGAGGGGACCATGACCATGCTCAATCGCCGCACGTTGTTCGCCTCCACCGTTGCCGCCGCCGGCGCCGCCAAGGGCGCGCTGAGCGGGCGTTCCGCCGAGGCTGGCCTGCCCAATGACGTGCAGCCGCGCGGCGCCAACGGCCGTCTCGAGCGCCTGCCGCGCTTGGACCTCGAAAGCACCCATGACTTCATCACCGGCTTCCGCCAGTTCGTGAACGGCCAGATGTCGCGCTCGGCCGAAAGCCGCATCAACGCGATCCTCAAGTCCAAGGGTCTGGACCCCAACGCCGATCTGCCCTTCGAGACGATCCTGGAACACACCGGCAAGGATCCGGTGGTGGCCAACAGCGCGCGTAGTTGGCTCAGCGCCCAGCAGATCAGCTGGCGCACGCTGTACAACGAGTTCCACGGCAACACCGACGCCTACATGGCCGAAATGGAGGCCGCCGACAAAGCCGGGCCCGGCACGCTGGAGCTCAATCCCGACATGAAGCCGCCCGCCTACACCACCCACGAAATCCACATTCAGCCGGGCGGCTATGTGGGCGATGCCTTCGCGGGCCACATGTACTTGTACGGCACCAACAACTTCTACACCGGGCGCAACAATCAGGACGAATTGCACTTCGCCTATGCCAATGCCGTGCCCGTGCCGAAGGACGGCAAGGTGCTGCGCATCCTCGAGCAGGGCACCAGCTGCGGCCAGTTGGCCGTGGCCTTGAAGCAGCGCTTCCCCACCGCCGAGATCTGGGCCATCGACGTCGGCGGGCCGATGGTGCGGTTCGCCCACATGCGCGCCGCCGACCTGGGCGTGGAGGTGCATTTCGCCCAGCGCCTGGCCGAGGACAGCAAGTTCCCCGACAACCACTTCGACATCGTCACCAACAACATCATGTTCCATGAAGTGACGCAGCAGGGGGCCCGGGACATCTTGAAGGAATCGCTGCGCGTGCTGCGCCCGGGCGGCGTCTATTACCCGATGGACTTCTACACCGGCGGCCCGCCGCCCAAGACCGCCTACGGCAAGTTCCGCCAGTGGTGGGACATGCGCTGGAACGGCGAGCCATGGCGGCTGGAGTACGCCGCGCTCGATTTCGCCGGGGCCATGCGCGACGCCGGGTTCGAGGTCGACGAGAACGGCCCGCCGGGACGCCCGGGGACCAAGCGCAACATCCTCGGGACCAAGCGTGCCTAGGCAATACACTCTTCATCAAGGAGAACGGTCATGATGGCTCAACGTCGTTCGTTCCTGTTGTCCACGGCCGCCGGCGCGGCCGCGGCGATCTCGGCCTTCAAGGCGTCGGCCAAGGGCTTGCCCTTCGACGTGGAGCCGCGCGGCACCACCGGCATTCTCGAGCGCCTGCCGCGCCTCGACCTCGAAAGCGCCCAGGATTTCATGACCGGCTACCGGGTGTTCATCAACGGCGAGCTCAACCGCGCCGCCATCGCCCGGGCCGAGACGATCCTCAAGGCCCATGGTCTTAAGCCCGACAGCCCGATCTCCATGGACGACACCATCAAACTCATGGCGCCCGACCCCGAGATGATGGTGATCATCCACAACTGGGAAAACACCCAGCGCGCCATGTGGTCGACGGTTCAGAAAGAAGCCCACAAGAACGCCGACGCCTACATGGAGGAAATGGACCGCGCCATGAAGGCCGGGCCCGGCAGCCTCGAGCTGGACGCCAAGCTGGACCTGCCGCCCTACGTGAAGCACGAGATCCACATCCAGCCGGGCGGCTACGTCGGCGACCCGTTCGCGGGCTACATCTACCTGCACGGCCAGAACGTGGTGTTCAACGGCGGCAATTTCCAGGACAACGCGCAAGCGATGTTCGCCAACGCCGTGCCGCGGCCCGCCGACGGCAAGGTCAAGCGCGTGCTGGAGCAGGGCTGCAGCATCGGCCAGCTCACCATGGCCTTGAAGCTCAAGTTCCCCGAGGCCGAGGTGTGGGGCGACGACGTGGCCGCGCCCATGCTGCGTTACGCCCAGGTGCTGGCGGTGGACCGCGGCATCGACGTGAATTTCATTCAGCAGCTGTCGGAACGGAGCAAGTTCCCCGATAACCACTTCGACGTGGTCATGAACAACCTCGTGTTCCACGAAGTCACCACCGAGGGCGCGCGCGGCATGATCGCCGAGGCATTTCGCACGCTACGCCCGGGCGGCGTGTTCTATCCCATCGATCTGTTCACCGGCACGCCCAAGCCGCGGCTGGCCTACCAGCAGTTCCGCGCCTGGCAGGACTACCGCTGGAACGCCGAGGTGTGGCGGCTCGAGTACACCGCGCTCGACCTCGAGGGCGAGATGCGCAAGGCGGGCTTCGTCGTCAACGAGAACGGCCCGGCCGCGCGGCGCGGCGCGAACCGCAACGTCATGGGCACCAAACCGGCGTAAGTTTTGCTTCACCCCTCGATCCTTCGTCCAACGGGTCAAGGCTCACACGAATTATTTTCTCCTCGCCCCTGGAGCGTAGCGAGCGGGGGAGAGGGATGCGCAGGCTTAACGAGCGAAGCGAGTTTAGCCGAAGCTGGGTGAGGGGGTTGACGGCCGAACCAAAAACCCCCTCACCCTGCCCTCTCCCACCGCGTCCGGCCGGAGGCCGGCCCAATGTGTCGGCGCGCCTCCGGCGCGACGCGGGGGAGAGGGTTCAAATCGGCGGTCAAACAATAGATGCGCAAATGCCCTGGCTTGGCGTTTTCGCTTGATTTCACTGGACGCTCCCCTCAAGGGGAAGGGGTTGTGGCTGGGGTGAGGGCGACTGCCATGCAAAGAGTCATCATTATTCTAACGTCTATAGTATTCTCATGGGCGGCGCTCGCCGCTCCCGTCAGTCCCGCCGGTCACATCGCCGCGACGCCCGACGTGGCCGTCAACGGCCGCGGCGATATCGCGGTGTTGTGGACCGACCAAACGCTTGACCAAGCCCCCAACGACGGCTCCCGCGACGAGCGGCTTTCTTATGTCGATCTCCATGTGGCGATCTCGCGGGACGGCGGGGCCACGTTCGCGCCGTCGACGAAGGTCAACCGGCAAGCGGGCCTGGTGCGGGCCCTATCCGTCAATCGCCCGCGCATCGTCGCCGGGCGCGGCGCGGTGTGGCACGTGTCGTTCACCGCCAACGAAATCCATCCGCGCTTCGACCACGCGGTGCTGACCACCCACACCACGCGCTCGCTCGACGGTGGGGCGAGCTTCGCGCCCGCGCGCCGCTTGTCGACCTGGGCCGAGGTGAACATGGGCGAGATCGCGCACATCCACGGCGGTTACGCCGGCGCCTCGGCCTTCGGCACCATCGCCGCCGACACCAAGGGCGCGGTTCATGTGTTGTGGATCGACAGCCGCACCATGACGCCCGAAAGCGACGTGCGCGGCCTCTATGCGGCCGTGTCGCGGGACGACGGCGCGACGTTCGCGTCCGAGCGCGAACTGCTGCGCACCGACGTCTGCCCCTGCTGCCAGATGATGGCCGCCGCCGATGGGGCGACGATCTACGCCAGTTTGCGCATGGTGACCGCTGACGGCGCGCGACCGGCGAGCCTCGTGCGCATCGCCGCCGACGGGACGCTGCGGGGTCCGGCCGACATGGGCGGGGCCCGTTGGCAGGTGGACGGCTGCCCCATGAAGCCGGCGGCGATTGCCGTGAAGGGCGATCATGTCTTCGCGGCGGTTTACAACGGCGGCGCCGACCAGCCCGGTGTTTACCTGTCGCACTCGGCCGACGGCGGCAAAACCTTTGCCGCGGCGGTCGCGGTGCATCCCGAGGCCGGTGTGTCCGATGCGCCGTCGCTGGCGGTCAACGATCGCGGCGCGATGCTGGCGTGGCACGGCAAGACCGACGGCCCACGGCGCGTCTTCTATCGGGCCTACGACCCGAGCGGAAAGCCAGTCGGCGCCGTCGCCGCGCTGGCCACGGGTGAGGCCAACGCGCAGAACCCCGTGGTGGCGGCCCGCGCCGACGGCCAGTTCCAAGTGGTGTGGCAACAGTCGGACCGCGTGCACACGACGGTGATCCCGGCTTCGCCCGACCAAGCCGCCGCATCTGAATAGCGACGGTGTTCGCCAACAAAAAACCCCGCCAGTTTTCTCTGGCGGGGTTTTTCTTTGATCGGGTAGCCTTACTCGGCGGCCCGCTTTATTCCGCAGCCTGCGCCATCTGCTTTTGCGGCGGCACCAGCGGCACGGGGTCGAGCACCCAGCCCTTGTCGGTGCGCCGCGCCGGCGAGGGAATGGCGTGGATCACGTCGCCCTTGGCATGCGCGGCGTTGACGGCATCCAGGTCGATCTTCCAGCCGCGGTGCTCGAAGCTGTCGAGCATGTCGCGGTACTGAAGCACGACCTTGTCGTGCGGCATCAAGAGTTCCTTGGTCCGCGACGGCGGGGTCAGGATCGGTTTCAGCTTGTTGACCACGACGATGTCCTGGCTCGCGATCCACATGTTGCGTTCGTTGATCTTCTTGTCCAGGAACTTGTTCAGCCACTCGTACTTGGTGATGCCGACGTTGCGGAAGTTCACCAGGAACACGCGGGTCTTGTTCTCGGCGATGGGCGCCTCGAACATGTATTGGTGCATGAACTTGGTGTCGGAGAAGTGGATGTAGGTCCACATGTGGTTGGGCCCGACGGTGCCCGAGCCCGCCTGCATCTTGCCGCCCTCGGGGCGGAAGCGCTTCATGATCCAGTTCTTGAGCGGCGGCGCGTCGAACGTGGCCAGGAAGCCGAAGCCCCAGGCGTTGTTCTTGTGCGGCTCCAGCAAATCCATCCGGTATTCTTCTTCCTTCTCGCCCTGATAGCCGTGGGTCGGGTGCACATACTCGTTGTGCGCCGGGTCGAGGCCGTTCTCGATGGAGCGCTCGTAGTGATAGTTCACGTCGAAGCTGACCACGGTGGAGCGCCAGCCGGGCTGGCCGTCTTCCTCGATCTCCATGATCGGCGGACGCTCGGCGGCGGGCAGGTCGCCGAGGAAGGCGAACACGACGCCGTATTTTTCCTGCACGGGGTAGCTGTCGACGCGGGCGCGGGCGGGAATTTTCGCCTTGATGCCGAGCGAGGGGATGCGCGTGCACTCGCCGTCGCTGTTGAAGCGCCAGCCGTGATAGGGGCACTGCACCGTGCCGTCCTCCTTGCACTTGCCGCCGGCGAGCGAGCCGCCGCGATGCACGCAGGTGTCCGACAGCACCGCGGCCTTGCCCTTGTGGTCGCGGAAGGCGACGAAATCGTGCTTCAGGATGGTGACGCGAATCGGCTTGCTGGTCAGCTCGTTGGCCGCGCAAACCGGGTACCAGAAATTGATGTACATGGATGATCTCCCCATCTCCGAAATCTAAGGCCTCGGATCTCTGAAATCGCCGCGCGCACGGGCCGCCGGGCCGACCGCCTCATTCACATATCTTGCTACGCAGATATTATCATGCCGGATCAGGGTTATTCGACCGCTATGTGGTCCGCCGATAATTCCGGGGGGCCGCCCTCGACCCGCGCCAAACCGCCCAATTCCGGCTATAATCCGGCCAAATCCGTACAGCCGGGGGCGCCCATGTTCATCAATTTTTGGTACGCGGCCGAGGAGTCGGGGGCCCTCACGGACAAGCCCTTGCACGTGACGATGCTGGGCCAGGACTTCGTGCTGTTCCGCGATTCCCAGGGCCGGGCGCATTGCCTGGCCAACACTTGCGTGCATCGCGGCGCGTCGCTGGCTCACGGCAAGGTCAAGGGCGACTGCATCGAGTGCCCCTATCATGGCTGGCAGTTCCAGGGATCGGACGGCGCGTGCACGAAAATCCCGTCGCTGGGCAAGGACGGCAAGATTCCATCGCGGGCAAAAGTCGACAGCTATCCCGTCCAGGAAAAATATGGCCTCGTGTTCGCTTTCCTGGGTGACCTGCCGGAAGCCGAGCGCCCGCCCATCGTCGCCATCCCCGAGTGGGACGATCCCGCGTGGCGCGTGACCACCATCACCGCGTTGTGGAACGTGAACACCCTGCGCGCCGTGGAAAACACGCTGGACCCCGCCCACACCGAGTTCGTCCATCCGGTCATGGGCTTCCAGGGCGAGCGCGAGGACTACAACGTGCCGCAGATCGAACTGATCGAGCAGGAATGGGGCTCGGGCACCAAGACCAAGTTCGTGACGCCGGGTACCGCGGGCAGCGTGAAGTCGGAAGTGCGCGGCGGCGGCTTCCAGACCGAGGCCACCACCGGCCACTTTGGGGCCACCACCACCTACACCTGGATTCAGTTCAGCCCCGTGGCGTGGTCGCGCCAATACGCCTTCAACACGCCGGTGGACGCCCATCACACCAAGAAATACTTCCTCCAGGCGCGCAACTTCGCGCTCGACCCCGCCGGCGACGCGCGCATGGACGCGCGCACGCGCGAGGTGATGGAGCAGGACCGCGTGGTGATGGAGCGCGTGCAGCCGTTCTTCACGCCGGAATCACCCACCGAGGAAGTGATCGTGCCGGCCGACCGCGTCATCGTGCGCTACCGCGAATGGCGGAAGTTGTGGACCGAGCGCGGCTGGCGCCTGGACCTGGATGCCCTCGCGGCGGCGGGCGAGGCGAAAAAATTCGCCATACCATCCCCCGCCCGGCGCACGAGCAAGGGCTGGGCGCTCGACGCCGTGCCCTTGGTGCGCGCCTCCCAGGCCCAAGCCGTGGCGGCGGAGTAGGGGCTTACTCGTTCGTCATCAGGCGCACGACATCCCGCGCCATGTGCAAAATTCTGAGGATTTCGACTCCCGCGCGCCGCGCCCGATAGAAGATCACGTAAGGCTGGTGCATAAACCCGCGAACATCCGGGGCAATGTCGTCTCGCAGACGACCGATGGTGGGCTGTTGGGCCAGCACGGTGAAGTGGCCGGCCAGTTCCCCCATGTACTTCGCGCGTTGACGTTTGCCCCAGGTCTGCAAGGAATAGCGGGCGATCACCACCAAATCCGCACGCGCCTCGCGCGTGAGGCGGTAGGCAGTGGGCATCTAGCCCCGCGCCGTGCGCCGGCGCGGTCCGTCGGCCTCGGCCAACACGTCGTCGAGGTCGAGGTCGACGAATTCGCCGCGATCGGCCTGATCGATGCCCTTCTGAATCTCCGCTCGCAGCAGCGTGAGCTTGGCCTGGCTTTGCTCTTCTTGTTCCATCAGCAGGCGCAGCCCGGCGCGCATGACCTCGCTGGCGCTGACGAAACGCCCGCTTTTCACGAGCTGGTCGACGAAGTCCTCGAAGGTCGTGCCGAGAGAAATGTTCATGGACCCACTCCAAGGCCAGGGCGTGGGTTCATATAACAAAAAATGCTATTTTTGGGTAGTCCTAGTTCACGTTTTCTCCGCCCCGAAAATGAACCAACTGGCGCCGTTGCCGTGTTGCGGCGGCGGGATGTCGCCCGCGACGAAGCGCTTGAAGTTGTCCTCGCCGGCCGTGCGCCAGTTGGGAATGATCAATTGCCAGCAAGTCTTGGGATCGAAGCCCGCCTGTGCGCAGAGTTTCGTCGGCACCTGGGCGCGGTAGTCGGCGTAATCGGGCTCATAGTTGTAGTAGCAATCCCAGTCCAAATAGAACGCATAGTAGGGATCGACCATGCCGTTGGGCGGCAGTTCCATGTGGGCAAGGCGGCCGCCCTTGGCCAGCAGGCGATGGTTCTCGCGCAGGATCTTCTTCGTGCTCGCCACGGGCATTTCGTGGAAGAAGAAGCTGGAGACGATGAGGTCGAAGAACCCGTCGGGAAAGTTCGTCGCCTCGGCGTTCTGTTGCGAGAAGTGGATTTTCTTGCCGCGATATTCCCACTGCGCGTGGCCGTAACGCAGCGCCGAGGCCGCCACGTCGATGCCGTACAGCTCGGCCTCGGGGTACACGTCGAGGTAGGGCGCCAGATTCTTGCCGCCGGTGGTGCCGCAATCGAGGATGCGCCGCGGCTTGAAGTCCGGGTATTTGAACTTGAGGTAGTGCGCCACGCTTTGCGCCACGTCGCCGGGGTTGTCCTTGCGGTGGGGCAGGGCGCCCGCGAAGACTTTGGTGCCGAAATGCGCCACCGCGCCCACCGCCACGTCGTCGGGCGCCAGTTCGGCGGTGAACGAACCGGGAATGTGGTGCACGTCGATGTCGGCCACGTAGCCAGGAGGCTTGAATTTGGGATCTGTCTTGACCGAACCGCCAGCCGGGTTGAGCCGCGCGGCCGTCTTGGCCACCTCGATCATCTCGGGCAGCGCCCGCTCGACCGGGTCCATGACGGACACCCAACTCAATTCCTGGGCGTTAAGCCGCAGCGCCGAGAACACCTGAAAGGTCGGGTTTTTCAGCATGGCCTGGCGAATCTCAAGAAGATCCTTGGGGTCGCGGCCGCGGCGGCGGCGATAGGCGGGCTTGGCCTCGCGCTCGTAGGCCGCTTTCATCTCGGCCGCCTTGTCCACCAACACGTGCTTGCGCACCGCGCTGACGAACCGCTGACGGGCGAGTTCGTCGTGCGTGGGCCGGTAGAGCGCGTCGATGTCGCGCAGTTGATGGGCTTCGGCCGGTGTCAGCGGTGCTTCGGGCATGGCGGTCTCTCCCCACGTTCATGGCGTGGGGCAAGTCGTCTCGCGATCCCGATCCGTCAACCTTGACGCCGGTCAAACCGGCGTTGGGTACGGGGCTATTTCGTCGCCCCGAAGGGGCGCTATTTCTCAGCCCCGAAAATGAACCAGCCGCCGTTGCCGTGGGGCGGGGGCGGCATTTCGCCCTTGATGAACTTGGCGAAGTTGGCGTCGCCGAAGGTGGCGCGGTTGGGCACCACCACCTCGAAGCAGGTCTTGCGATCGAAGCCCGCGCCCACGTTCAACTCGGTCGGGTCCGAGGCGCGGAAGGCCGAGTAGGCCGGCTCGTTGTTGTTGAGCGTGTCCCAATCCCAGAAGAAATTGACGTAGGGGTCGCAGGCCTTGCGCGGCGGCAGCTCCATGTGCGCCATGATGCCGCCCTTGGCGAGCAGCCGGTGGCATTCCTTCAGGATGGTCTTGGTCGATTTCACCGGAACTTCGTGGAAGAAGAAACTGGACACGATGAGGTCGAAATGGCCGTCGGGGAAATCCAGCGCCTCGGCGTTCTGCTGGCTGTAGTGCACGGCGATGCCGTTGGCCTCGGCCTTGGCGTGGCCGTAACGCAGCAACGGCGCGCCGACGTCGACGCCGTAAAGCTCCGCGCCGGGGAAAATGTCGGCATAGGGCAGCAGGTTCTTGCCCGAGGAGGTGCCCATGTCGAGGATGCGGCGCGGGCGGAAGGCCGGATACTTTTGCGCGATGTAGTACGACACGGACTCGCCCACAGCGCCGTAACGCCCCTTGAGGCCCTGGCGCCAGCCCATGGCGCCCGAGAACACCATGCCGCCGAAGCTAACCACCGCGCCCTGGGCGACGTCGTCGGCGGTGTATTCGGTGTGAAAGCAACCCGGAATCAAGTGCACGTCGAGCGCGCTGACGTAGCGCGGGATTTCAAGTGTGGGGTCGAGTTTCAGCGAGCCCCCGGCGGGGTGATGGCCCGCGGCTTGGCGCGCGACCGAGATCATGTCGGGCAGGGTGCGTTCCACCGGCTCCTGCACCGAGGCCCACACCATCTCCTGCGCGTTGTAACGCAGCGCGCCGTAAACGCGATAAACCATCCGCCCGTCCATGGCGGCCTCGGCGTCGTCGCCGGTGCGCGGCGCATGGCCCGTGGCGCGTTTGTAGGCGGGCACGGCCTCGGTCTCGTACTCGCGCTTCATCTCGCCCTGCTTGTCCACCAACACGTGTTTGCGCAGCGCGCTGACAAAGCCCATGCGGGCGCGCTCGTCGGCGGTGGGGCGGAAAAAGCTGTCGATGTCGGGCAGCGCCAGGGTGTTGGACTGCGTGGTGGTGACTGAGCCGTCGGGCATGGGGCGTACTCCAAGGTGTCGTGCGTGAGGAGCAATGATACACTAAATTGCGGGGAAAACTGAGGCCCTGCGCGGGGCGTTCGGGAGGCGAAAATGGCTGAAATCTCAAGATCTTCTCTGACCGCAATCGACCGGCGCGCCTGGCTGGCGGGCGGAGTCGCGCTCGCGGCGCTCGCGCGATGGCCGCGGGCCCAAGCCGCCGGCGTGACCGTGAAGCGGCAATATGTGGATGGTCCCTTCGGGCAAATCCACGTGCGCATCGCCGCCCCGGCCGATCCCAAGGCCGACACCAAGCCCGCGTTGGCCTGCTTTCATTACTCGCCCGGCTCGGGGCGCATGTACGAACAAATCCTGCCGCTGCTGGCCACCGACCGCACGGTCATGGCCTTCGACACGCCGGGCTACGGCAACTCGACGCCGCCTCCGAAGCAACCGGTGCTGACGGATTACGTGAACGCACTCACCACGGCCTTGACGGCGCTGGGCCATGGACCCGCGGGCAAACCCATCGATCTCATGGGGCATCTCACGGGCTCGCTGATCTCGGTGGAACTGGCGACGACGCAGCCGAAATGGATTCGCCGCGTGGTGCTGTCGCGCTCGCCCGCCTTCAGCGCGCAAAAGCGCAAGGACTACACGGCGGAAATGATCGCGCTGGCCGAGGGCCGCAAGACCGACATGAAGGGCCAGTACCTCATCGACCGTTTGACTCGCGGCTTGGGGCAATTGCGCCCCGGCGAGCCGCCGGAGTTGTACATGGGCGCCTTCATCGACAGCGCGACGCCGAGCCACTTGTGGGTTTACGGCGAGGTGGCGGCGATTTCCTACCCGGCCGAGGACAAGTTCCCGCTGATCACCCAGCCGGTGTTGCTGTTCACCTATCCCGACGCCGTGCAGGAGGAGTGGAAAGCGACGCCCAAGTTGCTCAAGACCGCCAAGGTGATTCACCTCGCCGACGCGGGGCCGTGGGTGTGGCAACAACAGGCCGACATGCTGGCCGGCCACGTGCGCGCGTTTTTGGATGGGGTGTAAGCTCAGTGCAGATTTAGCATTTGGTTGTCACCCCCGCGCACGCGGGGGTCCAGGTTTCCTGTTTTCATAGCAACGATAAACCTGGATTCCCGCTTTCGCGGGAATGACAATGAGTTTGCGGTTCGAGCGTCGTCCCCCACACTACTTGTGATAGCTGCATCTCTTGCTGCAAGGTGGCCAGACTGGCGGGGAGAGCATTATGGCGGTGAAAGTTTGGCGCACGTATGTCGAGGGCGGTTACGGTCAGGTCCACGTGACCTGCGCCGAGCCCGCGTCGGGCCCCGGCGGTAAGACGCCAGTGGTGTGCTTTCACCCCAGCCCCATGTCGGGCGTCTATTATAAAGTGTTCCAACGGGCGCTGGCCGAGGATCGCCTCGTGCTGTGCCCCGACACGCCGGGCTTCGGCGGCTCCGACGGGCCGAGCGCGCCTGTGACGATTCCCGATTACACCGCCGCGCTCGCCAAGGCGCTCGACAATTTAGGTTACGGAGCCAAAGGCAAGGGCGGGTTGGACGTGGTGGGCTGCCACACCGGCACCTTGATCGGCACGGAGTTGGCCGTGAGCCGCCCGGACTTGGTGCGCAAGTTATCCTTGCCAAGTCTCGCGCTGTTCACGCCCGAGGAGCGCGCCAAGATGAAGGTGCAGTTCGGCGGGCCGCAGCCGATTTTGACCGACGCCGATTTCGTGCCGAAGATCTGGCGCACCACGGTGCTGGAAGGCGCGCCAACCGAGGCCGAGCGCCGCCTGGAGATGTTCGTCGAACGCCTCAAGTCGGGCACGCGCGGCTGGTTCGGCCCCGAGGCTTCGCTCAACTACGACTGCGAAACCCGGCTGAAGCAAGTGACGCAGCTGGTGCAGTTGCTGGTGCTGGGTGAAATGCTCGGGCCCAACACGCACCGCGCCAAGGATATCGTGAAAAATTCCGTCGTGCTCGACATCAGCGACCGCGCCGGTCACGGCGCCTGGGACGGCCAAGCCGCCTTGATGGCCGCCAGCATGCGGGGCTTCTTCGATGCCTGAGCTTGATGGTCCGGCCTAACCCTCATGTCCGGCGCCACGCACGCGACTCTCTCCGCATGGGGGCGTTTTATCGGCGGCAATTTCCGGTTTCTGAGCTTCGGCTTCGGCATCAACGTGTTCATCTCGGTGGGCCAAACCTTCTACATCTCGCTGTTCAACGACAGCTTTCAGACCGCGCTCGGCCTCAATCACGGCCAGATCGCCGCCATCTACGGCGGCAGTCTGATGTTGGGCGCCCTGCTGACCATGCAGCTCGGGCGCATCTACGACCGCTTCGACCTGCGCGTGATCTGCACGATCTTGGTTCTGCTCATGGCGGCATGCGCGGCCGTCATGGCCATGGTGGACTCACCCTGGATGCTGTTCGTCGGCATGTTCGGCGTGCGCTTTTTCGGCGGCGGTCTGTTGGGCCTGGGCGCGCAGGCCAGCATGGCGCGCTATTTCGAGACCGATCGCGGCAAGGCCGCCAGCATCGCCAACGCCGGGCACACGGTGGGTTTCGGCATTTTCCCGCTGATCGGCGCGCTGCTGATCGAGGCCGTCGGCTGGCGCGGGGCGTGGTGGGCCGTGACCGTGGCCGCTTTGGTGCTGCTGCTGCCGCTGATCCATTTGCAACTCGTGGGACATGGCGAGCGTCACGCCCGATATGTGCAGCGCATGGCCGAGCTCGCCGCCAAGCCGTCCGACACCGCCGTGCGGCACTACCGCCTGGCCGAGATGCTGCGCGACGGGCGGTTCTACATGCTGCTGCCCGGCATCCTCGCCGTGCCGGCGATCATGTTCACTTTCCAGTTTCACCAATTGGAACTGGTCCACGAAAAGGGCTGGAGCGTCACGGTCTTCGCCGCCGGATACGTGGTGTTCTCGGTGGTCTCCTTCCTCGGCAACCTGCTCGCGGGCGAATACGTCGACCGCCACGGCACGCGCGCGCTGCTGCGTTGGTACCTGCTGCCGATGATTCCGGCGATGTTTTTCGTGGCGCTCAGCGACGATCCCATCGCCATCCCGATCTACATGGCCGGAACCGGGCTCACCTTCGGCTGCGCGCTGGTGATGAACGTCACGCTCTATGCCGAGCTCTACGGCAGCCGGCACATCGGAGCGATCCGCGGCTTCACGGTGGCCATGAACACGCTGATTGCCGCCGGCGGCATGGCGGGCGTCGGCTGGCTGATCGATGCGGGCATCTCGATTTCGCAGCAAGCGTTTGCCTGCGGCGTGATCACGGTGTTTTCCGCGCTGCTGTTGGTGTTGGTGGCGCCGCGCCTGCCGGGCAGGCGGCGTTAGAGCATTTTCCCGATCCTCCTTCGCTGCTGCGCAGCTTCGGAGGACCAGTATCTGAACCCGCCGAAGCCTCGGCGAAGGCGGGCAAGTGGGAACCGGTTGGCGTGGAAAATGCGACCAAAAAAGAGAATGATCGCGCCTCGGTGACTCAATCCGGACGCCTTTGACTCTAATGCGCCATCAGCACCGGCACGTTGAGATGATCGATGACGTAGCCGGTGGTGCTGCCCAGCACCCATTCGCGCAGGCGCGAGCGGCCGTAGGCGCCCATCACCAGCAGATCGGCCTTCAGGGCGGCGGCGTTCAACAGGATCGCGCTGCCGACATTGGGCTCGGCCGCCACCAGCTGTTCCCGCGACGCCGTCACACCGTGGCGGGCGAGGTAAGCGATCACGTCCAGCGGCGGCAGGCGCGTGATGCTGGAATACTGCTCCTTGCCCTTGCCCTCCAGCACGGTGACCGCGCCGGCTTTCATCAAAATCGGCAAGGCGGCCTGCACGGCCAGGGCGGCCTCGCGGTCGCCGTTCCAGGCCACGCACACGCGCTGGCCCAGGTTGCCGACGGGATGCGCGTGGGGGATCACCAAGGTGGGCTTGCCGCTGGACAGCACCGTCTGGCCGGCCGCGTCCCAGCCGTGCTCGTCGGTGCGCGCGTCGGTTTGCTCGACCACGATCAGGTCGTGAAAGCGGGCGGCCAGCGTCAGCAGTTCGCTCGCGCTGCCTTCGCCGGTCTGCCAGTCGCCGGAAATCCCGTGAGTCGCGAGCATCGCGCGGAACTTGCGTTCCAGCACCGTGATCTTGGCGAGGTCCGCCGCCTCGCGCTCGCGCACGGTCGGCGCATGGGAGCCCATGATCGAGCGGAGCACCGCCAGATCGCGCTGCGTGCACAAGCCCGTCAGCCTGGCGCCGTGCGCCTTGGCCAAACCGGCCGCGATCTCGATGTGGTTGGACCAATCCTCATTGAGTTTAACGTGAACGAGAATGTCGCGAAGGGACATGGGCGCACTCCTGAACGGCGGCATGGTGAGCCGCGCGTGGCGGCGATCACCCGCACATAGGGCCGGTTCGGCTTGGCCTCAAGTGTCGATGCGCGCCGAACTCGCGAATTACATCTCCGCCCAGGCCAGCACGTCGGGGATGTGAATCTTGGCTTGGGCCAGGTACTCGGGGCTCAGGCCCTCGAAGCCTTCCATCTTGCGCCCGACCGCGTGCCACACGGCGTGGCCGGGCTGGGTCGGCATTTCGAGAAAGCCTTGCCAGGGCGCAAGGAACGCCGCCGCGAATACCGCCTCCACGCGCGGCTTTTTCGTATCGCGAATGTCGGCCAGCTCCGCCGTGGTGGTGCCGAACTCGGCCAAGGGGATCGGGCGCTTGTCGGGATATTTGCGTTGTCCGGCGATTTGCACTTTATCGCCCAGCACGATGAATTGAAGTTTCATTTCGTCGGGTGCCGATTTGGGAGGTGGTGGGGCGGTGGGCTTGGCTCCGGCCTGATCTTTCAAGAAAGGATTGGGCTCGTCGCCCACTTTGGCGCCGAGGATCGTGCCGGTGTCCGACACCGTATATAAAGTCTTGGAGCCGACGATGTTGGGCTTCACGGTGTTCATGGCCCCGGTGAAGGGGTTCTTCCAGGTCTTGCCGTTGAGCACCTCGCCGCTGTCGGGGTCCTTGAAGATGGTCATGACCTTGGACCACATCTCGAAGCCGGTCTCGCGCACGAAGACCTTTTTCGTCTCCACGCCTTCGCAGGCGAACAGCACCTTGGGATTTTCGGTCGGCGTCACCGCCACCATGTAGCCGTGCCAGCGCCAGGGGCAGACCTTGCCGGTCAAGTCGCCCTGCACCCTTATATATGTGTCGAGAATGCCCTTGGGGGTGCTCATCCACGCGTCGGCACCGGGCGCGGCCTCCGCTGGAGTCGGCGCGGGTGCCGCCAAGGCACCGGCGGCCAGCCCCGCCATGGCGCTCCGCCGCGAGATTGAGAATTCATTTGCGTGCGTCATCGTCGGCGCCCCCGGTTGAGGAATATCCTTGCGCCGATCATATCGGCTTTTCGGGCGGCGGAATCAATTTTTCGCATTGGGCCGGGCTTGCTACAGTCCCTCCGGGGAGAAGGTCATGGGTCGACTGGCGGGCAAGGTCGCGGTGGTGAGCGGCGCCGACAACAGCGTCGGCCGCGCCGTGATCGATCTGGCCCGCGCCGAGGGCGCCACCGTCGTGCCGTTGACCGCCGTTGCCGATGAAAACGCCATCGGCGCCGCGCTGAGCAAGGCCGTTTCCGATCATGGCCGCCTCGACTTGGTGGTGAACGCGGCGCGGCGATGCCGGCGCGCGCCCATCGCCACGCTGAGCGCCGAGGACTTCATGGCGACGTTCGATGCCATCGGCGAGACGGCCTGGCTGATCCAGAAACACGCCATCCTCGCCATGCGTAAAACCGGCGGCGGCGTGGTCATCAACATCGTCTCGGTGCTGGCGCGCGTGGCGGCGTCTGAGTGCGCGGCCGTGTGCGCCGCCGACCGCGGCGTGCTGATGTCCACCAAGTCCGCGGCACTTGAGTGCGCCAAGGCCAAGGACAAAATCGTCGTCAGCGCCGTCATGGCCGGGCGCATCGAGGGCGACGCGGACCACTGGCCCGACGGCGCGCTGCTGCCCCATGCGCCGCCCGTGACCCCCCACGACGTGGCCGAGGGCGTCTTGTTTCTCGCCACCGACGGTGCCGCCTACATGACGGGCGTCGAGCTGCCCGTCGACGGCGGCTTTCTGGCGAGTTGAGGCTGAGCCATGGGCATTCTCGCGGGCAAGATCGCGCTGGTGACCGGGGGCACGTCGGGCCTCGGCCGCGCCACCGTGATCGCGTTGGCCCAAGCGGGTGCCACGGTGGTGTTCACGGGCCGCAATGCCGGCGGGGCCGACGAAACCCTGAAACGCCTCGCCGCAATGAACCTCACGTCGCGGTTTATTCAGCAAGACGTGACGCTGGAAGCCGACTGGGCGCGCGTCATGTCTGATGTGATGGCCCGCGAAGGGCGCCTCGACGCATTGGTGAACAACTCCGGCGTGTCGCGTTTGAAGCCCATGGAAACGCTGACGCTCGAGGATTTGCGGTTTCTCACTTCCGTCAACGTGCGCGGCATGTTTCTCGGTATCAAGCACGCCTTCGCGGCCATGGAGAAGAACGCTGGCCAGCGCGGCTCCATCGTCAACATATCGGCGCTGAATGCGTTGCGCGGTTCGCCCAACAGCACGGCCTACGCCATCGCCAAGGGCGGCACCACCAATTTGGCCCGCGCCGCCGCGCAAGAGGGCCGCCGGCAGGGCCGCGCCATCCGCGTCAACGCGATTCATCCCGGCGTGTTGTTCGAGGAAGGCGACAAACCCTCGCCTGGCGCCATCGCGCTCTACGGCGAGGAAGGGGCCAAGGCCTTCGTGCGCAACAACATCGAGACCACGCCCATGGGGCGGCTGGGCCACCCGCGCGACATCGGCTCGGCGGTCGTGTTTTTGGCCGGCGATGAATCCGTGAACGTCACGGGCGCCGAGATCACCGTCGACGGCGGACGCAGCGCCGGCGAATTCGCCACGCATCACGGCGTGCGCTCGCAAAAATAAGGACCGGACCATGAAACATGCTCTGACGGCCGCGTTGCTGGCGCTGGCGTCACCAGTTCTGGCCGAAGACCCGCCCGTGCAGGCGCTTTTGCTGCGTTCGGTGACGGTGACCTGCAAGCTCGACGAATCCATCGCCTTCTACCGCGACATTCTGAATCAGAAAGTGATTCAGGAGCGCGATTTCACCGCC
Source organism: Rhodospirillaceae bacterium (assembly GCA_033763995.1). Lineage (GTDB taxonomy): Bacteria > Pseudomonadota > Alphaproteobacteria > Rhodospirillales > Rhodospirillaceae. The sequence continues at coordinate 2,063 of JANRJL010000084.1, read as the reverse complement.
GATGTCATCAAGCCCTATGTGGACGCCGACGGCGGCACCGTGCGTTTGGTGGTGATGGAAGGCCGCGGCGAGTATCCCGGCGGGCCCATCATGGGCGGGCGCGTGGCTTTCATGGGCGTGATCGGCAATGATGGTGGCCCCGCCTGCAAGCAGATGAACAAAAACGCCGCCGACAAGGTCAAGCGCGGCGGCTGGCACGGCGAAACCATCATGCCGTTTCGTGTGTCCAACATCGATGAAATCACGCGGCGGCTGAAGGCCAAGGGCTACACGATCGCCTTCGAGCCCCAAGCCTCGCCCGTGGGCGTGTCGCGCAACATGATCGCCTATGACCCCAACGGCGTGCTGCTGGAACTGTTCGAGACCAACATCGCGCCGCTCGCGCCCATGAAAGAGGGCGTGGTGGAGCGCATGCCGATCCGCTGAAAATGTTTCACAATGGAGCGCCACGATGATTCGTTCATTGATCCTCGCCACAACCGCCATGCTGGTGTTGGTGGGCTCTGCCGCGGCCCAAACGCAAACCCGCGCGCGCGATGCCGGGGGCTCGCTGTCGGAGGCGCCCATCCAGGGCCAGCACGTGCGCACCATGATCGTGAGCTGCAAGCCCGACGAGACCGTCAAATTCTACCGCGACGTGCTGGGCATGAAAGTGCTCAGCGACGATGGCGGCAAGCCGGTGCAAGTGGGCCAGCTCATCGTCGACATGCCGAGTACGGGTTTATTGCGAATGGTGGTGTTCGGCGGCACCGGCGAATACCCGGCGGGCCCCGTCATCGGCAGCCGCATCGGCATGCTGGGTCTGATGGACCCCGCGTCGCCCGCCTGCAAGGACACGGCCAAGGGCAATCACCGCACGTCGCACGGCGGCATCATCATGCCGATCCGCGTGTCCAACATGCCCGAGATTTTGAAACGCGCCAAAGCCATGGGCATCGAGGTGATCAAAGAGGGGCCGTCGCCCTCGCGCCTGACGTGGCAGACGCTGCTCTACGATCCCAACGGCATCGTGCTCGAGCTGTTCGAGCTCAACGTCACGCCGATCCCGTAAAGTTGACACAGGAGTCCAACATGATTCGCAAACTGTTATTCGGAACCGTCGCCGGCCTGCTGCTCGGCGGCATCGCCCACGCCCAAGAGGCCAAAGTACAGAGCATCCTGCTGCGCTCGGTTACGGTCACCTGCAAGCTGGAAGAATCCATCGCGTTCTATCGCGATATCCTCGGTCAGGAGGTGATGGAAGACAGCATCCAAAGCCCCGAGGGCGCGGTGAAATATCTCGACATCAACCCGGATTCGAAAGTGCGCTTTGTCATCATGCGGGGTTCGGGCGTCTATCCCGGCGGCGAGATCATCGGCGGGCGCGTCGCCTTCATGGGCATCGAGGATCCCAAGGCTCCGGCCTGCAAAGACGCGGCCAAGGTGAAGAATCAGCGCGGCATCCAGGGCAGCGAGATTCACCCGCACCGCGTCGCCAACATCGACGAAATCGCCAAGCGGGCCAGGGCCAAGGGCGTGGAGATCTTGTTTGACGTGAAGACGTCGGGCTCCAAGCTCTCGCGCAACATGATGATGTTCGACCCCAACGGGCGCATCGTCGAGGTGTTCGAGGTCAACATCGCGAAACTCCCCTGAAATCAGGCATCCGAGTCGCAGCCGAGTCGTGCGCAAACGGTCAACAGCACTGTCGTGACTTGGGCTTTAAGCCTTTGATTTTCAAGCCTCTCGGGCGTTAAGGAAGGATTCAGCCTTCGCGCCCGACACTTTGCGCGCCGACGGGTTTCCCCCCAAACCAACGGTGCGAAAATGAGTGAGACGTTCAGAAAGAGCCTGCTGATCGCCCTGAGTGCGATCTTGGCCGCGTTGATTGTCGCCGTCCACGGCTACGGCATGCAGCGCGGCCTGACGATGAGTCCGACACAGATTCATTACGCGAGTCTGTCACACGCCTGATCCTCCCCCTCCCGTCAGCGTGTGAAACCGAACCCCGCCGCTCCCTCCCTCCGGCGGGGTTCGCGCTTGTGGGGTCCAGCTATCCCGCCACCTTTTTGCGTTGCTCGAGG
>JANRJL010000071.1:0-11992 GCA_033763995.1 Rhodospirillaceae bacterium | reverse complement strand
GCCGACCTCAGCGCCGTGCCAACCGGCCCGATGATCTTGGTCGCCAATGAATTTCTCGATGCCCTGCCGACCCGCCAATTTCAACGCACCGCCGAGGGCTGGGCCGAGCGCGTTATCGTGCCCGCGCCCGACGGTTCGTTGGCCTTCGCGACGCGGGCCGTGAACGACGCCCCCGTCCCCATCGCGCTGGCCGCCACCGCCGAGATCGGCGCGGTGTTCGAACGTTCCGATGCGGTTGATACCTTCACCAGGGCCCTCGCCCGCCGCTTGGTCTCGGACGGCGGCGCGGCGCTGGTGATTGATTACGGCCATGCCGTCACGTCTTTGGGCGACACATTGCAGGCCGTGAAGGCCCACCGCTATCACGACGTGCTGATCGACTCCGGTGAAGCCGACATCACGGTCCACGTGGATTTTGCCGCCGTGGCCCAGGCCGCGCGCAGCCAAGGTGCGGCCGTGTTCGGCCCCGTTGAACAGGGCGTTTGGCTGCGCCGGTTGGGCATCGCCGTGCGGCAACTGCAACTGGCCCAGGGCAAGACGGCCGATCAAGCCAACACCCTCGCGCAAGGCGTGCGGCGTTTGACCGATCCCCACGGCATGGGCCTGCTGTTCAAGGTCATGGCCATTGCGCACCCGGCGCTGACATCGCTAGAAGGATTCATGCCCGAGCCTTCGTCATGATCCTGGTTGATGCCCTGTCCGCGTTGACGGCCGTGCGCCATGGCTTCTTCACGCGCTATCACGCCGAGGGCGGCACCCGCGGCGACTTCAATTGCGCTTACCGAGCCGGCGACGATGAAGCTGTTGTCGGCGCCAACCGGGCGGCCTGTGCCGGGGCCCTGGGCGTTGCGCCGACCCACCTGGTGACCGTCAAGCAGAGTCACACCGCCGACGTGCTGGTAGTTGAAAAGCCAGTGGCCTGGCGCGACGCCCCTGTCGCCGATGCCATAGTGTCGCGCATTCCCGGATTGGCCTTGGCCGTCCTGACCGCCGATTGCACGCCGGTCCTGATGGCCGATGGCGTTGCGGGCGTTGTTGCCGCGGCTCACGCCGGATGGCGAGGCGCCCTTGACGGCGTTTTGGAGAACACGGTGACGCAGATGGAAAAGCTGGGAGCCGCGCGCGCGCGCATTGTTGCCGCCGTGGGGCCCTGCATCGGTCAATCGTCCTATGAAGTGGGGCCCGAGTTTGCTTCACGATTCACGGCACGGGATTCCGGCTTCGCGCGTTATTTCACCGCACCCAAAGCCAACGGGCATTGCCACTTCGATCTGGCCGGGTTCGTCAGCGACCGCTTGAAAGCCAGCGGCGTGGGCACGGTCGTGGGCGGCACCTGGGACACTTGCGCCGACGACGCGCGTTTTTTCAGTTATCGGCGCTCGGTTTTGCATCAAGAAGCTGACTATGGGCGACAACTGTCCGCCATTGCTTTGACGGTGCGCGCGCCATGAGTATCCACGGCTACTCTTGGGCAGTCTTGCTCGGTTTGGTGTTGAGCGGATGTGGCCCGGTTCCCCAGCCGTTTCAAGGCACCGCCAAGGTCACGGCCGATATCGCGCTGTTGGATGTGCCGTCCGCCGTCGGCATCGCGATCTTGCCCATTGAAGGCCTGACCGATCCTTTTGCCGGCGAAATGGCCGCGGCCGTGGCGCGCGCGCTGGAGGCCAGCGATATCCCCGCCCAGGCCATGGCGACCAACACCGGGCTTGGATTCAATCTCCGTGGCAAGGTCGTCGAACGCAGCGACAAGGCTGGCACCACGACGATGCGTCTGTCGTGGACCTTGGCCTCGCGCAAGGGTGTCGAAACCGGCGTTTATGACCAGCAGGCGACGATGCTGACGCTCGACTTGGAGAACGCCAATGCCGGCCTTGCCGAACGCTTGGGCCGCGACGCTGCTGCCGTGATTACGGCGATGATCGAGGGCGGCGATGCCTTGACCTCGGGGCCGGTCCAACCGCAGGCCCCCGCGAAAGCCCAGAAACCGGATTTCCCGCGCGTCTCCATCAAACCGACCGAGGGCGCGCCGGGCGACGGACGCACATCTCTGCAGCTGGCGACACTTCAAGGTCTGGTGGCGAACGGCGTCAAGCGCGACGACGTCACCCCCGAGGTGATCCTGGCCAGCGTCGTGACCTTGAAGCCCGCGCCAAACGGCCAGGAGTTCGTGGAAATCGCCTGGCGCGCGCTGACGCCCACGGGCGAGGAAATCGGCGAGGCCAAGCTGACCAACACCATTCCACGCGGGATGCTCAACACCAATTGGGGGCCCACGGCCTTCGCCATCGCCGAGGCGGGCTTGCCGCAACTGCTCGAATTGTTGGCGCTTGCGCCGCGCCGCTAGGCCAGCCCCGAAAACCCATGGAATTCCGCGCCCTTGCGCCGGTTTACAGGCCCCGAGCAGGTTGTTAGTTTGCGCGCGCGCCGGGCTGCGGTGTGGGGCCGTGCTCGCGTGTCGGCGTGACCGCCGGCTCGGCTTTTTCGGGGTGCGAACGGGGCGCAAGCGATGAAAATCATTGCCGGCAACAGCAATCGTCCGCTTGCCGAGGCCATTGCGGCCTATCTGCACACCCCGCTGACCAACGCCAGCATCAAGCGTTTCTCCGACATGGAGATCTTCGTGGAAATCCACGAAAACGTGCGCGGCGAGGACACCTTCGTCATCCAACCCACGTCCTACCCCGCCAACGACAACCTGATGGAATTGCTGATCACGCTGGACGCCCTGCGCCGCGCCTCGGCGCGGCGCGTCACCGCCGTGATCCCCTACTACGGTTATGCCCGCCAGGACCGCAAGACCGGCGGGCGCACGCCCATCACGGCCAAGTTGGTGGCCAACCTCATCACCGAAGCGGGCGCCGGCCGCGTCCTCACGCTCGATCTGCATTCGGGCCAAATCCAAGGCTTCTTCGACGTGCCGCTGGACAATCTCTACGCCGCGCCGGTGTTCACGGCCGATATTCAGCAGCGCTTCAAGGGCGAGCAGCCCGTGATCGTTTCGCCCGACGTGGGCGGCGTGGGCCGCGCGCGGGCCATCGCCAAGCGCATCCACGCCGAACTGGCCATCATCGACAAACGCCGCGAAAAGGCCGGACAGTCGGAGGTCATGAACATCATCGGCGACATCAAGGACCGCGCCTGCATCCTGGTGGACGACATCGTCGATTCCGCCGGCACGTTGTGCAACGCCGCCACAGCCCTCATGAAGGAGGGTGCCAAGTCGGTCTCGGCCTATGTGACCCACGGCGTGCTGTCGGGCGGCGCTGTGGGCCGCGTCACCGCCTCACCGCTCAAAGAATTGGTCATCACCGACAGCATTCAGGGCACCGAAGCCGTGCGATTGGCCGACAACATTCGCCAGCTCTCGATCGCCTCGCTCATGGCCGAGGCGATCAAGCGCACCAGCCTCGAATCCTCGGTCTCCAGCCTGTTCGAATAGCTCACGCTCTAGGAGATGGCCTGAACTTTCTTCCGCTCGTTTTGATGCTGGGACGGGCCTGACAAGATCCTTCGTAACTCTCGCGCCAAATCGAGAACCGAGATCGGCTTCAGCGCAAACGCCGCCGCGCCGGCCGCGTAGGCGCTGTCGGCCGTGGCGGTCTCACTATGGCCGGTGTACAGCACCACCTTCAAATCCGGGCGGCGGCGCCTCAACTCGCGAATGAGGACCAAGCCCTGCATTTTCGGCATCACCTGATCGGTCACGACAACGTCCCAAAGATCGGGATTCTCGTCGAACAACTCCAGCGCCTCCTCGGCGTCGTAAACCGGCAGGGTTTCATAGCCGAGCGCCGTCAGACCCATGGACAAGGCATCAGCCAAATCGACTTCATCGTCGATAATCATGACCCGCTCATGGCCACGCACGGCAGCCTGCGATTCCGGGGCGCGAGACGCCAGTGTTGGCCGTGCTTGCGCCATGGGCAGATAGACGTCGAAGGTCGTGCCCACGCCCACGGCCGACGAGACCGCGATGAGGCCCCGGTGCGCGGCGACAACGCTCGACGCGATCGCCAAACCCAAGCCAGTGCCACGTCCCTTCTCTTTGGTCGTGAAGAACGGTTCGAAAATCCGTTCCATCATCTTCGGTGCGATGCCCATCCCCGTATCCGAGACCTTGAGGCGGACATATTCCACCCCGGACTCCGGCGCGCCCTGGACAAACCTCCAGACCGCGCCCGTGCCATCGAAATTTTCCGCCATTGCCGCAAGACCTGGGGTCAGTCTGGTCAACTCGCCGGCTGAAGCTCGCGCGACGTTCACATCAATCATCCCGTGAGGCAGCGTTCGCATCGCATCGAGGGCGTTGAGGCATAAGTTCATGACGACTTGAATCAGTTGGCCGGAATTGCCCATGACGACGAAGTCCGACTCGAAACGCGGCATGTTGAGTTCAAGATGCGCTGGAACTTCGGAAATCACCGTCAAAGCGACCTCGTCCAATACATTGCCGAGCTTGATCGGTTCGCGTTCGGCCGAGCCGGCCCGCGAGAACGTCATGATTTGCTTGACCAAGTCGGTGGCGCGATCGCATGTCTTGACGATGCGGCCGGCATAAATCTTGGCCTTTCCGTTCGTGGCGGCATCGTGATCGATCAACTCGGCAAATGAACGCATGACTGCGACAAGATTGTTGAAGTCGTGCGCGATGCCGCCGGCCAGGCTCCCGATGGCCTCCATCTTTTTGGCTTGCACCAGTTGCTCTCTCAGTTCGCTTTCCTTTTTCTCCTGGGCCAACCGCTCGGCTGCATCGTGCATGACCACGATGCGCCCGCCACCCAGCAGCCGCGTCGTCGTGCCGGCGACATGCTTGACGGCATTGGAGCGCATGATGCAAAAGCCGCGGCTAAACGAGATGTGACCGACGCGTTCCAACGCTGTACGATAGACTCCATAGGCCTCGTCCGCGTCACGACGGCTGTCGTTCACTTGGATCAAATCCCGTGCGCTGACCCCGATCGCCGCGCCGGCAGATTCGCAATCCAATAAAGCCACCGCCGATGGATTGAGGTAGATAACCCGCACACCGGCATCCAAGATCATGATGGAGTCGTTGGCGTTGTCCAAGGCCGCGACAATGCCCGACAACCGTTGCGTCATTTCCGCCAGATTATGCTGCGCCAATTTGCGTTCCGCCGCGTCGATGGCATGGGCGGTGATATCGCACGCAACCATCGCGAACGTGACCTCGTCGGCTGTCCACGTGCGGGCCGGACCAACATGTTCACAGCAAAACACGCCGGCAATGCGCCCAGCGAGTCGCAGCGGAACGTTGAGAACGGAGGTAATGCCCAATGGCTCAAGGTAGCCCGACGTGAAGCATGTGGTGGCGGGGTGAGACCGCGCATCGTTGGCGACGATGACGCGCTCGGTGTTGAGCACCGCGAAATAGGTCTCGCGGCCAACGACAGGGATTTGCAAGCCTGTGGCATGGCGGGAATCGGCGTTCGTATAGAGATCGGCGCACGTCAGAGTCCGGCCGTCATCTTCGAGCAGCCATATTCCGGCCCTGGCAACGCGCAGAGCGCAGCCGGTCTCTTCGGTGATTCTTCGGAACGCGCGGGTCAGATCGCCCGATGCCACCTGGTCATCGCGCGCCAAGCGCGCGATGGCTACGGCGATCGCCTGCTTGCTCTTCTCGGCTTCGACCCGCTCGGTGGCGTCGCGAATGATCGAGATCATGCGCGATGTCCCGAGCATCGTCACAGTTCCCTCCAGGTGCTTTCGGTGACCCGCATTCGTGGTCACCTCAAAGCCGTACCGCCACGGCCGACCTTGAGCCCGCGCCTGGGCCAAATCCGCGCGCAATATCTCGACCGTCACCTCTCCGGTTGGCCGTACCAGGTCAAAAGGGCGCGCGCCGATCAAGCGCTCCGGATCAGGGGCGTCGACGAGGTTGGCCATGGCCGCGTTGCAGAAGATTATGCGCCCGTCGTTGTCATTGATGGCGACCCCGTCCTCGATCTCCTCGAGAGCCGCCGCCATTTCCTGCGCACGCGCGTCGCGTTCGCGCTGTTCCGTCACGTCGATGACAATGCCCTCCTTGCGCAAAGCACCCTCGCCATCACGCACAAATCTGCCGCGACTACTGACCCACCGCACCTCCCCTTTTGCATTCCGGAATTGCCGAACGTCCTCAAACGAACCCGGCGAAATCGCGGCCTCACCGTCGAGTTTCACGATCTTGCGTCGATTCTCATCATCCAGAACGTCCAGAAGATTCCAGGGTTCCCCGTCTTGACCGGGCTGATAACCCAAAAAGGACGAGACCCGCGGAGAAGCGTAGTTCACTTTGTAAATACCGGGCCTTTCGACCGTGAAGGAATAGACGCCGGCACTGAGATTGCTGATCACGCTACTCAGGATTTGCTCGGCCTCACGGGCCCGGGCTTCTGCGAGCGCCGTTTGGGTGATGTCCAGCATGATCACGTCAACAACATATTTGCCGTCGGCGGTTGTGCCGATCTTCACGCCCTTCTCGATGACCCAAGCGAACGTGCCGTCTTTTTTTCCCACGCGAACTCGGCGTTCGTACGTCCTGCCCGCCGCCAAGTCTGCGCGAACTTGAGCAACTGTCGAGTCGTGATCCTCCTTCAGGACGAGAGCGGGCGTGCTGCGAACGACCACCTCTTCCGGAGAGAAGCCCGTGAGCTGACGTACCGAGGGGCTGATATAATCCACGCGTCCGCGGCCGCGCGCGCCGATCCAGCGGAACGCCACGCCGGGGATGGACGCCAGCAATTGATCGTAGCGTTCCTTGATCGTCAGGTTTTCTCGTTCCGCTGCCCGGGCATCGTCGATGTTGGTCGCCGTCAACAGGTATCCGCCCCGCTGTCCATCGTGATCGAACAGCGGGGCGCCACAAATGCGATACCAGCTCAATTCGTTGGTCTTGAAATTGCGGGCCTTGATGTCGACGTCACGAAAGCTCGAAGCTTTGGCCATGTTCGTCGCCACAATAGCCAACGCGTTGGGCTCCGCATTCCAAGGCAGGAGTTCATCGACGCCCTTCCCGATAAACTTCTCGGCCAGAGTGCGGCTCGATTTCTCATCAAAGCCGTCGACCGCATCAATGAGTCCTTCGGGATCGATGCTGAAGAATGTTTCATGCGACGCCGCGGCGGCGGCTTTGTACTTGGCGATCGTCAACGCGCCTCTTTCTTCCGCCCTGAAGCGCGCGGTTTGATCAAGGATGGATCCGCGCGCGCCGGCGTATCGGCCTTGCCGATCGAAGAAGGGCACACCGCTGATTGTTCGCCAGAACCATCCCCCGTCTGGCGCCCGCACGGCGTATGTGAAATCGCGAAACGGCGCCTGCTTGGCAATCAGAGCGGCGAATTTTGCGACCGTATCCGGGTCACGCAGTTCATTCTTGCCGACGATTTCCGCCGCGGTTCGGCCGATGATGTCGTCGCGCGCGACCAGGAAGCCGCTTTGGGACGCTGTTTCCAGCATCGTGACGATGCCGTTCGCATCCATTTCCCAGAACACGTCGGCGGTCGAGTGCGCGAAATCGCGGAAGCGATCCTGACTCGAGACCAGCGCGAATTCCTGCGCATTGAGGCGTCGGCGCACGAGCCCCGACATCACCAAGACCGAGGCAAACAGCAGCATAATAATCACAATGGGGGTCGTCGCAGGGCGATCGCCAGCCATGACAATGTGATTCGCCAGCGCCACCACCGCAAACAGCCCCATCACCGCCACGTAGGCTCCGATGAGATAGGTGATTTGACTCTGTACGTTGAACTTATGCATAGGGAATCCACACGTAAAATTGTTGGCGCCTTGGCCCCCGGATTGCTCGAACGTGACCGGTCGGGCGGCGTGTTCGATGTCTTGGCCGGTCCCGCCTTGGTTCGCGGTCGAGCGACGCTTCACTCGCCAGGCCGAGTACCGGGCAAGCTGCTTCCGTTTCGCGAGGCCAGCCTAAAATGAGGGAGCGCACGCGGTATGTGCGCAAAAGTATTGGGTGCTAAGTCGTTGCAACATAAAGCGAGAACGCCGCTATCGCCTGACTTGAAGCGCGATCCTGACGGCGTCGGCACGGTTGTTGGCGCCGATCTTGCGGTAAGCATTGCGCAGATGACCCTTCACGGTCACCTCGTTGAGGCCCAGGACTCGCGCGATTTCCTTATTGGTCTTGCCGTCGACCAGGAGCCGCAAGATGTCGCCTTCGCGCGGGGTCAGCTTGTCCCAAGGACCATCGTTGGTGCCGTCGGCGATCAGCGCCGCCAAGGCCAGGGTCGACGATCCGCTTTCGAGCAGATTGGTCGGCAGATAGCGCTCGCCGTCGAGCACCAGTCTCAGGGCATTTCGAAGCGTCCGGCCCGACGAGGTCTTGGGGATAAATCCGTCGACGCCGGCCTTCAGCACCGTCGTGATGATGCGTTTGTCGAAGTAGCCGGAAATCACGACCACCTTGGCGTCCGGATAGGTTTTTCGTGCGCGGGCAATGCCCTGGATGCCGTCCATGCCGGGCATGTTGAGATCAAGCAGGATGAGTTGGGGCGGCTCGCTGCCCTTGAAGCACGCAAGAGCCGCATCGAGCGCGTCGGCTTCACGGACGTCGGTATCCTCTGCGATCTGCTCAAGAAACGGACGCAGCCCTTCCCGCAACAAGGCGTGATCGTCGGCAAACAAGATTCTCAACATTACATGGCTCTTGGCTGTGGATCGGACCGGGACGCCGGTGAGGTTTCGAGGGACGCCACGGCACCGGTCGGGTCGTCTTGTCCTGCGACGGCGCTCGGCCAGTCGGTGAACCCATCGATCGTCAAAGGTCTGGCGAAATGAAATCCTTGAGCGGCGACGCATCTCATCGACTGGGGTTCGCGAACGATAACACTATTTTCCGCGCCCTCGACAACGTGAGCAAGCGATAGATTGTCCGCGATCATGCGGGCGGCAACTTGGGCGGACGAATTTCAGGCATCGCACAGACTCCCGTGCCATACTTGGACAGGTTCGGGCCGATGAACCAGGCCAACAGACATTAAGTCGCGGCGGGAGCGACGGCGCATGCTCTTTAGTATCGATTTGGCGCTCAAAGGGCCCAGGGAGGCGACGAACGACGCGCGCCAGCCTAGATCACCACCAGCGGACCGTCGGCCGTGGCCAGGGGCTCGGCGCCACTCTTGGTCACCACGATCAGGTCCTCGCAGTGGATCGCGCCCCAGCCCAGCAGGTTGGTGGGCAGGTCCACGGTGAGCGTCATGTTTTCCTCGAAGGTGAGGTCGTCGGACACGACGAACGGCAATCCGTCGCGATAGGGCTGATCGGTGTGCTGCAAGCCCACCGAATGCGGCCCGGCGGCGAACCTGATGCCCGACGTGCCGGTATAGGCCTTGTGCTGGGCGTCCCTGACCAGCTTGCCCAGCTCGGAATACTTCATGCCGGGCTTGAGCTTTTCGAGCACCGTCTCCCAGCCCACGCGCACCGCCTTCATGCAGGCCTGGAGTTCCTTCGACGGCTCGCCCAGCACGAAGGTGCGCCCGAAGTCGCCGTGATAGAAGTTCCGCTGACACACGGCGTCGACCATCATGGGCTCGCCCTCGACCACGTGGCCCTGGGTGAACCCGCCGATGGTGCCCGAGGCGATCCACATGGCCTTGGCACCGCGCTTGGCGGCCTCGAGCATGAACAGCTCGTCGATTTCGGCCTTGGTGGTGCCCGCCCGCACCTGCTTCAACATGGCCATGCACGCGTCCTGATTGATGCGCGCGATGGTCCGCATGTGCCCCAGTTCCACCTCGGACTTGATGATGCGGATTTTGCGGAAGGTGTTGTCGCCCGGCACGCAGGTGACCGACGTGCGGCCCAAGGTCGAGAGAATATGCGCGATGCGCATGTCGTCGACCGCGACCTTGCCCTTGCCGAGGCCCGCCAACTCGAGGGCGCGCACCAGGCCCCATTCCGGCGTCGCGGCGCGGCGTTCGTTGATGCGCTTGGCGAATTCAACCCACTTTTTCTCCTTGGGCTCCAGCGGTTCGGCGGACATCGCAAAATTGCCCACGGGCGCCGCCTCGGGCTCTTTCGACCAATCGTCGCGTTTCACATAGTCGTCGAGCGCCAAAGGGAAGCTGTAGGGAACGACCTCGGGATACTCGCGATCGCCGTTGGCGAGGAATTGGGAATCCGAACCCGCGGTCACCAGGAACGTGGGCTTGTCCTCGGCGCGCGGCATGACGGCGAAGCTCGGAATGGCGCGCAGCTTCTGCAGCTCGTAACCGAGATAATTGCCCAGATAGAAGACGTTGACGGGATTGAGCGCGACGATGCCGTCGAGGCCCTCGCGGTCCATGACCTCGTAGGCGCGGGCCTTGTTGACCAGCGAACGCCCGTCGAAATCGGGCCCCGGCACCGGGCCCGGCGCCACCATGCCCCAGTTGGCCTTGGCCTCGCCCGCGCCCAGCAACCCAGCGCCCGCCGCCATCACCGAGAACACATCACGCCGTTCCATGGATCGACTCCTCTTCAGTTGGGGACGCCCGCTTGAACCAAATTGACCAACACGCCGTCGGGGTCGCGGAACATCATTTCCAGCGGCTGTTGCTTCATGCCCGGGCGTTCGATCAAGACCACCGGCGGCGAGATCATCTCGTATCCCGCGTCCTGGATTTTCTTGGTGAGGCCCCAGATGTCGTTGGTCGGGAAGATGACCGCGACATCGCCGATGCGGGTGTCGCTGCCCCTGGCCGGCGGCGGCGGCGTGCCCTTTTCGTTGTAAAGCTGATAGATGCCGATATTGCCGACAACCGAATCGCCCGCCATCAGCACCGTGGCGCGCAGTTCCTTGCCCGACGTGCCCATGATGTCGTTGATGCCCTTGCCTTTCCAATGGTTGTCGAACATCGGCTTCAGCCCGAGGATGTCGCGGTAAAGCTTGAGCGAGGCGTCGATATCGCGCACGAAAATCGTCGCCCGCGCCATGGGCGCCAGCGCTTGCCCGGGCTGAAAAACGGCGGGCGGACGCGGCGTGGTCGACGGTGGGATCAGCGATTTGACCTCGGTGTCGGCCGCCGTCTGCGCCAGGGCCGGGCCCGCCAAGGCCAGGGCGCCGACAACGATGAGCGATGCTGCGCGTGCCATCACATCCTCCTCAATAGCGCGCCTTGAGCGTGACGCCGAAGGTGCGCCGCTCGCCCAGGTAGGAATTATACTGCGTGTTCGGCACGCCCACGAGCACGCTGGCGACGTACTTCTTGTCGAACAGGTTGCGCGACCAAAGCTGGACGTCGAACTGCTCGCCTTGAATGCCCAAGCTGGCGTTGACCAGGGTCCGGCCGGGAATCCACGAGATATTCACCGCGTCGTTGAATTGCTTGCTTTGGTAGGACACGTCCGACCGCAAGTAGTATTGCAGGTCGTTGCCCATGTTCAGTTCGTCCTGCCATTCGGCGCTCACGGTGCCTTGCCACTTCGATTGACGCTCGGTTTGCAATCCGCTGATGTCGCCGTTGCGCTTGCAGACCACGTCGTCGCACACCGCCGGCACGCGGCCCCAGCGCAGGTCCGACGTGCCCTTGGCGTAATGCGCATCGCCGTAATAGAGCGTTCCCGAGAAGTTCAAGTTATCCGTGGGCACGTAGGCCGCTTCCAGCTCCACGCCGGAGGAGTTGACGTCGCCCAAATTGCGGACGATGGAAATCGGCAACGGCGCCGGATTGCCGGTGTCTTGCGCGAAGATCTGCACGTCGGTCCAGCGGATCATGAACAGCGTGCCGTTCAGGCGGACGCGGCCGTCGTTGAACGTGTTCTTGCTGCCGATCTCGTAGGTCCAGTTCTTGTCGTCGCCGTAGCGGCGGTTTTCGACCAACGTCGCGGTGGCGTTGAAGCCGCCCGACTTCACGCCGCGCGCCGCCGAGGCGAACAGCAGGCTGTCGTCGGTCACGTTGTAATCGAACGTGATGCGCGGCGTGAACGCCGTGAATTTGTCCTCCAAGGCCAGCCCGACGAAGTTGTTGAGGCCGGCGGTTCCGGCCGTGGGCAG
>JANRJL010000060.1:0-71851 GCA_033763995.1 Rhodospirillaceae bacterium | reverse complement strand
GGAGATGGCCAAGACCGGCTTCCCCGTCGTCATGGATGCCACTCACGCCGTGCAACAACCGGGCGGTGCGGGGACGGCCTCCAGCGGTCAACGCGAGTTCGCCCCCGTCATCGCACGGGCGGCGATTTCCGTGGGCGTGGCTGCGGTGTTCATGGAGACCCACCCGGATCCCGACAACGCGCCATCGGACGGGCCAAACATGATTTATCTCAAAGATATGCCGGGTATCTTGAAGACATTGCTTCAATTCGACCGGGTCGCCAAATCCAACCCCGTGCGCCTGCCGTAAAGGCACGGCGCCGAAGTCATGGCATCGTGGTCGACGCGCCCGACCTGCGTTGTTAGAACGGCCACTGCGACCCCCTGTCTTTTTTGCCGAGTTCCGATCCCATGTCCGAAATGTCGTCGACGCCGTCTGAACTTGCCCCCCTGCCGCGGCTGATCTTCGCCTCGCGCTGGCTCCAGGTGCCGCTCTACATCGGCCTGATCTTCGCCCAGTGCGTCTATGTGGTGCTGTTCATCAAGGAACTCTGGCACCTGGTAACCAACGCCGTGAGCATGGGCGAGCAGCAGATGATGCTGATCGTCCTCGGCTTGATCGACGTGGTGATGATCTCCAACCTGCTGGTGATGGTCATCGTCGGCGGCTACGAAACCTTCGTCTCGCGCCTCAAGCTCCAGGGCCACCCGGACCAGCCGGAATGGCTCAGCCACGTCAACGCCAGCGTGCTGAAAATCAAGCTGGCCATGGCCATCATCGGCATTTCCTCGATCCACTTGCTGCGCACGTTCATCGAGGCGGGCAACCTCGGCTCGCCCAAAGCCAACTTCACCGAGGCCGGGGTGATGTGGCAGGCCATCATTCACAGCGTGTTCATTCTCTCGGCCATGGGCATCGCCTATGTGGACCGGCTGAGCCAGCCGGCGCCTGGGCGATGACCGCCATGCGCAGCTTCGTTGTCGCGCTGATGCTGTGGACCGCGCCGCTCGCTGTTGCAAAGTTGGGCGCGGCGGAGCTGAAGTTCAGCACCATCGACGGACACGGCGGCCTGCCGCTCAACGTGATGGAGGTGGGCAATCCCGCAGGCCCGGCGATCTTGCTCATTCACGGCATGGCCATGGGCGCCATGAGTTTCCGGCCGCAGTTTGACTCTGCTCTCGCCAAGGATTTCCGCCTGGTCGCCTATGACCTGCGCGGCCACGGCAACTCCGGCAAGCCGTGGGACCCCAAAGACGTGCAGGCCTCAGAGATTTGGGCCGACGACATGGCGGCTGTGATCGCGGCGGCCAAGCTCGACAAGCCCGTCGTCGTCGGCTGGTCCTACGGCGGCTTCGTGGCGGCCGACTACGTGCGCAAATACGGCACGGCGGGTATCGCGGGGCTGAACCTGGTGGGCTCCATCGCCGGGCTGGTGCAACAGCCCCCACCCGTGGGCAACATGACGCCCGAGGAAATGAAGCGCCGCGCGGCCAAGCAGACCTCGGGCAACATGCGCGACAACATCGAGGTGGTCGAGGCGACGGTGAACATCTTCGCGTTTCCTGGCATGACGCCCGCTTACCGCGAGGAGATGCGCACGCTGGGCCTCATGGTGCCGGCCTATGTGCGCAGGGCTTTCGTGGGGCGGAACCTGGACCATCAGGACGTGACACCCAAGCTGGTCGATTTCCCGATGCTCATCACCATGGGCGCCAACGATGTCGCCCAGGCGCCCGAGGCCTATGCGCGCCTCAAAGCCGCGCTGCCCAAGGCCCAATACTCGGTATTTGAGAACAACGGCCACTTGCCCTTTGCCCAATCCCCGGAGCGCTTCAACGCCGAACTGGCGGCCTTCGTGCGGGCGGTGAAGAAATAGCCCGGCGCTTGACGTTGGCGGGACTTTCCCCCATCACACGGCCACGTTTTTTGACTGCGCGAGGACCGTCATGACCGCCATTATCGACATCATCGGCCGCGAGAGATTGGACAGCCGCGGCAACCCCACCGTTGAGGTGGATGTGACACTCGACAGCGGCGTCATGGGCCGCGCGGCCGTGCCCTCGGGGGCTTCGACCGGGGCCCACGAGGCCGTCGAATTGCGCGACGGCGACAAGGCCCGCTACGGCGGCAAGGGCGTGCGCAAGGCCGTGGAGGCCGTGAACGGCGAAATTCACGCCGCCATCGCCGGGCTGGACGCGCGCGATCAGGTCAAGATCGACCGCACCATGATTGATCTCGATGCGACGCTGAACAAGTCGCGCCTGGGCGCCAACGCCATGCTCGGTGTGTCGCTGGCTGTCGCCAAAGCCGCTGCGGCCGATGCCGATCTGCCTCTGTATCGCTACATCGGCGGGGCGGCGGCCCATGTGTTGCCGGTGCCGATGATGAACATCGTCAACGGTGGGGCCCACGCCGACAACCCCATCGATATCCAAGAATTCATGATCATGCCCGTCACCGCGCCCAGCGTGGCCGACGCCATCCGCATGGGCGCGGAAGTGTTCCAGGCCTTGAAGAAAAAGCTCAAGGATGCGGGCCATAACACCAACGTCGGCGACGAGGGCGGCTTTGCCCCCAACCTCAAGAGCGCCGACGAGGCCCTGTCGTTCATCATGAAGGCCATTGAGGCCGCGGGTTACAAGCCTGGCAGCGACATCGTGCTGGCCTTGGATAGCGCGTCGACGGAGTTCTACAAAAAGGGCAAGTACGAGATGGAAGGCGAGGGCAAGAGCCTCGACTTCGCCGGCATGGTGAAGTTCTACGAAGGCCTGGTGGCGAAATATCCCATCGTGTCCATCGAAGACGGCATGGCCGAGGACGATTTCGACGGCTGGGCGGCGCTGACCAAGGCCATCGGGCACAAGTGCCAACTGGTGGGTGACGACTTGTTTGTCACCAACCCCACGCGCCTCGCCGACGGCATTGCCAAGGGCTTGGCCAACTCGATCTTGGTGAAGGTCAACCAGATCGGCACGCTGACCGAAACCTTGGCCGCCGTGGAGATGGCGCACAAGGCGGGCTACACGTCCGTATTGTCACACCGCTCCGGCGAGACCGAGGATTCCACCATCGCCGACATCGCGGTGGCCACCAACTGCGGCCAGATCAAAACCGGATCCTTGTCGCGTTCCGACCGCACGGCGAAATACAACCAGCTCATCCGCATCGAGGAGCACTTGGGCCCCGCGTCGCTCTATGGCGGCAACGAGTTCAAGCGGCGCCGCGGCATCCGGGGCTAACGGGAATTGACGGACGCCAACGACGACCGCAGTTGGTTGATGACCTCCGGCGCGAAAGGTTTGTCGCGCTGAGGGCCCCGGTGGCAGCGCTCAATCAGGCGCAGTGAATGACCGGCGCCCTCGACGGTCACAACGGTCGTATTCGCAGCGGGCTGATCACCCCAGAGTTCCTTTAACCTGGCGAGATTCGCTTGTGCCGGAACTAGCCGGTCGTTCGTCCCGAAAACAAAGACAGTCGGAGCTTTGAGCGACTTGAGAGCCGCGTCGGGCCGATAATCGGCAATCGCCGAAAATTGACGCAGGCGTCCGGAGACGTTTCCTCGGCTTTGTTGACGCAAATCGGCCACAAGCGCCCGGGCTTCGGCGTCGGCCTGGGCCTCGGTCGCACCGTTGCACAACCGGCTGCCGCGCTCATCGTCGAGAATTTGTTGTTCGACACCGACCGCCGGCCCGGCCAGCGAAACGGCCAAGGCAGGCGGCGGGTCTTGGGCGGCGAGAAGTTGCGCCACCCAGCCGCCTTGCGAGTGGCCGATGACGACAACTTTGCCCGGGTCGACGGCGGGATGGTTTTGGAGATAGGTCATCGCCGCGCGCGCGTCGGCGGCGCGGTCCTCGATGGTGGCTATGGTCCAGTCTCCGGCTGATCGTCCGACGCCGCGCTTGTCGAAAAACAGCATGACAAATTGCGCCTCGGCAGCCTGGGGCACGAGCAGATCGTTGACCAGCGGCGCATAGTTGGTGCGGTAGCTGCTGATGTCAGAGCCCACCGCGAGAACGAGGGCCGCGCGACGCCCCGGCCCTTGAGGTGTGAGCAGTTCGCCGCCCAGCGCGCCCGCGGGGCCGGCGAAGCTCACATCTGCGCGCGCATATCCGTTTGGTAGGCGAAGCGGTTCGATATTGCGGAGAACGAAAGTTGTTATCGCGAGGCCCGCAAGCACGGGGAGCAATCCCAGTCCAGCCAATACGCGTCGCCAAATCGTGTTCTTTCGAATCAATTGCCACAAACACACGCCGCCAGCGGCCGCCAACACGGCGAGGAACACGACACCCCAGCGCTCGAAGATCGTGTAATTCGCGCCGAGAAAACTGATCAACTCGTCCATGGGAACTCCTCTGCTGGGGCCGGCTCAAACGCCTACACTCGCCTGCATCGGCAATTTCGTCACCAGCTTGCCCGTGAGCGCGAAAACCGCGTTGGCCAGCGCGGGGCCGATGGGCGGCACGCCGGGCTCGCCCACGCCGCTGGGCTTGCTCGTCGAGGGCACGATGTGCACTTCCACCGCGGGCATCTCGGCCATGCGCAAGGCGCCGTAGTTGTCGAAGTTCGATTGCTCCACGACGCCGTCTTTGAGCGTCACGGCGTTCTTGAGGATGGCCGAGAGGCCGTAGGCGATGCCGCCTTCCATTTGCGTGCGGATGATGTCGGGGTTGACGGCCACGCCGCAATCCACGGCGCAAATCACACGATCGACCGTGAAGCCACCGTCGCCCGTGCCGGTGATTTCCACCACTTCGGCCACCAGGGTGCCGAAGGATTCCACCACCGCCACGCCGCGCGCGCGGTTGGGGCCCAAAGGTTTGGTCCACTCGGCCTTGTCGGCGACCAAGTTGAGCACGCCCACGTGGCGCGGATGCTTGGCCAGCAACTCGCGGCGAAACGCGACGGGGTCTTGGCCCACGGCCTTGGCGATCTGGTCGACGAAGGTTTCGGTGGCGTAGGAGTTGTGCGTGTTGCCCACGGAACGCCACCACAATACCGGCACACCCACGTCGGTCGTGTGCACATCCACCGCGATGTTGGCGATGTCGTAGGGCAGGTTGGCGGCCCCCTCCACCGATGAACCGTCGTAACCGTTCTTCATGGCGGCGGCCTCGAAGGGTGTGCCCTTGAGGATGGCCTGGCCCACGATCATGTGCTGCCACGCGATGGGTTTGCCGCCGGCGTCGAGGCCCGCCTTCAGCGCGTGATAGTACATGGGCCGGTAACGCCCGCCGCGAATGTCGTCTTTGCGTGTCCACAACAGCTTCACCGGCATGCCTAGGGGCAGGGCCTTGGCGATGTGCGCGGCCTCGACCATGTAGTCGGAGGGAATGTTGGCGCGCCGGCCGAAGCTGCCGCCCGCGAACACCGTGTTGATTTTGACTTGCTCGGGTTTCAGGCCCAGCACTCCCGCGACGTTGCCCTGGTCGATGGTTTGGAACTGGCAGCCCGCCCACACCTCGGCGCCCTCGTCGCCGCGCACCATGACGCAGTCGAGCGGTTCCATGGGCGCATGGGCCAAGTATGGGAACTCAAATTCGGCCGTGACGGTGCGCGCGGCCTTGGCCATGGCATCCGCGGCGTCGCCGTTTTTGCGGGCACTGATGCCGGGTGTGGCCGCCTTGGCTTTGTATTCGGCGAACAACTCGGCGGTGCCGCGCGTCTCGGCTATGCTTTCGTCCCATTCGATTTGCAAGGCGCTGCGGCCCTTGTGGGCCTGCCAGAAGGTGTCGGCCACCACCGCCACGCCGCTGGGAATCGCGATGACCTCGCGCACGCCGCGCACGGCCTTGGCGGCTTCGGCGTTCACGTGCTTCACCGTGCCGCCGAAGCGGGGCGGGCGGGCCACCACGGCGACCACCATGCCGGGCAGCATGATGTCGAGTGCGTACTTGGCGGAGCCGTCGGATTTCTCGGGCGTATCCAAGCGCAAACGATCGCGGCCGATGAGCTTGAAGTCCTTGGCGTCCTTGAGCGTGACGTCTGCCGGCACCGGCATGGTCGCCGCCTTGGCCGCCAGTTCGCCGAACGTGGCGCGTTTGTTCTGGCAACTCAGCACGCCGTTGCTGACGGCGATCTCGCCCGCGGGCACCCGCCACTCGGCGGCGGCGGCGGCCACCAGCATGGCCCGTGCCGTGGCGCCGGCCTTGCGCAGTTGTTCGTAGGAGTTGGCGGTGGACGTGCTGCCGCCGGTCATTTGGATGCCAAGCCCTGTGTTGGCATAGAGCTTCACGTCGGCGGGGGCATGCTCGGCGCGCACCTGCGCCCAGTCGGCATCCAGTTCCTCGGCCACGATGGTCGATAGCCCGGTATAGACCCCTTGGCCCATCTCCAGATGCTTGATGAGAATTGTAACGGTGTTGTCCGGGGCAATGCGCACGAAAGCGTTGGGCGCGAAGGGCGCGGGTTCGTTCGCGGCCATGGCCTTGCGGCCGTTCCAGGCAAAGCCGATCACCAAGCCCGCGGCAGCGCCGGTCAGCAGCGTTCGGCGGGTGGACGTGGTGGGCTCGGGAGAGACGGCGGCAGGAAGTACATGTTGGTTCATTTGAATTTGACCTTGCCCGAGGGCGTGATGGGATGGTGCTATATTGGCGCGGATAGGCCTCGGCGCAAAGCCGTGAGAGGGGCTGTTTTCTGCCCTGCCGTGATGTACAATCGTCCCAACCCGTCATCCTGGGAGGGATTTCACATGTTGATCAAACGCCGCTCGTTGCTGGCCGCCTCGGCCGCCGCCACCTCGTATTTCGCCGCCAAGGCCGCCTCGGCCGGGACCTTCAAGGGCGATATCGAGAAGCGCGGCACCATCGGCCGCCTCGAGCGCTTGTCCGACATGCACCTCGAGCATCAGCAGGATTTTCTGACCAATTTCCGCTCGTGGATCAACGGCGACTTCCGCGTCGCCGCGAGCCAGCGCGCCGACGCCATCGTCAAGGCCGCCGGCATGGATCCGAAGGCCGAGGTTTCCTACAAGGACGCCGCCGCGCTGTTCGAGAACGATCCCATCACGGCGGGCTATGTGCGCGCATGGGTGTCCAACCAACAACAGACGTGGAGTTCCATCCAGGACTACTTCCACGCCAACGCCGACGAATATCTTTCCGAGATGGAAGCCGCCGATAAGGTCGGCCCCGGCAAGGTGGAATGGGATCGCAAGATGGTGATTCCCGATTACACCAAGCACGAGATCCACATTCAGCCGGGCGGCTACGTCGGCGATGAGTTCGCGGGCTATATCAACTTTTACGGCGTGAACAATTTCTACGCCGGTCTGAACTTCCAGGACGAAACCCAAGCCGCCATCGCCAAGGCGGTCATTCTGCCCAAGGACGGCAAGGTGAAGCGGATCCTCGACATGGGCTGCGCCACGGGCCGTCTGACCATGCAGATGAAGGAGCGCTTCCCCGACGCCGAAGTGTGGGGCATCGACGTGGGCGCGCCCATGGTGCGTTTCGCGCACGTGCGCTCCCTCGATTTGGGCCTCGACATCAACTACGCGCAGCAACTGGCCGAGAGCACCAAGTTCCCCGACGGTTACTTCGACCTGGTCGTCTCGTACATCATGTTCCACGAAGTCACGCGCGATGCCGCCAAGCAGATCGCCAAGGAAGCGCACCGAGTGTTGCGTCCGGGCGGCGTGTTTTATCCGGTCGATTTCCAAACCGGCAAACAGCGCGCCCCCATGACCGCCTACAACGCGTTTTCGACCTGGTGGGATCATCGCTGGAACAACGAGGTGTGGTCGATGGAGTACCGCGACACACCCTTTGCCGAGACCTTGGCGAACGCGGGCTTCGTGGTCGACGAAAACATTCCGCAGGCCCGCCGCGGCCATGGCAGAATCATGGGTACTAAGACCGCGTAATTCACCATGCTCGCTCGCCGTCGGGCCCTCTCGCTTGCGCTCGCGGCGACGATGACAACGACCTCGAACGCCGCCCCCATTGAGGGCGGCGTTCTTGTGTTCGGCGCCAGCGGCAGCTCCGGTTCCGAGTTCATCAAGCATCTACCGCCCGGCACGAAGGTCACCGCCTTCGTGCGGCCCACGTCCAAGCGCGATAAGTTGGCGGGCCTCGATGTGAGTTTCGTGAGGGGCAACGTGTTGAACGAGGCCGATGTGGCGGCGGCGTTCGCGTCGGGGGCGTTCAAGACGGTGTTCGCCGCGCTGCAAGGCCGCCCCGGCGAGCCCAGTCCCTATGCGGGGGCGGCGCGCAACATCGCCAAGGCCGCGAAGGCCTCGGGTGTGGCGCAGTTGATCTGGATCGGGCAAGTGGGCTCGGCCCCCACGCCGGTGGACCAGTCGCTGTTTCCCGACATCAATTTCAAATTGTTCGCCGATACGCTCAAGGACATGAGCGCGGCGGAAAAATCCATCGTCGACAGCGGCGTGCCACACACGATCATTCGCGTCGGCGCCGTGATCGTCGAGCGCGGCCGACCGCCGCAGCCGGAAACCGGGCAGGGGCGTCTGATCGAGGATCTGACCAAGATGGGGCCCATCGCTTACGGCGATTTAGGACGGCTTGCCGCAGAGTGCGTGGGGCAAGCGCGCTGCCTGAACAAGACGTTTCACGCGGTGGATGACTCGCTTGGCGCGCAGTATACGCGCTGGCGCTGCCGGCGCTTCGCCACGCCCGAGACCATTGACCAGTGTTGAAGGTCTGAACAATTCGTAAATCTCGGCAAACAAAAAATCGCGAGCCTGAGTCGTGCGACTCTTGACCGTGCGACTCGGCCATGATTCAATGAATCATTCTTGCGTCGTGATTCAACGAATCACGTTGAGCGATGAGGGGCGTCGCGCATGAGACAAGAGTTTAGCCGCAAGGCGCGTCAGGTCCTCGGTCCTCTGATGGGGGCCGCCGTGATGGTCTACTTCGGCTATCACGCGGTTCAGGGCGACCGGGGACTGATTGCCTGGTGGAATCTCCGCTTCGAAATCGAACGCACCGAGGCGAGCTTGCGCGAGGTCACGGCCGCCAAGCAGGCCATCGCGCACCGGGTCGCGTTGTTGCGCTCCGAAAGTCTCGATCCCGACATGCTCGAGGAACGCGCGCGCGTCATGCTGGGCGCCGTTCACCCCAACGACATCATCGTGCCGACGAATCTGCCGTGAGCGCTTCAGCTCAGGCCAATTACATTGTCGGCTATCAAAAAAATTGGTCCTGGAGCCGATTTTCCGTCGTAATTTTCATGCGAACCAAACCAAGGCCCGGTAACAATCCACCGGCACCGCCGCCGTTTTCGCGTAAGAATTGCCAAATGCTGCGCCGCACCCACGATGCTGCTGGAAATCGTGTGCGTTATCAGGGACTTCCCGATGGCGCCAATTGTGCATTGCAAAACAATGACTTAACCAAGCTTTAGCTTGTCGCCGCGCAATTTCGTTGCGATATATCCGCTCGCGCGCAGCCGGCGCACCCGGCGTTCGCCACCAAAGAAGAAAAAATCAACGGGAGAGGAGGGCCTATGGCCGCCACCAAGGGGACTGCCAAGACCAATGCGTCCAAAGGGTCGTCCGAACCCAAGCTCAAGCCCAAACAACTCGTCCAATTCTATCGCGACATGTTGCTGATCCGCCGCTTCGAGGAGCGCGCGGGGCAGTTGTACGGCATGGGACTCATCGGCGGGTTCTGCCACCTCTATATCGGCCAGGAGGCCGTGGTGGTGGGCTTGCAGGCCTGCGCCAACAAGGGCGACAGCGTCATCACCAGCTACCGCGATCATGGCCACATGCTGGCCTGCGGCATGGACCCCAAGGGCGTCATGGCCGAGTTGACGGGGCGCGCCGGCGGTTATTCCAAGGGCAAAGGCGGCTCCATGCACATGTTCAGCCGCGAGACGGGATTTTACGGCGGCCACGGCATCGTCGGCGCCCAGGTGCCCATCGGCACGGGGCTGGCGTTTGCCCACAAGTACAAGAACGACGGCGGCTTGAACTTCGCCTACTTCGGCGACGGGGCCGCCAACCAAGGCCAGATCTACGAGGCCTTCAACATGGCGGCGTTGTGGAAGCTGCCCGTCATCTACGTCATCGAGAACAACAAGTACGGCATGGGCACGTCGGTGCAGCGCGCCTCGGCCTCGACCGAACTGCACAAGCGCGGCGAGCCCTTCGGCATGAAAACCATGAGCGTCGACGGCATGAGCGTCATGGCGGTTTACGAGGCGGGCCAAGAAGCCACGGCCCACGCGCGCGCGGGCAAGGGCCCGGTGCTGATGGAAGTGAACACGTACCGTTACCGCGGCCACTCGATGTCGGACCCGGCCAAGTACCGCACCAAGGAAGAGCTGCAAAAAATGCGCGAGCAGTTCGATCCCATCGACCGGTTGCGCGCGCAGTTGGTCGAGATGAAGGCCGTGGACGAAGCGGGCTTCAAGGCCATCGACAAGGAGATCAAGGACATCGTCACCGAGGCCGCCGAATTCTCGCAAACCAGCCCCGAGCCGGATCCGTCGGAACTGTGGACCGACATTCTGGTGGCGGCATAAGGGGCCGGGACGCACATGACGATTCAAATTTTGATGCCGGCGCTCTCGCCGACCATGACCGAAGGCAAACTGGCCAAATGGCTGGTCAAAGAGGGCGACAAGATTTCCTCGGGCAAGATTCTGGCCGAGATCGAAACCGACAAGGCCACCATGGAACTGGAAGCCGTCGACGAGGGGGTTATCGGGAAAATCCTGGTCAATGAAGGCACCGAAGGCGTGGCGGTGAACCATCCCATCGCCGTGCTGCTGGAAGACGGCGAAAGTGCCGCCAACATCAAGGCGCCGACGCCCGCCGCGGCGGCGCCCGTGGCCGCCAAGGCTGCGGCCCCCGTCGCGACACCGGCGCCGGTCGTTGCTTCCGCCCCTGTCGAGCAAGAATACGCCAAGTTCAAGACCCAGACCGTGCGCGAAGCCTTGCGCGACGCCATGGCCGAGGAAATGCGGCGCGATCCCAAGGTGTTCCTCATGGGCGAGGAAGTCGCCGAATACCAGGGCGCCTACAAGATCAGCCAGGGCCTGCTCGACGAATTCGGCGCCAAGCGCGTCATCGACACGCCGATCACCGAGCACGGTTTCGCGGGCCTCGGCGTGGGCGCGGCCTTCGGGGGCTTGAAGCCCATCGTCGAATTCATGACCTTCAACTTCGCCATGCAGGCGGTCGACCACATCATCAACTCGGCGGCCAAGACGCTGTATATGTCCGGCGGTCAGATGGGCTGCCCCATCGTCTTCCGTGGACCCAACGGTGCCGCCGCGCGCGTGGCGGCCCAGCATTCGCAATGCTACGCCTCGTGGTATGCACACGTTCCCGGCTTGAAGGTTCTGGCGCCCTGGTCGGCGGCCGACGCCAAGGGCCTGCTCAAGGCCGCCATCCGCGACCCCAACCCCATCATCTTCCTCGAAAACGAAATTCTCTACGGCCAAAGCTTCCAAGTGCCCGATGCGGATGACTTCGTGTTGCCTATCGGCAAAGCAAAAGTCGAACGCACGGGCGCGCAGGTGACCATCGTTGCCTTCTCCATCATGGTGGGCAAGGCGTTGCAGGCGGCCGAGGAGTTGGCCAAGGAGGGCATCGACGCCGAGGTGATCAATCTGCGCTCGATCCGTCCGCTCGATACGGACACCGTCGTTCGGTCCGTGCAGAAGACCAACCGCTGCGTGACGGTGGAAGAGGGCTGGGCCATGTCGGGCATCGGCTGCGAGATCGCCGCGCAGATCATGGAACAAGCCTTCGATTACTTGGACGCTCCCGTGGCGCGCGTGGCGGGCAAGGACGTGCCCATGCCCTATGCCGCCAACCTCGAGGCCCTGGCGCTGCCGCAAGTGGCCGACATTATCGCGGCCGCCAAGGCCGTGTGTTACCGCTAAGCCGAGGAAACCATACCAATGCCTATTCAAATCCTGATGCCCGCCCTGTCGCCGACCATGACCGAGGGCAAACTGGCCAAGTGGCTGAAAAAAGAAGGCGACGGCGTCAAAAGCGGCGACATCATCGCCGAAATCGAGACCGACAAGGCGACCATGGAGTTCGAGGCAGTCGACGAAGGCAAGATCGGCAAAATCCTGATCGCCGAGGGCACCGAGAACGTCGCCGTCAATCAGCCCATCGCGATTCTGCTGGAAGAGGGCGAGGACGCGAGTGCCGTGGCCAAGGCCTCCGCGCCCAAAGCGGCGGCAACGCCAACTGCTGCCGCGGTTGCACCGCCCGCCAAGACTCCGACAGCGCTGCCGCAAGTTTCGCCCACGGCCAAAGTGGCCGACCGCATTTTTGCAAGCCCCTTGGCCAAGCGCATGGCCGCCCAGGCCGGGATCGATCTCGGCGCCGTCAAGGGCAGCGGTCCGCAAGGCCGCGTGGTCCGCTCCGACGTGGAAAGCGCCATGGCCGGCGGCACGGCCAAGGCCGCGCCGCGCGTACCCCTGCATGCGCCGTCGGGTCCGGTGCCGGATTTCGGCCAGCCCTTCACGGCGGTGCCCAATTCCTCCATGCGCAAGATCATCGCCAAGCGCTTGCTCGAGGCCAAGCAAAGCATTCCGCATTTCTATCTGACGGTCGAATGCAACATCGACGAGCTGCTGCGCCTGCGCGCGCAACTGAACGGCCGCGCGAACGCCGACTACAAGCTCTCGGTCAATGACTTCGTCATCAAGGCCGTGGCCATTGCCCTGCGCAAGGTGCCCGCCGCCAACGCCACCTGGACCGACGAGGCCATTCGCCGCTACGACAACGTCGACATTTCCGTGGCGGTGGCCACGCCCGACGGCCTCATCACGCCGATCATCCGCCACGCCGACAAAAAGGGCCTGGCCGTGATCTCCAACGAGATGAAGGACCTGGCCCAACGCGCCAAGGACAAGAAGCTCAAGCCCGAGGAATTCCAGGGCGGCGGCTTCTCGATTTCCAATCTCGGCATGTTCGGCATCAAGGAATTCTCGGCCATCATCAACCCGCCGCAGAGCTGCATCCTGGCCGTGGGCAAGGGCGAGCAGCGCCCCATCGTCAAGAATGGCGCCATCGCCATCGCCAACATGATGAACTGCACGCTGTC
Organism: Rhodospirillaceae bacterium; assembly: GCA_033763995.1. GTDB lineage: Bacteria > Pseudomonadota > Alphaproteobacteria > Rhodospirillales > Rhodospirillaceae. The sequence goes on along the minus strand of JANRJL010000060.1, from coordinate 58,837 downwards.
GGTGGATCATCGTTCGGTCGACGGCGCGGTGGGCGCGGAATTCATGCAGGCCTTCCAGAGCATCGTCGAAGACCCGCTGCAAATTCTGTTGTGATGACCGCGCGCGTTCGCCCCCTTGTCATCCGCGACACCGAATCCCGCGACGTGCCGACGGTGTTGCGGCTGATCCGCGCGCTGGCGGTGTATGAAAAGCTCGCGCACGAGGTGGTCACCACCGAGGCCCTGATGCGGGAAGCCTTGTTTGGGCCTAACCCGCGCGCTCACGCGCTGCTGTGCGAAATCGACGGCCAGGCCGTGGGCTTCGCGGTGTGGTTTTACAACTTCTCCACCTTCGTGGGCCGGCCGGGCATTTACCTGGAAGACCTCTATGTGGAGCCCGAGCATCGCAAGCGCGGCATCGCGACCGCCGTGTTCCGCCATCTCGCCCAGCGCGCCGTGGCCGAGAATTGCGGGCGCTTCGAGTGGTCGGTGCTGAACTGGAACGAACCGGCGATCAAGTTTTACGAGCGCATGGGCTCGGTGCCCATGAGCGAGTGGCATGTGCGCCGCCTGAGCGGCGACACCCTGAAAAAGCTCGCGGCGTAAGCGGGCAAGCGAGGACACGTGGCGGACACCAATTTCGATCTCATCGTCGTGGGCGGCGGGCCCGGCGGCTACGTGGCGGCGATTCGCGCCTCGCAACTGGGCATGAAGGTGGCCGTCGTCGAGCGCGAACACTTGGGCGGTATCTGCCTCAATTGGGGCTGCATTCCCACCAAGGCCTTGCTGCGCTCGGCCGAGGGGTATCACCACATGCAGCCCGCCAAGGACTTCGGTCTCAAGGCCGACAATGTCGGTTTCGACTTGGACGCGGTCGTGAAGCGCTCGCGCCAGGTGGCCGGCCAACTCAACGGCGGCGTCAAGGGCCTAATGAAGAAGAACAAGGTCACGGTGTTCGACGGCCAAGGGAAGCTGGACGGTGTGGCGGGGGCGCTGCGCAAGGTCGCGGTCACGAAGGACAACAAGCCCATCGCCGACCTGACCGCCAAGCACGTTATTCTCGCGACCGGCGCGCGCGCGCGGGAACTGCCGGGCATGGAAGCCGACGGCGAGTTGGTGTGGAACTATCGCCACGCCATGGTGCCCAAGGTGTTCCCGAAGTCGCTGCTGGTGATCGGCTCGGGCGCCATCGGCATCGAGTTCGCGAGTTTCTTCCAAACCATGGGCAGCAAGGTCACGGTCGTCGAGGTGATGGACCGCATCGTGCCGGTGGAAGACGCCGACATCTCGGCCTTCGCGCGCAAGGCCATGGAAAAGCAAGGCATGGTCATCAAGACCAAGGCCGGCGTGAAGGCACTAAAAAAAGCCGGGGGCCAAGTCACCGCCACCCTCGAGCAGGACGGCAAGACCGAGCAGATCACGGTCGACCGCGTGATCTCCGCCGTGGGCATCGTCGGCAATGTCGAGAACATCGGCCTCGAAGGCACCAAGATCAAGGTCGAGAAAACGCACATCGTGATCGACGAGTTTTGCCGCACCGGCGAGCCGGGTGTGTATGCCATTGGCGACATCGTCGGCCCGCCCTGGCTCGCCCACAAAGCCAGCCATGAAGGCGTGATCTGCGTCGAGGCCATCGCGGGGCTGCATCCGCACCCGCTCAAGACATCGATGATTCCGGGTTGCACCTATTGCCACCCGCAGATCGCGTCCGTGGGCCTCACCGAGCAGGCGGCCAAGGACAAGGGCCACCAAGTGAAGGTCGGCAAGTTCCCCTTCATCGGCAACGGCAAGGCGATCGCGCTGGGCGACACCGGCGGTTTGGTGAAAACCGTCTTCGACGCCAAGACCGGCGAGCTGTTGGGCGCGCACATGGTGGGCCCCGAAGTCACCGAACTGATCCAGGGGTACACCGTGGCCAAGACGCTGGAAACCACCGAGGCCGAACTGATGCACACGGTCTTCCCGCATCCCACCCTGTCGGAAATGATGCACGAGTCCGTGCTCGATGCTTACGGCCGCGTGGTGCATATTTGATTTTGGGACTATATTCTGCCCATGAACACCGTCGCGCCCATCAAGCCCCATAACCTGCGCCAGCCGAAGCCGGCGTGGTTGCGCGTGAAGGCGCCGACGTCGCCCGAATATGCCGAGACGCGCAAGATCATGCGCGAGCACAAGCTGAACACGGTGTGCGAAGAAGCCGCGTGCCCCAACATCGGCGAGTGCTGGAAAGCGCGCCACGCCACCATGATGATCGCGGGCGACATCTGCACGCGCGCGTGCGCATTCTGCAACGTCAAGACCGGCCGGCCCGGCGCGCTGGATGCTCACGAGCCCGAAAACGTTGCGGAGGCGGTGAAGAAGCTCGGTCTGCGCCACGTCGTCATCACGTCGGTGGACCGCGACGATCTCGACGACGGCGGCGCCCATCATTGGGTGGCGGTGATCGAGGCCGTGCGCCGCGAGAACCCCGCCACGACCATCGAGGTGCTCACGCCGGACTTCCGCAAGAAGATGGGCATGGTGGATTTGGTCGCCGCCGCCAAGCCCGACGTCTATAACCACAACCTGGAAACCGTGCCGCGCCTCTATCGCGCCATTCGGCCCAGCGCGCGCTATTTCACCAGCCTGCGTCTGTTGGAGCGCGTGAAGGAACTCAACCCGACGGTGTTCACCAAGTCGGGCATCATGGTGGGCTTGGGCGAGACCAAGGACGAAGTCATCCAGGTGATGGACGATTTGCGCGCGGCCGACGTGGACTTCATCACCATCGGTCAATACCTGCAACCCACGCCCAATCATGCGCCGATCGACCGTTACGTCACGCCGGAAGAATTCGCCGAGTACGAACGCCTCGCGCGCGTGAAGGGCTTTCACATGGTCTCCGCCACGCCGCTGACACGCTCGTCGTACCACGCCGACGCCGATTTCGAGCAGCTCAAGGCGGCGCGACTGGCCTACCTGGGGCGCTGACCCGCGCGCTCATGCCCGTCCATCGCGAGACCCGCGTTCTGCCCTATACGCCGCAGCAGGTGTTCGACCTGGTGGCCGACGTCGAGAAGTACCCCGAATTCCTGCCGTGGTGCGTGGCCTGCCGCATCGACCGGCGGGAATCGCCCGCGCAATTCATCGCCGACTTGGCGGTGGGCTTCAGGTTCGTGCGGGAAAAATTCACGTCGCGCGTGACGCTCGACGCGCCGAACGCCGTGACGGTGGAATATCTCGATGGGCCGTTCCGATATCTCAAGAACGAGTGGACATTCCGCCCAACCCAAGGCGGCCGCGCCACGGAAGTCGAGTTCTTCCTGGAGTTCGAATTCCGGTCGAAGCTGCTGCAGTCGCTGATCGGCATGTTGTTCGAGGAGGCCGTGCACCGCATGGTCGCCGCCTTCGAGACGCGGGCGAAGGCGCTTTACGCCTCGGCGGGTTGATCGACCGTCTGCATCTGGCTCGCCATCAATTCAAGGGCGGCGGCCACCGAGGCACGGCGCACGTCGTGGCGGTTGCCGGCGAAGACGTAACGCTTGACCTGGGCGTCCATGCCGCGCTGGGCCACGGCCAGATAGACCAAACCCACGGGCTTTTCCTTGCTGCCGCCGTCGGGCCCGGCGATGCCCGTGACCGACACCGCGATATCGGAATTCGATTGCGCCAGCGCGCCCTCGGCCATGGCCGCGGCCACGACGTCGCTGACGGCGCCGAACTGCGCGATGGCGTCGCGCGGCACGCCCAGCAGCCGCGTTTTCGCGTCGTTGGAGTAAGTGATGTAGCCGCACTCGTAAACCGCCGAGGCCCCTGGAATCGCGGTGATGCACGCCCCCACCAGGCCGCCGGTGCACGATTCCGCCGTGGTGATTTTCTTGCCTGACGCCTTGGCCGCGGTCACGGCCATCTTGGCGAGATCGAGCAGGTCGGCGGGAAGTTGAGTCATTGTGACGATTAGAGTCCGAGCCAAACGCGGGCGACGAGAATAATGACACCGGCATACAACGCCGCGACGACGTCGTCGAGCATGATACCGAAGCCGCCGCCGACGTCGTGATCGACCCAGCGGATCGGCCACGGCTTCCAGATGTCGAAAACGCGGAACAGCGCGAACGCGGCCGCGTACCAAACCAAGTTGTGTGGTGCGAGCACCAGCACCAGCCATTGTCCGACGACTTCGTCGACCACGATCCACCCGGGATCGGCGTCGGCACCGCCCAGCTCGGCTTCGGCGCACCACCAGCCGATGAGGAACAATGCGAACGCGGCAGCGAGAATCAGGAACGGCCCGCCGATCTCGTACAACACCCAGGCGAAGGGCAGCGCGCCCAATGAACCCACGGTGCCTGGGGCCTTCGGTGTCAGGCCGCAGCCGAACCAATGCAAAACGACACGCCGCAGCGGCAGCCCAGTGTCTAGTTTGGGGTCCAAATGATCCTCGCGGAGGCAAAACCAGAGCCAATCGAACCGGCACCTTAACGCCAGAACTCCGCGGCCTCCACGGCGCGCGTGGCCACCAGCCGGTGGCGTACACCGATAGCGTGTGCGGGAAAGCGCGCTATCTATTTGTAGTTACTAGTGTTTTTTCTTTTACTTTATCTTTGAATTTCCCGGCGAGACTCGGCAGGATACGGCTTGGCGCGTACCTCCGAATCGCCGACGTGATCGCAGCTTCGCCGCGATCAACCGGGTCCAACCGATTGATCGAGCGTGAGAACTGTGGACGTTGTCAAAAAAGAGCGACGGATGCGCGTCCGATGAGCTCCGGCCCCACACCGTGGGCGAGGACCGGGGAATGCGTAACGGGTGTCATCGGGGTAAGGGGACAGCGTGTTTTCGGGCAAGCAGCTTTCAAAATTTGATCCGCGCGATCGCGGCCTCGGCCGCCTCGAGAAGTCATTGCAACGGTTCTTCCCCGAGCGGCAGCTGATTGTCCGCTCGGGCGAACGCATGCGCACGCTCCGGCTGTCGACTCACCGCCAAGCGGCGATGGCGCTGCTGGCTGTCATTGTGGGCAGTTGGACGTTGCTAAGCTCGAGTTTGGTGATGAACCACACCGAGAGCATTCGCGCCAAGAACACCGAAATCAAAGATGCGCGCATGGGCTACGAGCAACTGCTCGCCCAGGTGTCGATCTACAAGGAGCGCGTCTCGGAGCTGACCAAGGACCTCGAGACGAGTTACGTCAGCTCCATGAGCATGCTGGAAAAGGAATCCGATCTGCTCAAGCAAAAGGCCGCCCAATTGGCGCAGCCCGCGCCCGCCAAGGCCAAGCTGGCCGACCGCATCAAGTCCAAGGCCAAGGAAGTTCTCAAGGACCCAAGCTCGGCGCTTGCCGGCGAACAGAACATCGAGTTGGCGCTGGACAAGGCCAAGCTGGAACGCACCCACGCCGACGAATCCCGCAAGACTATCCTGGCCGAATTGGGCGAGCTTGAAAATTCCATGGTCGACGTCGTCGGCCACCACAGCAAGACATCCTTCATCGCCACCGAGGGCCTCGAGATGCGCCAGGTCGTGCTGGAGCGCGACATGGCGGTGTCCGACCGCGACAGCTACGCGCAGCGTGTCGCCGCGCTGGAGGACCAAATCCGCGAGATGGAGAGCAACCAGTTGCTGCTCTATCATCGCTTCTCCGAACTCGCCGAGACCAAGATCGCCAACATCGAGTCCTCCCTCAGCATCACCGGGCTCGACATCGACCTGCTGGTCAAGCAGCAAACCCGCCGCGGCGGGCAGGGCGGCCCCTTCGTTCCGCTCAACCAAAGCATGGCGATGAATTCCGGGCCCATCGAGGAATCCCTCAACCGGCTCAACGCGCAAATGGACCGCCTGCATGAACTGCAGGGCCTCTTGATCGGCCTGCCGATCGACACGCCGCTCAAGGAGTTCGATCTCAATTCCGGCTTCGGCGTCCGCAAGGATCCCTTCACCGGCCAGTACGCCCAGCACCTCGGCCTCGACATGGGGGCCGATTTCAAGTCCCCGGTCATGAGCACGGGCGAGGGCCGGGTGATTCACGCGGGCTGGGAGGGCAATTATGGCCGTTTGGTCGTGGTTGACCACGGCATGGGACTCGTGACCAAATATGGGCACTTGTCGCGCATTCTGGTGAAGGTCGGCGACAAGGTGTCACGGGGTTCCGTGCTCGGCCAACTCGGCTGCAGCGGTCGCTGTTCGGGGCCCCACGTTCACTACGAAGTGCTGCATAACGGCAAGCCGATCAACCCGCTGAAATTTCTCAAGGCCGGTAGCGATGTTTTCAAAAGCTAGCCCCGCGAAGCGCGAAGCGCCCGATGTTCGCACCGACATCAACAAGTCGGTGCCCTCCATCATCAGCGCCGACCTGTCCATCGAAGGCGGACTGGTCTCGGCCGGCGAAGTTCAAGTGGACGGCACGGTCAACGGCGACATCCGCTGCAAGGCCTTGATCGTCGGCGCCAAGGGCTCGGTGGTGGGCGAAGTCGTCGCCCAGACCGTGCGCATGCACGGCTCCATCAAGGGCATGATCCGTGCCAAAAGCGTCTTCCTGGCCTCGACCGCGCGCATGTCGGGCGACGTGGAACACGAAAGCCTCGCCATCGAGCCCGGCGCCTACATGGAAGGCCACTGCAAGCGTATCTCCGAGGCCAACCTGACCCCGCTGCTGGACGAGCGCCGCCCGCCGCGCACGGAATCGGTGCCCTCGGTGTCCATGCCGCCGCGCCTCGCGCCCGCCAAGCCCGCCATCGTCGCGACCTGAGCGATCGCAGAGTTCTCAAAAATAAAGGCGCCCAACCGGGCGCCTTTTTTATGGTGCGCGGGGGCCTTTGAGTTCTTTCTCGAGGTCCTGCGAAATCGCGAGCGTGCCCGCCGTCACGGCGCGATAGACCATGAGGTTTTCCATGATGCGCTGGACGTAATTACGCGTCTCGGTGAAGGGGATTTGCTCGATCCAGTCGATGGCGTCGACGTCGGCCGCGCGCGGATCGCCGAAGGCGCGCGCCCACTGGCGCGAGCGGCCGGGCCCGGCGTTGTAGCCGGCGGCGGCCATGATGTAGGAGCCGTCGAACTCATTGACCAATGAGGCGAGGTAGATGCTGCCCAGCGTCGCGTTGTAGGACGCATCGCTGGTCAGCCGCGACTTGGCGTAGGGCAGCTTGCTGAGCTTGGCCACGGCGCTGGCGGTGGCGGGCATCAGCTGCATCAGCCCCAAGGCGCCGGCGGGGCTGGTGGCGGTGACGTCGAAATTGCTCTCCTGGCGCATGATCGCAAGCGTGAGCGCTTTCTCCGGTTGCTGCGGCAGCGCCATGGCGGGCGTGGGGTAGCCGTAGGTCATGATGGTGATGCGGTCGCGGCCCGCCTGACGCGCGATCCACACACCCAGGTCCGGCCGACCCAGGCGGTGGGCAAGTTCGGCCGCCATGTGGCGATCCACCGCGAAGTCCGAGGACTCGGCCAGCGCCAGCACGAACGAGCGCAAGTAGGGCGTCTCGCCGATATCGCCGAGCGCGCGCACGGCCTTGGTCAGCGCCTTGCCCTCGAAGGCGCGCCGCTCCTCGATGCTGGGCGTGGGGTCCAGCGGCAACTGCGGCAGCGTCGGATCCGTGAGCCGCCCCAGCGCCAGTTGCCCATAGAACGTCGTGATGTGGGTGGCCGCCTTGCGGTACCAGTCGGCGGCCACCTCGGCGCGGCCCAGCTCCTGCGCGGCGCGCCCCGCCCAATAGGCGCCGCGCGACACGTTGGCGGCCAGTTGCACCGTCTCGTGGACCTTCTCGAAGTGCTTTAGCGCCGCTTCGTTGTCCTTCAGGAACCGCAGGGCGAGCCAGCCGGCGAGCCACTCGGCCTCCGACACGCTGACGGCGTCCAGCGCGCCGTGGTTGGTGACGATGGCGTAGGCCTCGCGGTGGCGGCCTTTTTCGATGGAATCGCGCGCCAGCAGATTGCGCTCTTTCCACCACAGATCGGGGCGGGGGGCCTCGTCGGGGGATGTTGGCAGCAGCTCGCGCGCGCTGTCTTCGCGGCCGCGCTTGCGCCGCCACTTGATGCGGTCGTAGGCCAGCCCCGGATCGGCGGCGAGGTTCGCCGGCAATTTCTGAATCAGGCGTTCGACGTTGCCGGCCGAGGCGATCAGGGCCATGCGCACCGCGGCGACGGCGGCGCGCGGTTGATCGACGCGCTTGAGCATGCGGTCGGCCGCCGTGCGCTGCTCGGCGTACAGCAATTCCTCCAGCCGCGCGCGGTGCAGATCGGGCGTCATGAAGCGCGAGAACTTGCGCAAGAAGTCGCGTTCCTCGCCGGCGTCGAAGCGCCCGCTTAACCAGGCCTCGCGCGAGACTTTCTCGGCCGTGGCCAGGTCGCCCGATTGCAGCGCGGCATCGGCCAGGGCCACGCGCCCCGCCGTGGTCACGGGCGGATGCTTGGCGAACCAGCGCAGGCGTTCGTCCACGCCGCCGCTATCCATCGCCACGTCCTCGGTGATGCGTTTGAGTTCGTTGATCGACGGCCAGTCAGGATGGGCCTCGATGAAGGCCGTGCGCTCGCCGAAGTCCACCTTGGCGCCCGGCGTGCGCATGGCGATCCATTCCACCACGCTGGCAAGCGTTTGGTCGCTGACCCGGCGCATGGCCTCGCGCGCGGCGGACCACCGCCCGGCGGCGGCCGCGCGGACGGCCTGCTCGAAGGCGGTCTTGTCGCGCGGCGACAGGAACGGCGATTCGGTGCGCACACCGAAGCGCGAACTGGTGGGGTTGGTGCTGTCGCCTGGCTTTGATGCCAGGGCGCGCGCCGGTGCGGGCGGCTTGCGTGTCGGCAGCGTCGGTCCCGTTGGCGCCGTCGCGGCCATGTCCTCGAGGCCGGGCTTTTCGGGCTTGGACTTAACGACGGCGCGTTCGGGAACCGCGGGCTTGCGCTCGGGCAGAATGCGCGCTGTGCTTGGTGCACTCGACTGGGCGTGCGCCGGCGTGCTCATGGCGAGCAAGGCACCTAGGCTGGCGGCCAGGAGTTGTCGGAACCGAGGACGACGCATCATTCCGATTTCATAGGAAACTTTGGGGGGCAACCGCAAGCCTTTGATGTGATTAATAATTTTATAGCCTTCCCGTCTTGAAGGGGCAGTGTTGTATGGTATGGTCCGCGCCCTCGCGCGCTGCGCCAGCCAAGCGAGCCTCAAGCCTTGCTCAAGGAGCCCCGAGATGGGTACTGCCGCTTTTCGCGGGTCATTCACCGCCTTGATTACCCCCTTCAAGGGCTATGAGGTCGACGAGAAATCCTTTCAAGCCTTTGTCGACTGGCAGATCAAGGAAGGCACCCATGGCGTCGTGCCCTGCGGGACCACGGGCGAATCGCCGACCTTGTCGCACGAGGAGCACAAGCGCGTGGTGGAGTTATGCATCGAGGTCGCCAAGGGGCGCGTGCCAGTGATCGCCGGCACGGGGTCCAATTCGACCGCCGAGGCCATTGAACTCACGCGCCACGCCAAGCAGGCGGGGGCCGACGCCGCGCTGGTGGTGACACCCTATTACAACAAGCCCACGCAAGAGGGCCTGAAGCTGCATTTCCGCACCATCGCCGACGCCGTGGACATTCCGATCATCATCTACAATGTGCCGCCGCGTTCCGTGGTGGACATGACGGTGGAGACCATGGCCGAACTGGCGCGCCATCCCAACATTGTCGGCGTGAAGGATGCCACGGCCGACCTCGCGCGGCCGGTGAAGACCCGGCTCGCCATCGGCGATGAGTTTTGTCAGCTCTCGGGCGAGGACGCCACCGCCGTGGCCTTCCTGGCCAACGGCGGTCACGGCTGCATTTCGGTGACGTCCAATATCGCGCCGCGCCTGTGCGCGCAGTTGCAGGATGCCTGGACATTGGACTCCACCGACGATCTCACGCGCATCCGCGACATTCTCCATCCGGTGCACGAGGCCATGTTCTGCGAAACCAGCCCCGCGCCGGTGAAATACGCCGCCCATTTGCTGGGCAAGTGCGAAGCCGACACGCGCCTGCCGCTGGCGCCCCTGACGTTGAAAAGCAAGGCGCGGATCGAAGAAGCCATGCGCGGCGCCGGCCTGCTGGACGGCTGACGCGGCGTCTTGGCCGCCTGCACATCATGGCGAAATCCACACTGATCTCGCACGGCACGGTGGCCGAGAACCGCAAGGCGCGCTTCAATTACGCCATCGAGGACACCATCGAGGCCGGCATCGCGCTCATGGGCAGCGAGGTGAAGTCCCTGCGTCTGGGCCGCGCGACCATCTCCGAGGCTTTCGCGCAGCCCGAGGGCCGCGAGATTCTCCTGATCAACGTGCATATCCCCATGTACCAAGGCGGGGGCAAGTTTCAGCACGACGAAAAGCGCAAGCGCCGCCTGCTCTTGCACCGCAAGCAGATCGACCGCCTGGCCGCCGCCGTGCAGCGCGACGGCATGACGCTGGTGCCGCTCACGGTCTATTTTAATGACAAGGGCCTGGCGAAAGTGAAACTGGGCCTCGCCAAGGGCAAGAAGCACGAGGACCGCCGCGAGGCCATCAAGAAACGCGAATGGGACCGGGCCAAGTCCAGGCTCATGCGGGATAAAGGCTAAACCATGGGTACGGAAAAAGATCCTGAACTCACCGGCCAGATCAAAGACAAATTGATCCGCACCAAGGAGCAGTGGGCCAAGGACGGCCGCGGGCTCACGGGCAAGACCGCGCGGCCTGAAGTGGAGCGCCTGCCGCCGGGCCAGCATCTCACCAGGGACTTTCCGGTGCTGGATTTGGGCGTGCAGCCGAACCTGACTCAGGCCGAGTGGAGCCTGTCGGTGGCGGGGCAGGTGAAGCATCCGCTCAAGTGGTCGTGGAAAGATTTCATGGCCCAGCCGCAGCAGGAATATCGCAACGACATTCACTGCGTGACGGCCTGGTCGCGCTACGACAACACGTGGCTGGGTGTGCCCATGCGTGCGCTGCTGAAGACTGTAGCACCCTTCGAGACGGCCAAGTTCCTGATGCTGAAAAGCTACGACGGCTATTCCACCAACGTGGCCCTGGCCGACGTGGACCGCGACGATGTGTTCCTGGGCCACACCTGGAACGGCGCGGCGCTGACGCGCGATCACGGCGGCCCGGTGCGCATGGTGATTCCGCATCTCTACTTCTGGAAGAGCGCCAAGTGGCTGCGCCACATCACCGTCATGGAGAAGGACCAGCCCGGCTACTGGGAAGCGCGTGGCTACCACATGCGCGGCGACCCGTGGACCGAGGAGCGGTATGGCTGAGGCCCGGGGTTGGGCTTTGAATTCAGCATCAAATGATGCTATATTCATGCCTCATAAAGAGGCGCCCGATGCGTACCACGCTTGCGCTCGACGATAAACTCATGGCGGAAGCCAAGACCTTTACTGGGCTACAGGAAAAGTCGGCCATTGTTCGCGAAGCGTTGAAGGCGTTGATCGAGCGCGAGGCGGCGCGGCGTTTGGCGCGGCTTGGCGGCAGTGAACCTGGCCTTCGTCCCATTCGCCGTCGGCGACCCAAAGCCGCGTGATTCTCGTCGATACCTCGGTTTGGATCGATCATTTCCGCAACAGCGATCCTCAGCTCGTCGGTTTGCTTCAGTCAAATCAGATTCTCACGCATCCCTGTGTCATCGGCGAAATCGCGCTCGGCCACTTGCGCGCGCGGCCCATGATTCTGAACATGCTTGGAAAACTCCCGCAGGCGGTTGTCGCCAATGATGACGAACTGCTGGGTTTTATCAGCCAAAACAAGCTTGCTGGCGTTGGCGTCGGTTACGCCGACGCGCACCTCTTGGCGGCAACACGATTAAGCGCGCATGCTTTACTTTGGACGAGAGACAAGCAACTGCACCGCGTCGCGGCAAGGTTGGGGCTTGCCTACGACAGCCTTGCCAAGTCCTAGGTCGCAGCGCCCTCCACAATGCTCATGGTTGAGGGCGCCGCGGTGGGGATGATGCGCAACAGCTTCAGCCCGGCGGCGGCGAACAGGCGCTGAAAATCGGCGGCGGTGCGTTCGCGCCCCGGGGTCAACGCCATGATGCCGACGTCGAGGGCCTTGTTGGGGTCCGGTTCATTGCCGGGCTTGATCACCGCGTCGATCACCAGCACGCGCGCCTTCGGGCCCAGGGCGGCGCGCGCATTGCTGAGAATTTTCAACGCCGTCTCGTCGGGCCAATCGTGCAAGACTCGTTTGAGTGTGTAGATGTCCGCGCCGGTCGGCACGGCATCGAAGAAATTTCCGGCCACGAGCTCATAGCGCCCCGCGAGTTCGGGCGTGCGCAAGGCGTCGGCTTGTTTCAGCACATGGGCCTGCTCGAACAGCGCGCCGCGCAGCTTCGGATAGGTCCGCAACAGCGTGGCCAGAAACCCGCCGCGCCCACCGCCCACGTCCATCACCGTCTTGGCGTCGGCGAAGGGGTAGGCGTTGGCGACGCCAGTGTTCTCGGGGCCCGACTGCCGGGCCATCACCTGGTCAAAGCGCGCGCCCACGTCTTGGTGCCGCGCGAGGTAGTCGAAAAAATCCTGGCCATGGGCCTTGGTGAAGGCCGGCTCGCCGGTGGCGATGGTGTGCGGGAAGTGACGATAGGTGTCCCAGATCACGTCCTGCCACGCGGTGCGCACCCAGGCGCGCATGGAGCCGGGGGCGGCCTCGCGCAACACGTCTGACAAATCCGTGTTATGAAACGTGCCGGCGTCATCTTCGCGGAAGTAGCCGTGCGACGCCATGTAGCGCAGCATGCGGTAAAGGGACTCCGCATGGGCCCCACAGCGTTGGGCCAGTTGTGTGGCGGTTTGGGGGCGTTCGGCGAGCAGGTCAGCCAGGCCCAGTTCCGCCGCCAAGCCGAGCGAGCGAATCAGCGGAATTTGCCCGGTGATCTTCATCAGCGCGGCGGTGGGCGAGGGCTTTGCCTCGGTTGTCATGACGGTGGAAGTGCTCCAGGTGAAGGGGCTAGACTAAAGCCATTCTGCATCGCGCACCACGTCTCGGGAGGGATTTACATGACGCGCTTTTCGGCGATTCTCGGCGGCCTCATCGCGGCCGCGATTTCATTCGGAGGTTCATCGGCCATGGCGCAATCGGCGCACGACTTCGCGTTCAAGACCATCGACGGCAAGCCCCTACCCATGAGCGAGTACAAGGGCAAGGCGGTGCTGGTGGTCAACACCGCGTCCTTCTGCGGCTACACGCCGCAATACGCCGGCCTGCAAAGCCTGTGGGAAGACTACAAGGACAAGGGCCTGGTGGTGCTGGGCGTGCCCGCCAACGATTTCGGCGCGCAAGAACCCGGCTCCAACGCCGAGATCAAGGAATTCTGCGAAAGCAAATACGACGTCACGTTTCCCTTGGCGTCCAAGGAAACCGTGAAGGGCTCGGGCGCGCACCCGTTCTACAAGTGGGCCGCGGCCACGCTGGGCGAGAACAACGCGCCCAAGTGGAACTTCCATAAATACCTGGTGGGTGCAGACGGCAAACTGGTGGCGTCCTTTGCCACGCGGGTCGAGCCAACGAGCAAAGACGTCGTGGCCGCCGTCGAAAAGGCGTTGGCGAAGTAGGCTCAGCCCCGCGCGACCGCGATGGTTGCGCTCGATCTACAAGCCAAGGCCCTGCTGGAGCCCATGGCGCAATCCCGGCGGCCGAATAAGTGTACAATTACTATATTGACTGTATGAACATAAACGAATAACTCAACGTTGTCTGTATTTCGGGAATGGGGAGGCGGTCCGGGCCATGGGTGAATCGATTCATGCTGTCCATTATTTGCCGATCCTGACGACCATTCTGGCGGCCATTTTCAGTATGATTTTGCTGAGCCGCTACGCCCTGCGCCGTAGCGGGCCGCATTTGTTGTGGTGGGGCGTGGGAATTGCCGTTTACGGGCTCGGCACGGCGCTCGAGGCGACGATCACGCTTTTCGGGAATACCTACGCGCTCACGAAAGCGTGGTACATCGCCGGTGCTTTGCTAGGCGGTTATCCGCTGGCGCAGGGCAGTGTCTATTTGCTGATGCAGCGGCGGACGGCCCATATGCTGAGTGCCGTGACGGTGCCGATCATTGCGCTCGTGTCCGTGTTCGTCGTGCTGTCGCCCATCGTCGAGGGTGTGCTTGAACCGCATCGGCCGTCGGGAGCGATTTTGGAGTGGTCGTGGGTGCGCCTGCTCACGCCCTTGATCAACGGCTATGCGGTCGTCTTCCTGATCGGCGGCGCGATCTACAGCGCGATGAAATTCGCCAAGCGCCAGGACCCCGGCGCCGGACACCGCGCCATGGGCAACGCCGTCATCGCCTTCGGCGCGCTGCTGCCGGGCATCGGCGGCACCATGGCCAAGGCCGGCATGGTGGAAGCGCTGTATGTCGGCGAATTCGTCGGCCTGCTGTTCATCTGGGCGGGCTTCGAGATCAATGTCCGTGCACCCCGCGTCGCGATAGGCGCGCCCGCTTAAGCCTTCAACGCGCGCATCACCGCCTTGGGCTCGCGCGCGATGGCCAGCAGCAAGGCCCGCGCCGGGCCGTGGGGCAGGCGGCGGCCCTGTTCCCAGTTGCGCAGGGTGTGCACGCTGATGCGGCAGGCGCGCGCGAATTTCGCCTGCGACATTCCCGTGAGCGCGCGAATGGCGGCCACGTCGACGGGGCGCAAGTTGCGTCGGGCACCCTTCAAGATCATTTTCAGGATCGCTGCCGGGTTGCCGGGCAAGTCTGCGGCGCGCCTGGCCAGCCGAGGCGCTTTGGCAACGGGAAGTTTGCTCATGGTCAACCTCCGCGGCCACCTCTGCCGCGTTGACGGACGAAATCATAGGCTAATGGCTTACATCATTCAATGACTGAGTCAGCCAAAAGCGGACTCAGTCAATGGATTAAGTAAGCCAAGGGCTTATAAAAATTACTTCAACACCGCCACGACGTCGCGCATGACCTTCGTGAACATCGCTTCGGTCAGCACGCCGGTGTTCACATTATAGCGCGAGCAATGGTAGCTGTCGGCCAGGAAAAGCCCGGTGGGCAGCGCATGCAGCGCGCCGTGGGTGAAGGGAAACAGGACCTTGCGCACCCCCAATGTCGACAGCACGGCGTTATGGGAAATCTGGCCCAGGGACAGAATCACTTTCAACCGGGGCAGGGCGGCGATCTCGGCGGCGAGGAAGTCGCGGCAGGTTTTCTGTTCGGCGGGCGTGGGCTTGTTTTCCGGGGGAACGCAGCGCACGGCGTTGGTGATGCGGCAATCGAGCAACCGCAGGCCGTCACTGGCCTCGGCCTTGTAGGTGCCTTGCGCCAGTCCTGTCTTGAGCAGCGTCGGATAGAGCAATTCGCCCGCGTAGTCGCCGGTGAAGGGCCGCCCGGTGCGATTGGCGCCCTTGAGGCCGGGCGCAAGGCCGACGATCAGCAGCCGCGCATCAGCTGTGCCGAAGGCGGGGACTGCGCCGTTGAAGAAATCCGGGTAGTCCTTTGCGTTGGCCTTGCGGAAGGCAACGAGCCGCGGACACAAGGCGCAAGTCTTGACAGGGCCAGCGAGCGCCGCGGACTCGGGCCTTGGCGCCATCGCCAAGTTATCTCTCGGCGCGATCAGCCGGGACAGGCGGGCGCTCGGCGCGCGCGACGGAAGATTGCAGGTCGGCCAACTCGATGAAATTGTCGGCCTGCCGGCGCAGTTCGTCGGCCACCATGGGCGGCTGCGAGCGGATGGACGACACCACCGACACGCGCACGCCCTTTTTCTGCACGGCCTCGACCAGGCGTCGGAAGTCGCCGTCGCCCGAGAACAGCACGATGTGCTGCACGTGGTTGGCCATCTCCAGCATGTCGATGGCCAGTTCGATGTCCATGTTGCCCTTGATGCGCCGGCGGCCTTGAGCGTCGGTGAATTCCTTCACCGGCTTGGTCACCATGGTGTAGCCGTTGTAGTCGAGCCAATCGACCAGGGGGCGCAGGGGCGAGTATTCCTCGTTTTCCATCAGCGCGGTGTAATAGAACGCCCGCAGCAGTCGGCCCTTGGCGGCGAAGAGGTTGAGCAAGCGGCGGTAATCGATGTCGAAGCCCAAGGCGCGCGCCGCGCCGAACAGATTGGGACCATCGATGAAAAGCGCCATCCGTTCTTCCGGATAGAAGATCATGCACCGCTCCTATGATTCAAATATGCCCAAAGCGCGCAACGCAAAGCTGTGAATTGAAACATCCCGACGTAACGCGTATCCAATATCGCAGAAAGAACCTATCGGCTCGGTTTCTTCGGCGCAAGCGGGCGCGATTTCGCAATTCGGTAACGGTGCGACGTCTCACATGATCTTGATCGCGATCGGATCCAATTTGCCCAGCCGCGCGGGGCCGCCGCTGGCCACGTGCCGCGCCGCGCTCGCGGCGTTGGACGCGCATGACGTGAAGGTGAAAAAAGTTTCGCGCTGGTACGAAAGCGCGCCGGTGCCGGCATCGGATCAACCCAACTTCGTCAATGGCGTTGCGGTCGTGGGCACGCATCAATCGCCGCGCGAATTGTTGCGGACGTTGCACGCCGTGGAGGTGGACTTCGCGCGCGAACGCGGCGCCGCCAATGCGGCGCGCACGCTCGATCTCGATTTGCTCGACTATGATGGTCAGTTGCGCGAGATTGAGGCGCCGCTCTTGCCCCATCCGCGCCTGCACCAGCGCGTCTTCGTGCTGTTGCCCCTGCGCGACGTTGCCCCCGACTGGCGCCATCCGGGCCTCAAGAAAACCGTGTCGGAACTGATTCTGGCCCTGGGTCCTGGCGCGGAAAATCGAGGAATTTGGCCGATTCCCGGCCCCCCTTGAGGTTCGGGGCCATTCCGTTTACAAAGCGCCCTCTTTTGGCGGGCCGGGTTTGTTGACCACACGGTTTGTTGACCATGGCCCAAAAGCCAAGCACTCTCATATTCAAGAGTTCGAAGGATCACCGCCATGGCCCGTGTCACCGTTGAAGATTGCGTCGAGAAGGTGCCCAACCGTTTCGAGTTGGTGATGGTGGCCGCCCAGCGTTCGCGCGAGATCTCCTCCGGCGGCGAGCCGCGCGTGGAGCGCGACAACGACAAGAACCCGGTGGTCGCGCTGCGCGAGATCGCCGACGACAAGGCCATTCCGTCCGAGCTGTACGAGGCGATCATTTCCGGCCTGCAACGCCATGTCGAAGTGGACGAGCCCGAGGAAGACGGTTTCGACGCCATGGCCGCCAACCCCGAATTCGCCGCCATCGCCGGCCAAGCCAGCGAGCAATTGGTGGCAGGCGCGGGCATGAGCATCGAGGAATTGGACGAAGAAGAAGACGAGGGTGGCGCGGGCAAGACCGCCGAGCACCCCAAGGTCAATTATGAAGACGCGGACGCCGGCGAACGTAACGACTAAACTAGCCCCGAGTCCGGATCGATCGATCTTCATCGGGCGCGACCGCGCGCGCACCCGCCATCTCAGCCAGAGCATACGTCACGCGGTTCACGCGCCATGGGCGCGCGGCCGGAGCGCGCCGCCATGATGCGCCAATTCGATCTGGTCGAGCGCGTCAAGGCCTACGACCCCAGCGCCGACGAGGACGCCCTCAACCGCGCCTACGTTTACGCCATGAAGATGCACGGCTCGCAGAAGCGCGCCTCGGGCGATCCGTATTTCTCGCATCCCATCGAAGTCGCGGGCATTCTGACCAACTATAAGCTCGACACCGCCTCCATCGTCACCGCGCTGCTGCACGACATCGTCGAGGACACGCTGGGAACCCTGGACGACGTGCGCAAGCTGTTCGGCGACGAGGTGGCGCGATTGGTGGACGGCGTCACCAAGCTGTCGAAAATTCAGATTCAAAACGTCGAGACCAAGCAGGCCGAGAACTTCCGCAAGTTCCTGCTGGCCATGTCGGCGGACATCCGCGTGCTGGTGGTGAAGTTGGCCGACCGGCTGCACAACATGCGCACGCTGCACTTCATCAAGTCGCCGGAAAAGCGCCGCACCATCGCCGTCGAGACGATGGAGATCTACGCGCCGCTGGCCGAGCGCATCGGCATGCAGGAGGTCAAGACCGAGCTGGAAGACCTGGCCTTCGCCGAGATCAACCCCGACGCGCGCGCGTCCATTTTGACCCGACTCAAGTTCCTGGAACTGCACGGCGGCGACCTGGTCGGCAAGATCATGGACGAGTTGGATCAGGTCATCCGCAAGGCCGGCATCCAGGGCTATGTCTCGGGGCGCGAGAAAACCGCCTATTCGATTTGGCGCAAGATGCAGGTGAAGGAGGTGAGCTTCGAGCAGCTCGCCGACATCATGGCGTTTCGCATCATGCTCGACAGCATCGAGGATTGTTACCGCGTGCTGGGCATCATCCACAGCGCGTACCGCATGGTGCCGGGCCGCTTCAAGGATTACATCTCCACGCCCAAGCGCAACGGGTATCGGTCGATCCACACCGCCGTCATTGGGCCGCAAAAGCAGCGCATCGAGATTCAGATCCGCACCCACGCCATGCACCAAGTGGCCGAGTTGGGCGTGGCGGCGCACTGGCACTACAAGAACACGGGCGAAGAAACCCAGGCGGCCACCGTCGAGGGCAAGCAATACGCGTGGCTGCGCGAACTGGTGGAAATTCTCGAGCACGCGCAAAATCCGCACGAGTTCCTGGAGCACACCAAGCTCGAGATGTTCCAGGACCAGGTGTTCTGCTTCACGCCCAAGGGCGACCTGATCGCGTTGCCGCGCGGCGCCACGACCGTGGACTTCGCCTACGCGGTGCATTCGGACGTGGGCGACACCTGCGTGGGCGCCAAGGTCAATGGCCGCATCGCGCCGCTGCGCACCAAGCTGCAAAACGGCGACCAGGTGGAGATCGTGACCTCCAAGGCGCAAAAGCCCTCGCCGGAGTGGGAAAGTTTCGTCGCCACCGGCAAGGCCCGCGCCCATATCCGCCGGCGTATCCGCACCGAGGCGCGCACCGAGTACATGCGCTTTGGCAAGAGCATCCTGGAAAAGGTGTTCCAGAAGGACGGCTATGAACTGACGCAAAAGGGCCTGCAGGGCGCGCTCGACAAATTGGGCGTGTCGAGCCTCGACGACCTTTATGCCAAGGTGGGCGAGGGCCGCGTCTTCGGCCGCGAGGTGCTGATCGCGGTGTATCCCGGCGCGCGCACCGAGGGCGACGAGAACGTGGTCAGCTTCTCGGCGGCGCGCGCCAAGCAGGCGGGCGAGGGCGGCGGCGTGCCGATCCGCGGCCTCACGCCGGGAATCTCGGTGCACGTCTCGGAGTGTTGTCATCCGCTGCCGGGCGACCGCATCGTCGGCATCCGCGAGCCCGGCAAGGGTGTCGCCGTGCACACCATCGATTGCGAGCGGCTCAAGGACTACGCCGACGACACCGACCGCTGGATCGATCTGTCGTGGGACCTGGACCGCGACAAGGACGCCCACATCGGCCGCTTGATCCTGACCGTGACCAACGAGCCCGGCGCCTTGGGGGCGCTGTCGATGGTGATCGCGCGCAACAACGGCAACATCAGCAATCTGAAATTCACCAAACGTTCGGCCGACTTTTTCGACATGATCGTCGATATCGAGGTCACGGGCGTGAAGCACCTCACCAACATCATCGCGGCCCTGCGCGCCACGCCCGCCATCAACGCGGTGGAGCGGGCGCGGGGGTAGACAAATAGGCCCCCCGGTCTATAACCAGCCCAACGTCTGTGGTTGGTTCCTGCATTTCAAATATGTCGATTACGTCAAGATATTTGCTGGATCTCCATTACGATCCGCACGTAACCCCCGAGGAATTGTTCCGCGAACACGCCGCCTTTGGCGAGCAGTATCCGCCCCCACCGCGCCCGATTCGTCCGCCGGGAGAGAAAATCAGGGTCGCCTACGTGTCGGGCGATTTTCGCTACCACGCCTGCGCCTGCTTTCTGCTGCCGCTGATCGAGCGGCATGATCGAGCGCGATTTGACGTCTTTTGCTATGGCAATTTGAAGGTCAATGCCGATGCGGTGACCGATCGCTTTCGCGAACTGTCGCATTGGCGCCCCATCACCGGCCTGACTGATGAACAAGTCATCGAGCAAATCACAGCGGACAAGATCGACGTGCTGGTCGACTGCTCCGGGCACACGTCGGGCAAGCGCGTGTCGCTGTTCGCGCGACGCCCGGCCATGGTGTCGGTGACGTTTCTCGGCTACCCCGACACCACCGGCTTGCGCCAAATCGACTACCGTCTGACCGACGCGGTCGCCGATCCGGTTCACGAAGGCAATACCCTCGCCACGGAAGAACTGGTGCGCATGCCGCGCGGCATTCACAGCTACCGGCCGATCTACCCGACCCCGCCGCCGGCTGAGCCGCCGTGCCTGAAGAACGGCTACATCACGTTTTGCTCGTTCAACAATCGCCTTAAGACGAACGACGAGACGCTCAAGGTTTGGACACAAGTTCTGAACGCCGTTCCCAACAGCCGCCTCGTGTTGAAAAACCCGCGCTGGACCGGACGCCCCTTTCTGGCCGGGGCTTTCGACCGGGTCACGGTGTTGAGCAACGCCGAAGATCATCACCCGCACTTTGCCGCCTATGGCCTTGCCGACATCGCGCTGGACACGTTTCCCTATAGCGGCACGACCACGACCTGCGATGCCTTCTGGATGGGGCTGCCCGTCGTCGCCCTGCGCGGTCGGCACCACGTCGGGCGCACCTCGGCGAGTTTTCTCACGCAGGTCGGGCTGACGGATCTCATCGCCGAGAACGTCGACCAGTACGTTGAAATCGCCACAAGACTGGCGGCGGATCGGCAAAGGCTCGTGGACTTGCGCGCAAATTTGCGAAGTCTGGTGCAAGCATCGCCGCTCGGCCAGGCCGACGTGGTCGTCCGCGATCTTGAGGATTTCTATGTGCGGGCGATTGACCGAGCGCTCGGCACTTGACCTCTCAATTTTCCCTGCTATAACCCGCGCCGTCTTCGCCGCGCGGCGGAGTTATTTTCGGAGAGCGCCTGTGATTCGATTTGTCCCCGCCCCCCAGACCACGCCGGTCGTCGCGAACCTTAGTGTTCCGGCCGTGACCGTCGTCGTCCATGGACCCTCCAGGTAAAGCAGCTGTCTCTCTCCCATGCTTCGACAGCCCGGCTTTGCCGGGCTTTTTTATTGCCCGGCGGCCGTCGCGCGAAGCCAAGACCAAAGGCCGTTCGTCATGCGTAGTCCCTATCTCCTCTCCGTTCCCATCGCGCTCTCGTGCATCACCGCGATGCTCGCGACCGATCTGTACCTGCCCGCGGTGCCCGATCTTTACCGCACGCTGGGCGGCGCGCCCAGCGACGGGCAATACACCCTGGCGAGTTGCATCGCGGGGTTCTCGGCGGGCCAACTGTTCGTCGGGCCGCTGGGTGATCGCTACAGCAAGCGCAAGATCATGATCGTCTCGCTCATGATCTTCGCCGGGGCATCGCTGTTGTGCGCCTTGGCCGACACCATGGGCATGCTGATCGCGTTGCGCGGGGTGCAGGGCTTCGCCTCGGCGGCGGGCGTGGCCTTGGCGCCGGCGATGGTGCGCGAATTGGGCGATGACCAAACCACCGTGAAGCTGATCGGCTTCATCAACTCGATCCAAGCCGTGGTGCCCGCCTTGGCTCCGGCGGCGGGCGTGTGGCTGGTGGCGGCCTATGGCTGGAAGGCGACGTTCTTCATGATCTCGGCGGCGGCCCTGCTGGTGGCTTTCGTCTTCGCGCTGATGCCGAGCCGCCCGTCGCCGCATCCGGGCAAGCTCGATTCGCCGCTGGTGACGTACATGAAGCTGCTGACCTCGCGGCGTTTCATCGCCTACACGTTGGGCCACGGCTTCGGGATCGGCGCGTTGATGACGTTCATCTTCGCGGCACCCTACCTGATGACCAACTTGTTCGGGCGGGACATGGACTCCTTCGTCTGGATGCAGGCGTTCCTGATCGGCTCGTTCATCATCTCGTCCAATCTGGGCGCACCCTTCGTGAAGCGCGTCGGCATGCCGACAGCGATCGTGTGCGGCAGCCTCGTTCAGTTGGGCGGCGGCTTGGCGTTGCTTGGGCTCGTGGCCTTGAATCCGGCGCCGTCCACGGCGATGCTGGTCATGGCGATGATTCCGGTGAACGTCGGCTTGGGCTTGCGCGCCGGCGCCACCTTCGCCAGCGCCATGAGCCATGCCAACGGTCCGCCCGGCAGCACCGGCGCGTTGATGATCTTCATCGTCTCGCTGGTGATGTCGATCGGCACGGCCATCGTCGCGCCGTTCTTGCACCTGGGGGCGTGGACGGTCGGTTTCGCCGTGGTGGCGCAGTTGGTGCTGTCGCTGGCGGCGTTGATCTATGCCGTGGGGCCGGGTGTCTTGGTCCGGCCCCAGCCCAAACCTGCTGTGCAGTCGGCCTAAGCTCCGATCAGCGGCAGTTGCGGGCGGTTTCGTTGCAGGACCGGCGGCAGGCGATGGCCTCCGCCGGTTCGCCTTTGCAGCGCTGTTCGCAGGCACTTTCGCGAATGCCGCAGAAAAACTGAGTGACCGGGCCGGGACGGCCGTTGTCGCTGGTGCATGAACTCAAGGCCAACAGGAACACGGCAAACAAACATGCGTGCAAGGGGCACCTCAACGGTGAGAAGGCGAATGATCGGCAGCAATCGTGGCCGAAGTGTGATGCCTTTGTCCTAGAGTCAAATTCGAGCAGATCGAATCAAAAGTGCTCGATAACCTCTTTTAATTGGGCGCATTTTCCACGCCAACCGGTTCCCACTTGCCCGCCTTCGCCGAGGCTTCGGCGGGTTCAGATACTGGTCCTCCGAAGCTGCGCAGCAGCGAAGGAGGATCGGGAAAATGCTTTAGCTCACCGCCACCCGTTGCGTTTGGCGCAATTCCGAATCCTTCGCGCCGGCCAGGAACTCCATCACGTCCTTTTCGATGTCCGCCGGACTCTCGACATAGGGGTAGTGGCCGAGCTTGGGATACTTCTTCACCAGCGTCGGCGCGCCGGTCATCCACAGCGAGATCACGTTGGCTTCCAGGTGCATGACCGTGGGATTTTCCATGCCCCAGCCGATGAAGGTCGGCGCCTTGACGCGGGCCAGCGTTTGCTCCGGGTCGCCGGTCTTGAAGTTTTTCATGAACAACGCTCCTTCGGCGCGTCCGCCCTGGCGCCGGTTCATGTCGTGGATCATCTCGACCAGCGCATCCGGCGCCGCCGCGGACGGATAATTGTTGCCGAGATTCTTGCGCCAGTAGGACAGCGAGCGGTACCGCGCCGTCACCCACTGGTCGATGGAGGTGCCGCGCGGCCGGTTGGGGTTGGTCACGGCGGTGCGGGGCATGCCGGCGGAGTTGATCAAGATCATGCGCGTGACGCGCTCGGGTTTCTCGGCGGCGTAACGGAAAGCTACCGGTCCGCCGGACGACGTCCCGAACAGGGCGAATTTGTCGATGCCGAGTTTGGTGGTGAGTTCGTCCAAGATCAGCATGTTGAGCTCGACGGAATAGCGCTGCTTGGGGTCGGGGCCCGTCAAGCCGGCGGTGGGAAAATCGAAGCGCACCACGCGGTACTTTTGGCTGAGCGCCTTGGCCATGCTGTCGAAGCTGCGCAGACTGTTGTAGCTCGCGTGCAGCAAGACGACCGCGTCGCCGGATCCCTGATCCATGTAGTGCACCCGCACGCCGTCGATCTCCATGAACTTGGAGTCGGGCGTGGCGTACTTTTTCTCCAGGTCCGCGAGCGGAATCTCGAAGAAGCCGTATTCCAACATGGCGGCGTAAACGCCCGCGCCGAGAGCCGCCGCCACGACGATGCCGCCGATGAGTTTCGCTACAACCGCCATGGCTGCCCCCCAATTCCGTTCCGTGACTGGCGCGAACGTTAGAAACTCATGGCGGCTCTGTCACCTTGTTTCGTGGCCCGTGACCACGCCCGTGGCGGCCTGAAGTCGCCCAAATTGCCCCTTGCCCGAGAGCCCGAAATACCCCACCTGTTGCCGATGTTCCGCCGTCGCGACCCCCTTTCCATTCTTCATCGCTTGCGCAACTTGATGTGGCCCCGGATCGGCTGGGGCCGCACGGCGACCTATTATTGGCACCGTTTGCAGCGCATTCCCGGCACGCCGGGCAGCATCGCCGCGGGCTTTGCTTGCGGCCTCGCGGCCTCCATGAGTCCCGCGGTGGGCACCCATGTCATCGTGGGGATGATCCTGGCCTATGCGCTGCGCAGCAGCCTGGTGGCCTCGGTCATCGGCACACTGCTGATCAACCCCTGGACGGCGCCGCCGGTGTGGTTTTCGACCTATTATACCGGCGCCGTGATCCTCGGCTGGGACGAATACGGCCATGCGGGCGTGGCGGAATTCGTCGACATGTTCGTCGGCCTGAGCAAGGCGGTCATCCACCTGGATTTCCCGTTGTTCATGTCCTCGGTCATGCCGATTTTCTGGCCCATGTTGGTGGGCAGCCTGCCGGTGGCCATCGTCGTCGGCTTTAGTTCCTACCTGATTTTGACGCCGATCTTGACTAAGCTGCAGGAGCGGCGCCTTCACAAGCGCACGAAGCAGGTGGAGGGCGGCGCAGTGCAGGATCGGGACAGCGTATGACGACGGCGTCGAGATATCTTCGGCTGGGCGTGAACGTCGATCACGTCGCCACCGTGCGCAACGCGCGCGGCGGGATTCACCCCGATCCGGTGCGCGCCGCGCTCCTGGCCGCCGAGGCCGGCGCCGACGGCATCACCGCGCATCTGCGCGAGGACCGCAGGCACATTTCCGACGACGACATCGCGCGGCTGCGTTCGCAACTCCATGTGCCGCTCAATCTCGAAATGGCCGCGACCGACGAAATGCTGGCGATTGCGCTCAAGCACCGGCCGCATGCGGTGTGCCTCGTGCCGGAAAAACGCCAGGAGCGCACCACCGAAGGCGGGCTCGATGTGGCCGGGCAACACAACCAGCTCGTGCCCTATGTGCGCGCATTGTCCGATGCGGGAATTCGTGTTTCGATGTTCATCGAAGCCGACGCACGACAACTGGATGCGTCCAAGTCCGCCGGCGCGCCCGTGGTGGAACTTCACACCGGCAGCTATTGCGAAGCGCCGGCCGGCCCCGAGCGGGACCGCTTGCTCAAGCGCATTCAAAGTGCCGCCGCTCACGCCGAGAAGATCGGCTTGGAATGCCATGCGGGCCACGGGCTGGGCTATGACACCGTCACCGACATCGCGGCTATTCAGACGCTCGCCGAGTTGAACATCGGGCACTTCCTGGTGGGCGAGGCGATTTTCGTGGGATTTGCCGCGGCCATCGGGCGCATGCGCGCCATCATGACCGCCGCGCGCGGACTGCCGGCCCATTGAGCCCGCATGATTCTCGGCATCGGCAACGACCTCATCGACATCCGGCGCATCGAGAAGACTCTCGAGCGCTATGGCGAGCGCTTTATCCAACGCATTTACACCGAGGCCGAGCAACGCAAGGCCGAGCGCCGCAAAGGCGCGGGCAATGCTTACGCCGCGACCTATGCGAAGCGTTACGCCGCCAAGGAGGCGGCCTCCAAGGCGTTGGGCACGGGTTTTCGCATGGGCGTCTATTGGCGCGACCTGAGCGTGGTGAACCTGCCCTCGGGTAAACCCACCATTGTCATGACCGGCGGCGCGGCCGAGCGGCTCGCGGCGATCACGCCCGCGGGCATGACCGCCCAAATCGAACTCACCCTCACCGACGAATACCCCATCGCCGAAGCGCTGGTGATCATCACTGCGGTGCCCAAGACCTGAGCACGCAGTTTCGACATGGGCCCATGGCGGCAAGCCCGGAAAAACAGCGCTAAGTTGCAACGTTGAGGGCTAAAGTCTATTATTGGTTTTCAACCCAGGGTTCTTTTCGGCCTGCCCTCGGGCATGGCAGAATAATGGATCCCCGGGCGTTGTCATTACACTCGGGGATTCATGAATACGGAGGCCGGGGAACACACGGGCGCGAACATATCCACCACGATGTTCCTGGTGGTGGAAGAAAATCCCGCCGTTCGTGACATGATTCAGGCCGCCTTGGTGAAGGGCAAAGCGCGTGAAATCAAGCATGTCACAGGCGTCAAGGCCACTCTCGATGTCTTGCAGCTTCGCGGCAAGGATATCGGCTGCGTAGTTTGCGACGCCGACATGGTCTCCGCCGGCGGCTTGGGGCTGCTGCGCATGATCAGGTCGGGCGCGTTAGGTTTGCTCGCGCGTGACACATGCGTCGTGCTGCTCACCTCCCGCACCGATCCCGCGGTCGCGGCCTCGGCTGCGGCGCTGGATGTCAACGGCATGGCGGTGGCGCCGTTCTCCGCCGAGACGCTCGGCGACATCATCACCACGGCCCTAAACCGTAGCGTCCTTCTGAATCGCCCCACGGTTTACGCCGCGGTGCCCTTGGTGGACCCGCCGGCCGCCGCGACCGAGAAGTCGAGCATCTCCTCAAGGGGTGTAGTTCTTCATAAGAAAGAAAAAGCCGAGAAAGGCGCTCCAGCCGTCGCAGCCGCCAACCCCAAGCCAGTCGCCAAACCGGGTCTCGAGCTCAAGAACGTTAAATTGCGGACCTTGGTTCACGTCCAGCCAGGCGCGATCCTGGCCCGGGACCTGCTCGATGGCGAGGGGCACCTCTTGATCAAAACCGGAACCAAGCTCACGGCCTCCATGCTTGAACGCCTCAAGGACGATCATGCAAAGGGCGACGCGAGCAGCTATCATCTCTGGGTCGGTGAGATCGACAAATCATCCTGACCCGACGTTCCGCCATGAGGATGCGCCGCCAAGGAGGCGGCCTCCAAGGCGTTGGTGATCATCACGGCGGTGGCGGCGGCGAAATAGCGCGGCTCATGCGCGCAACGGTCATTATGAGGGTTTGCGGGCGTAAAAGCGGTGAATCCCGCCCAGCCCGCCGCGCCTGGCTTCAAACACGGAGAAGGCCTCGGCATCGGCGAGTCTTGGATCGTGGGGGAACTCCTCGAAGTATCGTTCTTTCGCCAGTCCGGCAGGAAGCTCGAAGCAGGCGAATTCAAGCCCCGCTTGATCAAGCAGCGGCTTGATCGCGCGGGCGTCGTAGAAGTGCTCGCAGACATGAAACAGCAGGTCGCGGCACATCGACGTTGAGTAGTAATCGACGAATTTCTCAAGCCCATTTGGATCGAACGGGAGACGCGCGCCGCCCAGGATGTTCAACGCGATCATTTTGCGAAGGCGGCGGATATCCTTTGCCGTGCGTTGCAGGCCCATGTCGGCGATGGCGCACTGTGCGGCCAGGACTTGTCCACTGCCGAGCCGGCTATAGAGCCCGAGATAGAACACGGCGCCCGGCTTGGCGCACGTGGCCAAGCTTTGCAGCCCGGCGGCCGGGTTGGCCATGTGATGCAGGACGCCAAAACACTCGACATAGTCGAATCGTCCTTGGAACTCCGGCCGTGAACCCAAGTCGAGGATATCGGCCAATTCGAATGTCACGTTGTGGAGAGCCAGTTCTTCTGCCTTTCGTTTCGCATAGGCCAGGCTGGCGCTCGATAAGTCGATGGCATGGATATTCGAATTTGGCAGTCGGCTCGCGACGGCGGCGACTTGGTGGCCGGTGCCGCACCCGGCGATCAGGATGTTCAGCGGCTCCGCGACGGGCGCCATACGCGCCATGTCGCGCGGTAGGACCACTTGCCAGTGTTGTTGCGCCGTGACCGGTTCATGCCGGAGGGGGCGGGTCCAACGCGGATAAGGGTTTTCCTCGTACTGTTGTTTCACCGCCCGAGAAATCGCGTCCGCCGGCGACTCAAGGCGGGGAAACCCCTTGCTGATGTCCGCCTCACGTCGCGGTTCGACGATCGTGACGCGGATCAGTTCGGACAATCCGCCGCGCTGCGGGAGTCGGCTCAATGCGAGGTCGGCGATGCGCGGCAAGCGATAGAGGGGGCGGTAACATGCCAGCACGGCCAAGCCGGTCTCAGCGTTGCCGGGGTTGGTCAAGAGAGCCGATTGAACATTCGACTCCTGAATATCAACCCATAAGCTTTCTTCAGCCGTCTCTTCCCAAACGAATTCGTTCAGCCAACATTGAAGCGCGATATTCAACACGGCCTCGAAATTGACTTTGGCAGATGGCAGAGGACCTGGGTTGACACATACCTGCAAAAATTGCCGGCGCAACCGTGTCAAAACGGCCTCGAGGGTGAGCGACGGCAGGATCATTTCGCGCAAGGCCGCCGTCGCCAAGGGCCGGGCAAATTCCTGGGCGACGGCGGGCTCGGCCACAGCAGCATCGAGCGCCCGAAGGTCACCCGACCGCGCCACGGCAAGGCCACGCGCAAGAGTTGGCGCGCTGGTGAGCGCCCGCAACACCTCGTCCGTGATCACGAATAAGTTGCCCGCGGACTCAAGCCGCTTGACCAGGTCATCGTCAGAGCGATCACCGGCATTCGCATGTCTGGATTGCAATGCGACCTCGTCGTGGCTGGTTGTCGGGCTGCGGAGGGCTTTTCTTAAGGCGGCGCGGCGCCTCTGGCTAGGCCTCACAGCCTGTTCATCCGCGCCTCGCTTGACTTTGTGCACCGAGCGGGGCTTATCTCGCGGGCCACGGCGCGAAGGCCGGTCTTTGCCGCCGAATTCTCTCGATAAATCAAAGTCATGGCTCAATCGGCGATCAACGGCAAAGCTCCCGCGCGCAAGGACGATGGCTTTCTCGAGACGGTCAAGACCGTCGTTTACGCCATCCTCATCGCCATCGTTTTTCGCTCCATCGCCTTCGAGCCCTTCAACATTCCCTCGGGGTCCATGATCCCGACGCTGCTGGAAGGCGATTACCTGTTCGTCTCGAAGTATTCCTACGGCTACAGCCGCCATTCCTTTCCGCTCAGTTTCGCGCCCATCGACGGCCGGGTGTGGGGCACCGAGCCCAAGCGCGGCGACGTCATCGTCTTCAAGCTGCCGCGCGACAACAAGACCGATTACATCAAGCGCCTGATCGGCCTGCCGGGCGACACCATCCAGGTGAAGGACGGCCGGTTGTTCATCAACGGCGAACTGATCGAGCGCGAGCGCATGGACGATTTCGTCTACACCGACCGCTTCGGCAGTCTGCGCCGCGTCACGCAATACACCGAGACCCTGCCGGGCGGGCGCCGCCACAAGATTCTCGAGGAAGGCGACAGCCGCAGCTACGACAATACGCGCGAGTTCACCGTGCCGCCCGGGCACTTCTTCATGATGGGCGACAACCGCGATAACTCGCTCGACAGCCGCGCCGACGTGGGCTTCGTGCCCTTCGAGAACCTCGTCGGCCGCGCCGAAGTGCTGTTTTTCTCCACCGACGGCACGGCGGCGATTTGGGAAGTGTGGCGCTGGCCCTTCGCCATGCGCTTCAGCCGCTTCTTTGATCGCATCATATAGCGCGGCCATGGCGGCTGCATCACGCGAGCCTCAGAGCGCTTTGGAAAACGTCATCGGCCATCGCTTTGCCGATCCGTCGCTGCTGGCGCGCGCGCTGACGCACCGCAGCGTCATCGGCCTGCGCAAGTCGGGCGAGGCGATGGAACACGCCCAGGATAAATTCGCCAACGAGCGCCTGGAATTTCTGGGTGATCGGGTGCTGGGCCTCGTCATCGCCGAGCTGTTGATCGACACCTTCCCCGACGAGGCCGAGGGGCAGTTGGCGCAGCGCTTGGCGCTGCTGGTGAGCGCGCCGACGCTGGCTCGCGTCGCGCGCGCCAGCGGCATGGCGGGCGCAATCCGCATGGCCCCGGGCCAGACCGCCGACGATATCGACGCGGTGCTGGCGGACGCCTGCGAGGCCGTGATCGGCGCCATGTACGTCGATGGCGGCATGGGCCCGGCCAAGGCCTTCATATTGTCGCAATGGACGACCTTGGTGAGCGAATCCCAGGCGCCGCCGAAAGATGCCAAGAGCACATTGCAGGAATGGGCCCAAGGACGCGGTCTCGCGTTGCCCGCTTATGCCGTGCATGAGCGCAGCGGGCCGGATCATGCGCCCAACTTCAACGTCACCGTGAGTTTATCGACCGGCGAACAGGCCCAAGGGGCGGGGCGCTCCAAACGCATCGCCGAACAGGCCGCCGCGGCGGCGCTCTTGGCGAAACTCGGGGAGCCCGCGGCCACATGACCGATACACCCGAGACACCCGTCGATCCGGCCGACATGCGTTGCGGCTTCGTCGCCGTCATCGGCGCGCCCAACGCGGGCAAATCGACGCTGGTCAACGCGCTGGTGGGCGCCAAGGTGTCCATCGTCACGCCCAAGGCGCAGACCACGCGCAGTATCGTGCGCGGCATCGCGATGTATGGCCCGGCGCAGGTGATTTACGTGGATACGCCGGGCATCTTTGCCGCCAAGCAGCGTCTGGAGCGGGCCATGGTGGCTGCCGCCTGGGCCGGGGCCGGCGAGGCCGACGTGGTGATGTTCGTGATCGATGCGTCGAAGGGGCTCAGCGACGACAGCCGGCGCATCGTCGCGCAGTTGAAAGAGTCCGGCCGCGAAGCCTTGCTCGTGCTCAACAAGGTCGATATCGCCGACAAGGGCAGGCTGCTGACGTTGACCAACGAGTTGCACGACGCGGCCAAGTTCAGTCAGGTGTTCATGGTCTCGGCGCTCACGGGCGACGGGCTCGACGCCATCAAGGCGCATATCGCGGCCGTTGTGCCCCAGGGCCCGTGGCTGTTCCCCGCCGACGAGGTCTCGGACCTGCCGGGCCGATTGCTGGCTGCCGAGATGACCCGCGAGCAGTTGTTCCTGCAGCTCAAGCAAGAATTGCCCTATTCGTGTGCTGTCGAAACCGAAAAATGGGAAGAGCGCAAGGACGGCAGCGTGCGCATCGAGCAGATCATTTACGTCTCGCGCGACAACCACAAGGCCATCATCCTGGGCGAGGGCGGCAAGCGCATCAAGGCCGTGGGCGCGGCGGCCCGCAAGGAACTGGAAGGCATTTTGGGCCACAAGGTGCACCTATTCCTGCATGTGAAGGTCAAGGAAAACTGGCGCGAGGACCGCGGGCACTATTCGGCCTGGGGGCTCGACTTCAATGCGTGATTCGGTTTAGGTCTGCGCGTGATTTAAGGGTGCGGGCGTCGTGAAACTCTTCGCGGTCGGGTGTTTCTTTTTCGGGGTCGTGGCGCTGGGCGCGCTGGTGGAACGGCGCCGGCGCAAGGTCGTTCCCGCTTGGCCCGACTACGCGCTTACGTTCATCGGCCTCGCCGGAGTCATCACCGGGCTGATCCTCCTGTTTAACCGCTTACAATAGGCGCGCGCACCCATGGCGCACGCCTGGGACGATCACGGTCTCATCCTCTCGGTTCGCCGCCACGGCGAGCACGACGCGATCATCTCGCTGTTGACCGAACACAACGGCCGTTACGCCGGGCTGGTGAAAGCGGGTTTCAGCCGCCGCATGAAGGGCTCGCTGCAGCCCGGCAACGCGCTCAAGGCGACGTGGCGCGCGCGGCTGGAAGAACACCTCGGCACGTTCACGGTCGAATTTCTGCACAGCCACTCGGCCGACGCGCTCACGGATCCCGACAAACTGGCGGCGATGTCGTCGGCCTGCGCGCTGGTCGATGCGCTGTTGCCCGAGCGCCAGCCCCACCCTGAGATTTACGCCGCCACGCTCAAGCTGTTCGAGGATTTTGCTCAGCCTCACTGGCTGCCGCGCTATGCCCAATGGGAATTGGAGTTGCTGCGTGATCTCGGATTCGGTTTGGATTTATCGTCCTGCGCTGCCACCGGCAGCGCGGAGGATCTGACGTATGTTTCGCCCAGGTCGGGCCGGGCCGTCTCCACGGCAGCGGCGGCACCCTATGCGAAACGCTTGCTGGCGTTACCGGGATTCCTGCGCGGTGAACCGGGCCTACCCAACGTGTCGGACATTCTCTCGGCCTTGGCGCTGACCGGGCATTTTTTCGCGACCCACGTGTTCAGCCCGCAGCACCACGCCATGCCCGCCGCACGGGAGCGATTCGTCGAGAGACTCAAGCGCCTAGAGGGCCAATTTGTTGACAGCCAAATTCCATGAGATACTACATATAGACAAATATTAACGGATTCGGGCCGCGCCCGATCCGTTCCGTCCGTATGGAGTGACCTGCCGCATGGCCCGCACGCCCGCCGCGCCCAAACCCGTGGGCGAGATCAAAAAAGCGCCGCTCGCCGATGCCCTGGGCGAGCGCTATCTCGCCTATGCGCTGTCCACGATTGTCTCGCGCTCGCTGCCCGATGTGCGCGACGGGCTGAAGCCGGTTCACCGCCGTCTGCTCTATGCCATGCGGCAATTGAAGCTGGACCCCGGCACCGGCTTTAAAAAATGCGCGCGCGTGGTCGGCGACGTCATGGGCAAATTTCATCCCCACGGCGATCAGTCGATCTACGACGCCATGGTGCGTTTGGCCCAGGATTTCGCGGTGCGCTATCCGTTGGTGGAAGGCCAAGGCAACTTCGGCAACATCGACGGCGATAACGCGGCCGCCATGCGCTACACCGAGGCGCGCCTGACGCCCTTTGCCATGCGCCTCATGGAAGGCCTCGACGAGGACGCCATCGATTACCGCGCCACCTACGACGGCGAGGAATCCGAGCCCATCGTCATGCCGGCCGCGGTGCCGAACCTGCTGGCCAACGGCTCGTCGGGCATCGCGGTCGGCATGGCCACCAACATTCCGCCGCATAACGTGGGCGAACTGTGCGATGCGCTGCTGCACCTGATCAAAACGCCCAAGGCCCATGTGTCCACGTTGCTGGACTTCGTGCAGGGCCCCGACTTCCCCACCGGCGGCGTGTTGGCCGAAAGCCGCGCGACCATCAAGGACGCCTACGCCACCGGCCGGGGTTCCTTGCGCGTGCGCGCCAAGTGGAAAGTGGAAAAGTACGAGCGCGGCCAATTCAACCTGATCATCACCGAAATTCCGTACCAGGTACAGAAGGCCAAGCTGATCGAGCGCATCGCCGAACTGCTCAACGACAAGAAGCTGCCGTTCCTGGCCGATATCCGCGACGAATCCACCGAAGACGTGCGCATCGTCCTGGAGCCCAAGTCGCGCACGGTGGACCCCGAGCAGTTGATGGAACAACTGTTCCGCCAGACGGAACTGGAAGTCCGCTTCGGGCTCAACATGAACGTGCTGGACGCCGACGGCACGCCCAAGGTCATGGGCCTGCGCGAGTTGCTGCAAGCCTTTCTGGATCACCGGCAAGTGGTGCTGGTGCGCCGCTCCAAGCATCGCCTGGAAAAGATCAAGGCGCGCCTGGAACTGCTGGACGGCTATCTGATCTGCTACTTGAACCTCGACAAAGTCATCAAGATCATCCGCACCGAGGATGAGCCCAAGCCGAAGCTCATGAAGGCGTTTGGGCTCACGGACAATCAGGCCGAGGCGATCCTCAACATGCGGCTGCGCAGTTTGCGCAAGCTCGAGGAATTCGAGATCAAGCGCGAGCACAAGGAACTGTCGGAGGAGAAGAAGGGCCTGAGCGCGCTGCTGAAGGACGAAAAGCAGCAGTGGAAGGCCATCGCCGACCAGGTCAAGGAGATCAAGGACGAATTCGGCCAGAAGACGCCGCTGGGCAAACGCCGTACCGAGTTGGGCGACGCGCCCACGGCCGTGGTGATCCCCATCGACGCGCTGGTGGAGAAGGAGCCGGTGACGATCGTGCTGTCGGCCAAGGGCTGGATCCGGGCCATGAAGGGCCACCGCGACGACATCATGGCGGGCGACGCCGACGTGAAGTTCAAGGAAGGCGACGCCTTCCAAGCAGCGGTGAAGGCGCAGTCGACCGATAAGATTCTCTTGTTCGGCTCCGACGGGCGCTTCTACGCGGTGGGGGCCGACAAGCTGCCGCAGGGCCGGGGCTTCGGCGAACCCATCCGCCTCATGATCGAGTTGCCCAACGACGCCGCCATCGTGTCCATGTTCGTGTTCAACCGCGAACAGAAGTTCCTGGTGATCTCGAGCGAAGGGCGGGGCTTCGTCGTGCCCGCCGAGCAGGTGTTCGCGCAAACCAAGAACGGCAAGCAGGTCTTGAACCTGGCCGAGAAGGAAAAGGCCGTGGTGTGCACGCCGGTGCAGCCCAGCTTGCCGGGCGGTCTGTTCGGCACGGCGGGGGATCATGTCGCCATCATCGGCGAGAATCGCAAGCTGCTGATTTTCCCGCTCAGCGAAGTGCCGGAAATGGGCCGCGGCCGCGGGGTGATTCTGCAGCGCTACAAGGACGGCGGCTGTGCCGACGCCAAGGTGTTCACGCTGAAGGCGGGCCTCAGTTGGATGACGGGCAGCGGCGAGCGCGTCGAGACGAGCTTGCGCGAATGGATCGGCCAACGCGCCCAAGCTGGCCGCCTGCCCATGAAGGGCTTTTCGCGCGAAGACCGGCCGTTTAGCGGTTAACCCGCGCTTGGCATCTCCAGCGCTTCCCACCCGGCGGGGCCCAGCGCTTCGAGCGGCTGGAAGCGCGCCTTGTAGGCCATCTTGGCGCTGTCGGCGATCCAGTAGCCCAAATAAACGTAGGGCAGGTCGACCTTGCGCGCGTGCTCGATCAGCCACAGGACGATGAAATTGCCCAGGCCCTGGCGCGGGCTCTTGGTCTCGAAGAAGCTGTACACCGCCGACAGGCCGTCGTTGGTGCGGTCGGTCAGGCACACGGCCACCAGCGCGCCCATGTGGTCGCGGAACTCGACCATGAAGGTGTCGATGGGGCTGTCCTCGATCATGGCGCTGTATTCGTAGAATCCCATCAACGCCATGTCGCTGCCGGTGTGGCGGCTTTGCTGATAGCGGTTGAACAGGTCGAACTGCTCGCTGGTGGCGCGCGCCGGCACCTTGATCGCGAGCATGTCGTCGTTCTCGCGCCACGTGCGCGCCAGCGTGCGCTTGCGTTCGAACTCCCGCACCTTGACGCGCACCGGCACGCACGCGCGGCAGCCGGGGCAGGCGGGGGCGTAGGCGATCGAATGGCTGCGGCGGAACCCGGCCCGCGCCAAGCCCTCGTGCAGGCCTTCGGCGCCGGGGCCGGAAAGCTCCGTCACGATCTTGCGTTCCAGCCGCTCGGGCAAATAGGGGCACGGCAGCGGCGCGGTCGTGAAGAAAAACTGCGGCCGTTTAAGGGGTGTTTGGTCCATCAGACTGTCGTGCGCCCCGCGTTCATGCCCAACCTTAACCGCCCGAGCCTGGGCGGCCAAGGTTTTCCCCGGTCTGTCCGTCGACGGGCGGCGGGCTGGACTTTTCCAGGAAGCGCGGCAGGCGGTCGAACTGCTCGACCTTCACGTCCTGGGCCCGGAGCAACACGATGGACACGCGGCGATTGCGCGGGCTGCGGGCCTGGAGCGGGTCCATGGGTTCGCGGTCGGACACGCCGATGACTTTTTGAATCTGATTGTCCTCGAGGCCGCCTTCCAGCAGCGCGCGGCGGGTGGCCAGCGCGCGGTCCGAGGACAGTTCCCAGTTGGTGTACCCGGTGGGGTCCACGTAGCCCGACGGATCGGTATGGCCGGACAGGCTGATCTTGTTGGGCAGCTTGCGGATGATCTTGGCGATCTGCGCCAGCAGTTCCTTGGCGCGCGGATAAAGGTTCGCGCTGCCGGGCGAGAACATGTCGATCTTGTCCTGATCCATGATCTGGATGCGCAGGCCTTCCGGCGTGGAATCGATCAACAGGCTGTTGGCCATGGGCGCCAACTCGGGAATACCGCTGATCTTTTCCTTGAGTTCGGCGGTGACCTGCTCGAACTGCCGTTGTTGCTGCGCTTCTTGCGCGGACTCGGCATCTTCTTCGCTGGCGGCTTGGCTTTCGGCGGCATCGGCGCTGTCCTCGCCGCCCGAGCCGATGGAGGGCGGGGGCAGGATCACGGCCGAGGTGGAGCCGGTGCGCGACTGCGAGGCGCCTTCGCCGATGGTCTGGCCGCCGAGCATGCCGCCCGCGCCGCTCTCGCGCGTCGAGGCGGCGATGGGCGTGAAGTAATCGGCGATGCCGTTGAGCTGTTCCTCGGTGACCGCATTCAGCAGCCACAGCAGCAGGAAGAACGCCATCATGGCGGTGACGAAGTCGGCGTAGGCCACTTTCCACGCGCCGCCATGGTGGGCTTCGCCACCTTTCTTGACGCGCTTGATGATCGTGACGCCCTTGTCGCCCGGGTCTTTTGCCATGCGCCTATCGAGGGAGGCCTGAAAACTTCAACAGATTCAACGGCCAATGTAGCGGTTTTCGGGGCCCGCCTCAAGTCAGGGTCGCGGAACCAGCTTGAGCGCCCGCCCGGAACCGCCGGCGGGCGGGGTCAAAACGAACATGCCGCCGTCGGCCCAATCGGGGGTGAGGTCGTCCAGGTGGGGCGAAAAGACGTGCGCCGATTGCCCGCCCGCCATGGCGAATTTCGATTTGGCGAGGTCGGATAAATCATAGACCGCGCGGTAGCCGGCGCCATGGCGATGGCGGAAGGGAATCCGCGACGACGACGGCGTGAACGAGCCGCGATTGACGGTGAAATCGTCGCCGTCCGTGGCCGCCGCGAAGCCGCCCAGCGCCGACAACCCCGGAATGGTGCCGAACAGGGGATGCGAAAACCGCGCGACATGCCACTGTCCCCAGCGCCACGCGCTGTCATCGTCACCCGCATTGTTTTTGATCCAGGCGATGGTGTCGGCCCAGGCGGCGTTGACCTGAGTGTCGCAACTCTCGGCTGCGGGCGTGGCGATGTCGTCGCACCACGCTGGTTTCTCGGTGAGGATGGATTTGATCAGCGCCGGGCGCACGCCGAACAGATCGTCGTACAACTCGCCTAATTCGTCGGCGACGAGGCGCGCCTTCAGTTTTTCCATCCACAGCGCGAAAATCAGCGGCCCGATGCGTTCGCGCCCCATGGTGCCGTCCCAGGCCGAGAGGTGTTCCTGCAGCCGCATTCCGAATTCGTCAGTGGGCGCGGCGCGCGCCAGCAGCAACGGCAACATCTCGCGCGCCATGAGCGAGACATGATCGTGCTGCAGGCCGATCATGTCGTTCATGGTCAGGCCGGCGCGTGCGGCGAGGGCCTCCTCGATGCGTTGCGCGCGGTAGCCCTCGGGCCAGTCGGCGGCGATCAGCACGGGATAGTCATCGGGCACGATGCGGTTGTTGGCGTTGATCAGCACGCCCTCGGGCGGGTTGATGCGTTGCGGTTGCAGATCGAAGGGCGCCCAACCGGTCCAATCGCAGGCGCCGCTGGCGCCGTCGGCGGGCAACATGCCGTTGCAGGCGGGGCTTTTTCGCAAGGGCACGCGCCCGGCCATGAGATAGCCGATGCCGCCCTTGCTGTCGGCGAACATGACGTTGTGCTGCGGCGAGTAAAAGCCGCGCGCGGCCTCGCGAAACTGCTCCACCGTCGTGGCGCGCGCCATGCGGAAGATGGCATCGCTCGTCCGATCGTCGGCCTCCAGCAATGTCGCGGCCAGGGCGATGACGCGCGGCTGGCCCGCGACAACCACCGCCGTGTCCGATGTCGGCAGGATGTCGCTGATGACCGGGCCGTGGCGGGTTTCACGCACGGTGATTTTTTCCGGCACGCCGAAGCGCACGGCGATGGTTTCCTCGCGGGCCGTGAACGCACGCGGGCCATCGGGTGTGGCGTAGGTGTCGTCGTCGTTGAGCGTTTCGACGAACAAATCCTGGGTGTCGCCGTGAGTGGTGGTGAACCCCCACGCCAGGGATCCGTTGTGACCCAGCAGATGCAGCGGTACGCCGGGCACCGTGGCGCCGACCAGGGTCGTGCCGGGATAGCTCAAGCCCGCCAGGTACCACATGTTGGGCGCCTGAAAATTCAGGTGCGGATCGTTGGCAAGCAAGGGTCGGCCTGACTCGGTGCGCGTGCCGGCAACGGCCCACACATTAGAGGCGAGGCTCGGTTCCACCACGGCGCGCATGGCGTCGTTCAAGGCTTTGGCGAAACGGCCGGGCAGGGTGGCCGCCATCGTGATGGGGAATTGGCCGTCGACATTGGGGAACAGCTCACCCATGCGTTCGGGGCCAAGTTTGGCGTTGAACGCGGCCTGCGACAGTTCCCCGCGCCAGTTGGCCGACAGTTGCAGGCCCATGAGCCGCTGCCAGACGAGCGAGTCCGCCGGCTGCCAAGGCTCGGAGGCAATGAACAGCAGCTTGAATTCCAATGGTAGATGGCCCTGCGCGAGGAAAGCGTTGACGCCCTTGGCGTAGGCCTCGAAGGCCGCCAGGGTTTCGGGGTCCGCGCCCGCCAATGCTTCTTGCGTGCGCCGATAGAGCCCCAAGGTGCGCATGAACCTGTCCGTGCCGAGCCCCGCGCGCCCAATGATCTCGGCCAGGCGCCCTTGGCCCGTGCGCCGCGTCATTTCCATCTGGAAAAAACGATCCTGGGCATGGACGAAGCCCAAGGCCATGTATGCGTCGGCGGCGGTCTCGGCCGTGATCCATGGCACGCCGCGTTCATCGCGCGTGACCGAGACGGGGGCCGCAAGGCCGGTTAGCTTCAATTCGCCGTCGGTTTGGGGCAGGGCCAGGATCGCGGCCAGCAAGGCGTATCCGACAGCCACAGCCGCGAGGGCCACGACGGCGCCTATCGCGCCGAGAACCAACTTCATCATGCTCGCCGTCATGGGCCGCCTGTTTTCTGACACACGACGATATCCTGATGGTTGTTCAGGCCCTTGGCCAGATATTGCGCTACGTCGAAAAAGCGCGCCCAGTGCCGCCTGATATAGGCTTCCGAGTGCCAGGCGACGCGGTACCAGTCGGGGTGAATGCCCGCGTCGGCGCCGGTGTCGGCAAAGAGAAATCCCGTGCGTTCAAGGTCGCGGATGACCCAGGCCGGCAGCCGGCCGGCCCAACTGTCGCGCCCGTGAACGCTGGCCAACAGCAGGCCGCCGGGCTTGAGGATGCGTTTCAACTCGCTCAGCCACTCGTCCTGCCGGGCTTCATCGATATGCGTGAACACCGATCCGCACCACACCACGTCGAAGGTTCCGTCAGGAAAAGGGCAGGGCGGGTGTTCGCCGTTGGCGACGAAGCTTTGGCCGGGCAGGTTGTCGCGGCACCAGCCGATGGCGCGACGGTCGATGTCGCAGCCGGCATAGCGCAAATCCGGCATGGACGCGGCGACGGCGTGCGCGAGCCGTCCGCAGCCGCACCCGAAGTCCAAGAACGACTGCGGCCCGGCCAGGGTCGCCCCGACCGTTGCCATGGCGCGCGCGATGTCGGCCAGAATCAGTTCGCCGCTGTGCCAAAACAGGTCCACCGTGCACGGGCCGGCGACCTTGTAACGCATGTCGGCGGGCGGAAACGACACGCCCGGATGCGCCGCGCCGAAGGCGCGGTCGTGCCGTTCGAGCCGCGCGAGGTGGCGCCGCCGACGCAGCCGATAAAGCGGGGCCAGCAATGGGTAGGCGCCGAGGGGAACCAGCGTGCGTATGCGGCTCCAGAAGCGTGTCAGATTCACTGGCGACCCCGGTCTTGTCGTGCCGTGCGTGACCTATCATACGGCTCGTGAACAGCGAACCCTCATTCCGGCGCTGGCGGGGCTTTTAACGAGGTTTTCACGCATTTTCGACTAGCGTTGAGCGTGCAAAACTCCGGCCGCCGATGACCGACTTCAAGCCAGACTCCCATGACGCGCTGCCGCCCCATTGGGCGAACCGCGAGGTGCTGTTCGAGGTGATCACCGTCGGCAACGCGGTCAAGGTGATCGCCATCGACGCCATCACCGGCATCGAGACCAGCATCGTCGGCTCGCCCACCATGACCGCCTACAGCCTCAAGATGAACGCCATGCGCAAGCTCATCAGCATGCTGATGAAGATCGAGCAGGGCGACGACCCCGCGCCCCAAACGCCCCGCAAGCCGGGGAGGTATGCGTAGGCCACTCTATTTCGTGCCGAGCAGGGCGCCGTAATAGCGGTCGAGATTGGCCGCCTTGATCGTCTTGCGGATCAACGCCACGTCGGTTTGGCCCGGTCGCGATGGCGACTTCGGCTTGCGGAACAAATCCGGCTTCTGCATCGCCAACCGCAAGAGATGAATCGTCGGCTTGGATGGCTTGATCTGTCCGCTCTCGTATTTCTCGAAGGACTTCTCCCCGGTGCCGAACAGCCGTCCCGCGTCGCGTTGGCTCAGGCCGCAGCGGATGCGGATGGCCCGGATCGCGAGTGGAGTGAAAATCGCGCCCTTCGCCTTGGCCTCCAGCGTGCGCCGGGCCATTTCCGCCACCTGATTGTCCTCGTCGACCAGTTGGCCTTCGAGGTCATCGGGGTTCTTCAGGTCGCACCACCAGCCCGGCTGGTTGTAATAATGAACCCGGCCGGCGACGGTGATCGGCACGCGCTTCAGGCCGCGCTTCATAGGCCGCCCGCTTTCGGCGCTGATCAGGATTTCGGGATACTGACGGGGAGTCTTGGCCATGATTCAGGCTTCCTTGAAGCTGATGAGGTAACAGGCGTTGCGCGCGTCCACGGTGAACTTCACATAGAGTTGGCGTCCTTCGAACAGGGGCCGGTACACGTCCTGCCAGACGCGGTGATCGACGTTCGAGGTCATCGACTTGTCGAAGTCCTTGCGCGTCAAGGCTTGAATGACCGCCACGACGCCGTCGTCATCCAATCCAAGCGCGTCAGCGCCCATTTTCGAAACGTAGGACCGGTTCAGTGTCGCGGGATCGGCGAACGCCGCTTTGATCTCGGCCAGCGGGTAATGCGGCTTGCGCTTCTCCATACCCCCATTATGGGGGTATTTCGCCTGGATTTCAAGGGGCGTCGACGATAGCGATTGCGCCCGGGTTTCGACATTTCAAGACCTGGCCAATACCTCAGATTTTCTCGTCAAATTTGACCCATCGCTCCGCCCTAGCGACCCCCACCGGGATATGCTATCCGGGCGCCCCCAAACCGAGAGAGTGCTGCTTTCGCCATCATGCCCGAGACCCCCTTGGCCCGCCCCGGAGACGTTGTCGCGATCGCCAGCGACCATGCCGGAGTGGAGCTGAAAGCGGCCCTTCTGGCCGAACTCACGGCCTTGGGCTTCAAGCCCCTCGATCTCGGCACAAATTCACCAGACTCGGTCGGTTATCCCGATTTCGGCCATGCCCTGGCCCGGGCCATCCTGGACAAGAAGGCCGCGGCGGGCGTGGCCATTTGCGGCACCGGCATCGGCATCAGCATCGCGGCCAATCGCCACGCGGGCATTCGCGCCGGCCTGGCCCATGATGAAAACACCGCACGCCTCGCGCGCGAGCACAACGACGCCAACGTGTTGGCCCTGGGCGCGCGGGTCGTGAATGTCGACCTCGCCAAGCAAATGCTGCGGGCGTTTTTTGCCACCCCGTTCGGCGGCGGGCGCCACGGCCCGCGCGTTGCGAAACTCGGATAAGAACAAAAAAGAGAAGGACCGGACTGATGGACCAGCGCGTACCCAACTCGTTTTTCGGCGCCAACTTGCGCGAGGCCGACCCCGATGTGTTTGCCTCGGTGGCCAAGGAACTGGAGCGCCAGCAAACCCAGATTGAACTGATCGCGTCCGAGAACATCGTCAGCAAGGCGGTGCTGGAGGCCGTGGGCAGCGTGCTCACCAACAAGTACGCGGAAGGGTATCCGGGCAAGCGCTATTACGGCGGTTGCGAGTTCGTGGATGTTTCGGAATCCATCGCCATCGAGCGCGCGAAAAAGCTGTTCAACTGCGCCTATGCCAACGTCCAGCCCCATGCGGGCGCGCCGGCCAACCAGGCGGTGTTCATGGCGCTGCTGAAGCCCGGCGACACCTTCATGGGCATGGACTTGGCCGCCGGTGGGCACCTCACGCACGGCTCGCCCGCCAATTACTCGGGCAAGTGGTTCAACGTCGTGTCCTACGGCGTGCGCCGCCAGGATGGCCTGATCGACTACGACCAGGTTGAAGCGGTTGCCAAGGAACACAAGCCCAAGCTCATCATCGCCGGCGGTTCGGCCTATTCGCGCGTCATCGACTTCGCCAAGTTCGCGCAAATCGCCAAATCCATCGACGCGCTGCTGATGGTCGACATGGCGCACTTCGCGGGCCTCGTGGCCGCTGGCCTTTACCCCAGCCCGCTGCCGCATGCGGATGTCGTGACCACGACCACGCACAAAACCCTGCGCGGGCCGCGCGGCGGCATGATTTTGTCCAACCGCGAAGACCTCGGCAAAAAGATCAACTCGGCCGTGTTCCCGGGCCTGCAAGGCGGGCCGCTCATGCACGTGATCGCGGGCAAGGCCGTGGCCTTGGGCGAGGCGTTGAAGCCCGAATTCAAGGTCTATGCCCAGCGCGTCATCGACAACGCCAAGATCCTGGCCGAAACGCTGATGAAGGGCGGCCTCGACATCGTCTCGGGCGGCACCGACAGCCACGTCATGCTGGTGGACCTGCGCCGCAAGAAGCTGACCGGCAACGTGGTCGAGCATTTGCTGGAGCGCTCGGGCATGACGGCCAACAAGAACGGCATTCCCTTCGACCCTGAAAAGCCGACGGTCACCTCGGGCATTCGGCTGGGGTCTCCGGCCGCCACCACGCGGGGCTTCGGCACGGCCGAATTCAAGCAGGTGGGCGAGTGGATCTGCGAGGTCATGGATGCCCAGGCCGCCAACCCCGGCCAGACCGAGGCGGTGGAGGCCTCCATCCGGGCCCGCGTCAAGGACTTGTGCCGCAGGTTTCCGATTTATCAATAATTAGCGGTCAGGGTAGACTCCAAGACATCATAATCAAACCCACCGGCGGTAAACGCCGGGGGCCGTTGTTTAGGGGAACTCCATGCGTTGTCCTTATTGCGGGCATGCCGATACCCAGGTGAAAGATTCG
Organism: Rhodospirillaceae bacterium; assembly: GCA_033763995.1. GTDB lineage: Bacteria > Pseudomonadota > Alphaproteobacteria > Rhodospirillales > Rhodospirillaceae. Next base: position 16,146 of record JANRJL010000060.1, on the reverse strand, counting down.
CGGCCCACCGACGACAATTCGGCGATCCGTCGCCGGCGCGCGTGCCCGGCCTGCAGCGCGCGCTTCACCACCTTCGAGCGCATTCAGTTGCGCGAACTCATCGTGGTGAAAAAGAACGGCCAGCGCAGCCCGTTCGACCGCGACAAGCTGGCGCGCTCCATCATGATCGCCTGCCGCAAACGCCCCGTGGACGAGGAGCGCATCGAGCGGGTGGTGAACTCCATCCAACGCCGCCTGGAAAGCATGGGCGAAAGCGAAATCCCGTCGTCGGTGGTAGGCGAAATGGCTATGGAAGCCCTGCAGGGCCTCGACAAGGTGGCCTATATCCGCTTTGCGTCGGTGTATAAAAACTTCCGTGAAATCAGAGACTTCGAGAACTTCGCTGAGACCATCAATGAGCCGCCCAAGGCTGATGAGAATTTGTAGTCCACTCTCCTGGATGTCACCCCGGCCCCGCAGGCGCTCCGCGCCGAGGACACCTTGAGCCGGGGTCCAGGGTTTCTGTTTCATTTCGCGTAAGCTCGTTCGATAAGGAAAACGGAAAACCTGGATGCCGGATCTAGTCCGGCATGACAGTGGTGTTTGTTGCGGGCTTTTGAATGTCCCACGCCGATCACGACTTCATGCAAATGACATTGCGCCTCGCGGCACGGGGCCTGGGCGATACGTGGCCCAATCCGGCCGTGGGCTGCGTCATCGTGAAGGACGGCGTCGTGGTGGGGCGCGGCTGGACTCAATCCGGCGGGCGACCTCACGCTGAAACCGAAGCGCTGCAACGTGCGGGCAGCGCCGCCAAAGGTGCCACGGCCTATGTGTCGCTGGAGCCTTGCAGCCATCACGGCAAGACGCCGCCCTGCGCCGAGGCGCTGATCGCGGCGGGCATTGCCCGCGTTGTCGTGGCCGCGACCGATCCGGACCCGCGCGTTTCGGGGCAGGGGACCCTGAAGCTGCGCGCGGCCAAGATCGACGTGGTGGACAACATCTGCCGCGCCGAGGCCGAACACCTCAACGCGGGCTTCTTCAAACGCATCACGCAGCAACGGCCGCTGTTCGCGCTGAAAACCGCCACCAGCTTGGACGGTCGCATTGCCTTGGCCAACGGCGAGAGCAAATGGATCACAGGCCCCGAGGCGCGGCGCGCCACCCACGCAATTCGCGCGCGCTTCGATGCGGTCCTGGTGGGCTCGGAAACGGTGATCCAGGACGATCCCGAACTCACGTGTCGCCTGCCGGGCTATACCGGGCGGCCGAAGGTGCGAATCGTGCTGGACCGGCGTTTGCGCGTCGCCACCGATCGCAAAGTCATTCAAACGGCAGCGTCTGTTCCGACATGGATTTACACCACACAAGCAGCGCCAAAAGATTTCGGAAAATCGGGGGCCACAGTTGTTCAGTTGGGCGGTTCCGATTTCCTAGCCGCCGTCGCCGCCGATTTGGCCGCCAAGGGCATCACCCGCGTGCTGATCGAAGGCGGTGGCCAAGTGGCGGCCGCGTTCCTCAAAGCCGGACTCATTGACGAACTGTATTGGTTCCGCGGCGCGCAAGTGCTGGGCGGCGACGGCGTGCCCGCCGTGGCGGCCTTGGGCCTTGACCGGCTGACGGTTGCCCCCCATTTCAAGCGCCGCGACACCATGCGATTTAGCGAAGATATCCTGGAAGTTTTCGAACGCCGCTAAGGGGACACACGTCGCCTTTTCCCGACAAGTGGAACCCGGTTGGCGTGGAAAAGGCGACAAACAAAAAGGCTACTATGTTCACCGGCATCGTCACCGATCTCGGCACGGTTACCGAGGTCACGCAGCCCGTCACGGGCGCGGCCGACCGGCGCTTTCGCGTGACCACGCGTTTTGCCATGGCCGAGATGGCGATGGGGGCTTCCATAGCCTGCAATGGATGTTGCCTGACGGTGATGGATAAGGGTGCCGATTGGTTCGCCGCCGATGCTTCCGCCGAGACCTTGTCGAAAACCACGCTGGGTACCTGGGCCAAGGGCACGCGCGTCAACCTGGAACGCGCGCTCAAGGCGGGCGATGAGCTGGGCGGGCATTTGGTCTCGGGCCATGTGGACGGCGTGGCCGAAGTCGTCGCGGTGCGCGATGACGGCGGCTCCAAGCGTTTCACCATTAAGCCGCCCGCGCCATTGGCGAAGTTCATCGCTGCCAAGGGCTCCATCACGCTCGACGGCGTTTCGCTCACGGTCAACGAAGTGGAGGGCGCCACCTTCGGCGTCAACATCATCCCCCATACCCAGGCCGTGACCACTTTCGGCGCCCTGCGGGCGGGCGACCGGCTCAACATGGAAATCGACGTCATCGCGCGATATGTTGCACGTCTCTTGGAGACTTAGCCGTGGATAAAACCGTGACCTACGCCGACTATTTGTCGTCCATCGAGGACATCATCGACGACGCCCGCAACGGCAAGATGTTCATCCTGGTGGACGACGAGGGCCGGGAGAACGAGGGCGACCTGGTGATCCCGGCGCAGATGGCCACGCCCGACGTCATCAACTTCATGGCCAAGCACGGCCGGGGGCTGATTTGCCTGGCGCTGACCCGCAAGCGCTGCGAGGAACTGCGCCTGCCGATGATGACCACCCACAACCAAACCCGCCATGCCACCGCCTTCACCGTCAGCATCGAGGCGAAAGAGGGCGTGACCACCGGCATCTCGGCGGCCGACCGCGCCCGCACCATCGCGGTCGCCATGGACCCCAATCACACGCGCGAGGACTTGGCCACGCCGGGCCACGTGTTTCCGCTCATGGCGCGGGATGGTGGAGTCTTGGTGCGCGCCGGGCACACGGAAGCGGCGGTGGATATTTCGCGCCTGGCCGGCCTCATTCCCGCCGGCGTGATTTGCGAGATCATGGCCGACGACGGCTCCATGGCGCGCATGCCGGACTTGGTGAAGTTCGCGCAGTTGCACGGCATCAAGGTCGCGACCATCGCAGACCTCATCGCCTATCGCCGCCGCACGGAACGTCTGGTGCGCGTGGAGTCCGAGGCGCCGTTCACGTCGAAGCACGGCGGGCAATGGATGCTGCGCGTCTATGCCGATACCATGTCGGGCATGGAGAACGTGGCCCTGGTGAAGGGCAACGTGACCGGCGGGGACCCCGTCATGGTGCGCATGCACCAAGTCAACGTCATGAGCGACCTGTTCTGGGACGCCACCAACCCCAAGACCGGCGAGTTGCACAAGGCCATGGACATGATCGCGGCTCACGGGCGCGGCGTGGTGGTGGTGCTGCGCGATCCGCCCAGCACGAAACTGTCGGAGCGCATCAAGGCCCGCGCGCGCGGCGAGGACGGTCCGGCGCGGCTGATGGACTACGGCGTCGGCGCGCAAATTCTGGTGGATCTCGGCGTCACCTCGATGATCTTGCTGACCAACACCTCCAAGAACATCGTCGGCCTGGACGGCTACGGCCTCAAGATCGCCGAGCAACGCAAAATTCCGCTGCCGTGAATAACCCACTGCTGTCATACCCCGCGCCCCGGCCCGCGCAAAGCGCGGCCGAAAAAACAAAGCCCGCAGCGGGGTATCCAGGTGTTTCTCGTTTCTGGTTTATAAACCAAAAAAACCCTGGATCGCCCGGTTAAACCGGGCGATGACAATTGAGTTTTATTGTTCGGACTTTGCCACGCCATGCCCGCCAAACCCCACGTCCTCATCATCGAAGCGCGCTTTTACGACGAGAACGCCGACCAGCTTCTGGCCGGCGCCAAGGCCGCGCTCAAGAAGGCCAAGGCTACCCACGATGTCATCACCGTGCCGGGCATTCTCGAGTTGCCCTCGGCGGCGCAAATGGCATTTTCAGCAAAGAAGAAATCCAAGCGCTATGACGGCATCGTGGTGTTGGGCTGCGCCGTGAAGGGCGAGACCGACCATTACGAGCACGTCTGCCGCGAGGCCATGGCGGGCATGACCCGCGTCGCCTTGGACCTCGCCATGCCCATGGGCAACGGCATCTTGACCTGCCCGACCTGGGAACTGGCCATGGCACGCGCCAACCCCAAGGGCGCCGACGACGTCGGCGGGCGGGCCGCGCGGGCCTGTTTGCGCATGATTGAGATCAAGCGCGGCTTCGGGTTATAAGGCGGAGCATTTTCCCGACAAGTGCCCGGCGGCGGAGCCGCCAGATACTTTGATTTGGGCGCTTCGCGCCCGGGCGGTTGGCCTGGAAAATGCGACCAAACAAGAACGGGCCATATATCCGGCTTTTTTGGTTATACAGTGGCCCCGGTTCTTGGCTCTTTGACAGGTGGATCGCCCATGTCGGCGCAGACTGAAAGCTCGCCTGCGCGTTCCGACAAGGCCGCGGCCAAAGCCGCAGCCAAGGGAGCGGCGCGCGCCAGCGGCCGTTTGGCCGCCGTCCAAGCCCTGTACCAACTCGAACTCACCGAAGCGTCGTCCGACGACGTGCTCAAGGACTTCATCGTGGGCCGCCAGGGCGGCATCGCCATCACCGAAGACCCCGCCACGGCGCAGGAGCAATTCGTCGATTTGTGCGCGGCCGATACCGGCCTCATGGTGGACCTGGTGCGCTGCTTCGAGGCCCGGCGCATCGAGATCGACGCCATGATGGCCAGTTCATTGTCGGCCGACTGGCCCGCCGATCGGCTGGAAATTCTGCTCAAGTCGATTTTGCGCGCCGCCATCGCCGAATTGTTGGTCCGCGCCGACGTGCCGCCGCGCGTGACCATCTCGGAATTCGTCGACATCGCCCATGCGTTTTATCCCGGGCCCGAGCCGCGCCTGGTGAACGCGGTGCTCGACCGCGTCGCCCGCGCGCTCGGCCGCCTGGAATCAAAATCATGACGCGGCTGGGCGAATTCGAGTTCATCGCCCAACTCCTGGCCCCGTTGAGCCAGGGCGCCCCCGGCGCGTTCAACCTCACCGACGATGCCGCGGCACTCACGCCACGCCACGGTTATGACCTGGTGCTCACCAAGGATGCGGTGATCGCGGGCGTGCATTTTCTCGGCTCCGACCCGCCCGGCGACATCGCCCGCAAAGCGCTGCGGGTGAACCTGTCGGACCTGGCGGCCAAGGGCGCCAAGCCCGTGGGCTTTCTCATGGCGCTGGCGATCAACGAGGCCTGCGACGATGCCTGGCTGCGCGCCTTCGTCGGCGGGCTCGCGGACGACGTGCGGGCGTTCCAATGTCCGCTGCTGGGCGGCGATACGGTGGCGACGCCGGGACCGGTGACGATCACCATCACCGCCCTGGGCGAGGTCAAAACCGGCGCCATGATCCGCCGCTCGGGGGCCTTGCCGGGCGATCACCTGTGCGTCACCGGTACCATCGGCGACGCGGCACTGGGCCTCGACGTGATCAACGGCCAGCATGCGTTCTTGAATCCCTCCGACCGCGAATTTCTGATCGACCGCTACCGCTTGCCGCAGCCGCGCGTGGCTTTCGGCCAGGCCGAAGCGGGCCGTGAGACCGCCGCCATCGACATCTCCGACGGCCTCTGTGCCGACGTGGGCCACATCTGCGCGCAGTCGGGCGCGGCGGCCGTGATCGAGGCGTCCAAAGTGCCGTTGTCGGCGGCGGCGCGCGCGGTGGTGGCGCGCGATCCGGCGGCGATCACGCGCATCCTCACGGGGGGCGACGACTACGAGCTGGCCTTTGCCGTGCCGCCGGCCAACATCGCCGCGACGCTGGCCCACGGCCGGCGGGTCGGCGTGCCGGTGACCGACATCGGCCGGTTTGAGGGCGGATCGGGCGTCACGGTGTTGGATGACAAGGGCGCTGCAATTGCCCTATCGTCGCCGGGCTACAGGCATCGGTAGGCGCCACCGGAGCATTTTCCCGACAAGTGGGAACCGGTTGGCGTGGAAAATGCGACCAAAAAGAGTAAGTTTCTGAGGCGTTGTGCTTCGGTTTGATCGAATTTGACTCTAGGCCATCATGAAACGCGTCATCGTCATCATCATTCTGCTGATCCTGGTCGGCGGCGGCGGGGCCGGGGGCCTGATCATGCTGGGCGTGCTGCCCAACCCCTTCAAGCCCGAGGTCCAGGGCAGCGCCGCCGAAATGGCCGCCGGCAAGGCGGACGCCAGCCGCAAGGTTTTCGTGCCGCCGGCCTCGGTCATCACCTTCGTCGATCTGCCCGACATGATCATCCCGGTGCTGGTGGATGGTCAGATCAAGAACCGCGTCTTCCTCAGCGTCCGCGTTTGGGTCACCGACAACGACGCCAAGAAGGCCATCGAGGAAAGCGAAGCCCGGCTGCAAAGCGCCATCATCAAGGAATTCATCCCGTACTTCGAAAAGAAGCTGGCCAAGGACGAACTGCCAGACCTGCGCGAGATCAAGAAGCGGCTGGTGGCCATGAGCAAGCGCCTCTACGGCGACAAGGTGGTGGACGTACTGCTGATCAACGTCTTCGAGCAGAAATTCGGCGCTTTGAAGTAGGGGCCGAGAATCATGACCTCTGAAGTCGCAATAATGAATCGGCGCTGCGTCGTTCTCGCAGCAGATAGCGCACAAACGGTTACCTACACAATAAACGGCAAAGAGGAGAAAAGGTATTTCAAAGGTGAGAACAAGATTATTCAGCTTTCAGAGCATCGACCTGTAGGCTTGATGACTTTTGGAAACGCGAATCTTGAGAGGGTGCCTTGGGAACTATTGATCAAACTTTTCCGAACGGAGTTGGGTAAGAAGTCGTTTAACGATATCCAAGGATATGCGAACGAACTGTTTACATTTATTGATGCACACAATGATTTGTTTCCAGCAGGAGATCGGCAAGCTGCTCTTAAGCGCCATATCTCAACAGCCGCTTACAGCATACTGAAACAAGCCATGACCAGCCCAGGGTATACTGGGGCTAAAGAAGTTCGTGAGCAGGCCGTCGCAATAAACGACTTTGTTGATACCGCGTCAGCCGCATACGAGAACAATCAATTGGCGCCACCATTTAATCAGGTTGAAGTAGCCCAAGTTTTGGCAACGACATCCGGTGATGTCGCAAATGAGTTAAAGGCTGTATTTCCTGCTGAAGACCCTTGGGGGAGCATTAATTTCCAATCACTCTCTATTGCAGCGATTAAGCTTCTCTACCGCGAATATGAGCGTCTCCTGGACGACAATAGCACCGGTATTGTTATTGCGGGTTATGGAGATAAAGACTTCTTCCCGAAACTTTCAGAGTACCGTTGCTTTGGGCTTTTAGGGGCACGATCATTATGGAAAGAGGCGAGACGGCAACAAGCAGTTACCGTCGAAAGGTCTGCGCATCTACTGGGATTTGCTTCGACACGTATGATAGAAACCATTGAGAATGGTTTTAGTTTAAGTGCATTTGACATATTCGTTGAAGCGTCGCGTAAGTCGTTGCGTGGCTATTCCGAGTCGATAAAAAATGAACTCAAATTAAGCAGCCTTCCCAATGAAGACGCCCATATTACACAAGCGACAGAATTATTTCGTAAAGCTAGCGTTTCAGCCAATTTAGACAGAAATTATTGGCCATTACTGCGTGTTATTGAGGCGCTACCTGTAGACGAAATGATAGAGTTGGGCGAAACTCTAATTAAACTTGAATCGCTTAAGGAAAAAGTTACCGAGCCAACCGAGAGTGTAAGCGGAGCAGTTGACGTAGCAGTGATAAGCAAAACCGACGGGTTTATATGGATTAAGCGTAAGCACTACTTTGATCCGCAGATGAATCCTCGGTACTTCGCAAGATTAAATCGTGCTGCTCATGGTGATGTAAAATGAGCGATGTTGAAATGAGACTGGATAATGCTAAACGCCAGCGGATTGTCGACAGTCTGTTGTCGGCTACTAATCCTGTTCCTAGTTTGCCGGTACTCAAGACAAACGAAGGCACACGTTCTGCCGAAGTAGTGCGACTGTTGAAAGAACTCGACGAGCGAAGCAAACAAAGAACTGTGGATATCAAAGACGCAGTTCATCCGTTTCCCGAGCGCCGTTAGCTATCGCAACGTGGGCGCTTTTCCCGTATAAACGCTCTACAAATAGATTTCTTGCCTTTCGAGCCAGCCCCGACGCAATGGTGTTGCGTCCCTTCAAGGCTTCTGGCATCGTGCGCCCGCTTTCGAAAACGGCGATTCAAGAACGCCGTCCAAAGCACTGAATTTAATACTCTTTCTACCTTCCCGGCGATCTCGGTAGCCAACGCCGAATCGCCCGGACGGGTCAAGCTTGGGGCACTCAATTAAGGGGCAAACATGAGCTCTCTGGAAACTCTGGTCATCGCCTGCGGTGTGCTGGCGGTGTTGTACGGCGCCTATGCGACGCGCCGGATTATCGCGCTGCCCACGGGCAACGCGCGCATGCAGGAAATCGCCGCGGCCATTCAGGAAGGCGCGGGCGCCTACCTCAACCGTCAATACACCACCATCGGCATCGCCGGCATCGTGGTGGCCATCATCCTGGCCGCGACCCTGGGCGTGACCGTGGCGGTGGGCTTCGTCATCGGCGCGGTGCTGTCGGGCGCGGCCGGCTATGTCGGCATGAACGTCTCGGTGCGCGCCAACGTGCGCACGGCGGCTGCCGCCATGACCGGCGGCTTGAAGCCCGCCCACGACGTTGCGTTCCAATCGGGCGCCATCACCGGCTTGCTGGTGGTGGGCTTGGGCCTGCTGGGCGTCGCGGCTTATTATTTCGTGCTCAAGTCCATGGGCATCGACCAGCGCAAGGTGCTGGAAGGCCTGGTGGCCTTGAGCTTCGGCGCATCGCTGATCTCGATCTTCGCGCGTTTGGGCGGCGGCATCTTCACCAAGGGCGCCGACGTGGGCGCCGACCTGGTGGGCAAGGTCGAAGCGGGCATTCCCGAGGACGATCCGCGCAACCCGGCCGTGATCGCCGACAACGTGGGCGACAACGTCGGCGATTGCGCCGGCATGGCCGCCGACCTGTTCGAGACCTATGCGGTGACCATCGTCGCCACCATGCTGCTGGCCACCATCTACTTCGACGGCGCGGCCGAAACCACGGCCATGCTCTATCCGCTGGTCGTCGGCGGCGTGTGCATCATCGCCTCGGTCATCGGCACGTTCTTTTCGGGCATCGGTGCGTCGGGCAAGATCATGCCGGCACTTTACCGGGGCTTTATCGTCACCGCCGTGATCTCGGCCATCCTGATCGTGGTGATCACCCAGATGATGTTCGCCGAACCCGTGACGGCGACCGGCGGCCTCGAGATTACATCGACCGACCTGATCACCTGCGCCTTCGTCGGCTTGGTCGTGACGGGCCTGATCATCTGGATCACCGAGTACTACACCGGCACGGGCTTCCGCCCGGTGCGGTCGGTGGCCCACGCCTCCAAGACCGGCCACGGCACCAACATCATCCAGGGCCTGGCGATCTCCATGGAAGCCTGCGCCCTGCCGGTGCTGGTGATTTCGGGCGGCATTATCGCCTCCTACAGCGTGGCGGGATTGTTCGGTCTGGCCGTCGCGGCGACCACCATGCTGGCCCTGGCCGGGATCGTCGTGGCGCTCGATGCCTATGGCCCGGTCACCGACAACGCCGGGGGCATCGCCGAAATGGCGCACCTGCCGCCGGAAGTGCGCAAGTCCACCGACGCGCTGGACGCGGTGGGCAACACCACCAAGGCCGTCACCAAGGGCTATGCCATCGGCTCGGCGGGCTTGGCCGCCCTGGTGCTGTTCGCGGCCTACACGCAGGACCTCAAGCACTATTTCCCGGACCTCGACGTGCAGTTCAAGCTCGAGGATCCCTATGTGGTCGTGGGCCTGTTCATCGGCGGATTGCTGCCTTACCTGTTCGGCGCGCTCGGCATGCAGGCCGTGGGCCGGGCGGCGGGCTCGGTGGTGAACGAAGTGCGCCGCCAGTTCCGCGAGATCAAGGGCATCATGGAAGGCACCGCGAAGCCCGATTACGGCCGCGCGGTCGACATGCTGACCAAGGCCGCGATCAAGGAAATGATCGTGCCCTCGCTGCTGCCGGTGCTCTCGCCGGTGGTGTTGTACTTCGTGGTCAACGCGGTCGGCACGCAGGAGCAAGCGTTCACGGCGCTGGGTGCGATGCTGCTCGGCACCATCGTGACCGGTCTGTTCGTCGCCATCTCGATGACCTCGGGCGGCGGTGCCTGGGACAACGCCAAGAAGCTGATCGAGGACGGCTACCTGGGCGACGGCATGAAGAAGGGCTCGGACGCTCACAAGGCCGCCGTGACCGGCGACACCGTGGGCGACCCCTACAAGGACACCGCCGGTCCGGCCGTGAACCCGATGATCAAGATCACCAACATCGTCGCCATCCTGCTGCTGGCGATCTTGGCGGCGTAAGCATCACGCGAGAGTTTCGCGAAACCTAAAGGCCCCGGCGAAAGCTGGGGCCTTTTTTGTTGCCGGTCTCGACACGATGTGCCCCGCACTTTATAATAAAAGTAGTGAAAATAGGTAATTTTAGGTTGTCACCATGGGCACGCAGAAACGAATGACCGCGTCGGAAGCGAACCGGAATTTTTCCGGCGTACTGCGTCGTGTCAAAGGAGGAGAGGAGATCATCGTCACCTCCCATGGCCAGCCCGTCGCCAAGATTTCGCCGGTTGACGATGCCGACAACCAAAAACGCATGCGGGCATGGGCGAAACTCATGGCGCGACTGGAGCGCCAACCCGTCAAGATCATCGGGCGCTGGACACGCGAGGAAATTCACGAGCGCAAGCCCTGGAAGTAGCCGTCATGCGTGTCGCGATCGACACCGACATCCTCGTTTACATGGAAGGGCGCTCTTCATCGGAGTCCGACGCGGTGAAGGCTCGCGCGGCACGGCAAATCGTCAACCTGATTTCTCAAGATAGACGCATTTTACCTCGTCAGACGTTGGTTGAACTCTTCGCTGTCTTGATTCGCAAAGGGGGCATGTCGCCGCTCGATGCGCGATCCGTTGTATTGCAGTGGCAGGACAGTTGTGTCGTGGCCGAAAACACCGCGGTGGCCTTTTCCGAGGCCCTCGATATCGCCGTGCGCCATAAATTCGCCATCTGGGATGCGTTGATCTTGAGCGTCGCGGCCGAGGCGAGGTGCCGGTTTCTCTTGTCCGAGGACATGGCCGACGGCTTCGCGTGGGGCGGCGTCACGGTGGTCAATCCCTTCGCCAAGAAGCTGAATCGCGCGGTCGCGGCGTTGCTTGCCACTTGAAGGTTGCCTAGGAAGTTCATTCTCGATTCGCGCCGCAAGAGGTCACGAGCATCGTGACGATCCGCTCCATCGGCGACTCGGCGGCATGAACCTCGCGCGATGTTCGCGACACCATGAAGGCCCTGGCTTTGTTACACCAACTCCAGCTTGACTTTGCGCCCGACGATTGCTGCTGCACGTTGCAGCGTGGCGAGCGTCACGTTGCCATCATCAGGCTTCAGCAACCGGTCGATTTGGGTTCGGCTGGTTTGCATCAAGGTCGCCATGCGGTTCTTTGAGATGCTCTTGGCCTTCATGGCTTGCCCCAATTGCCACGCAAGGACTTCCTTCACGGCCTGAGCTTCGAAAGCTTCCAACACACCACGTTTGGCGAGAAAACTGTCAAGCGATGAACCGATATGCTTATTCTTCTTCATCCTTCGATCTCCGACTTTCGACGACGTGCAAGCGCCATGTCGCTCGAAGGCGTTGCGCGTGTCTTCTTGATGAACCCGTGCAGCGCGACCAGTTGCAGGCCGAAAACGCAAAACATGACCCGCGCGATGCCGCCATGGGGAAGGGTCGTGCGCACTTCCTAAAGCCCTTGCCCCAACGGGCGGCACAGCGGCATGCCGATGGGAAAGCGCCATTGAACGCGCTGCAAGTCCGCGCCGATGGCGTCGCAATCTTCATCCGAAAGCGCAAGCAGCCACTCTCGAACCGGCTCCGTGCCCGTTGCCGTGCGATAAAACATCAACGGAAACTTTGGGCCTTGAGCACGCATGCCCTCGGTATGTACATTATAATGTGCAGGTCGGCAAGATGCTGGCTTAAAGGGCAGCGGGTTTGCATGCCTGCCGAACACGGCAGGAGTTTTCGTTTATCATGGGCAACCGCCCCTCTGCTAAGCTGCACACCTCGCAGGGCAGGGAGCATTTCATGATCCGTTCGATCAATCGCCGCGTGTTGCTGGGCAGCGCCGTGGGCGCGGGGCTGACGGTGTCCTTCGCGCGCGGGCCGGTGCGGGCCGCCGATCTGCCCGCCGTGACGCTCACGGGCGGCGAGGCGACCCTGGGCGAGAGCACGGTGGCCGCCTTCGCCAAGTCGCTCGCGGGCAAGGTGCTGCGGGCGGGCGATGCCGACTATGACGCGGCGCGCAAGATCTGGAACGCCATGTTCGACCGCCGCCCGGCGCTGATCGCGCGCTGCGCCTCCACGGCCGACGTGGTCACCGCCGTCAAATTCGCGCGCGATCACAACCTGCTCACGGCGGTGCGCTGCGGCGGGCATTCCATCTCGGGCCAGTCGGTGGTCGAGCGCGGCTTGGTCATCGACCTGACACCGCTGAACACCGTGTCGCTCGATGCCGCCGCGAAAACTGTGAAGGTCGGCGGCGGATGCTTGCTGGGCGACGTGGATCGCGCGGCACAGAAGGCGGGGCTGGCCAGCACCTTCGGCGTGGTCTCGCACACCGGCGTGGGCGGCTTGACGCTGGGCGGCGGCATGGGCCGCCTGCAGCGCCAGTTCGGCATGGCGGTCGACAACCTGCTGGAGGTGGAACTGGTCACCGCCGACGGCCGCGTGGTCACGGCCAACGCCCAGCAGAACCAGGACCTCTACTGGGGCGTGCGCGGCGGCGGCGGCAACTTCGGCATCGTGACCATGTTCAAGTTCCGGCTGCACGACTACGCCTATCCGGTCATGACGCAGTCCTTCAGCTTCGCCCAGGCCGACGCCAAAACCGTCATCCGCAACTACTTCGACTACGGCCACACCAAGGCCCCCGACCAACTGTGGCTCACGTGCAATCTTAACGCCAACGCCAAGGGCGAGGTGACGGCCAGCGTCTCGGGCAGTTACTTGGGCTCGCCGACGGACGCGGAGAAGACCCTGGCTGTGCTGGGCGGTTTCGCCAAGGCCACCGGCACGCGCAGCAACACCATGACCTACGTCGACCTGCAAAGCAGCATCGACAAGTTCACCATGCCCGGCGAGTTCCACTACGCCAAGGGCGGCATGCTGGGCGGCGACGAAGCCTCCACCGGCCCGGCGCTGATCGACGCCATGTTCGACTATTACGTCGCCAACCCCAAGCCCGGCACCCATGCGACGCTGTTGCTCATGGGCGGGGCCATCAACCGCGTCGCCGCCGACGCCACGGCCTATCCGCACCGCGCGGCCATGCACAACATCGACGTGGGCGGCGAGGGCACCACCATGGCCGAAGGCGAAAGCGTGCGCGACTGGGGCCGGGCCTTTTGGGCGCGGCTGGAGAAATTTTCGGGCAACAGTTTCTACGTCAACAGCCTCATGGACGACAGCGCCGCGCGCGTGCAGGGCAACTACGGGCCCAACTACGAACGCCTCGTGGCGCTGAAGACCAAGTACGACCCCGCCAACTTCTTCCGCCTCAACGCCAACATCAAACCCAAGGTGACGTGATGGCCCAAGGTGACAGAATGGATCGCCGCGATCTTCTGGCGGGCTTCGCGGTTGCCGCCTCCGCAACGCCCGTTCTGGCGCAAACGCCCGCGAGTGGCGTGTCGCCCATGACCTCGCCCCACAAGGCGTTCAAGGTGAAGGACTGCGTGGCCCTGGTGACGGGGGCCAACCGCGGCGTGGGCTTGGGTTTCGTCGAGGTGCTGCTGGCGCGCGGCGCCAAGCGGGTTTACGCGACCGCGCGCGACCCCAAGACGCTGCCGGAACTGACCGCGCTCGATCCCGCGCGCGTCGTGGCGCTGGAGTTGGATGTGACCAGCGACACCCACCGCCGCGCCGCCGCCGCCCAGGCCCAGGACCTGACGCTGCTGATCAACAACGCGGCCTATCCCGGCGACTTGAAGCGCGCGGAGGAGCGCCGGTTTCGCTCGGCCGGCAATCTCGACGACATCAAGCGCGCCATGGACACCAATTGCTGGTCGCCGGCGGAACTGGCCCGGCTGTTCATTCCCACTATCCTCAAAAATGCCCAGGAGACCGGACGACCCGGCGCCATCGTCAATATTCTCTCCAGCGCCGCGTTGTTCTGCCTGCCCGAGTTCACCAGCTACTCCACCTCCAAGGCGGCGGCGATGATGATGACGGCGGGCCTGCGCGCGGAAACCGACCGCGAGCCGATTTTGGTCGCGAGCGTTTATACGGGCGGCGTGCAGACCCGCTCGCTGCCCGTGGGCGCCACGACACAGAACACCCCCGCCGATCACGCCAATGAAGTGTTCGACCGCATGGCCGAAGGCCGCACGTTCATCTACGCCGCCACCAACGGGGCCAACACGCATCAGCGCATCATGGGCGATCCCGAGGCCTACGAGCGGCGGGTGATCGACCGGTTCTATACAAGTCCCGTGCAGGTCGCGCCGTATTGAGCGAGCCCCGAGCCATGCCCACGGCATTGCCCGCCACGAAGTTTCCCGGCGCGGTCCCGACGCTCAACGGGCGCGGGTTCATGCTGGAAGCCTTGGACGACTTCGCGCAGGATTTCGTCGACGCGGCGGCGCGCGCCCCCGGAGAATCGCTCGACATGGGCTGCGCCTACGGCATCGCGACGCTGGCGGCGCTCGACCAAGGTGCGCGCATGTGCGCCTGCGACATGGAGCCGCGTCACCTCGAGGTGCTGGCCGAGCGCGCGCCGCCGGAGCAAAAATCGCGGCTGCGCACCGTCGTGGGCACGCTGCCCGACGTTCAGTTTCCGCCTGGTTCTTTCAATGCCATTTTGGCCTCGCGCGTGATCCACTTTCTGTCGGGCGATGATATTCGCGCCGTTCTGGGCGCGATGTTCACCTGGCTCGTGCCGGGCGGGCGGCTGTTCGTCGTGGCCGACACGCCCTACATGCCCGGCTGGAACCAAATCGCGCCCGTTTACGAATCCGCCAAGGCCAAGGGCGATGCGTGGCCCGGTTTCATCCCCGATTTCGCGCGCTACCGGCAAAACAACACCGACAGCGGGGCGGGGCCCAAGTTTCTCAACACGCTCGATGCCGAGATTCTCGCCCGCGAGTGCGCCCGCGCGGGCTTCGCGGTGGAGCGCGCGGGATTCTTCGGCCTGCAGCGCCTGGGCGCCGCCGCCAACGGGCGCGAGCACGCCGGGTGCGCGGCGCGAAGGCCCTTGTAACTCATTATTGTTGGTCGCATTTGCCACGCCAAGTGCCCGGGCGCGACGCGCCCTTGATCTTGATTTGGCGGCGCAGCCGCACCCACTTCTCGGGCAAATGCTCATCCTTGACCCCGGTCAATGCCTCCATGAGCGGGGCGCGGTCTCATGCCCGTGTTCAAAATCCGGGGAGGCCGTCATGACGCATGTTCATTTTCACCACGCCATGCGCTGGGTGCTCTTCGCCTTGGCCCTGGCCGTGGTGCTGATGCTGGCCCGCGGCGCGCGCGGCCAGGAGGACGAACGCGGGCGGCTCGACATCGGCGCCGGGCGCGCGGCCTTCAACATCTCCTGCAAGTCGTGCCACAGCCTCAAGGCCGGCGAGATCGTCACCGGGCCGTCGCTGGCCGGCGTGTTCGGGCGCAAGGCCGGCAGCGACAAGAATTTCGAGTACTCCGACCAGTTGCGCAATTCCAAGATCACCTGGACCGACGCGACGCTCGACACCTATCTCTCGGACCCGGCCAACATGGGCACGCAAGTGAATATGATCATCCACGGCATCAAGGACGCCAAGATGCGCGCCGATTTGATTTCGTTCCTCAAGTACCAGGCGAAGTGAGAAGCGCCGAGAGCATTTCCCCGAGAAGTGGCCTTCCACTTGGCGTGGGAAATGCGACCAAAAAGGAAGGTTTACTGAGGCTATCTGATTCGGCTGAGTGGACTTAACTCACGCCTTCAGCTTGATGATCTTCTGGCCCACCATGCGCCCGAAGGTGATCGCCGGCGTCACCATGCTGCCGTTGGTGTAAGCGGCCCCGCCCGTGGCCCCGCCGCCGATCACTTCGCCCGCCGCGTACAGGCCCGGGATGGGCGCGCCGTCGGGGCGGATCACGCGCATCTGGCCGTCGATGGCGAGCC
>JANRJL010000053.1:0-4105 GCA_033763995.1 Rhodospirillaceae bacterium | reverse complement strand
GCAGCGCGTCGGCGTCGAGATCCTGATGGCGCCGGGCTACAAGACCTATTGGCGCAGCCCCGGCGATTTCGGCGTGCCGCCGGTGTTCGACTGGAGCGGCTCGACCAATATCGGCGGGCTCGACGTGCGCTGGCCGACGCCCGAGCGCTTCGAGGACGGCAACGGCCATTCGCTCGGCTATGTCGGCGAGGTGGTGATCCCGGTCTCGGTCCAGCCGGCCGACCCGGCCAAGCCGGTGATGCTGGTGCTGAAGCTCGACTTCGCCGTCTGCGAGAAGATCTGCATTCCCGTGAAGAGCGAAACGCGGCTCTGGCTGGAGCCGGGGGTGACCTCGGTGACCTCGCCGCGGCTCGAGGGCTTCGAGGCGCGCGTGCCGGCGCCGGTCAAGCTCGGCCCCGGCCGGAACCGGCTCTCGGTGCTGGAGGTCAAGCTCGACGAGGGCGCGATCGAGCCGGGACTTCGCCTTGTGCTGCAGGCCCCGCCCGAGGGCAAGGTCGAGGACGTCTTCATCGAGGGTGCCGGAATGTGGTCCTTCGGCAAGCCGACCCTGAGCGCCCAGCCGGACGGCACGACGGTGGCGCTCTTGCGGATAGTCGACCGGCCCAAGGGCGCGGCTGGCCCGATCCCGTTCATCATCACCGTGCGCGGCAAGCCCTTCGCGATCGAGACGCGGCTCGATCTCGACATCCCCGCCGCCAAGCCCTAATCCGTGGTCCGGGCGGCAGGCTGCCGCGAGCCTTCACGGAGAACAGGCCAATGACCATCAAGGTGGGTGACAAGCTTCCCCAGGTGACGTTCCGGCTCATGGGCGCCGAGGGGCCCGTGGCCAAGACGACCGACGAACTCTTCGCCGGCAAGACAATCGTGCTCTTCGCCGTCCCCGGCGCCTTCACGCCGACCTGCCACAAGAACCATCTGCCGGGCTTCATCGCCAAGGCGGCCGACATCAAGGCCAAGAACATCGACGCGATCATGGTGACCAGCACCAATGACGTCTTCGTCATGGACGCCTGGGCCAAGGCCACCGGCGGCGCCGGTCTGATCGAGTTCCTCTCCGACGGCAATGCCGATTTCGCCAAGGCGATCGGCCTCTCGCTGGACGGCTCGGGCTTCGGGCTGGGCACCCGCTCGCAGCGCTACGCGATGATCGTCAAGGACGGCGTCGTCGCCGCGCTGAACGTCGAGGACGGCCCCGGCAAGGCCGACATTTCCGGCGCCGAGGCCCTGCTCGCCCAGCTCTGAGCGCAGGCCCCACCGTCATCGAGCCCGCGTCGTCCGCAAGGGTGGCGCGGGCTTTTTGCTGGGCGGGGGGGAATCCGCACGGAGCCATCTCCTGTAGCGCCAAAAGCTGAAGTTCGGGCGCGGCCGGGAACCAGACATTCAGCCCAGGATTGAAAGGTGTTGCGCAGGTCGTCATAGGCCCTCCAACCCAGTCGGACGCAGATGGGCGACGTGTGACCGGCCCGCGAGAGAAGACAGATTGATGGTGCTGCAAGGCAGGGGGGAGTCCGCTCCCCTAGCTTGTAATCAGGCTGATGCGAGAGTTATTGGCGGAGAGCGGCGCAACCGCGACGGTGTGGCATAAGCATATGGATCATAACTAAGCATGGCCGTTGTCGTACTCGATCCATCAATTTGAGCGCCCGCTAAAGACATAATTGATGTCAGCAACGGGCCATCCTTTGTCTGCTTGAGCGCTGACGTTGCCCCCTAGCAAGTGGACGTCGGATTTGAGGACGTAGCCACGCTTCCCACCCAACCGGCAGCTTATGCGCCCGTGGCAACAGTCCGATTGCGCCCTTCTTGCTTGGCGATCATAAGCGCATGATCAGCCCTGTCGATTAAAGAGGCGGCCGTATCTCCCTTTGAATGAACCGTAACGCCGACGGATATCGTAACCCGTCCAATCATTGCTTTCGTGGATCTCTTGACCAGTTGGCGGGCAGCGAGCGCGGTGCGGACGGCCTCAGCGAGTTCGCGCGCGTGGTGGAGGTCCGCATCCGGCAGGATTACCGCAAACTCTTCGCCGCCGAAGCGGGAGACGATTGCCGTCTCATTGAGATTTGATTTTAATGTGTGAGCGACGGCTCTAAGTACTAGATCACCCGTCAAATGCCCATGCAGGTCATTGAAGCCCTTGAAAAAATCCACATCGGCCATCATTAGGGCGAATCTGAAATCTGAAACTGAAGCGCGCTCAATGTGAGATCTTAATATTCTATCAAAGTATCGACGGTTAAATAACTCAGTCATTCGATCTGTTATTGCATTAATATTAATAATTTGAATATTATTATGTAATTCATTTATTTGGGCTGAAGATTCCTTGAGTTTTAATTCTAGAATCTTTTTTTGATCTATCGCAGTATTTGATATTTGTAACAAATTCGCGATCCAACCTCGCAGTTTGGCGCGATCTGTGCCAGACAAAATTTGGTTGCCCAACGATTGCATTGCGGCGTGGTATCCGTCGCTGTCATTGAGGGCCTCGTTGATGCGCACGACAACCTGAGCAATTTCCTCGGCGACCTGATCGCTCGTGGTGACGGCCTCCATCCCCGTTCGCTCTGAAGCAATGTAAAATCTGTGCAGGCGCTCGATCTCAGTTGCGCCGACGATCCCATTCCCTTCAGCGATCGCGTTTTTCAGCGCGATGCTCAGATGCGGCATTCCTTCGCTGAAGTGATGAAACCAGACTTCGAATGAGCGAGGGTGTGCTGGCGATCCGTGATGACGAATAGCCGCGACCGCCTTATCGGTAATGACAGCAATCTCTTCGGCTGTTTTTTCAGAAAATGGCATGCACAAAAGCCTTGATCAGACCTCTTGGCGATTCATGGTCAGGGGCTTCAAGAGAGCCGGCGTCGATCACATCCCGTGGCAGCTTGGATTGTCGGCTCAGTGAGCGCGATGCGCATCAGTCGAGGCCTTCTTTACCGATCAATGGGGGGCTTTCTTCAGCGCCTCGACTGGCCAGGGCTGCGCCCAGCGGCAAGACAGCCGAGACGAAGGTGTTTCAGCGGCCGCCTCCGTCGGCCGCGCCAACCGCCGTTGCCGACAGGCTTGGACGTCCGAAGTGCCAAGCCGACGATTGCGCCCTTAGCTTGCTGCTGCCATCGATTCCATGAATCGCGCATTGCATTCGCGAAAGGCGCAAACTCCGAGCGCGCGAACTGCCGACCTAAAGCGGATCGGGATGGCAATCGCCGCGTCGCGGTGATCCGCCAGGCTCCCCAAGGTCCGCGATGAACCACCGCCGCGAAGACTCATGCCCTCTTGTGGGGGCACGAGGTGGCCAAACCGCAAGTCGCGTCCGGCGCAGTCGCGGTTTGCTCAAGGTGCTCGAAGCCACCGACAACGACCGGCGTCCAGGTCTGTGGTTGGGCCGACAGCCATGAGATCACGCCTTTGAAGATCATATGGTGATGTGGCTGGAGCACCTGAGACCTGGCCTCGGAAATTCGGAGAACCGCGGCCATCTCGTCGCGAAACTTGGCCTTATCCATCTCTCCCTGGCGGTCGAGGTGATCGATCAGCATTCCGAAAAGGCTGATCTGCGCGGTGGCAATGCCCTCAATGAGGTGAACTGGTTCATTGACCATGGATGTGAATGTCCCCAATTGGAGATGGCAAGATCACGCGCGAAGTCTAACGCGGGTCGCGTACGCGCCATGCCCCCCCAAGGGATGACGCGAGGTGGGCTGTCCGGCGACCGTGGAGGCCTGGGCGGCCCCTGCAGCGTTATCGTCGACCTGTCCGCCCGGGTGGTGCGTGACCCGGAAGGCACTGATGGCTCGATCGAGTTCCAAGACTTGTTCGGTCAACGCCGTTGCTGCAGCCGCGCTTTGCTCTGCTAGCGCCGCATTCTGCTGGGTGACCCCGTCCATCCCTGCGACGGTGTTGGTCATGTCCTCGATCCCGCTCGCCTGCTCGCTGGAGGCCGATGAAATCTCGGCAACCGCAAGGGGCTGTCAGGATTTCCGTGTGCGGGCGGCGGGTTGAACATCAGGCCGCCATGGCCCTTGTGAAGCGCTCGCCGAAGATGACGGCGAACTGAGCCTTGGCCATCACCCATTCACGAGGCCCCATCTTCCACTCCTTTTCC
>JANRJL010000050.1:0-37898 GCA_033763995.1 Rhodospirillaceae bacterium | reverse complement strand
GACGTCCAGGTGCCGTCGGGCTGCGAGCGGGCGAAGGTGATGTCCAGCGGCACGGTGAAGCGCTTGGCCAGGTCGTCGACGAAGGCGCGGTTGATGTCCGCGCCGATGGCCAGGGAGGCGATGGTGTCGGGCGCGCGGATGGGGACGACCACCATTTGATAGATCTGGTCGTTCAGCACCGTGATGGCCACGGCGCGGTCCTCGTCCTCGGCCTCGGCGATCATCTCGGGGAACGCGAAGTCCGTGCCTTCGCCGCTGAGCGAGACGATGTTGCCGGTGGCCGCCGCGTCGCTGGCCGAGCCGGTGTCGCCGATGATCTTGTTGTCGGGTCCGATCAGGATGACGCGGTCGGCCTTGATGCGTTTGCCCAGGTTGTCGATGGCCGACATGATGGTGGGGCGCTCGTTGGTGGCCACGGCTTGGCGGAAGCCGAAATCGGTGGCGAGGATGGTCGAGCCCTCGGCCAGGCGCGTCGTGGTGGCCTCGAAGTTCACCTCGAACACGCCGTAGGCGCGCGTGAGCTGCTCGCGGGCCTGGGCGAAGATGTTGGCGCGCACGGTATCTTGCACCGCCAGGTACGACGCGCCCTGCACGGCGGCGAACAGCAGCGCGAACAGCAGGACAAGCTTGGTTTGAAATTTTTGAAACACTGCGGTGCGCCTGGCTTAATAGTCGGTTTGATCCTTGGCGCCGGGCTTCTTGGCCTTGCGGTCGCGTTTCAACGCGACGGTGCTCTTGACCTCCGTCGTTCCGTCGGCGGCCACGGTCACGGGCTGGCCGGCGTCGCCGGAACCGGCCTTCTGATTTGGATGCCAGACTTTCACGGTGAAGGCGCCCGCGGGCAGGTTGCCGATGGCGGCCTTGCCCTCGGCGTTGGTCTTGGCGAAGTAGGGCGTGTTCACGACGTAGATGTAGGCCAGCATGTTGTCGTGGATGTTGCAGCCCAGCGCCACGGCGCCTTCCTTGTCGAAGGTCACGACCTGCTTTTCGTTGCCGCCGAACAGCTTGAGCTCGAAGGGCTTGGCCGGCGAGAACGAATAGACATGGTGGCGAAAGGAATCGCGGTTGGGAAACTCCACCGCCGCGCCCATTTGAAGCGGCAGCACGAAGGGCGCGAATTCCTGGTTCTCCTGCACCATCAGCGCGGCCGCGCTCGCGGGCGGCGGCACCGATCCGGCGGCGGGCAGGGCATAGACCACGGCTTCGGCGATGGCCTTGCCGTCCTCGCCCGTGATCAGCGCCGCGAGATTTCCCGCCACCGCCGCCGCCGAGATATGGACGACGGCCAGACCAACAACCACAGGTCGCAGCATGTGCACCCCTAAGAGTCCTTTTTTCGGGTCTTGCGTCCGTGCCATCCCCGAGCCCCCGGTGTCGAGTTGGGAGGGGCCTTTTGTGGGGCGATGGGGGCAAGACTCCGGTCGCTTCGGTTGAGCACATTATATATGTTACCGGCCACATGCCACGCCTGACTCGAGGCCCGGAAATCCGCCAAAAATCCATGAATTTGAACTGGTTACAGACGGGTGTTGCCCTCGTTCTCGCGCTCGGGGCGGGCCCGGCCCAGGCGCAGGACGCTATCAGCGAAATCACGGTCACGGGCCGCCGATTGCCGCCCTCGGTGAACGAGCCGATTTTCGCCAGCACGCGCCTGGCCGCCGACGAGCTGGGCCGCATCCCGGGCGCACGGCTGGACGAGGCCTTGCGCGCGGTGCCGGGCTTCGGGCTGTTCCGCCGCCAGTCAAGCCGCGCCTCGCACCCCACCACCCAGGGCGTGACGTTGCGCGGGCTGGGTCCCAGCGGCGCGGGGCGCACGCTGGTGTTGCTCGACGGCGTGCCGCAGAACGATCCCTTCGGCGGCTGGGTCGATTGGAGCCGCCTGCCCACGGCCAATATCGGCGCGGCCACGCTGACCAGAGGAGGGGGGGCCGGGCCCTGGGGTAATGCCGCGCTCGCGGGCGTGGTGCGCTTGTCGCGTGCGCCGTCGCAAGCGGGCACAATGCGCTCCGACGTCACGGCGGGGTCGAACGACTCCGTCGATGCCTCGGCCCACGCCGCTGCGCGGATGGAGCGCGCCGTCGTTTCGGTCAACGCCCATGGCCATCGCACTGACGGATCGTTTCTGATCCGCAAGGATCAACGCGGAGTTGTCGATCGTCGCGCGGCGGACCGGGGCGGCGTGGGGTCCTTGAGCGCCGACATCGCGCTCGACGACGCCACCAGCCTGCGCCTAGTCGGCAACTATTCCGAAAGCCGGTTGGTCAACGGCATCGACATCGCGGTGTCGAAAACCAAGATTGCCGATGGGGCGGTCTCGCTGGTGCACGAGGACGACGATAAGGCGTGGGAAGCCAACCTCTACGCGCGTGACCAAGACTTCCGCGCGGTCTTCGCCGCCGTGAACGCCGCGCGCACGACGGCGACGCCCTCGCTCGATCAATTCTCGGTGCCCGCCACGGCCTACGGCGGCAACCTCGTCCTGCGCCAAACGCTGACGGAAGAGTTATCCATCGATGCGGGCGCCGATGCGCGCTTTGTTGACGGCACGACCAACGAACGATTCCAAAATCTCGGTGCCGGGTTCACAAGGCTGCGCGCGGCCGGGGGCGAGCAAACTCTCGTCGGAGGTTTCGCAGATCTGAACTGGCAAGCAAGCCCGCGTCTCTTGGCCACCGTGGGCGCGCGGCTCGATTATTGGCGGCAGGCCGACGGGCAGCGCGTCGAGTCCGTCATTCAAACCGGCGCTGTCGTGCGCAACGATGCTTTTGCCGCGCGCGACGGCGTGGCGGGGAATTTCCGCGCTGGGTTGCGCTATGACGCGGACGAGGCGCTCACGCTGCGCCTTGCGGCCTATTCCGGCTTTCGCCTGCCGACCTTGAACGAGCTGTACCGGCCGTTTCGCGTGGGCAACGACATCACCGAGGCCAATCCCGCCTTGACGCTCGAACGCCTGGTGGGCGGCGACATCGGTGTGGACTGGACGCCGTCGCCCGACGTGGTCGTCGCCGTGACGTACTTCCGCTCGCGGCTGAAAGACGGCGTGGCGAACGTGACCTTGCGCACCACGCCGGGGCTGGACCCGGCCACGGGCGTGGTCGTGCCCGTGGGCGGCGTGCTGCGCCAGCGGCGGAACCTGGATCGCATCGCCGCCAGCGGCATCGAAGTCGATGCGACGGTGGCACTGTCGCCGGAACTGAAATTCTCGGCGCGTTATTTGTTCACCTCGCCCAAGGTCACCCGCAGCCCCGATCAGCGCGCCTTGGAGGGCCTGCGCCTGGCGCAAGTCGCGCGCCATCAAGCCAGCGTGGGCCTCGCCTGGACGCCGCTTGAGCCGCTGTCGCTGAATGCCCAAGTGCGCGCCGCCTCCAAGCAATTCGACGACGATTTGAATGCGCGCGCCTTGCGCGGCTATGCGGTTGTCGACGTCTCCGGCGAATGGCGCCTCACCGAGGCCGTGGGCGTGGTCGCGGGCCTGGAAAACGCTTTTGACCGCACCGTCGAGGCCGGGCGCTCCGCCGATGGCCTGATCACGGTGGCGAGTCCACGTACGTTCACTATCGGTCTGCGCGCCGGCTTCTAGGTTTACGCAGCGATAACGGCCCCATATTCTGCCAATTCGTATAAGGGGGCACGGGTGAACACGTCCAACACAACAACTTTAGGGCCGAGTTACACGGCCGCGGCCTTGCAGTTGCCGGTGAAAGCCGTCAATCGCTGCCCGGACCGCGCCTCGGCCCGCGCGCGCATCAACGAAACCATCGACAATTTGGCCGTTCGAGTCCGCGGCACCAAGCACTGGGCCGGGCCGTCGCTGAAGCTGATCGTGCTGCCGGAATATTTTCTCACGTCCTATCCGCAACAGGAATCCGTGGCCGAATGGGCCGACAAGGCCGCACTGGATCCCGACGGGCCCGAGTACGAGCGCATGGCGCGCATCGCCCAGGACAACAACGTGTTCCTGGCGGGCAATGCCTACGAAACCGACAAGCATTTTCCGGGGCTCTACTTTCAAGTGTGCTTTATCATCGATCCGGCCGGGAAAGTGGTGCTGCGCTATCGCCGGCTCAATTCGATGTTCGCGCCCACGCCCCACGACGTGTGGGACAAGTATCTCGACCTCTACGGCCTCGAGGGCGTGTTTCCCGTGGCGCGCACCGAGATCGGCAACCTCGCGGGCATCGCCTCGGAAGAGATCCTGTACCCCGAGATCGCGCGCTGTTTCGCCATGCGCGGCGCCGAGGTGTTCTTTCATCCCACCAGCGAGAACGGCAGCATCGTGCAAACGTTCAAGGACGTCGCCAAGCTCGCCCGCGCCATCGAGAACATGGCCTATGTCGTCTCGGCCAACACCGGCGGGCTGCTCGACATCGACCTTCCGCCCGACGCGGGCAACGGCGCCTCGCGCATCATCGACTTTCGCGGCCAGGTCTTGAAGGTGGCGGGCTGGGGCGAGACCGCCAACGCCATGGCCGAAATCGACCTGAATGCGCTCCGGCGCGAGCGGCGCAAGCCCGGCATGAACAACTTTCTCTCGCGCCAGCGCTTCGATGCCTTCGCCGCGTCCTATGCCGCCGCGAAGTTTCAGACGGCCAACGCCTTGATGAATCCCGACGGTACCGTCAAGCAGCCCGAGCGCGCGCACTTCGCCGACGCCCAAGCCCGCACCCTCGCGCGGCTGTCTGAGTTGGGGTTGATCTAATGCAGAGCCAAGAGCGGTTGTGCGGCATTTTGCATCGAAAAAGCCCTCTCCCCGTGGGAGAGGGTGGGGTGAGGGCGGGTTGTTTACAGAAGTTATCGTGATGCTCCTGGCTGCAGACCAAATACCGACACACCCTCACCGGACGCGGAGCCTGTCCTCGGGCTGCGCTTCGCGCAGACCCGGGGGCGTCCACCTCTCCCAAGGGAGAGGTTAAATTGAATAAGTCTTTG
Organism: Rhodospirillaceae bacterium; assembly: GCA_033763995.1. Lineage (GTDB taxonomy): Bacteria > Pseudomonadota > Alphaproteobacteria > Rhodospirillales > Rhodospirillaceae. The sequence goes on along the minus strand of JANRJL010000050.1, from coordinate 32,969 downwards.
TGGCGGAATAGCCTCGTAGGAAACTGCGGATCAAGCAAATGAGAGTTCTGATTCTGCTCGGGAGCTTGCTTGCCATGTCGACTGTCGCCTCGGCCCAGACCATCGATCTGTCCCAGCGCCGCGGCGTGCAGGAAATCATCGTCAGCGTGAAGAACCTCGACCGCGCGACGGAGGTTTACCGCCAAGTGGCGCGCTACGAGATCAAGCACGAGGGTGCGGCCGACGCGAGCCTCGCCGTCGCCTGGGGCTTGCCGCCCGGCACGCCGATGCGCGAGCGCGTGCTGGGCTTGCCCAGCACCGACCGAGGACTGCTGCGCTTGGTGAACATTCAAGGGCTCGCTCAGGTGCAGGTGCGCTCCAGCGCCAGGCCCTTCGATACCGGCGGCATTTTCAACTTCAACTCCCTGGTCAAGGACATGGACGGCGTGTTCGAGGCCTTGCGCGATCACGGCTTCCAGGGTTTCGCCGATCCCAACCGCTACACGCTGTTCGGCAAGAATTACGCCGGCGCCTTGTTGCGCGGCCATGACGGCGTGGTGATCAATCTGCTGCAGCGCGTGGGCCAGCCCTACGACGATCAGCCGGCTTTCGAGACCATGAGCCACATCATCAACGCCACGCAGATGGTGCGCGACTATCAGGAAAGCCGCGACTTCTTTGTCGAAAAGTTGGGCTGGGTGGTGCGGTGGGAGGCCTCGCCCACCTGGCCGCCCGACGGTTCCAACAACATGGGCTTGCCGAACAGTTTGCTCTTGAGCGGCGCGGTGAAGGAAAAAGCCGCGAGCTTCGCCTTCGGCAAGGAGGCCGACGGCGGCACCATCGAGATTTTCAATTTCGAGGGCGTCACGGGCCGTGATTTTTCCGACCGCGCCCAGCCGCCCAACCTCGGCATCCTCACGTATCGCGTTCATGTACCCGATCTGAAAGTTTACGCCGAGCAAATCGCGGCGCGCGGTGTGACCGCGCATCGCCCCATGACCGAGGCCGTGATCGCGCCTTACGGCAAGGTCCGCATCATGGTGGTGCGTGCCCCCAGCGGGGCCTGGCTGGAGCTGTTCGAGCAGCTTTAAGCCTCCCTGCGAATCCGGCGCGGGTTAACCCCGCCCTGCGCGCAAAAGGTTAAGATTTCCATGGGAAATTTTCCCAGGAATTCCGCCGATTCCAGGCCCACCCTCGCGCGCGGGCGGCGCTATGTTAATCTCACCCCGCAGCCAAGAAGTGGCTGGGCATATTTTTGAGCGTCCGCCATGGAAAGCATGGATCGCGATCAAGCGCTGTCGATTTTGGGGTTGCCGGTCAGCGCCGTCCCGGAAGATGTCGAAACCCATTATGCCGAGCGCCGGCGCAAGCTGGAGCGCCGGTGGATCACATCCCGTTCCGATTCCGAAAAGCGCGCGCTGGAAGCCCAGATGCGCGAGCTTGATGCCGCGCGTGACGCGGCCCTCAGCGGCGGCACATCGGCGCCGCCGTTGCCCGCCGGCGCCGCGCTCGACATCAAACCAGGCGCCGTGTTGGCGGATCGCTACGTGGTGCGCGCGCGCATCGGGTTCGGCCCGCGCGCCGCGGTGTTTCGCGCGCTCGACCTTACCTGGGGCAAGGACGTCGCGCTCAAGGTGATGGCCTCGCAATTGCTGCTGGTGCCCGGCACGACCAAGCGCCTCATGGAGGCCGTGAGCAAGACCTACAGCTTCGCGCATTCGGGCATCGTCAACACCTACAGCGTGACCGTGGAAACGCCCGGCCATACTTTCGTGGCGATGGAACTGATCGAAGATCCCTCGCTGGCCGATCAGACCATCAAGCTGAAGAGCCAGGGCCTCACGGCCGCGCGCCGTTCCGCCGAGGGCATTCTCGCCATCGTCAAGGCGCTGTGTGCCGCGCTGAGCTATGCCCATCGCGTGACGCCCCACTACAATCTCACGCCGCGCAACGTGTTCATGTGCCGGGGCGGCGGCGTGAAGATCGGCGATTTCCTCATGGGCCAAGCGGTGCCGGTGTTGGCCGGAACCCTGCCCGCCGACATGGACATGAGCGCGTTCATCGCGCCGGAAGTCTTGGCGCTCGCGCGCGCCGAGACGCCCGAGGCCGGGACCATCGATGCGCGCGCCGATCAATATTCCGTCGCGGCCCTGGTCTATTACCTTGCCACCGGCGCGGCGCCGGGTTCCGGCCGACGCCTGCTGGCCTTGGAGCGGCCCGATCTGCCTCAGCCATTGTTGGCCGCCGTCGAGCGGGCGTTGTCGCTGGCCCCCGAAGCGCGCTTTGCGACCATCGCCGAGTTTTGGCATCACGCCTCGGCCGTGTCGCGCAGCCGTTGGGGCGCCAGAATCGCCGCCGGCGTGTTCGGCATCGCGGTCGCCGCGGCCGTGGGCGTTTGGACCGCGCCCAAGTTTATCGACCAAGCCCGCATCGACGCATGGCTGGCACAACTGCCGTCGCTCGGGGCCAACACGGCACGCAAGCCCCAGGCCGAGGCCTTGTATGAGCGCGCCACGGCCCTGCGCGGCGTCCTCGCCGAGGCTCAGGCGCGGCTGCAGCGGCGCAACACCGACGCGCGCCTGACGCTCGGCACCGTCGAGCAACTCTCGCGGGCCGACGACGTGGCGGGGCCCGTGCTGCCGACCTTGGCCGATGCCCAACGCGCCGCGCAGATGTATCAAGCCCTGGCCGATTTGGTGACACCGCGCGTGTTTCACAGTCCTGACGTTTTGAACGCCTACAACCGCATCGGCCTGAGCGAAGACCACATCCGCGGGCGCCGCTATGACGAAGCCGTCGCGCTGTTGGTCGACGCCGAAGCGACACTCTCGGCCAAGGTGCGCGATCTGCGCCAGGCCGAGATGCTGATCGAGCAACAGTTCGGCGCCGCCGCCCCCTTCATCATCGACCCGCAAGCCGGCGAGACCACCGAGGAAACCGCCGCGCGCTTGCGCAGGACCTGGGAATCCATGACCGACGAGCGCCGGCGCTTCGCAGACGCCATCGATCGCACGTTGGTGCTGGTGCCGGCCGGTGTTTTCGCCATGGGCGATTCCAGCGGCACGGGCCCCAAGTCCGAGGGGCCGATCCGCGATGTTCAGGTCGCGGCCTTCAAGATCGGCCGCACCGAAGTGACCAACGCCGAATTCGCGGCGTGCGTCGCCGACCGCGCCTGCGCGATCCCGCCCGAGGTCACGCCCGAGTCCCTGACGGCGTCCGAGACCCAATCCCTGCCGGTGACGCATGTGAGCTGGATCGAGGCGCAAGCCTACGTGGATTGGCTGCGGGCCAAGACCGGCGAGGACTACCGCTTGCCCTCGGAGGCGGAATGGGAATACGCGGCCCGCGCCCAGGCCCGAACCGCTTATCCGTGGGGCGATGACATCGGGTTCACGCACGCCCATTGCCTCGACTGCGGCACGCGCGGCATCGATGGACCCGCCCCGGTCGCGAGCTACGCCGCCAACGCCTTCGGGCTCCATGACGTGGTCGGCAACGTGTGGGAATGGACCGCCGATTGCTGGTACCGCGATTACACCTCCGCGCCCATGGACGCCGCCCCGCGCGAAGGCGGCGAGGGCTGCTCCAAGCGCGTGTTGCGCGGCGGCTCGTGGGACAACGCCGCCTGGCTCGCGCGGCTGAGCTACCGCGCCTTCGCCCCGGCCACCACCCGGCACGAACTCTACGGGTTTAGAATCGCAAAAAGCGTGGAGTAGCGACTGCTACTTGCCCAACGTTTCCGCCAGATGTGCGCGGAGCCGGACACAATCCACACGGATATCGCGGTCGACCTTGCGGTTCGCGTCGTCCGGTCTCTGATCGACCGGGCAGAGGAAAAATTCGTGTTTCATCTGAAGTATGACGCAGGCGCGGATCAAGATTTGATCCACCGCTTCATCCCAGATGAGTTCGATCACGTGAGTGCCGGGCTTCATGTGGTAGATGGCCCACAGGTCGCTGCCGAAGACGCCCATAACGCACCCGGTTTCGGCGAACAATTGGGTTTGCTCGGCGATCGATAGCCGCGCTACGTCAATAGTTTCGATGTCGAACTCGGCCAGCAGCGCGTCGAACTCATCGCGATTGACGATGTTGCGGGTGCCTAAGGCGCGGGTGAGGAAGACTTTGCGCCGACGCGCAGGCGCGTCGCCTTCGAGTGGCCTCCAGCCAAAGGACTCGGCCACGAATCGCACTTTGGTTGGATTGGGAATGAGATAATGCCCGGGATGCGTAACCAACACGCTGCGAAAACGGTGCCGTTTGGCGAACGCGCAGGCGACCATGTCGTCGGGGCCGACGCCGAAATAAGTCAGCGTCTCGCGGAGCTTGCGTGGGAGGTTTTCCGGGACCGCGATCTTGTCGGGTCGCCGCCAGGCCAACAGTCTCGGCAGAAAATCCACCAACCAATGACCGTGATGGAAGCGTTCGGGGCATCCCAGATGCAAAACGTCGGCGTCGACCGCGATGGGTTCGTCCGACCACGCATGGGCCACATGCTGGAGGTCGGGGTAGTACAGGTGCGGCATGAAGGCGTAGGTGTGCTCGAGCCCCGAGTAACTGGCGCCGGTCAAAACCTCGCCTGCGGGCGAGGCCACGAAATCCCACCCAGCCACGATCTGCCCGCCGGGAATGCGCGCCGTCCAGTAAGGCTCGGCGCGGTAGTGCAACATCTTGTGCGCCGTGGGTGAGGGGTCGAGTACAACGTCGCGCGCGGGTTCGATTTCGTCGATCACAACCCCGTTCTCGGCGCACCACGCGCGCAGATCCTTCAGCGGCGAAACTGTGATATCGCGGGGCTCGGCGAAAAACGCGCGGAATTTGAACGTCATGAGGTTCTTAAGTGCGGCAAGATCGCGCGCCCCCATCGCCGCCATGACCGCGAGTTCGAGCGTGCGCGCCGTCAGCGCCGCTCCCTCCAGCAGCTTGTGCCGATCGACATGCCGCACGGCGCGGGTAAACTGAGCGCGGCTCTCGGCGCCTCGGCCCAGCCAATGAAGCGCGACACCGGCGTGATTCATCACCGCTGCCGCACGGTCGGGCCGCGCTAGTTCCGTGTCGAATTGCTCATAGATAGTGAGAACGCCCGTCCAATCGCGCGCATTGACGCGCTCCTGGATTTGCGCCGCCAGCAGCTTTTCCGTCGCCGCCGCGCTGAACGCCTCTTGCATGTCGGGATGATCGCTCATGGCAAAGGGAAGTTAGAAACTCCGGTTCATGAGCCGTCAAGCCCGTGTTCAACAAAAAACCCCGCTCTCGCGAGCGGGGTTTTCCGTATCTGAGCCCTGCGGTTTACTCGCCGGCTTTCTTTTCCACCGGAACCTTCTTCTTGAAGTAGGTCCAGCTGGTTTCGTTGGGCCGGGTGTCGTCCGTCGGCGGCGGTTGGTTGTACTCGGGGTAGTTCTTGGCGATCTCGTCCTTCATGTGCTGGGGCATGTCGTCGTGCTTCTTGAGCATGCGCCCGGCGGTGTTGACGTAGAACATGCCGTCGCGGCCGCTCATTTCCATCCACGGCAACCAATCGGACAGGCGCTGCCATGCGATGCGCATGTCGGCGCGGTTCTTGTTGCCATCCAGCAGGTCTTTCTCGTCGGCGAAGAAATTGAACATCTCGGTGGCGTGATAGAAACCGCCGACATACTTCTGATAATCGCCCCCCAGCACGTTGTGGTAGAACAGCGGGATGGTCGAGGTCATCCACACTTGGCCGCCGCTGATGGTGCCCGGAAACTTCATGGGCTGGCCTTCGCGGTTGACGCCGAAGGACGGGCGGCTGTTGACCGGGTCGTTGGCGACATGCAGCACATTGACCTTCTGGCCGGTGTAGGGGTTGTCCCAGGTACGCAGGTATTCGCCGGTTTTCGCATCGCGGTAGAGCAACAGTTCGCGCGAGACCAGGCGGTAACCGTAACCCTTGTCCTTATCCATCACCGTCGCGCACTGGCGGATGTTCATGCCGTCGACGTTGAACAGCACTTTGTCCGCTTGGCCCATGACGCGGCCGAAAGCGGTGCCGTGCCAGTAGTAGGTGACGGGGTCGTTATCTTTCAGCGAGCACTGCATCTTGCGCATGACTTTCGCCACGCCCTCGGCGGTGTTCAGGTCGAGCATGGCGGCTTGCGCGCTCACCGCGAAACCGCACAGCGCCGCGATGGCGGCGCCGGTTTTCAGAAAAGTTTTCAGCATGTGTGTCCCTCCTCGGTTCATCGGAAAATCAATCGAGCTTAACGACGATCTTGCCGCGGTTGCGCCCCGCCATCAGGAACGCCACCGCATCGGGCACGGCTTCTAGCCCGACGAAGGGGGTCGGGTCCACAAGAACAGTGAGCGCGCCGGCGTAATAAAGGCCGAGCAAACGGTGTGCGGCCTCGGGCCAAAATTCCTGGAAATGAGGGTTGATGAATCCTCGAATGGAGGCGGATTTGAAATAGAGTTTTGTCCAGGGACGCGGGGCTGTAACCATTTGTAACGGCTTGCCGACTTCCGAGGTGTAGCCGCTGATCACCAGCCGCCCGCGAATCGCCAAGTGGTCGAGGAAGGTATCGAAGGTGCGCCCACCGACGGAGTCATAGGCGATGTCGAGCCCCTGGGGGTACTCGGCTTTCAGCACCGCGTCGACATCCTCGGCGTTGTAATTGATGGGCCGGTCGCAGCCGAGTTGTTTGATTAGCGCGCACTTCTCGTCGCTGCCGGCGAGCCCGATGACGTGATTGCCGGCGCGCTTGGCGACCTGCACCACGATGTGGCCCAAGCCGCCCGCCGCCGCCGACACGGCGATGGTTTGCCCGGTGCCCATTTCGCCCACGCGCTCCAGGCCCACGAGGCCGGACACGCCCGTGGGAATGAGCGTGAGAATTTCCGGCGAGGGTTCGCGGATGGGGTAGACGCGGTCGATGTGCGCCACTTGATAGTCGCGGTAGCCGCTGCCCACTTTCCAGGTGGCAACCGCGTCGCCTTCCTTAACTGATTTGACGTTGCGGCCCACGGCGGCGACGCGGCCCACGACTTCGATGCCCAAGTCCGTGGGGACGTCGAACTTGATGTAGGACACCGCGTTGCGCATCATGTTGTAGTCGTAAACGCCGTTGACCCCGGCGTAGATGTTGCGCACGACGACCTCGTTTTCTTCCGGATCCTGCCAGGGCGTGTCCACGATAGCGGTGCAATCGCGAAAATCGTCACCGAACTTGGTCAGGATGAACTTGCGGTAGGTCTTGGGGAACATGTGGGGCGACAACGAATGTTTTGAGCGCAGAAAAAACTAGAAATCCGGCTCTTCGCCGTCTTTCAGCTTGGGCTTGGCCGCGGTGTCCTTGCCGGGGGCACCGCCGATCTGACGATACTCCAAGGGGGCCGCGTTGAACACGCGCTTGGGTTCCCAGGCCAACCGGAACAGCTTCATGTTGCCTGCGTCCTGCGCGGCCACCGGCGCGTAGCGGAGATTCGCGCCCTTGGCCAGGTCTTGCGCCGCCGCCGTGACGACGATGTCGCCGCCGCCGCCCACGGCGCAGATATCCTCGATGGCGCTGAAGGCCGGGCCGAAGTACTCGCCGTCCTCCTTGGCGCCCTCGCCGAACTCCACGCCGATGCGCACCTTGAAGGGCAGGTCCGGGTTGTCGCGCCCGAAGGCGAACACATCCTGCTGAATCGCGATGGCCGCCTCGGCCGCGTCGACTGCTTTGGTAAACACCGCCATGATGCCGTCGCCGGTGTGCTTGATCTCCTCGCCGCGGAACTGCTTCAGCGCCGCGCGCACGATCGAATTGTGCGCCCTGAGCGCGCGCTGGGCGGCGGTGTTGCCCAATTTGCGCGTCATCTCGGTGGAGCCGACGATATCCGTCAGCAGCACGCCGTAGCGCTGCGGTGCGACGTTGCGGTCGTCGGGATTGCTCCAACCCTTCAGCATCGCCGCAATGGCGGCGGCGTCGGGAATCGGCTGCTGATCCAGCACGGCCTTCATGGCGGCCTCGCCCGCGTTCAGCATGGCGCGAAAGCGCGGCCGGGCGGCGGCCGTCTCCAATCGTTCGCAAAAGGTTTTGGCCGAGTCCGCCGCGGTGCCGTGCTCCACCAGAACGTTGGTGAGAATCGAGTGCAGCGTAGGCTGGGTGAGGGCTTCGCGCCGCGCGATCTCCTGGGCGGCGCCGGCGAGGTAAAGATTGACGCCGAAGCGGTCGAAGGATTGCAGCACCACGCCTTGGGCCGCGAGCTTGCCCATGACATCGGCGGCAAAAGCCGAGACAACGCCGGTCTGCTTGTCGATGAGCTGTTGCAACAGCGCCGTCGCCGACGCCGCGACGCTCATGGTTTCGGATGGCGGCGCGCTCGATTTATGGGGCGCGACCGCGGCATTGCGGCGGCTGCGTTGGCCTAGATCGGCATAGCGGGCCTGGGCCTCCGCTTCGCTGGCGGCGGCTTCCGCCTCGGGGTCGTGCCCGCTCTCGCGCGCGAGCAAGTCGATGGTGAGTTGCTTGGACTCGGTGCTCTTGTTGCGCCACAGCATGATTTCCATGGGCACCATGACGCGAAACAGCACCAGCAAGGCGCCGGCGGTCACCACCAGGAAGGCTAACAAAGCCAAACCCATCTCGCCGCCCGAGCCCGCCGCAGCGAGGCCGCCCGCCACCGCGCCGATCAGCGCGCTGTTGAGTCCGGCCATGGCGACGCGGCCGGTGAATCCGCCGTCCAAATCCGGCGGCCGTGCTTGGCCCACGGCGCCGGGGCTGCGATAGGCCACGGTGACGCTGAGGTCGCCGCCCTCGTCGGGCTCGGATTCCTCCGTCAGGAGGGTCGGCGCGCGGGCTTGGTCCCAGTTGGCCTCGGCTTGGGTCTTGGCCATGGCCTCGTCATTGGGGCCGAAGCGGGCAATCAGGCGCCACTCGCCGTCCTGGACTTCGTAGAGTTCATAAGAGGTGACACGCATGCGGGCATTATCGCACAAGTTCCCGGACGAAATCTCAAATCATCTTGCTTGACGCGCCATCCCCCGGCAGCATGCGTGGGTGCTGGGGCACGGTGTTGCATCGGGGGGCCGCGACTTGAAACTCGTCTTTACGCCGAATCCGAAATACATCCACAAGGTCTTGGTGGTCGCCCACGAAGCGGGAGTGTTGGACCGGCTCACGTTCGAGCGCTCGGTGCCCTTCGACGCCGACACGACGATCTGGAATTTCAATCCCTTCGGCAAGGTGCCGTGCCTGATTCTCGACGACGGCGAGCCGCTCTATGGCGGATTGGTGATTTGCGAGTACTTCGACTCATTGTCAAAGACGGGCAAATCCGTTTACCCCACGGGCGACGCGCGCTGGCCGGCCCTGCGCCAAATGATGACCGGTGACGGCATGTTCGACGCCACCACCAACATGCGCGTCGAGGGCTGGCGCAAGCCCGAGGAACGCCATGCCGATTACATGCTGCGCGAACGGCGCAAGGTCATCAACGCGCTGGACCGCATGGAACTTGAAGCCCCGCAGTTTGCGACGGCGCTGTTTCACATCGGGCACATCTGCATGGCGGGCGGGATCAGTTATTTGGAACTGCGCAATCCGATCCAGGAGCACGACATGGAGCCGGGCGATAAAACTTTTGAGTGGCGCGCCGGGCGGCCCAAGCTCGGCGCGTGGTACGACGAGATATGCAAACGCCCGTCGCTGCAGTACCGTTACGAATGGCAAAAACCGACGTCATAAGGGGCGAGCCATGACCTGGACGCTGTCGCGCCGCGAGGCGTGTTTTGCTGGTGCCGGATTTCTGCTCGTGGGGGCCGACCCCGGTTTGCCGTCAGCCGCATCGGCGGCGACGCCAAACGCCACACCCACGAACATCGATGCCGATTATCTTGCGCTGCGTGGGGCCATAGCCGGCCGTCAGGCCATGCTGCGCGCGGCGGGAACTGTGTTCATGGAGCGTGACGACGCTGCGCCCGAAGCGGCCTGGGCGCTGCAAGAAAACACTCTAGTAACGTGGCAAGCCGGTGAGGCCGGCGCGGTGATCGAGCGGCGCGAGGGCCGCCTCACGCTCAGGCCCGTGGCCGGATGGGGCCCACGCACGGATATCGAGATCGCCACGGGTCCCGTCACCGAGGCGCTGATCTTCGACAGCGAGCGCATCGTCATGGCCGCTTCGGGGCGGCGGCGCGCGTTGATCATGGCCACGCCGGCGATGCCGCGCGATGCCGCCTGGCAAATCGCGGATCAGCCCGATGACATACAATTACCAGTGGGCGTATCGGCGCTGCGCGTGTTCTCGCAAGCGGCAACGGGCCCGAGCATGGTGGCCTGGACCATGCGCAGCCCGTGGCTGGCCCAACTCGGACCCGAGCCCCAGGGCGCACGCCTGATTTGGCGCGCCCAGGGCAGCCTATCGCAATGGGAAATGCCGAGAGCGACGGGCGTGCTGAGCTAAAAAGCCTTACGAGGTCTTGGCCTGCATCGCGGCGAAGCGCTCATTGGCCTTGGCCAGCAGCGACTCCCAGTTGTTCAGGGATTGCAGGTGGAAATAGATCGCATGCAAGAAACCCTTCTTGCGCCACTCCAGCACGGTGGCGTCGGGCAGGTTCTTGAACTTGTCCTCGTTGACGGCCTGGAACGTGCCGAGCGTGGTTTTTTCGCCGTTGGCCATGTTGACGTCCAACTCGCGCTCCTCGATCAGGCCTGAATCCTTGAGAGCTTTGGAGAAGTCGGCCGTGAAGCGGTATGCGCCGTGGAACTGCTCGCACATGTTGAGCGCATCGCGCACGATTTGGGTTTCCTTGTCGCCCTCGAACAACGCGCGCGCGTCGGGCTTGTCCGACGAGGCGGTTTCCTCGACGCCGAGTTGCAGGCGTTCGTCGGTGGCCTTGCCCAGCAAGATGAACGGAAAACGGCGCACGTAGGCGGGAATATAGGTCATCACGTCCCATTCGCCGGCGGCGTTGACGAACAGGTTTTCGTCCTGACGGATGCCGATGGCCGCCGTGGGAATCAACATGTCGCCGACGAAGATGATGGGATAGCTGCGCGCGGCCAGCACGAACTCGGGCGCCGTCAGCGGCACGGAGTTGGTTTTCGCGGCATGGCGAAAATCGAACTCGGCGCGGATTTTCATTTTGCCGTGGGCGCTGGGGGAAACCGGCATGGGCCGCTCGTAGAACATCGGCGGGCGTTGCTCGTTTTCGTTGGTGGCGGTCTTGGCGGCTTGATCGGACACGCGGCAATCCTTCTTGTCAGGCGGACAGTTTGTCGGGCGCGGAGGCGCGATGGCGGCGGAGAATAGGGGGCCGCGCGGCAAACGCAAGCAAATCCCGGGGGCCGCCGCGGGCGCGACAATTCAATAAAAACAACAGTTTAGGCGGCGGGGGCGCGGCCGATGTCGGCGTAGTCGAGGCCGGCACCGGCCCTGAGCCACGACACCTCGAAGACCGGCCGCGACTTGTCCAGGGCCGCGATCTTGAGATCGCCGCAGGGTGCGAACGCATGAGCGCTGGATTTGCAAAACGCCTTGATGACGTCCGACGCCAAGATCTGCCCCGCCTTGGCCATGGCGCAGACTTCCGCCGTCATCTTGACCGCCGCGCCGAAGAACCCCTCGGACTCTTTCACCGCTTCCCCGGCGTTGAGCGCGATACGCACATTGGCGCTGAGGTGCGGCTGCTTTTTGTTGTGCTCGTCGAGCTTCTGTTGGATCGCCTGGGCCGCGGCCAAGGCCTTGGCGGGGTCGGGGAAGGTGGCCATGATGCCGTCGCCGGTGTGGCGCAGTTCGGTGCCCTTGTTTTTCGCGATGGCGTCGCGCACCGTCTCGTCGTGGGCACGCAGCACGCGTTGGGCATGGAGATTGCCGAGCCGGTCCTTGAGCGCCGCCGCGTCGACGATATCGGTGAACATGAACGTGACGATGCGCGGCACCCGTGATTTGTATTCGGGCGCGGACCATTGCACGAGAGTCGTGGTGAGCGAGGCCGCGGCCTCCGGTTGGCCGTCCAAATGCGCGTCCATGGCCGCGCACCCGGCGTCGATGACCTGCCGGTATGCGGGGCGTTGGCCGTATTCCTCGACGTTGGTGGCGAAGGATTCGGCCATCATTTTGCCGGTGCCGGTTTGCGCCAGCACGCGCACGATCAGGCCGAAGGCATCCTTGGCCGAGAGCACGAATTTCTTGGCCGCCGCGCTGCAGGCGCCGGCAAGGTAAAGCTGGGTGGCGAACCGCGTGACCGTGTCGAGCGCTTGACCGGCCGCCTGCACGGCCGCCGTGGCGCCGGCCACGAATGTGTCGATCTCGCTCTCGGCCTGGGCCTTGGCCTCGGCGGTGCTTTCTTCCGGAGCGACGGACGCCACCACGGTTTCGGCCACAGCCGCATCCTCGCCGGGCGCATCGCCCTCGGGCGGCGGCGCGCTCACGGGTTTGGGGGCGTCGAAATCGCCTTCGTCCGGGTTGTCCGAGAGCGTCTTGGGGAGATTTTTGGCGTCGACTTTTTTCGGCTGGGTGATGTCGAACAGCGGCGCGAATTCGGCGTTGGGCTTGGACAGCACGCCGCCCCACTTCTCGCTGGGTGCCTCGTACTTGCCGGTGGCGACGAACTCATTGGCCAGTTGCCACCAGTTGGGCGGCAGGCGGCGCATCAGCAACAGCAGCGTCAGCAGGAACCCGATCGCGAAGGTCATGAACAACAGGAGGCCCGTGATCTCGGGATCGGCGAAGGGATTCTGGCGGTCCAGATTGCGGATGATCAGCGCCGAGATCATCGACAACACCAACGCGGAACCGAGGCTGTTCAGGATGATCAGTCCAAACTGCAGCGGCAGGCGGCGCTCGGCTTCTTGCTGCTTCAGCGCCGCGCGGCGGCGCGCGACTTCGGCCCGCATGCTGCGCTGCTTGCGCTTGCGCAGAACCTCTTCGTCCTCGCCGACGGCCTCCACCGCGACGTCCGCCAATTCTTTTTCATTACCGCGTGTGGCGTCTTGAACAGCCATGATGCCCCTCAACTCTCGCGTCGTTCTGGCGCGTTCGGGCGGTAGTTTGCTATCCGGAGGGCCGGCGTCAACCCTTTGAAAAAAGGAGATTTCCAGCGGTCAGCGAGCAAAACCTGGGGCTGATTTGGGCTTTGCAAATTTTCTACTCTTAGGTGTAATTACATCCCTACTCGTATGCTTGGTGTGGTTTCCGTCCGCACTGTTATGGAACATTCATCGGCGCGCGCCGGGTCGGGTTCGTATAAACAGAGGTGTCGTTTGGGTCAGGGTGTTGGCACCGTCATGCCGAGTCAGTTTTCTCACCGCCGTCGTTTCATGCGCGATGCCGCGCTGTGGGCCGGGGCCATGGTCACGGGTTTGGGGCCCGTGCGTCGCGCCCTGGCGCAGGCGCCCAAGTTCATCAACGATCCGTTCCAATTGGGTGTCGCCTCGGGCGACCCGGTGCCCGACGGGTTCGTGATCTGGACGCGCCTCGCGCCCGATCCCTACGACCCCAAGGCGTTGCCCGACGAGGCGATCCCGGTCGGCTGGGAGGTGGCCGAGGACGACAAGTTCCGCAAGATCGTGCGGCGCGGCAACGTCTATGCGCGCCCCGAACTGGCCCACAGCGTTCACGTGGAACTCCATGGGCTGGAGCAGGGGCGCGATTATTTCTATCGCTTTGTCTGCGGCGAGGCGCGCAGCGCCGTCGGCCGCGCGCTGACACCGCCGATGCCGGGCACGCCGACCGACCGGCTCAAGCTGGCGCTGGCCTCATGCCAGCACTACGACCAGGGCTACTTCACCGCCTACCGCGACATGATCGCCCAGGATCCGTCGCTGATCGTTCATGTCGGCGACTACATTTATGAAATCTCCTGGGGCCAGACGATCCGCCACTCGCCCATCGCCGATGCCGTGACGCTCGCCGACTACCGGCTGATGCACGCGGTCTATAAGCTCGATCCCGACCTGCAGGCCGCCCATCGCCATTGCCCGTGGATTTTCACCTGGGACGACCATGAGGTCGACAACGACTACTCCGCGCTGACGCCCGAGGACGACACGCCGCCGGCGGCTTTTGCCCAGCGCCGCTCGGCCGCCTATCAGGCGTTTTACGAGCACATGCCGCTGCGCGCCATGGCCGCGCCCAGCGTCGGCGGCAACGTGCAGATGTTCCAGCGCCTGAATTTCGGCGACTTGGTGGAATTCAGCGTGCTGGACTTGCGCCAATACCGCTCGGCCCAGCCCTGCCGCGAGCCGGGCCTCAAGGTCGGGCGCGTGGCCGACGCGGCGGTCTGCGCCGATTTCGACGATCCGAATCGCACCATGCTGGGCGCCGTGCAGGAGAACTGGTTTCGCATGAACTTCGGGCGCACCGGCGCGCGCTGGAATTGCATCGTGCAAAGTCTGATGATGATGAACTTCGACCAAGTGCCGGGCGAGGGGCGCGGCGCCTACACCGATAACTGGGGCGCTTACGGCGCGGCGCGGCGCAAGATCGTCGACCTCATCATCCAGCGCGGATACAAGAACGTCGTCTCGCTGGGCGGCGACATTCACTCCTATTTCGCCGGCGACGTGGTGCTGGACGAGAACGATCCCAAGTCCGCGCCCGTGATCGCCGAGTTCGTCGGCACCTCCATCACGTCGGAAAGTTACAACACCAAGCTGTTCGACAGCCTGATGCCCGAGAACCCCAACATCAAGTACGTCAACGACCGCCATCGCGGCTACGTGATGTGCGACATCGACCGCGAGGTGTGGCGGGTTGACTTCCGCATCGTCGAGGACGTGCGCGTGCGCACGCCGGCGTTCCGGAGCCTCGCCAAGTTCACGGTCGAGAACGGCAATCCGGGCGTGAAGATGCTCTGACCCAGACGCAGCCAAGCGCGCGAATAAAAAGGGCGGCCCCCAAATGGAGAAAGCCAGACTCATATGTCTGGCTTTCTCCATTTAAATCATTTGATTGAGCGCGACCGGGCGCAAAACCGGAATCCACTTTTGCTGGTCGCGCTCTAAGGTCCGCCCTCTTCTCTGAAAGTTGTTGCGGCGCTTAGAATTCGTAGCGCGCGCCGAACTGGATGGCCCACACCGACTGGCGAGCCAGCAAGCTGCGGTTCTTGGTGCGCGGCGCGCCGGAGTAAGTGTACTTGCCCCCGGCGATGCTGGTGGCTTCCACCACCGGCACGACGAAGGGGAAGTCCTGCTGGATTTCGCGGCCCCAACTTGAGTTGATGAGGTTCGTCAGGTTGCGTATGTCCATGGTGAACACACCCTTGGTGCCTTCAAACAGTCCCGGAATTTGTTGGCTGAATCGCATGTCCACGGTCGCGACCGAGGGGCTGCGGAAGGCATTGCGCGGAGCGATCTGCCCGCGGTACTTGTCGAGGCCATTCTCGATGATGTAGGCGTCGAGTTGCGCATAGGTTAATCCACCGGCCAGGTTCACGTCGTTGGCATCCTTGGGCACGTAAAACAATTGGCGCTGGAAGCCGCCCTGCGCCGGGTCGCCGAATACAGGACTGGTACCCGCAAAGGTATAGCTGAACGGCCGGCCCGTGCGGGCTTGGCCGAACAGTGAGATCGACGTCTCGTAGTCGCCCCAGAACTCTTCGGTCCACTGGCCGGCGATAATGCCGTTGTGCTTGATCTCGTAGTTGGACGTCGATTCCTCGGGATTGTTGATATCCTGGCGCGCGACCTGGGCGAAGTTAGAGAACGCGACGGAACTCGTGCCCGGGTTGACGTCGGTAATGTCTTGCCACGTGTAGCCCACTTCGAGGTTGAAGCGACCGATGTTGGTGTCCCATTCCTTGGCCAGTTGCAGCGACGCGACCCAGCCGCGCCCGCCCGATGTGTTGGTTAGCAGCATGTCATTACCCGCGGCCGGCAGCACCGGATTGAGCGTGCGCCGGCCGTAGATCGGCCGTCCGTCCGGCGTGGTCCCGGTCTGCACAAGGCGAAGGTCAATCCAGTTCTGGGCCTGTTTGACTTCACTGTAGATTAAATCGGCGCGCAGCGAATAGTCGTTGCCCGCCATACCGAGATCGAATGTCTGATCGAAGCCGAGCGAGGCCTTCCATGTGGACGGGATCTTGAAGTTCGGGTCCAGCGCGTTGGCATTGCCATCGCCTGCCACCAAAGACTGCAGCACAGCCGCCGGCACGAGACCGGTGACATTGTTCAGCGCCGTCGCCTGTAGTGCTGTCAGCGGAACGCCCGCCGCGGGTCGGGTGATGACGGTGGACGATGTCTGCACGCCGGTATTGGAGTAATTGTTCGACAGCCACACGTTCGGAGTGCCGCCACCGAACAGGCCGACGCCGCCACGCAACACCAAGTCGTCGCTAAAGTCGTATGTGAATGACAGGCGCGGCAGCCACAGGCCTCGGCCGTCGAAGGTCTCGGTGTTGGCGAAGCCGTAGCGCTGTTGGAAGCGCGTGTTCAAAGCGGGTTGGGTGTCGCTTGAGTAGCTTTCGCGGCGCAAGCCGGCCACCACGGTCAACTCGGGCGTCATCTCCCAGCTGTCCTGGACGTAGAACGACGTGATGTCGGAATTGAACTCGGCGGCCGCGTCGTTGATGTTGCCGCTGACGGCGAATTGGAAGTCGAGGCGCTGAGCGTTGCGGGCCTGGAAGTCGGCCAGCGAGTTGAAGTGATAGATGCCATAGGACTGCGCCAGGAACGCGTTGAAAACGTCGAGCTGCTCGCGTTCGACGCCCGCCGTGACGGTGTGGTCGCCGATCAGATAGTCGCCCTTGAGCTTGAAAGTCAGGTTTTCGGTATTGAGCACGTTGAAATGTCGGAACTGGTCGGGGCCGAACGCCAGCACGCCGGCCGTCGACAGTGACGAGGTGCGGACCTGCATTTCAGCGAAGGGCACCTTGCCGCGTGGGGTGGGCAACGCGTCCTTCTTGACGTAGCCGACTTTGACTTCAGTCTTGAAGGCATCTGACCAGTCGGAAAACAATTGGCCGGAGATCGAATCCACGGTCTGGGTGTTATCGTACCAGTTGGAGCCCGCTGCCAGGGTGCGTGCCGCAGAAATGGTGGCGCGCGGGCCAGGGCTGACGACGACGTTGCCATTGCCCCGGTTATAGGACACTTGGAGCCGGTGCTCGTCCGTGATGTTCCAGTTCAATTTGGCGAAGATCTTCTCGTCGGACTCCGGAAGGGATTTGTCGAGATCGAGGATGTCGTAGCCGTAAACGCTTTGGGCGGCCGACTTCACTTGGTTGTAAAAAGCCTGGGAAATTTGCGTGATCTCGTTCGAGAAACCGCCGCCTGCGGGGCCGGTCGTAACCGGGTTGCCGGTTGTGAACTTTTCGTAGCCCGCGAAAATGAAAAGTTTGTCTTCGATGATCGGGCCGCCCAGCGTGGCACCATAGGTCTTGTCCTTGAAGGTCAGGCCCACGACCGGGCGCGCGCCGGAGTTGTTCCCAAGCAGGCTGTCGTCGGAATAATAGTAATAGGCCGACCCAGTGAAATCGTTGGTGCCAGATTTGGTGACGATGTTGACGTTACCGCCCTGGAAGCCGGAATAGGTGACGGCATAGGGCGCGATATTGACCGAGAGTTGGTCGATGACGTCGAGGCTGACAGGCGCTCGCAGACCGGGATAGCCGCCGTTGTTGAGGCCGAAATCGTCGCTGTTGCGCACACCGTCGATGGTGAGCAGATTGAAGCGGTTGTTGGTGCCGGCGATTTGCACGGCGTCGGAGTTGAAGCGGTCGATATAAACCTTGGGGTCGCCACGCAGGATGTCTTTCAAGTCGCGAGTCACGGTCGGCCCCGAAACGATGCGATCGCGGTCGAATTGCGTCGACGGTCCGGAGGCTTGCTCGCGCACGCGCACGCCGGTGACCACCAGTTCTTCGACCATCTGCGGCGCGCCGAGTTTGTAGTCCAGCGCATAAGGCTCGCCCAAGACCAGGAACACGTTTTCCTGAACTTTTTCGTTGGTCCCGCCGGAGGACACCGTTACTTCGTAGGGGCCGCCGAGCCGCAGGCCGCGGCCGATGAAACGGCCCTCGGCATTGGTGGTGGCCGTCTGCACGGTGCCCGAGGGCGTGTGCACGATGCGCACCTGCGCATTGGCCAGCGGCGTGCCGCTGGCGTCGCTGATGACACCGTTGATTTGCCCGGCGGTTTCTTGCGCCACGGCGGGCGCGCCCATCAGGGCCACGGAGATCAACAAGGCCGCGCGAAGGCTTTTGAACGGAGATGGTGTCATCGGTCTAACCCCAGGAATGAATTGAACTATTTAAGATGCGGCAAGCCCTTTCGGCCTGCCAGCCCCACCCTCTCACTTAGGGCCCAACCCAGACGCCCCGGTGAAAGAAACATGACAGTTTCTTTGCAATGCCTAGGACAAAGCGTCAACCGATTCGGCGAGCCTCAGCCGATTTGCCCGCCGTCGTTGCGGCTGAGCACCACCACACTAGGCCTGGGGGGAAGCTCGGGCCGGAAATCCGGCCAACGCGTGGAGGGGGTATCGAAATTCGAACCCGCGTCCTCGGCCGGGTGCTGGACCGAGCAGAAAAACGCCGTGTTGTCGGGGTTAAAGCAGGGTCCGGTCATTTCCGCGCCCGTGGGGCAGCGGAAGAAATGGCGGGTCAGCGCGCGGCCCGAGCCGGTCACGTCGGCGGCCCAGATGCCGTCGGCGAAGCCGGAGTCGGTGCCGCCGTCGGTGCCCAGCCACATGCGGCCCCGGCGGTCGAAGGTCATGTTGTCGGGGCAGCTGAGCCATCCATCCACAGAGATATCCACATGGTAGGCGGCCCCCGAGTCGGGCTCGCGCGGATTTCCGCCCGCCAAAAAGGGCCGCCAGCGGAACTGCGCGGCGCCGTGGTCGGCCTCGGCCGTGCCCAGGCCCGGCGGCAGAAGTTCCAAAACGTGGCCATGGCTGTTTTTCGCGCGCGGATTGGCGGCATCGACCTGGTCGGCGCGCCGCCGCTTGTTGTTGGTGAGCGCCACGAACACCGTTTGCGTCACCGGGTTGGGCACCACTTCCTCGGGGCGGTCCATGGGCGTCGCGCCCAGCAGCCGCGCGGCGCGGCGCGATTCGATCAGCACGTCGGCTTGGCAATTAAAGCCGTTCTCCGCCGTGAGCGGGCCCGTGCCCCAGGTCAGCGCCAGCCAGTCGAGCGTGCCGTCGGCGTTGAAGCGCGCCGCGTACAAGTCGCCGTCATCGAGAATGTCGCGATTGGCGTTGGGATCGCTCGCCAGCGGTTTGCGCGAGACGAACTTATAGACGTGCTGAAACACCTCGTCGTCGCCCGAATACACCACCACGCGCCCGTCGCGCGCCAGCGCGAAGCCCGCACCCTCGTGCTTGAAGCGGCCCAACGCGGTGCGCTTTTTCGGCGTCATGGCGGGGTCGTAGGGATCGATCTCCACCATCCAGCCGAAGCGGTTGGGCTCGTTCGGTTCGCGCTCGAGGTTGAAGCGCGCGAAGTGCTCGCCCCAGCCGTAGTTCTGTTCCGTCATCATGCCCATGTCGAGGTGATTGCGTTCCTCGGGCCCGCCGCGCGGATCGCCGCGGAAATATTGGTGAATATTTTCCTCGGCCGTCAGAATGGTTCCCCAAAACGTCTCGCCGCCCGCGCAATTGCCAACCATGCCGACGACATTGCGGCCCGTGGAATCGTCGCGCGTTTTGAGGCGCGCATGCCCGGCGGCCGGACCCGTCATCGCCGTGGGTGTGTCATAGGTTGTGATGCGCCGGTTGTAGGAGCTGTCCTGCACGACGCTCCACGTGCCGCTCGCCCGGCGCACTTCGACGATGGTGTGGCCATGGGCCGCCATCTGGATTTCGCACAAGTCCGCCGGCAGCGATTTACCGGTCTCGCGCGTGAAGCCCGGGAACATCAGCTGGCCCCAGGCGGCTTCGTGATTGATGCACAAGAGGCCGTGATCGGATGCGTTAGAGCCGCGCGGCAAGGGCATGAAGCCGATGTAGTCGTTGTCGAAGCCGAATTGCTTTTTCTGCGCGGCGACGCTTTGGCCCAACGGGTTGAAGGCGGGCGAGTCAGCAAATAGTGGATCGCCCCAACGCAACAACACTTGCGCCTTGTGTCCGGGTGCGACGTGGTGCGTCTCGTCCAAGCCGTGCTTGAGTTCCGGGAAGGTCAGCGTGGAGCCGCCGGTTTCCGCGTGGCCCGGGGCGGAGGTGCCCGTGGTCACGGCCAGGGCGGCGGCGGTTTTCAGGGCGGCGCGACGGGTGGCTTCGGACATGCGATCTGCCGGGCGGCTGGAATGGCGGTACACTCATATAGGAGTTTGCGCACCGACGGCCATGACTCTTTGAAGACTTAGCTCATTTAGCCGCCTTGGCTGTGTCGACCAAGTGGTGCCAGTAGTGCCACAGCAGCAAAGCCGCGCCCGACCGATAGGGCGACCAGTCGGCGCCGATTTTCTCCAGCCGCTCGGGCGAGGGGCGTTTGCGCAAGCCCAACAGCGCCCGGGCGGAGTTCTGCAGGCCCAAGTCGCCCACCGGCCACACATCGGGCCGGCCCATGCCGAACATCAGATAGATGTCCGCCGTCCAAGGGCCGATTCCTTTGAGCGCGGTCAGCGCCGTCCGCACGGCATCGTCCTCCAGCGCATCCAGCGCGGCGAAGTCGAGATCGCCCGCGCGGGTCGCTTCCGCCACGCCCAGCGAATAGCGCGCCTTCTGGCCGCTGAAGCCGCATTGCCTCAATCCGCTTTCGCCCAGCTTCAGCAGCCGTGCCGGCGTGACCTCGTCGCGGGCGGCCGTGCTGAGCTTGTTCCAAATGGAAGCCCCCGCCGCCACCGAGACTTGCTGATCGACGATGATGCGAATGAGCGTGGCGAAGCCCGGCGTAATGCGCCGCGAGTTGGGCATGCCGGCCACGGCGATGGCACGGGCAATGTGTTCGTCGCGCCGGCGTAAAATGCCGAGATGGCGGCGGATGTGGTCGGCGGTTGGCACGGGCGAGCTCTCCGGATCGTGAAGGCTTTGGATACCGCGCCGGGCTACGGTATGACAATCTCTCACACGTCGAACCATCACGGATGGCAAGCCATGGGCCGTAAGTTTCAGGTTGTTTCTTTATTGATAGTGCTCATGGCGTTCGCGGCCCCCGCCCACGCCGTCACCGCGCTGCATCGCGGCAATATCGCCGAGCCCGACAGCCTCGATCCGCACCTGACGACGTCGGGTTACGCCGGCAACATCATTTTCGAGATGTTCACGGGCCTTACCACCTTGGACGCCAAGGCCAACGTCATTCCCGGCGCGGCGGAAAGCTGGACCATCTCGCCCGACGGCAAGACCTATACGTTCAAAATCCGCCCCGGCATGACGTGGTCCGACGGCACGCCCGTGACGGCGGGCGACTTCGCCTACGCCTTCCGGCGCACCATGGACCCGGTCACGGCGTCGCGCGCCGCGCCCTTGCTCTACATGATCGCGAACGCGCGCGAGGTGAATTCGGGCAGGGCGCCGGTGGAGAGCCTCGGCGTGCGCGCCGTCGACGACGCCACTTTCGAGGTGAAGCTCAACAACCCCACGCCGTATTTTCTCGAGCTGATCGTCCACCGCTGCTTCCCGGTGCCGCGCTGGGCCATCGAGAAATTCGGCAAGGACTGGACCAAGCCCGCCAACATCGTCGTCAACGGCGCCTTCAAGTTGACCGAGTGGGTTCCGCAAAGCCACGTCAAGCTGGTGCGCAACCCGAAGTTCTTCGCCGCCGATACCGTGCAGCTGGATGAAGTTTATTACCACCCCACCGAGGACCAGAACTCGGCCCTGAAGCGCTACCGTGCCGACGAGTTGGACGTGGTCGTCAACTTTCCGGCGAGTCAGTTGGAGTGGCTCAAGGAGAACATGCCGCAGGACCTGAGCATGACGCAGAACTTCGGCCTGCTCTATTACACCTTCAACACCCGCAAGGCGCCCTTCGACGATCCGCGCGTGCGCAACGCGCTCGCCATGACGCTCGACCGCGAACTGTTCGTCGACAAGATCATGAAGGGCGGTGAGATCGCGGCTTACAGCCTGATCCCCGAGGTGGTGCGCCAGGGTTATGTGCCGCCGCCCTCGGCGTGGCAGGGCGTGGTCATGACCGAACGCTTGGCGAAGGCGAAAGCGTTGCTGGCCGAGGCGGGCTTCGGGCCCGACAAGCCGCTGAAATTCAATTTCCGCTACAACACCGACGACCTGCAGCGCAAAGTGGCGCTGGCCGCCGCGCAAACGTGGAAGACCATCGGCGTGGAAGCGCAATTGCTCAACAGCGATCTCAACGTACTCAATGCCGATTTGCGCAACGGCGACTACGAAGTGGCGCGCTATCAGTGGTTCGCGGAGTACGCCGACCCGACGTCGTTCTTGTACCTGCTCGAGTCCTCGTCGCTCGGCGACAATCACTCCAAGTACGCCAACCCCGAGTACGACGCCGCCATGCAGAAGGTCTATGCCGAGGCCGATGCCGTCAAGCGCCGCGCGTTGATGCAGGCCGCCGAGGCCATTGCCCTGCGCGAGTCACCCATCACGCCGGTGAACTATTACGTGAGCAAGAGATTGGCCAAGCCCTACGTGAAGGGCCTCGACCTCAACCCGCGCGGCATCAACATCAGCCGCTATGTGAGGATCGAGAAGTAGGAGCAGTGTTAAGTCGTAATCTCTTCATATCGATCACGCCAAAGTGGATTGTCGCGCTCGATCAATCGGAGTTTCCAAATCCGTGGCCACTCCTTGAGTCGCTTCTCTCTTGCGATAGCGCGCTCGATATCATCGAAGGCTTCGAAATAGACGAGCAGCTTGATGTTGTAGCGCTTGGTAAATCCCGGGACAGCGTCTGTTTTGTGCTCGTAGATACGGCGAACCAAATCGTTCGTGACGCCAACGTAGAGCGTTCCATTCTTCTTGCTTGCGAGAATGTAGGTGTAATACGGCATGGCGTGGAAAAGAATATAGCTTGTCATCGCGCGGCTTGACCGCGCGTTCCAGAGGTGTTCGTTTAAGGTGACGCAACCATAAACTCCTGGATACCGCGCCTGCGCGCGGTATGACACTCAAAGTTTGCTCTCGAATTCTACTTCGCCTTCCTCGTGAAGACGTAAACGGACTCGGCGGAGGCCTTGGCGTCGAAGGCGTAGCCCTCGGCCGCGAATTTTTTCAAATCGGCCGGGCTCTCGCAGCGCGCTTGCGCGATGAACCGCGCCATGAGGCCGCGCGCTTTCTTGGCGAGGAAGCTGATGACCTTGGCCTGGCCGTTCTTTACCTCTTTGAACACGCACTGCACCACGGGCGCCTTCAGTTTTTTCGCGTCCACGGCGCTCCAGTATTCGTCCGAGGCCAAATTGACGATCACCGGATTTTTCAGCTTGGCGACGACGCCGTTGAGGTGCGCGGTCAAACTGTCGCGCCAGAAATCGTACAAGTCCTCGCCGCGCTCCGTGTCCACCGCCGAGCCCATTTCCAACCGATAGGGCTGTATGGCGTCCAACGGCCGCAGCAAACCATAAAGCCCCGAGAGAATGCCGATGTGCTTTTGCGCGAAGGCGACGTCGTCGGCCGACAGCGTCTTGGCCGCGAGCCCCATGTAAACGTCGCCGTTAAAGGCATAGAGCGCGGGCTTGGTTTCGCCGGCATTCTTCGGGTCGAAGGCTTGAAAGCGCGCGTGATTGAGTTCGGCCAACTTGGGGCTGATGTCCATCAAGCGCCGAAGGTCGGCGACGGAATATTTTTTCGCCCGCACCGCCAGGCGCGCCGTCTCGGCCAGCAGAGCCGGGGCGGTGGCCTTCGTTTTGGCCGGCGGCGGGCCGAAGTCGAGTTTCTTGGCGGGCGAGAGCAGGGCGTAAAGCATGGAGTTTCCTTGAACCGTGGCCGCAATATCGGGCCGGCCGCGTGCCGGCGCAAGCGCTAGGCGCGTCAACGCAAGCCGGTGTTCCCCGCCGCAGGCCTCGCGTTGACAATCCCCACCGCCTGGCTCAAACCTGGGCCGGTTTTAAGGGTTTGGTCGGGGAGATTTCACCATGGCAGTGCCGGGCTATCTCTTGGTCCTGGGGCATTCGCTCGACATGGCCAAGATGGCCGTTTACTCGGCCGCCTTGCCGCCGATCTATAAAAAGTACGGCGGATTTTATCTGGGCATCGGCGGCCCGGGCCGCGGCGTGGAACTGCTCGAGGGCGGCTGGTTCGACCATTCGATGGTGCTGGCGCGCTTCGCCTCCAAGGCCGACGTGGCGAAATTCTGGTGGTCGCCCGAGTACACGCAAGCCAAGGAACTGCGCAAAGGGGCCGGCACGTTTCAGGTGTTCGCCATGGCCGGCAACGAGCACGAAGCGCCCCCAGGAGCGGCGGCGGGCCAACCCTCGTTCATGATCACCATTTCGCGCGCCTTCGACGCCGCCAAGATGAAAGAGATCACCGACCGCGAGAACGCCAAGCTGGCCGGGCGCGGCGCCGTCGTCATCGCCCAGGCGAAATTCACCGAGGCCGAGCGCCTGGAAGGCGACTTGATGGATTTCGATTTCCGCATCGTCGCGTTCCCGACGCAGCCCGCCGCCACCAGCTATTGGAACGATCCGGCCACGGTCGCGATGCGCGCCGAGCGCGCCAAGGTCGCGGGCGTGAACACGTTCCTCGTGGCCGGCTTGCCGCGCAAAGCCTGACCGCCGCCACAAACAACCTCATCATGAAAGAATCCACCATGGTTGCACGACGCACCGTGATCGCATTGTCCGCCGCCGCAGGCGTGACTTCCACTGCGCAGGCCCAGCAAGCCGCGCCCGCGCCTGCCCCGGATGCGCCGCGTCCGGGCTACTTGTTCGTCATGGGCACGTCGACCAACCCGGA
The DNA here is from genome assembly GCA_033763995.1 of Rhodospirillaceae bacterium. Lineage (GTDB taxonomy): Bacteria > Pseudomonadota > Alphaproteobacteria > Rhodospirillales > Rhodospirillaceae. Next base: position 8,243 of record JANRJL010000050.1, on the reverse strand, counting down.
GAAGATCGCCGCCTATGCGCGCACGCTGGCGCCGATCTATGAAAAATTTCAGGGCTACTATATCGCCAGCGGCGGCGTGGGCCGCGGCGTGACGGTGCTGGAAGGTACTTATCCGCACACCTCGCTGCTGATCGCCAAGTTCCCCGCCGTGGACGGGCCCAACGCCTTTTGGTGGAGCCCGGAATATCGCGCCGCCGTCGAACTGCGCCAAGGGGCGGGCACCTTTAACGTGCTCAAGCTCAAGGGCTCGCCGGGCGACGTGGGCAAGCCCGAGGGCCGTCCGGCGTACCTCATCTCCATCGCCGAAATCAAATACCCGGAAAAGCTCAAGCCCTATGTCGAGGTGGCGCGGCCGTTGCTGAACACCTACGGCGGCCGCTTTATTTCCGGCGGCGGGCGCAAGGACATCGAACTGCTGGAAGGCGAGTTCGGCAACAAGACCGTCAACGTCGTGCAGTTCCCGTCGCTGGAAGCGCTGCGCAAGTTTTACAACGATCCTGGCTATCAGAAGGTCATCCCCGTCCGTCAAAGTGCCGGCGACTACATCGTGCTGGAAGCCGACAGCCCGGCGCCGCGTACCTGAACAGTTTCCGGCGTGTCGATCGTTTTCGAAGGCGTGAGCGTCCGCTTCGGCGAGGTGAGCGCGCTCAGCGACGTCTCGCTGCGGCTCACCGAGCGGCGCATCGGCGTCATCGGCGACAACGGCTCGGGCAAAAGCACCTTCGCGCGCCTGATCAATGGCCTGGTCGTGCCGACCACGGGCCGTGTCAGCGTCGAGGGACGCGACACGGCCGTGGACGGGGCCGACGTGCGCCGCCGGGTGGGTTTCGTGTTCCAGAACGCCGACAGCCAGATCGTCATGCCCACGGTGCGCGAGGACGTGGCCTTCGGGCTCACGGCGCGGGGCCTCAGCACCCGCGAGATCACAACCAAGACGGATGCGGCGCTGGCGCGCTTCGGCCTCGCGGCGCTGGCCGACCGGCCGTGCTTCGACCTGAGCGGCGGCGAAAAGCAACTGTTGGCTTTGGCGGGTGTGTGCGCGCTGGACCCGGCCTGGATCGTGCTCGATGAGCCCACCACCATGCTCGACCGCAGGCGCGCCAAATTGGCCATGGAGATTTTCGCCGGGCTGCCGCAGAAGATCGTCGTGGTGACGCATCACGTCGAACTGTTGACCGGCTTCGACCGCGTCATCGTTATCGACCGGGGCCGCGTGGTGGCCGACGACGCGCCCGGCGCCGCCATCGCGCGCTATCTGGAGCAACCGTCGTGATCGGCGCCTATGTGCCCGGAGACAGCGCGCTGCATCGGCTAAGCGCGGGCTTCAAACTGATCGGCCTTGCGGCGACGGCGCTGCTGATCGCCTGGGCTAATGGTTTTGTTCTGGGCGCCATGGTTGTCGCGCTCGCGGTAGTGTGGGTTGTGGCCGGACTCGGCGTTCAACATCTGCGGCAAACGTTGTTGCCGCTCGTGTGGATCGCGGCCGCGATTTTTGTTTTTCAAATTATGCTCGCCGGGATCGGCGCGGCGCTGATCGTCACGGTCAAACTCGCGGCCTTGGTCGCCGCCGCCGCGCTGGTGACCTTCACCACACGCACGAGCGATATGCTCAGCACGCTCACTCGCGCGCTGAAGCCCTTGGCGCGCTTCGGCGTGAACGGCGAATTGGTCGCCATGGCCGTGGTGTTCGTCGTCCGTCTCGTGCCCGTCGTGGCGGCGCTCGGCCGCGAGACGCTGGACGCGCGGCTCGCGCGCGGCGCCGGCCGCAATCCGCTGGCCGTGGCCCTGCCGCTGGCCATTCGGCTGATGCGCCAGGCCGACGTCATGGCCGAGGCCTTGCTCGCGCGCGGCTTCGGTCAACGCTAAGCTGAGTCCATGGATCATCCTGCTTCACCCTCGCTCGCCCTGCGCGATCTCGCGCGCATCGTCCTGTTCGCGGCGCTGATCGCGGCCCTTGGGCTGCTGCCGCCGATCCCGGTGCCGATCATTCCCGTGCCCATCACCGCGCAGACCTTGGGCGTGATGCTCGCGGGCGCGGTGCTGGGGCCCAAGCGCGGCGCGCTGGCGGCGGGGCTGTTTCTATTGGTGACGGCGATGGGCTTTCCCTTGCTGGCCGGCGGGCGCGGGGGGCTCGCGGTGTTCGCGGGGCCCAGCGCGGGCTTTCTGCTGGGCTGGCCTTTGGGCGCGGCGGTGACGGGCTGGCTCGCCGCGCGCGCGACCAGCATCGTGCGGCTCGGGCTTGCGTGCGGCGCGGGCGGTATCGGCGCGGTGTATCTGATCGGCGTGCCGTGGATGGCCCAGGTGGCGGACCTCACGCTGGGCCAGGCGATGATGGCCTCATTGGCCTTCGTGCCGGGCGACCTCGTCAAGGTCGTGGCCGCCGCGCTCGCAACGCAAGCGATCCGGCGCGGCTATCCGGCGCTCACGGCGCGATGACCGACGCGCCCGGCCTCATCACCGACGGCTTTCTCGCGGCGGCGCGTGCGCAGCCCGATAAAGTCGCGCTGATCTGCGGCGACCAAACGCTGAGCTACGGCGAACTGGCGGCGCACGCCGCCCGCGTCGCCGCGCGCATCGACCAATTGGCTGCGCGCCGCGTGGCCATCGCTCGTACGAACGATGCGGCCGTGATCGAACTCTTTCTCGGTGTCACAATGGCCGGCGCCGTGGCGATGATGTTCGAGCCCCTGTGGCCGCGCGCGGTTCTGGACCGGATGCGCGCGGTTCACGAACCGCATTTGATCTTCGATGACGGCACCGTGGCCGACTATGCGGCATGGCGCGACGCGGGCGATGCGGCGCGCGCGCTCCTCAACAGGCCCACGCCCGACATGCCGTTCCTGATGGGCTTCACTTCTGGCACCACGGGGACGCCCAAAGCCTTTATCCGGTCTCATGCCTCGTGGACCGCCTCCTTCGCCGCCTCGGCGCGTGAACTCGGCACATCGTCCCATACAACGGCGCTGATCCCCGGACCCTTAAGTCACGGCTTGTCGCTGTACGCGGCGATTGAAACCCTCTACGTCGGAGGCACGGCGGTGCTGATGCCCGCCTTCGATGCAGTGCGAGCGGTGCAACTCATCGGCGCCCACGTGGCCAACACCGTCGTCGCAGCACCCACGGTGCTTGATCTGATCGCTGATGCAGGTTCCAGCGCGACCGCCACCAAAATCATCACAGCCGGGGCGAAGTTGACGGCGCCCCTGCGCCAAAAGCTGGCGGCGGTTTTCTCGCAGGCCGACGTGATCGAATACTACGGCGCCTCGGAGCTGAGTTTCGTCACCGTCGCCAAGCCCGGCGACAAATGCCCGCCGACATCCGTGGGCCGCGCTTTCGCGAATGTCGCGGTCGCCGTGCGCCGCGACGACGGCACGCAGGCCGATGTCGGCGAGGTCGGCACGGTGTGGGTGAAAAGCAATATGCTCTCCTCCGGCTACGTGGGCCCTGTCGACGGCACGGGCTTCCGCACGCAGGGCGGCTGGGCCACGGTGGGCGATCGCGGATCATTGGATGCGCGCGGGTTCCTGACGCTCGCGGGCCGCGAGGGCGACATGATCATCACCGGCGGGTTAAACGTTTATCCATCCGAAGTGGAGGCGGTGCTGGCGTCGCTGCCCGGCGTGCGCGAGGCCGCAGTCGTGGGCCAGAGCGACGAGCGCTGGGGCCAAGTGGTCACGGCCATCGTCGCGGGCGACGGCGCGCTCACGGCCGAGGCGTTGAAGTCGCAGTGCCGCGAACATTTGGCGCCCTACAAGGTGCCGCGCCGCTGGTACCGCGCGGAGTCCTTCGATCACACCGTCAGCGGCAAGATCGACCGCGCGAAACTATTGGCGGCGTTGGATCGGGCCGCGCTAAAACCGCTGCCATGAGTCAAGTCTCCGACCGCCAAGCCGTCATCGTCGCCGCCCGGCGCACGCCCATCGGGCGGGCGGGCGGATTGTTCCGAAACTTGCGCGTCGAGGACTTGGCCGCGCCCGTGCTCAAGGCCGTGCTGGCCGACGCAAAGTTGGATGCCGCGCAGGTGGAGGACGTGATCCTCGGCAACGCGGCGGGGCCCGGCGGCAACCCGGCGCGGCTGGCGGCTCTGCACGCGGGCTTCCCGCTGAGCGTGCCCGGCGTGACGGTGGACCGCCAATGCGGCTCGGGCCTCGAGGCCGTCATCATGGCCGCGCGGCTGATCGCGGCGGGCGCGGGCGACGTCTATATCGCCGGCGGCGTGGAAAGTGTCTCCACCGCGCCTTTGCGTCTCGATGCGGTGGGCGGCGGCGAGCCCAAGCCCTATGCACGCGCGCGCTTTTCGCCCGACACGATTGGCGACCCCGACATGGGCGCGGCCGCCGAGAACGTGGCCCGCGCCCACAAAATTTCCCGCGCGCGGCAGGATGCCTATGCGCTCAGGAGCCATCAGAAGGCCGTGGCGGCGGCCCGGCGCGGCGATTTCGATGCCGAGATCGTCGGCCTTGAAGTCGCGCCCGAGGAACTCATCGGCCATGACGAATGCCCGCGCGCCGATACGTCGGTGGAAAAACTTTCAGCGCTGAAACCCGCCTTCGCGGCGGACGGCACGGTGACGGCGGGCAACGCCTGCCCCATCAACGACGGCGCGGCGGCCGTGCTGATGGTCTCGCGCGCCAAGATGCGCGAACTCGGCATCGGCGAGGGCCTGGCGTTTGTCGATGCGGCGGCGGCGGGCGTGGACCCGAACCTGCTGGGCATTGGCCCCGTGCCGGCGGTGAAGAAACTTCTCGCGCGCGCCGGGCTCGACATCGCGGACATCGACCTGGTGGAATTCAACGAGGCCTTCGCGGCGCAGGTGCTGGCCTGCTTCGACGCGCTCGGCATCCAGGAAGAGTTCGCCAACGTCGGCGGCGGCGCCATCGCGCTGGGGCACCCTTATGGTGCGTCAGGCGCCATCCTCATGGTGCGGCTGTTCACCGAGCTGGTGCACCGCGACCGGGGCGCGCGCGGGCTGGCCACGCTCGGCATCGGCGGCGGCATGGGCCTGGCCGCGCTCGTGGAGCGGGTGGAGTAGGCGATACTAATCCCTAACTGTCATCGCGCGGCTTGACCGCGCGATCCAGAGATTTCTGGTCTCAAGAAACGATAAACCTCTGGATACCGCGCTTTCGCGCGGTATGACAAAGGTAAACAGTCTTCAAAAACGCTTTCCCATCCGCGCCAACGGAATCTCGACGCCGGTGGAGGTGCGCGAGGTCATGCGCTCGATCACCGCATACCCGCACGCCGCATAGAGCGGCTCGCCCGCCGCCGTCGCCGCCATCTCCACGCGCGCGAAGCCTTCCGCCCGCGCGGCGGCCTCGCAGGCGTCCAAAATCGCCCGCCCAATACCACGCCGCGTATAGGCGGGATCCGTGTACATGGCGCGCACGCGGGCGGCCTCGACGGCGGGGTCGAGCAGCCGCGCGTCGCGCCCGGCCGTGTGATCGCCGCCGAACAACGTCGCGCGTCGGCTCCAGCCGCCGCAGCCGGCGATGCGCGCGCCGTCGTCCACCGCGAAGTAGGTGCCGTCGTCGATGAGCTGGGTGTCGAGCCCCATAATCTCGAAGGATGCGGCCACGCCCGCCTCGTCGAGATAGGGCTTCAGCAGCGCGCGGATGGCGGCCTCCATGAGCGGGCGCAGGCGCGGCAAGTCGGCCGCGACCGCCCGGCGCGCGGTCCAGGGCTTCGGCGTCATGACGCCGTGGCGGCGAGTGTTACTCGCCGTCCGCCTGATCACTATTGGGACGTTCGCGGACGGGGCCGGTGCGGACGATCGTGCGCGGCGCGAAGGAGTGCCCCGGCGGGTTTTGGAACGTGCGCTCGGTCGGCATCGGTGCGAGGCCGAGATAGTTGGCGCTCAAGGGCTGGACGGTATTGTCGATCTGCTGAACTTGTCCCGGCGGCACGATGGGGCCTGACGGGCGGCCGGCGTCGCTGGCGGCGGGCTTGGTGTTGACCAAACGCACCACGCCGCCGCCGGGCGTCGACGGCGTGCTGACCAGCGGCGGAGTGGCCATGATCGGCGCGGGCGGCGTCACGCGCGGAACCTTCACCACGTGGCCCGGCCGCACCATGCGATGTTGCGCGGTGCCGGGTTGGGTCTGGGCCTGGGCGGTACCGGCTGCCGTCAACGCGGCGGCCAAACTCATCAGCATGGTCATGCGAATGCGCATCCAAAAACTCCTGCGAGGGAAGGCGAACGAAGTGTAGCACCAATCTCAACTGTCGTCCTGGGCTTCATGCCCAGGACCCAGAGTCTAAGGGTTTGAGCGTGTCATCGAATACAAGGACAGAAAGATAGAAAACTCTGGGCCCTGGCCGTCGAGGGCGGCAGATTTTCTAGCCGCCGAGACGGCAAGAAAATCTAGCCGGAATAAATCCCAGGGCGACAAAGCATGTTGTCGGCTCACTCTTGCTGTTTCACCAACTGCCATGAGCCGTCGGGTTCCTGGCAGGCGACGCCCCAGGCTTGCTGGTTCTCGCCGCCCAGCGTGACGTTCTGCTGGAACTCGCGGCAATAGCGCTCGCCCGCATAGCCGTCGCGCGTGGTGGTGATGGTGCCCGCCGTGCTGGCATCGGTCCAGCTCACGGCTTGGCCCACGGGCGCGGCCATGGCTTGTTCATAGGCCTGCTCGTGATAGCCGCGCGCGCGGACATGCAGGCGGTCATAGATGTAGGGCGGAAAGATGCTCCACACGATGATGGTGCGCGGCCGTCCGTACCACCACGGCGTGCCGCCGTAATAGAACGGTGGGCGCCAATAACGCACCCACGGATCGGGATAACGATGGCGCGGCCGATGATCCCAATGGTCGCCGCGCCAGGGATCCCGGCCCCAACTGTCGCCCCAAATGCCGCCGCCGATGATGATGCGTGTATTGCCGCCGCGGTCGTGTCTATGCCGATCATGCCGATGATTGTCATGACGGCCGCGGTTATCCCAACCGTCCCGATCGCGTCCGCCGCGATCCCAACCATCGCCGTCGCGGACCTTGCGCGCGTGCAAGTCGCCGCCGATGTCGCGCGGGGCGCGGTCCCAGCCGTCGCCGCCGAAGCCGGGATTGCCATCGGAACGACCGGAAAGACCTTCGCCCATGTTGTTCGTCCATGCGGGCGCGGCGGCGGCGTTGTTGTCGCCGTCTTGTGCGATGACTGTCGTGGCCATCAGAACGGCCAGAATTGTTCCGAGGCTCAGCACGCCGGTCGCGGAACGCATTTTTGTCCTCCCTGAACGTCGGTGAAAAGGCTCACTGACGGCACGGAAGATAGGCGTCGGCGATGTCGGAATTATGGCGGTTTTCGTGAGCGCTTTCCGGGCCTTACTCACATCCGCGCGAGCCGAAATCCGCACACAATATGGCGATCTCGGTGGGCCGATGCGCCCTCGGGCCGGAAGGTCTCGTCGGTAGGGCAAGGAAGTCCGGAAAGCCCGGCAATGACAGGTTTTTAATGGGCCCGTAAGCCCAAGGTAACCGCCCGGCCCGCACAATGCGGCGCACGACAGGGGTTCAGCCGGGGCGCGTCTGCGCCCTGCAAGATTTCAGCAAGGACTTATATAGTATGGAAACGCAACAAGCCTTGGGTAGCGCGGCTGCCCGGTCCGCGGCGGAGCCTTCGGATAAGGTTTCGGGCGCGGGCGGGCCGCGGAGTGTCGAGCAAAAGATGCGCATTTTGGTGATCGAGGACGACCGCGAGGCCGCGGACTATCTGGTCAAGGGCCTGCGCGAAAGCGGCTATGCCGTCGATCACGCCGCCAACGGCCGCGATGGATTGTTCCTGGCGCTGTCGGAGCCCTATGACGCCATGATCGTCGACCGCATGTTGCCCGGCCCCGACGGCCTGTCGATCGTCGAGTCCGTGCGCAAGTCCAACATCGCGACACCAGTGCTGTTCCTGAGCGCCTTGGGCGAAGTGGAAGACCGGGTGGCGGGCCTCAAGGCCGGCGGCGACGATTATCTCGCCAAGCCCTACGCCTTCTCCGAATTGCTCGCGCGCCTGGAAGCCTTGCTGCGCCGCTCGTCCACGCAGCCCGAGAACACCCACTTCAAGGTCGGCGACCTGGAGATGGATTTGTTGTCTCGAAAAGTTTTGCGCCAGGGCAAGCGCGTGTATCTGCACCCGCGCGAGTTCCGCCTGCTGGAATATCTCATGCGCCATGCCGGCCAGGTGGTGACGCGCACCATGCTGCTGGAAAACGTGTGGGAATATCACTTCGATCCGCAAACCAACGTCATCGACGTGCA
>JANRJL010000034.1:0-70122 GCA_033763995.1 Rhodospirillaceae bacterium | reverse complement strand
TTGAGCCGGGAATCAGCACGGTGAGCGGGCACAATTCATTTAAGTTTAGGCGCGACTGGAGTGATTTTAGGTCCGACCTGTCTGAGTTCAGGGAGGTCGCCCAAAAACAGTCTGCTCGGGAACTAAGCGAGGCAGCGTCTGATCTGCGTCGATCAGTAGCAGCAATCAATTCATACTCGCCGACAAATGTTGGCGCAGTATGTGATGCATTTAGGGTGGCCAAGGTCAAATTCAACGCGGCGGTACCCCAACTCGACCAAGTTGCGGCCAACGCAGATTGGCTAGCCACCAATGCACTTGCTACAGATTTAACCGAGACATCTGAACAACTGCGCGAGGCTCTACCGACATGGTGGTTTACACGCCATCGGCATGGCCGCCACTTTCACTAAGGATCGATTTATGAGCGGATGCTGCGATCACGATTCCGGTTTGACATTCGAAGGCAAGGACAACGCCTACAAATGGACGTTGGTGTTCGTCATAGGCCTGAACGCCTTGATGTTTTTTGTCGAGATGGCGGCGGGCTTTAATGCGACATCACAGGCGCTGAAGGCGGACGCCCTCGATTTTTTAGGCGATAGCCTGACTTACGGCCTGACCTTGGCGGTGATCGGCATGAGTCTGCGAGTTCGGGCGACCGCAGCGATGTTCAAAGGCATTAGTTTATTGCTCATGGGCGTTGCCGTGCTGGGCATGACGACCTACCGCGTCTTTGTTCTCGGTGTACCCAATGAAATCACGATGGGTGTCATCGGTATCCTTGCCTTGGCTGCCAACGTGATCTCGGTGATGGCGCTTTGGCGCTATAAGGACGGCGACTCAAACGTCCACTCTGTGTGGTTATGCAGCCGCAATGATGCGGTCGGCAACGTCATCATTATCCTGGCGGCCGTCGCCGTCGGCGCAACCCAGTCCCGCTGGCCCGACCTTGCCGTAGCAACAATAATGGCGGGCTTATTCCTGCATTCATCGACTTTGATCATCCGTCAGTCTCGTGAGGAGCTTGACCGGGCGAAACGCCTCACCAGCGTCGAGGGGTAGCTACCTGACCTACAACCCAAATCAAAAGGAGCATTCTCATGGGTTTCGGACGTCTATCGTTGGCTTTGACGGCAATCGCGCTTGGAACAGCAACCGGGGCGGCCGCTGCGGATAGCGCGGTGTGTGCTGCGCCTGAGCAGGCAAAGAAAGTGCAGGCTGCCTATCTAGAAACCCCTGGCCGCTTGCCGTTTATGGTCAACAAGGCTTTGGGTATGACCGAAGCGCAGGTGGCCAGCGCTCTTCCCGCCGACCATGCGATGGGTGTTCCTAATACGCAATTCACCCAAGTGTGGGACTCCTTGGCTAAGTGGGAGAATGCGGTCGTGCTCATCCTCGCGGGCGGTCACACGATTGAGGTCTATGGCCCGATCCATAAGGGCGAGCCTTCAACTCGCAGCAAGAACTTTAACTTGTCGCCTGAAGGTGCGGGCATGTCCGGGCATCTTCGCCCCGATCTGGTGTCGGCCATCTACGCGGTGGCGATCCCAGGCAAGGACGGAGCGAAGACACGAGGCGTGATGTTTATGGATGGCGAGGGCAAGTCGGCTTTCAGCGCGTTCCTGCCGTCAGAGGGCGCGCCGCCGACAGCAGCACAGATCGCTCAATTCGACGCCACCTGGGCGGCCATGAAGGCCATGCCGTTTGTTTGCACCAAGATGTAAGTGGCCGAACTTAAGAGCGGCATACCTTGAACTCTCGCTGCTTCATCGCTGGACTGATGGGCGTTTGCCTCGCACCTCTCTGGGCTGCGAGCGCAAGCGCCCCATCGTTCTGTGCGAGCCCAGATCAAGCGGCGAGAGTGCAGCAAGAGTATATGGGGCTTCTCGGTCAGGCGCCTGCCGTGGTTGCAGCAAAGCTCGGCGTGACGGAAGGAACCGTGCTGAGTGGCTTGTCCTTCGGCCAAAGCCTCGGCGTTGCACCCGCTGAATTTGAGAAGGTCTGGGCCTCGCTCTCGGAGTGGGACAACGCCATCACCTTGCTCAAGCGCGATGGCCATGAGTTTGAGATTGTCGGCCCGGTACACACTGGGCGCTTTGGCCGCGATAAGCGGCGATTTGACCTGAATCCGGTCGGCTGGGGTGCCGCCGGTCATATCGCGCCGAGCAACATCGGCGCGATCTTTGCCGTCTCGCTGCCCACACGCAGCGATGCCAAGGCCCAGGGAGTGCTGTTTTTGAATAACGGCGGTGAAATGTCTTTTGCCGTGATGGTTCCTGTTGTTGGTGGGCGGTCATCTCAAACGATAGCCAAGCAATTTAATGAAACGTGGCAACTTATGAGAACCTTGGTCGAGGTGTGCGAGGGAAGATAAAGTGTTAATTTTAACTCACGGGAGGTGATCATGAAGACGGTAAACAAGCTTCCATGCACTTTCTTAGCGATGGGATTGGCGTCATGCAGTGTGAGCCCATCAGTCCAAGCACAATCCGTCAGGCGCTGCAGTCCAGCCGAGATTTCAACGCAAATCCCAGAATTTCAGCCTCTATGGAGGGCGGCACAGCAGCGCTTGTGGGCGTTTCAGGATGAATTGGCGACGACCAGCAATCCGACTCAATTGAATCAAGTGGGCTCACAGGCCGTTGACTCAATAGAAGCGATGTCGAAGTTGAAGACTGACACACTCCGATGCGTCGAACTTGATGCGTTTCTATTCCGTACGGCGCAGGCCGGGGCCGACCTTAAGGCTGCGCTCGAACGATCCGACACGGGCAAGGCCAAGAACATCGCTTCGGCAATCGCTCAGGACTTTCCCTACGCAGCCGATACTAGATACTTCTCCTATCTTTATCCGGGGTACGTCATTCCCTCGCCTTATTGGGGATACGGGACCCGAGGGCTCCACTATGGCGGCTATGGGCATTACAGCTTGCATTCGCACCATCACCATCATCACTAGAGTTGTCATCGGTCAACAATAAGGAGATTCCATGTGCTGATCGCTAATTATCGCTATTGCGGCTATACTCGTGGGGATCAACCAAGCTGCCACCACCACTCTCGGCCCGGGAATGTAACACGGGGGGTTACGGATACTTCTGAAACAGTAGGGACTGTTAATAACCCCTGATCTACGCTATGGTACGCCCATCCACATCGATGGAGCCGCCATGAACGAACGCGAACTCATTGAAACCATTGACCGCGCGATCTCGGGCTACAAGGGGCACTGTGATGTTCTTTGCAGCGCGATTGGGGTTCTGATGCTGGGCCGCCATTTTGGCTGGCGTCCGATCTTCATCATGTTTTCGACTAGAACCCTCAGAAAATATGAGAAAATCCTGGGCTTGGAGTTCCGCAAGGTGCTACCGGATGTGGGCCCCACGGCGCACAAGTCCGTCGCCTGGGCGATTGCCAAGAAGCTGACGAGTTTCTGGAAAGCGGTGAAGGGCGAGATTCCCGACGTGAAGAGTCTCGAACTGAACTAGGCCAGGGTTGGCGATACACGTCGACATGGGAACAATAAAGTCACCCACTTTCTAGTTGACTCCGATTGCGCCTCAGCCGCATGTTGTGTGCCATGGTTGAGGGCACACAAAATCTATCGCCGAAGTTTAAGCACCTATTGAGCGGTGTGGATACACTTGAGGTCTGCTTCTACTTGCGCCCGCTCGCCACCTGCGCCCTCAAATTCGACGATCTGCTCGCGCGCAAGGAGGCCCTACGCCAGGCCAGGGCCCGCACGCCCGAAGAGGTTCGCATCGGCGAGGGGTCGTTTCTGTTGCAGCCCTATGGCTCGGGGTCGGGCTATCCGCTGGTGTTCTCCAATGCGTGGGCGGTGGTGTCCTATGGAGAAAACAATCGCCCGCCGTTCTATGTGAAGTTCCTGAGCCAGGGCCTGTGGCAGTACGGCTGGCAAGCGCTCGTCTCAAAGTTCATCGACTGGGCCCAAGGTGCGGGCTTCGAAACCTTTGCCGCCGAGCGCGTCTCGCGGGTGGATTTTAGCTTCGATTATTGGCTCGCGGAACTCGACTTCGATCACCTCAACTTCATCAGCCTGAGCGCCAAGGACAATCACCACCGCGAGCACCAGAAGTATCAGACCTTCGATTTTGGCCGAGGTGACGCCAAACTGCGCGTCTACGACAAGATCGCCGAGATCAAGCAGCAGAGCGCCAAAACCTTCTTCTACGACCTGTGGAAGCTGGACGAGGGCGTGTGGCGGGTGGAATGGCAGGTTCGCAAAGGACTGCTCAAGCGCTTTGGCGCGCGAACGATTGAAGGGTTGGCCGATCAAGCGGGTGATCTGCTGACGTACCTCAGCACCGAACACGACACCCTGAGAATCGTGACCAGCGATAGCAACCGCTCGCGCTGGCCGATGCACCCGCTGTGGCACGATGTCCAGCATCAGGCTGCGACCTTCAACCGCCAAGGCGTCCTTGCGGAAATCGACCCGGGCGCCAGCATGGAAGAGCGGCTACAATACTGCGCCATGAGCCTGTATGGCTATGCCAAAGCCGTGGCCGCCATGGAGGCGGTCAGGCAGGGAGCGAGCGCCATGGCATTCCCCGATGCCGTGAGTCGCATCGGTGCCCTGATCCGCAGCGCCCATAACCCCGCGATCTGGGCGCATGATGTCGCCAAGAAAATCTCTCAACTGAGGCTCGGATCGTGAAGTTTCTTCAGCACATCCGGGAGCTGCTCAATCGCCGCAAGGGGCGACTGATTCAGTTCGGAGAATTGGCTTTGCCTGACGGCCACAAGGCTCAGGCGTTTCGCAAGCTCGTGCTGGATGAGCTTGGGGACGGTTTGGAACGGGAGTTGGTCGCGATTTGGGCCAATGACGGAGAAGGGACAGGTTCGGGCCGGAATAAACGTGGCATGAAAGGAGGTTCCCCATGAGTGACCGACCCCAAACCAACACCACCTAAAACCATCGATCCTCCTCCAGAAACCGATCAACAACCGGTTGCGGAAGAGGTTAGACTCTTTGAGGCCCACTGGCCGGAACTCCTGCGCGAGATGAACAGGATTCTGGCTCAAGAGGAACACTAGGATGCGCGTTGCCATCTACGCCCGTGTGTCGACCACCCGGCAAGCTGAAACGGACCTCTCGATCCCGGATCAGATTGCCCAGGTCGAAGGCTATGCGAAACGTCACGGGTATCTGGTGGTCAACACTTACGTGGAGCCGGGCGCGAGTGCGACCGACGACAAGCGCCCGGCATTCCAACAAATGCTCGCCGACGCCCAAAGCGAGCCGCGTCCGTTCGACGCCATCATCGTGCACAGCTATTCGCGCTTCTTCCGCGATGCCTTCGAGCTTGAGTTCAATGTCCGCCGCCTGCGCAAGCGGGATATCAAGCTCATCGCCATCACCCAGGACTTTGGCGACGATCCCATGGCCGAGATGATCCGCAAGATCGTGGCGGTGTTCGATGAGCATTCCAGCAAAGAAAACGGCAAGCATACGAAGCGAGCCATGAAGGAAAACGCCCGGCGGGGCTTCCACAATGGCCGCCCGCCCTTTGGCTATCGCCATGTCGCCACCGGCGAGATCGGCAACAAGGGCCGGGAGAAAAAGCGGCTCGATATCGAGCCGTCCGCGGCCGCCGTGATCCGGCGAATCTTCGATCTCTACATCGACGGGCTCAATGGCCATGAACTTGGCATGAGCGCCATTGCCCAGTATCTGAACAGTCGGGCCATGCAGCGCAGGGGCAAGCCCTGGCGCATTCAAACCGTTAATCTGGCGCTCTCAAGCCCCATCTATCACGGCGAATATATGTTCAATCAGCGCAGCGGCAAGGATCGCAAGCGCAACCCCGAGGAAGAAATCGTGCGCAGTCAGGTGCCCGCGATTGTGGACCAGCGGACCTATGACCTCGCGGCAGTCAGGCGGCGGGCGAGGCGCCCGTCAGCGGCGCCCGCCCGGCGCCTGACGTCGGCGCGTCTATTGTCCGGCATGCTCACATGCGGGTGCTGTGGCGCGGGGATGGTCATATCGAGCGGGACGAGCAAGGGCGGCAAAGTGCATTCCTACTATACCTGCCAAACCAAGCTGAGCAGGGGCTCATCGGCTTGTCCATCAAAGCGTATGCCGGTGACACCGCTTGAGACACTTGTGCTCACGGCACTTGCTGAGCGCGTGTTGTCTCCTGATCGGCTCAAGGCGATCCTGACTGAGCTTGAAAAGCTGCAAACCCAAGGCTCCATGGACGAACAGGCCCGTCTGCGAGAACTACAAGCGCGGCTCAAAGAAAAGGATGAGGCGCTGACCAACCTCATGGAAGCGATTGAGCGCAAGGTCCTGCCTCTTGATGAGACCACCCGCCAGCGGGCCCAACTTCACCAGAACGCCCGCAGCGAAATCTTGCTGGAAATCGGCCGCCTCAGGGCCGCCCAGGCTCCGCGTCCCAATGCCAAATCGGCTCGCCACGTCGATGCATTCGCCCAAGCCGTCACAAACCGCCTCTTCGACCGAGAGTCAGGTTTTGCCAGGCGCTACCTGGGTAGCCTGGTGACCAGCATAACCGTGGGGCCGGAAGAGGTCGTGCTACGGGGAAGCAAGCATGTGCTGGCCGCCGCGATCTACGCTGACAAGCTCGGGCGGGAGAATGTTCATACCGCCATGCCTGTAGGGCACGCCACTCCTGGATTTCGTTGTTGCGCGGGCCTAACCCGGCTCGTCCTGGAAGCGGCGCATGACGTCGGCGATGGCCTTCGCGTTCAAATGCAGATCGCTCAAGATGAAGTCTTCGGGCAGCACCTTGGCCTTCTTCGAGGCCGTCATCATGCCGACCACCTGATCGCTCATCTCGCGCGCCGACTTCTTGGCGGCGCCCGAGGCCTTCATGCCGTCCTCGACCACCAGGAACGAGATCGGCTGGGTCAGCCGCTTGAGATGATCGTCGAAGCGCGTGCCGAATTCGAAGGCGGCGGCGTGGCCGTATTCGTAGCGCGTCAGCCCGCGCAGTTGCCCGGCCGCCAACTTGCCCCACACCAGATCGGGAATGCCCATCGCTTGGCTCGAACGAATGCGCTCCGGCAGCCGCGCGCAGAATCGCGTGAAGGCGTCCTCGGCGGATTTGGGATGATAAACCGCCGCCAGCAGCGCGGCCGATTCCTCAGCCGGCACCACCGACACGCCCGACAGCCCCATCATGACCCGGCGCACCATCTTCGGGTGCTTCACCGCCAGCACCGACAGGATGCGCGTGCCGGTGTGAAAACCGAAAGCATCGATGGGCCGGTCGGGGCCGAAGCCCAGGTCGGTCAGCGCCTCGTGCATGGCGTCGGCCAGCTCTTCGATGGTCGGGATCTCGGCGGGTCCGTCGGAGCCGCCGTGGCCCGGCGTGTCGAGCGCGTACACGACGCGGTCTTTGCCCAGTTCGGCGGTGAGGGCGTCGAATTCGATGGACGAATTGGGTGACTGGTGGAACATCACCAACGGCGGTTTGGATGTGTCGCCGCCGCCCGGCGGAGCCGCCGTGGCGTAGTGCAACTGGCCGTAGCGATTGTCGGCATAGCCGTGGCGGAGGGTCGGTTTGTCGGCGGCGAATGCGGGCATGGCGACTATCGCGGCGAAAGTCAGAGCTGAGAAAACGAGTGTGGAGCTGGGGCGCGGCATATGTGGAGCCCTCCCAAAAGGCGCGGGATCATGACACGCGGTATTGACCCCGTTCAATCCGAAACACGCGCCCTGATTACTTCCGTGCCCGCAGCCAGTCCCGCACCTGATCGGCCGGCATCGGCCGCGCCACCACGTACCCTTGGACGATGTCGATGCCGGCTTGCTTGAGAACCGTGACCTCGTCGTCCGTCTCCGCGCCCTCCGCGACGACCGACATGCCGAGGTTCCGCGCCAAGGTGGCGCTCGATTCCAGAATCGCGCGGGCCCGCGGATTGTCGGGCAGCCGATGAACGAACGCGCGGTCGATTTTCATCTCCGAGAACGGCACGCGGCGCAGTTGCTCCATCGACGAATAGCCCGTGCCGAAATCGTCGATCGAGAGGTCGAAACCCTTCATGTGCAATCGCGCCAGAATGTCGAGCGTATTGGCCGTGTCCGCGAACACGCCGGACTCCGTGACTTCCAGGATGATCTGCTTGGGGTCGATCCCCGAGCGCAGCGCCTCGGCCGACATGCGGTCGGGAAGATCGAGATCGACCAACATGTGCGCCGAGAGATTGATGCTGAGTTTGGTGCGCAATCCGGACCCATTCCAACTGGAGCACTGGTCCAGGGCCGCCATGACGACCCAGTCGGTCAAGGGGCCGATCAGGCCGGAGCGCTCCGCCTCGCCGATGAACAAACCCGGCGCAACAAGCCCGTAATCGGGATGCAGCCAGCGAATCAGGGATTCAAAACCGTCGATCTTGCCGGTCCTGAGATTTTGCTTGGGCTGGTAATAAAGCTGAAATTGACCGTGATCGATGGCCCGCGCGATATCGGCCTTGGTCGGCACCGGCATGGCGACCGCCCGTTTCGGCGACGCGTCCGGCATCATCCCGATTTGGTCGAGGATTTGCTTGATCGAATCGCGCGAAACCGGCTTGCGCACGGTGCCCAGGACCGTCAGGCCACGCGCGCGCGCCATGTCCTCGGTCGTGGCAAGCAAGGCCGTGTGAGTTCCGCTGACGAAGGCGAAGGCGGGCGGCGACTTGAGAACGGCGGCGTGACGCACCAGTTCCACGCCATCCATGTCGGGCATCATCAGATCGCAAAACACGGCGTCAAACGACCGGACACCGCCCGTCAGCAAGTCCATCGCTTGCTGTCCGCTGCCGGCCAGCGCGACGTGCGTCAGGCCCAAGCCCTCCAATATGCGTTTCATCATGTTGCGGATGAACTCCTTGTCATCGACAACAAGGACTCGAATATCTTGCGGATTGCGGTGGGTCATCATGGGTGCCTCTCAGTACGAACGCCACGGCTAAAGACTGCCGGTAGCGTCAATGTTTCAAGCGTTCCTCCGTCAACTCGCGACCAGATCGCCCACGGTCAGCGTATCGTTGCATTCGCCCCCGCTGGCGATCTCGCGCAAGCGCGACAGCAGGGTCTCGGTCAACGCCACGCCCGCCGCCAGCAACACGGTTCCGTCGGGCGTCAGGATGTCTTCCGCCAGGACCAAGCCCGGCGGAATTTCGGCGAGCGCTATCTTTCGTGGATTAACGACTTTGCGCTTTTGCCCGGATTGAGCGGCAGCCTTGATTTGGTCAGCCGCTTCCTTGCGCATTTGACCGAGTCTCTGCGCGAGGTCTTGACGCTGCTTTTGCGCGCGGGGCCACAGCACCCAAGGAGCGGCCGGTTTCTGCGGCCCCTCGCTGGCAGCGGGCAATGCCGCCAGCGGCACGGCCAAATAATGTTCGGCGGGTTGGGCAACAAAGTGCCGGACCAAAGCCTTGCCGACGGCATCGATCAGTTTCTCCATCGAGACCGGTTTCACCAAGTATCCGTGCACGTCGAGGGCAATCGCGCACTTGACGACATCGACGTCGGCGTGACCGGTCAGCATGACGACCGGCAGTTCGGGCTTCGTGTAGGGGATGGAACCGCTGCGCACGAACTTCAACAACTCAAGCCCGTTGACGGGCTCCATGTTCCAGTCGCAGATGATGCAGTCGATCTCGACCGTTCGCAGCGCCAGCAAGTTCATGGCTTCTTCGCCGCTGTTGGCGTGCTTGATGTTGCGCACGCCGCATTTCAGCAACATGCTTTGGATCAGCCCACGAATGAAGGCCTTATCGTCGGCGACCACGAAGCCGTAGCGGGAAAAATCGGGGTATTCCGCGTTCATGCCGCGCGCTCCGCCAGCGTCGCGATGAATGATTCGACCCGGGCCACTTCCGCGCGAATGTCACTGAGAACCACGGGCAGCGCCGCTGGGTCCTTGGTGCGCGCCTTGGCCTCGAGATCCGCGTAGAGATCGCCGAGCCGGACGGCGGCGGCGTTGCGGGCCTCGCCCTTGGCGCCATGGGCGGCCGCCATAATGCCGGGCAAATCGTCGCGCGCGACGGACATCGCGACCTCGTCGAACGAGGCGCGGGCGGCGGCGGCGAACTCGCGCAAGACCTCGGCCAAAACGCCGGTGTCGGCCGTGCCCAACAAGTCGGCCAGGGCGGCCATGTCGATCGGCGCGCTCTCGGGGGCGGTTTTCGCCTTCTGTGGCGGCGCGGCGATGACCGCCGTGACGGTCTCCGGTTTCAACCAGCGCTCGAGCGCGGTGCCGAGACGGTCGAGCGTGACCGGCTTGCTCAGAAAATCGTCCATGCCGGCGGCGAAGCACTTCTCGGCGTCCTCGCGAAAGGCATTGGCGGTGAGCGCGATGATCGGCAGGCGGCGGCCGTCCGCGGCCAGGGCCTCCTGGCGGCGCAGCTGCCGCGTGAACTCGAATCCGTCCATGTTGGGCATCGAGCAATCGGCCAGCACGAGGGCGAATTTTTGCGCCTTCAATCTCTGAAGGCCCTGGAAGCCGTCGCTCGCCATGGTGCATTTGACGTTGAGCCTCTTTAGCTGCCGTTGAATGACGGTTTGGTTGACCAGCCGATCTTCCAGGACCAGGACGTGCGCGCCGTTGAAGTCCGGCAAGGCGACGTTGCGGTCCTGCCGCTCGGCCGTTTGCAGCGCCACGCCGGGCCATGCACCCACCAGAGCCGCCATGTTGCGGTCGAAGCGGGCCTTTGCGCCGGCCTCCGAGACGATGCACGCTCCGCCGATGCCCAGGGTCTTGCGCCAGACCGCGGCGCGGCGGTCGTCGCCCACCACCAAGGGCACGGTGCGATGTTGCCGCAGGATGCGCAGGCTTTCGCGGTCGCGCGCCGGATCGCCGCTCAGCGCGGCGATGACGGCGATGTCGAAATGGCGGCCCTCGGCATCGGCGCTCACGCAGGCGTCGAGAACCGCGTTCAAATCCTTGAAGTGCGTGACGGCGGCGTGACGCTCGACGAAGTATTTGGCGATCGGGCTGGTCAAAAATTCCGTGTCGCCGACGAGCGCCACGGCCCGGCCGGTCAAGTCGGCGCGGCGCGTCGTTGACGCACGGCGAATGCATTCGGCGGGAAGCGAGAAGCGGAACGTCGCCCCTTCGCCCGGCACGCCCTCGGCGCTAATCTCGCCGCCGAAGGTCTCGACGAGACTGCGGCAGATGGACAAGCCGAGTCCGGTTCCCTCCTCATGCGTTCCCGCTCGGGTATTTTGCGCCTGCGCGAAGGATTCGAATAACTTTGCCGTTTCGGAGGGCTGGAAGCCGACGCCCGAGTCGTGCACGGCGAACTCCAGCAGGCATACCGCACCGTCCCAATCCTTGGCGTCGACGGCGAGGTGAATGCCCCCGCGATGGGTGAACTTGATGGAATTGCCGACCAGGTTGAGCAGGATTTGACGCAAGCGCGCCGCGTCGCCGCGCACGACCTCGGGCACGTCGGCGCCGATCGAAAAGGTCACGAAAAGTCCCTTCTGGCGCGCCTTGCTTTGCAGAATGTCGACGACTTGTTGCAAGAGCGATTCGATCTCGACGTCGCCCATCTCGATGGCGAGCTTGCCGGCCTCGATTTTGGAGAAGTCCAGAATGTTGCCGATCAGCGCCATCAAGGACTTCGCGGCCTTGTCGGCGTCGTCCAGCAGTTCCACTTGTCCCGGGCCGAGGTCGGTTTGCGCCAACAGCTCCAAATTGGCGATGATGCCGTTGAGGGGCGTGCGGATTTCATGGCTCATGCTGGCCAGGAAGCGCGATTTGGCGGCGGTGGCCTCGCGCGCGTTCGCCGCGGCCCTGATGTCGGTCAGGTCGAGCACGAGGAACGGCACGCTGCGGGCTTCATCGATCGTTTTCGGGATCCGCAAATTGTAGGCGATGGGAATCTCGACGCCGTCGATGCGCGTGTAGGCGCCCTCCGTGTGGTACCGAGCCTCGCCGTTCCACATGGCGCAGGCGATATTGAAGATGTGCTTCGGGCGCTCGCCGAGCAGAAAATAGTCATCGCGGCTGAATTCGGAATAAGAGCGGACGCCGAACATCTTCATCGCCGCGGCGTTCATGTTGTTCAACTTGACCCGGCGCGCGCATTCCAGAACGACATCGGGATTCTTGGCGCCGTGGGCGCGCAAATCGACGATGCCGGCGGCGCGCAACTCGTCGAAGTACGGAAACAAGCCGCTGAGGTCGTCGTCGTAAATGGCGATATCGGTGCTGTCGAACAGGCTGCCGTAAATGCTGGTCGCGGCGGCGGCGCGGCGCTCGGCTTTTCGGTGCTCGGTGATGTCGTTGACGATGCAGATCAACCGCGGCCCGTCGACGGTGTCTTCCTTGATCGTGTTGACCAAGGCGACGATTTCCGTGCCGTCCGGCCGGAGGTAGCGCCACTGGCTGTTGTGGGTGCCGTCGACGCGGTCAAGCGAGGCAAGGCCCGACAACAGGCGCTGGCTGTCCTCCGGGTGCAACAGGTCCGCGACCCTGCGGCCGATCAAGGCCGCGCTCTCGGAGCGGCCGGCCATGCGCGCGTAGGCGTCGTTGCAGTCAATGATGACGCTGCGCGGATCGCATACGACGAAGCCCAGCTCGCCGCGCGTGAAGAGCTCGCGGTAACGCCGATCGTTCACCGCGATCTGGTCGCGCGTGGCCATGAGCTGGCGATTTTGCCGCCGAATGCGCGATGCCATCACGGCAAACGCCACGCACACCAATGTTGCCGAGAGCCCCAAGATCAGCGTCGCGTCGGCAAAGCCCGGATCGTTGCGTTGAATGAACCGGGGCGTCGGTGACGCGGTCATGTTCAGCGCCGTTGCCCCGACGGCGAACGCGCGCACGGCCCGCGTCCCTTCATCGTTGGCCGGGGTGGAGGCGTCGCCGACCAAGAGGCGGCCGTCGCCGTCGGTGAGGCTCAAAGTCACGTCAACACCGGCGCGGCGGGCGATTCCGGTCAATAGCGCTTCCAAACTGACACGCACACCGATGTAGCCGTCAAAATCCCCGGACGTGAACACGGGCTTGAAAATGCTGATGGCCATGACGCCGTCGCGCAGCGAGCGGAACGGGGCGCTCACCGCGATGTCGTCGGTTTCGCGCGCGCGCCGGAGCGCTTCGGCCATCTCGGGCGACCCGTTCAGGTCGAGGTCGACATCGGCGGTGCGGTTGTTCTCGAAAATCCAGCGGGCGCGGCCTTGATCGTCGATCCAGGCCAGGGAGATCACTCCGAGATAGGAGTCAAAATTGCCGCTGGCATCGACATCCCAGACTTCGCGCGGCGTGCCGTTGAGGGCGTTCCAACGGGCCGCCTGGCGTGCAACCGCATTTTGGATTCCCCCGATCTCGCGTTCGA
The DNA here is from genome assembly GCA_033763995.1 of Rhodospirillaceae bacterium. Lineage (GTDB taxonomy): Bacteria > Pseudomonadota > Alphaproteobacteria > Rhodospirillales > Rhodospirillaceae. The sequence continues at coordinate 56,820 of JANRJL010000034.1, read as the reverse complement.
CGAGGGCCGTGACCGTCCGCAGTTCCTCGGCGAGCAGCCTCTGCAGCGCCGCCTCTTCGCGCTCGGCTTGAACCAGCCACATCGTTCCCGTCAGCGAAAAGCCGAAAACAAGCACAATTATGACGAGAGAGAAGTATCCCCCGACACGTCTCATGGCGCTAAGCTGAGTGACCACCAGGCTAGGAAAAGGCACGGCACTTCCAATGCAAATTCATAATAACCTTAATACAATCAATGATTGTATTTTACTTTCACGGGATATTCGGTGTCGAGTCAAAACGGAAGAAGATGGAAAATAATTAGAATCATTCGAATCTGATACTTTAGGCGCAGTAAATAAACCCACGATTTCATGAATGCCGTCGGGCTCAATCTCAGGTGCGATTTTTCGAGGCGCGGCGGGCGGGCACGTCAACTGAAGTTGCGGACCCAGGCGTTGCCGCGCGAAAGAGAAACCGCTGATGCGCGCGCGGTCCGCGTGGAAAAGCCGCTCGGTGGCTGCGGCGTTTAGCCCACCGCGTCCAGCCACGCCTCGAGATTGGCGCGGCCCGCCGGCGTGCTGATCAACGGCATGGACTGCTTGCCCAGCACGTTGAGCCAGTCTTGCAGCGCGTCGGGGTCGGGCAGGGCCTCGGCGGAGCAGTCGCGATGGCGGCGCATGAGATCGTCGACGATCAGCGTCAACGAAACCTCCGGCGAACTGGTGACCTGTTCCAATAGGGCGCCCATGGCCCGCTCCAAGACGGCGTCGGGGCCACGATAGCCCCTGCTTTTGCAGTGTTGTACCGCTTTGGTTAAAAATGTCTAAACTGGCCGGACAATTGGTCCATAAGGCATTCTCCCGACAAGTGGGAACCGGTTGGCGTGGAGAATGCGACCAAAAAGAACAAGTTATTGAGGTAATGTGACTCAGTTCAATCGAATTTGGCTCTAGCCCCCCGGGTGCCCCATGATCGTCAAAGGCTGCGCAGCACTGGTCACCGGCGCCAACGAGGGCATCGGCAAGGGCTTCGTCGAGGTGCTGCTGGAGCGGGGCGCGGCCAAGGTTTACGCCGCCGCGCGCCGCCCCGCCACGCTGGCCGCCATCGTCGCGCTGGACCCGGCCCGCGTCGTGCCGCTCACCCTCGACATCACGAATGACGCCCAGCGCCGGGCGGCTTTCGCGGCGGCGCCCGATGTGGAACTGTTGGTCAACAACGCCGGCATCGCCGGCAGCGAGACCGCCGCCGAGCGCCGCTTCATCGCCGCCGCGGACCTGAGCGACGCGCGCAAGGTGATGGAAACCGATTTCTGGGCCCACGTGGAAATGTGCCGGGGCTTCGCGCCGCACCTGACCAAGAACGCGGCAAGCCGCGAGGGCGGGGCCGCGATCGTCAACATCCTCTCCGTGGGCGCGATGTACTGCGTGGTGGAATTTTCCAGCTACAGCGCCGCCAAGGGCGCATTCGCCTTGGCCACCATCGGCATCCGCGCCGAACTCATGAAAAGCAACGTCTCGGTGCACGGCGTGTTCACCGGTGCGGTGGAAAGCCGCATGTCGGCCAAGGGCACCCATGCCAAAACCTCCGCGCCCGATCACGCGCGCGAGGTGCTGGCCGCGGTGGAGCGCGGCGAGGACGACATCTATGCGGGCCTCGGCGCCCAGGAGCTGCACGAGTCCGTCCGCAAGGACCCCGTGGCCTTCCAGCGCGGCCGTATCGAGCGCTTTCTGAATAATCCGATGAAGTGATTCCTCGGGTCGTCGCCGGACGCGCGTCCTTCTCTGGCTGTCACCCTGGGATTTATTCCCAGGGTCCAGGGGGTTCTGTTTGAGATGTAACCAAAAAGCCCTGGATCCTGGGCATGAAGCCCAGGATGACACCTGAGTTGTCTCTCGGTCCCAGTCCATTGACACTCGCTCTGGGTTTTCCCCATTCGATGCGCTCATCACTCCGCAAATCCCGCGCGCAAATTTTTTGCGCTGACACCGAAAAATGGCACTGATTTGCGCGTAACGGTTGCCTGTTCCACCTGTTATTTCAGGGAGGATTCCAAAATAACAGGCGGACTCATGGCGCGAACGGACGCAAATTTGAAAAATTATTCCAGAGCATTTCCCCGACAAGTGGGGACCGGTTGGCCCAAGGAAACAAGTCGGTGGAAATGCGACCAAACAATGACGCGTGGATAGTGTGGATTGTCGGACTTGTGGGGAAAACTGGAGCCGCGCGCGCGCATCGCCGGACGCCGGAAGGGCACTGTCACGCCGCGCGGCGAGTTCGCATGCCGAGCGGCGCATGTGCGCCGCGATGGTCATAGATCAATCATAACATACAGTGGCTTGGGAAAGAATGCGGTTACCGCGTTATCCACGCAATTCACTGATCGAATATGCGCCGCTACATGCTCCAAAAACCGGAAGGACCCACGCCATGACGACCGAAGCCACTCCGAAGCTCTCCCGCCGCGCCTTGACCCTGTTGGCCGCCGCCGGGGCCGCCGCCGCGACCGCCGTCGAGGCAAGTACCGCGCAGGCGCAAGACCAGCCGGTGGTGAAGTACAAGCCCAACCCGCCGCCGGAGAAGATCACGCTGCCGAAGATGAAGCGCGGCTACGCCGAGGGCCCTTACGGACAAGTGCATTATCACGACGGCGCCAACGGCGGCCTGCCGCTGGTGATGATCCATCAAGCACCCATGAGCTCGCGCCAGTTCGAGAACGTCTTCAAGCCGCTCATGGATCGCGGCATCCGGCCCATCGCGATTGATTGCCCCGGCTTCGGCTTCTCCGACGTCACCACCTTCGTGCCGAAGGTGGAGGACTGGGCCAAGGTCGTGCCGGCCGTGCTCGATCACTTGGGGCTCAAGACCGTCGACGTGCTGGGCCATCACACCGGCGGGCTGGTGGCGACCGAGGTGGAGCAGCAGTTCCCCGAGCGCGTGCGCAAGCTGGTGATCGCCGGGCCGTTCCCCATGACCGAGGCCGAGCGCGAGCGCTTCCTCGACGGCAACCAGCGCGGCGAGATCGACTTCGTCTACAAGCCCGACGGCACGCACATGCAGGCGGCCTTCATGGGCCGGTACCGCATGTACGCGGCCGGTGGCGAGCCGCCGAACCCACGGCTGATCACGCGCTACACCGTGGAGCGCTTCATGGGCTACGGGCCGTTCTGGTACGGCCACCACGCCGCGTTTTTGTACAACCACAACGCCTCGATCCCGAAGATCAAGCGCCCGACGCTGATCATCACCAACACCGGCGACCAGATTTATGAGAACGCCAAGCAGACCATGAAGATGCGCCCCGACTTCGCCTACGCCGAGCTGCAAGGCGGCGGCGTGGACATCGTCGACCAGCAGCCCGAGGCCTGGGCGGAAGAAGTGGCGAAGTTCTTGAAGGCGTAGGGGGAAGGAGCATTTCCCCGAGGTCATTTGGGGTCAGAGTAAAAATTGTAAAAAACTTCAATTTTTACTCTGACCCCAAATGCAGGGACGCCCAGGCCACGATCAACGCCGGGACCAGCGTGACGAGAACCAGTGCCAGTTGCACCGCCTCCCAGGGCGGCAGCGCGAGCGGAAGGTTGAACCGCGCGGCTATATCGGCGGCGGTGTCGGCAAAACTAGGAATCGTCAACCATTCCTCGAAGTTGTGCACGGCGACGACGGGCGCGAGCAGCCAGCGCAAGACGCGGTAACGGATCACACTCTGCAGGTGAGGATGTTCAGTCAAGCCGCGCTCCTACACCTTCCCCGCCGCATAAAACCCCTCCAGCGCGTCCATCAGCGCTTGCATCTCGTCGTCGGTGCCGATGGTGATGCGCAGGTGGTTGGGCAGGCCGAACATGGCCATGGGCCGCACCGAGATGCCCTTGCTTTTCAAGTGCGCATCGAGGTCGGCGGCCTTGCGGCCCGGCTGGTCCGAAAAACCAACATTGACGAAATTGCCCTCGGTGCCGGTGATCGACAATCCGTAACCCTTCAGGCGTTGGATCAGCGTCTCGCGCCAGCGCCGCGTGTGCTCGATCACGCGGCGTTGAAAGGCCGTGTCCTTCAGCGCCGCGATGCCCGCCGCTTGCGCGGGCGTGGACACATTGAACGGCGAGCGGATGCGCCCCACCACGCCGATGATGTCCTCGCAGGCGTAGCACCAGCCCAGCCGCAAGCCCGCCATGCCGTGGATTTTCGAGAACGTGCGCGTCATGGCGGTGTTGGTGGTGGCCTCGACCAATGAAACGCCGGGGTCGTAGTCGGGGCGCTCGACGTATTCGGCGTAGGCCGCGTCGACGATGAGCAGAATGTCGTCGCGCAAACCTGCTCGCAGGCGGTCCAGTTCGGACTTGGACGTATAAGTCCCGGTCGGATTGTTGGGATTGGCGATGATCACGACTTTGGTGCGCGGCGTGACCCTGGCCAGCAGCGCGTCGATGTCGGCGCCGTAATCGCGGTCGGGCGCTTGCACGGTTGCGGCACCCGTGGCGGCGGCGTAAATGCGGTACATGGGAAACGTCGCGGTGGGGTAAAGCACTTCATCGCCGAGCCCTGCGTAGGCGCGCACCAGGGCGCTGAGCAATTCGTCGGAGCCGATGCCCATGAGAATGCGCTGGGCTTGCACGCCGTAGTGCGCCGCGATGGCGGCACGAATTTCCACGGCGTCGGACTCGGGGTAGCGGAACATGCGCTCGGCGGCGGCGCGGTAGGCCTCCACCGCCAGGGCGCTCGGGCCCAGGGCGGACTCGTTGGCGGAGAGCTTGATGCTGCGCCCCTCGGCGCTGACGGTTTGGCCCGGCACGTAGGGCTTGATGGAGTCGATTCCAGGGCGCGGGGAAAGCGTGGACGGCATTACTGGTGATCCGAATTCAAGTCGTCGCTGGGCGGCGCATTCAAGGACATGCGCCACGACAGCCCATGAAAGACCATGGCGGCAACGCCCGAGCCGATCAACGCATACTTGATGCCGGCGACGTCGGCCATGGCGCCCCAAAAGACGCCGCCGATCATCATGCCCAGGCCGAAGGTCATCATGAACAGCGAGATGCCGCGCCCGCGCATGGCGGCGGGCAACGCGAGCTGCGTGGAGACTTGGAACGTGATGGTCGCGTTGGTCCAGCCCATGCCGTAGAGGAAGGCGAGCGCGCTCGCGGCGGCCAGCGTGTCGGCGAAGGCTAGCCCCACGTAGGCGCCCGCGCTGACGACGATGCTGGCGTGCACGTGGAGGTCGGGCGTGACCCTTGGGGAAAGTTGCGAGCGCCCGAAGGCCGCGATCAGCGCGCCGATGCCCACCCAGGTCACCAGCGTGCCGAACACGCCGGGCCCGCCGTTCAGTTGCACCTTGGCGACGAGGGGCATCAGCGCCAACAGCGCGCTCGCGTTGCTGAGAAACAGCGCGAAGCGGATCAGCATGCCGCGAAAGCGCCGCTCGGTCATGGCGAAGCGCAGGCCGTTCCACAAGGCTTCGCCGAAACTTTCACGCACTTGTTGGCGCAGTTCGCGCTTGCGCTGGCGCAGGAAGAAGGTGGCCAGCGCCGCGTAGCCCACCGTGTTGACCAGGAACGCGCTGGCCGCGCCGAAGGCGCCGATGAGCGCGCCGGCGAACACCGGGCCCACCGAGCGGCCGACATTGACGGCGATGGAATTGAGCGTCAGCGCCTGGGGCAGCAACTCGCGCTTGATCAAGTCCTGGATCACCGAGAGCAGGGCGGGGCCCTGCAGCGCGAAGATCATGCCCATGGCGAACGTGTGGGCCAAGAGGCTCCAGGGCCCGATCCAGCCCAGCCAGGTCATGAGCGACAGATTGAGCGCCACCAGGCCGATGATGGAACTGAGAACCAAGATGTAGCGCCGCCGGTCCAACTGGTCGGCCAGCACGCCGCCCGGCAGCGACAGCACGATGCCCGGAAACGTGAACGAGGCCTGCACCAGCCCCAGCATCAGCGCCGATCCGTCGAGCGAGGTCATCAGCCACGAACAGCCGATGCCGTTCATCCATCCGCCGATGTTGGTGATGAACAGCGCGATGTAGAGGTTGCGAAAGGGCACGATCTTGAGCGGCGCCCACAGCGACGCCGGCGGCGGGCGGGGGGTCGGAGGAAGGGGGGCGGTGGGCTCGGACGGCATGGCATACCCTCGCATACTCGCGCCCGACCGCCAAATCCCGAGCGTCATATGCCGCTTGGCAAATTTTGTTCATGCGGTGAAGCCTTGAACTCGCGGAGGTTACGTGGAAACCTTTCATCTTTCGGTCACAGGAGAATGCCATGGGCCACATCAAATTCGCCGCCGCGTTTGCCGGTCTCACCCTCGCGTTGAGTCTTGGTGTTTCGTCCGCCCAGGCGCAGCTCGCGCGCACCGCCGAGGTCAAGGACATCCCCTTGCGCGGCGGCGTGCACATGTTCATGGGCGCGGGCGGCAACTTGGCCGTGCTGCCGGGCGACGACGGCGTGGTCATCGTCGACACGCAATTTGCCGAGATGGTCGACCGGCTCACGGCGGCGGTGAAGGCGATCTCGCCCCAGCCCATCAAGTACGCGCTCAACACCCACTGGCATTTCGATCACACCGGCGGCAACGAGGGTTTCGGCAAGGCGGGCGTGCGCATCATCGCCCACGAGAACACCTTCAAGCGCATGTCCACGGCCCAGGTGATGCCCGCCATGAACATGAAGTTCGATCCGTCGCCGGCCGCGGCGCTGCCGGTGCTGACCTTCACCGACACCAGTGCGCTGCGGGTCAACGGCATGACCACGCAGATGGTCCATCTGCCCGCCGCGCACACCGACACCGACGCCATGATCGTGTTCAAAGAAGCCAACGTCATCCACACCGGCGACGTCTATACGCGCATGACTTATCCCTTCGTCGACACCGCCAGCGGCGGCACGCTCACGGGCATGATCAAGGCGCGCAAGACCATCTTGGCGGCGAGCAACGCCGACACCCAGATCATCCCCGGCCACGGCGCGCTGTCCACGCCCGAGGAACTCAAGGCCAGCATCGCCATGCTGGAGGACATGGAAAAGCGCACCATCGCCGCCCTCAAGGCCGGCCAAACGCTGGAGCAATTCGTGGCCTCCAACCCCACGGCGGACTTCGACGCGACTTATGCGCCGCGTCCCGACCAGGGCAAGGTCTTCGCCACCCGCGCCTACGAGGACTTGGCGCGGTTCGTGAAGAAATAGTCCGCCCGGCGGCCCGCAACGCGGCGTGGCCAACCGCATGATGGCTTTTTTTCTCACCGAGCGCGGGCGCATCGTCGCCGCGCTCGCCATGGTCACCGCGTTGCTCGTCGGCACGGGGTGGTTCCTGCGGTCATGGTCGGACGACGAGCGGGCCCAGGCCGAGGCCTTCCGTTCGGCGATCTACGACGTCGAGGCCGCCGTCGGCCTGGTGCGGCGTTTCGGCGGGGCCCTTGATCCCGAGGCGACCCAGCAAGTGCTGGCGCTGTATGAAAAGGCCGCAACCGCCGCCAAGGCCGTGAGCGATCCGATGCTGGCGCGGATTCACCGCGACCTGCCGCTGGTGTGGCGCGACGTCTTCCAGAAAAGCACCGCGATGTACGTGGGCGCGCTGGCCGTGCAAGACCGCGACGGCGCGCGCCAAGCGGCCCTGCTGCAGGACGACTGGTTTCGCTGGTACGGCAAGCACAAGGGCGAACTCAATTTGCCGGAGCCAAGCAAGCCCTAGGCGCCGCGCCGAACCCCGTTCTTAGGCCGACCACGCGCCAAACGGGATCAACCAAAGTTCATATCGTTGCAATAGAACTGTGCTAAGCGCGGTAATGACACTCATTGTTCGAACAATTTCACAACTTCTTGCTCCATGATTTGCCATAGCTTGAAAACCTATTTCGCCCGGCTTTCCCTCGTCGGCGCGCTGCTGCTGGCCCCAACGCCGGCCGCTTGGGCGCAAGACCCGGCCCAGGACGCTTCGGGCCGGGTCGAGCGTCAGGTGGCGCCCGGCGTCACCGAGATCAACGACAATTCCTCGACGCGCACCATCTACTCCCAGGAATTTTTCGCGGCCTATTCGCCGATCACCGCCAAGGACATGCTGGAGCATGTGCCGGGCGTGGTGGGGGTGACGACCATCGCCGCGCAAAACCTGAAGGAAGACCGCCGGGGCTTGCGCTCCAACACCGATCAAATCCTGATCAACGGCAAGCGCGTGACGGGCAAGGACGGCGACAGCCAGGCTTATCTGGAAAAACTTCCGTCCACGCGCATCCTGCGCATCGAGGTGATTCTGGGCAACGTCAAGGAACTGGACGCCGAAGTGGGCGTGCGGGTCATCAACCTCGTCACCGACGACACCAAAAAGTCCTCCGGCAGTTTCGGCATCGGCCTGATCGAGTTCTCCACCGGCAACTCGCGGCCCAACTTTCAGCTCAACTACGGCGGCGAGGCCGGCGCCTTGACCTACACGCTGGCGCTCGAAACCCGCCCGCGCATGCTGCCGGCCGATTTGGAGGAAAGCGTTTCCTCGCCCGCGGCGCCGATCGGCGTGATCCGCGAGCTGCGCGCCCCCGAACGGCGCAACTACAACGCCCGCGCGCTGCTCACCTACGATTTCGGCGACGGGCAGGTCATGCAGATGAACGCCCTGGTCGATCATATCTCGCGGGAAGAAAACGACACCCTGCGCACCCTTGTGCTTAGCCCCACGGGCGGCGAGACATTGGTCGGCGCGATCCTGGATCACGGCACCGGCCGCGACACGATTTATGAAATCTCGGGCGATTACGTCCAACCCTTCGGCGACGGCAACAAGTTCCTGGGGCTGTTGGTTCACAACCAAACCGTCAACAAGCTCGACAGCGATTTGAGCAATGTGCTGGGCCTCTCGCCCGTCGCGACCGGGGGCGACACGTTGGACCAGAAGTCCGACGAGACCATTCTGCGCGGCACCTTCCGGTTTCCGATGCGGACGGCGGACGAATTCGAGATCGGCGTGGAAGGGGCCCGCAACAAGCTCGACAAGGATCTGGATTTCTTCTCCGTCGTCGGCGGCCGGCGCGTCGACATCGCCGTGTTCAACAGCGACCAGGTGGTCTCGGAGGATCGCGTCGAGGTGTTCAGCACTTATAGCTGGAAGCTGAGCGACAACGTCGAGGTGGAGCCGGGCGTGGCCGCCGAGTTTTCGTGGCTCGACCAGGTCGGCACCAACGTCAATTCCAACCGCTCGTTCAAATTCGCCAAGCCGACGCTGAACGTCGTCTACACGCCGTCCGGGACCTCGCAGGTGTTTCTCAACGTCGCGCGCGACGTGGGCCAGCTGTCCTTCGAGGACTTCACCGCCACCGTCGACCGCGATGCCGATGAAATTATCGGCGGCAACCCGCTCCTGGTGCCCGAGAAGTCGTGGGACTTCAACGTAGGCTTCGACCACCGCTTCGCCAACGGCGCGGGCACCATCAACCTGAAGGGCTTTTATCGGCGCATCCAAGACGTCAACGACCGCGTGCCCCTGGCGGCGGGGCAATCGGGCCCGGGCAACATCGGCGACGGCAAAAATTGGGGCGGCAAGGTCGAGGGCAGCGCCAAGTTCGCCAAGCTGGGCCTGCCCGACATCACGCTCAGCGGCAGTTTTCTGTGGCAAACGTCGTCGGTGACGGATCCCTTCACCAAGGCCAAGCGGCGCATCGCCAAGGAGCCGCGCTACGAGATTTCGGGCCAGGGCCGCCACGACCTGCGCCGATGGAACCTGTCCTACGGCTTCGAGTACAACAAAAAGGGCCCGACGGTCGAAAGCGACTTCAACAAGTTCGATGTCAAGACCACCGGCGGCGATTTACGCTTATTTGTGGAAAAACAAGTGGGCAACGGCCTGATCGTGCGCTTCTTCACGGGCAACTCGCTCAAACTCACCAACACGCGCGAGCGCACGCTCTACGTCGTCAGCCAGGCCGACGGCCGCATCCTGCAGCGCCAGTTCCGGGTCGAGCGGCAGGCCTATTTCCTCGGGCTTCGCCTGCGCGGCACGTTCTAGTCCTGCTCAGTTTGTGCTAGACTGATGTCATGAGCACCGCGGCGCACATGGGTCGCCGGGCCGTGCTGGTCTCGCGGCGGCCGCGAGGTGTCCTTCTGGCGCTGGTGGCTGTTCGTCCTTTTTCCCGACAATCCCCACAATCCACGAATCGATCCTTGTTTGGGCGCATTTTCCGTGGGCGAGCCGAAGCCGACCTCGCCCGAAAACGCTCTGGAATATTTTTTCAAAAAAACGATTTGGCGCACGATTCTGTCGCCTGTTATTTTTTCGTCCTCCCTGCAATAACAGGTGAAACAGGTGGATTGTGGGGAGAAACCCATGCCCTTTTTGGGCGCTCGCGCGAAAATTTTGCGCGGGGTGCTTTCGCCCTCGGACGAGGGCTAAGGCGGCTCCCTCGGGTGCGCTCTCAACGCGCGAACCCCGCCGGTTCCTCGCTCTGGCAGGGCGGAGCGATGTGCTATGAGGGCCGAGTCGGGCGTCGCGGCGGTTGGGGCCGCGCTGAGGGGTTAGAGGGAATGAGACCGAAGTCCTTGGGCTGGTTCGCGGCCGTGGCCGCCCTGGCCACCCTGTCTCACGCGCCGCCGCTAGCGGCCCAACCGGTCCCGCCCGCCGACGCTGCCGATCAGGACTCTCCCGATCAGGCCTCGCCCGACCCAGCGTCCGGTGTGACCATCTATGACCGCGAATTCTTCGCCCCTTACGGCGTGGTCAACGCGCGCGACATGCTCGAGCGCGTGCCGGGCATGTCGGCGGTGATCGGCGTCGGGTTTCGCGCGGCCGAACAACGCCGCGGCTTGCGCTCCGACACCGACCAGGTGCTCATCAACGGCAAGCGCAGCACCGGCAAGGAGACCGACGTCGCCGATTACCTGGAACGCATCCCGGCCACCCAGGTGCTGCGCATCGAGGTCATCAGCGGCAACGTCAAGGAATTGGACTCGGCCGTCAGCGGCCGGGTGGTCAACATCGTCCTCAAGGAAGATCAGACCAAGGGCTCGGGCGCCTTCGCCGGCGGCTTCATTTACATCAGCAACGGCGTGACGCGCCCCAGCGGGCAGCTCTCCTACAGCTTCGACCGCGGGCCGCTGAGCGTGACCTTGGCCGCCGAAACCCGGGCGCGATTCCAGCCGGCCGACGTCAACGATGAGATCGCCAGCCCGGCGGGCCTGCCGATCGGGCGGCTGTTCGAGGTGCGCGAGCGGGACCGCCAGGAATATACCGGCCGCGCGCGCGTGGCCTATGCCCTCGCCAACGGCGACAGCCTGCAGGTGAACGGATTTTATCTTTACTACCCGCAGGACGATCTCGACACCACGCGGGTGTTCCGGCTCGGGCCCGCCGGCGAGACGCCGCTGTCCGCCGTCGAGGACCGCACCAAGGGCCACGACGCCAAGCTCGAGTTGACCAGCGACTACGTGCGCCAGATCGGCGCCAACTCGAAATTCCTGGGCCTCGCGGTGTTCAGCAAGAATTCCGTGGTGCGCGACAGCACCAACTTCGACCTCTTCCCGTTCGGGTCCAGCGCCACGGGCGGGGATACCCGCGACGAACAACGCCGCGAGATCATTCTGCGCGGCACCTTTCAGTCCAACATCACCGACACCCAGGAACTGGAATTCGGCGCCGAGGGCGCGCTGACCACGCTCGACAAGGACTTGGATTTCTTCGCGCTGCGCGGCGGCCGGCGCGCCGACATTCGCGTCTTCAACAGCGACACGCGCATCAAGGAAAAACGCGCCGAGATTTTCTCGACCTATAGCTGGAAGCCCACCGACAAGCTGGAGTTTGAACCAGGGCTGGCGGCGGAGTTCTCCGAACTCAATCAACGCGGCCCGGACGTGGTGGAGCAGCGCACCTTCAAGTTCGCCAAGCCCAGCTTTAACGTCTGGTACAGCGCCTCGCCGCAGTCGCGCATTTTCTTCTCGTTCGTGCGCGACGTCGGCCAGCTGACGTTCGAGGATTTCGCCGCCAGCTTCATCCGCGAGGACAACGAACTGGTCGTCGGCAATCCGAACCTCGTGCCCGAAAAAGCCTGGGCCTTTGAGCTCGGCAACGAATACCGCCTCGCCAACGACGCGGGGCTGCTGCAAGTGAAGGCGATCTACAAGCGCGTCAACGACGTCAACGACCGCGTCCCCCTGGGCCCCGGCGTGTCGGGGCCGGGCAATCTCGGCAGCGGCCATAGCTACGGCCTGCGCCTGGAGGGCAGCCTCAAGCTGTCGAAGCTGGGTCTTTTCGACGGCGTCATCAGTGCCACGTACCTCTTGCAGGATTCCGAGGTGCGCGACGCCTTCACCGGGCGCAAGCGCCGCTTCGGGCTGCAGCCGAAGTCCGAGACCACCGTCAACTATCGCCACGACGTCCAATCCTGGGGGCTGTCCTACGGCCTCGAGTATTCGCACTTCGGCCCGACCATCCAGAGCGACATCGCGCGCTTTGACCGGCGCACCACCGGCGGCGACGCGCGCGTGTTCGCCGAAAAGCAATTGAACCGGGGCCTGCTGCTGCGCGTGTTCATGGGCAATGCCTTCAAGATCAGGAACACGCGCGCGCGCACGCTGTTCGTCGGCAGCCAGGCCTCGGGTCGCGTGCTGCAGAACGAATTCCGGGCCGAGAAGCCCACCTATTTCATCGGTGTGAGGTTGCGCAGCACGTTTTAGTTACCGGGCAAAGGAGAGCGTCATGAGTGAAACTGGAGTTCAGCTTGATCGCCGCGCGGCGCTGACGGGCCTCGGGTTCGCATCCACAGCGCCATTGTTGCTGCCGGGCACGGCCCACGCCGCGGGCGGCCGCGCTCTCGACTTCACCGACCCGAAAGACTTGATCGTGGCGCAGATCAAGATGGACGGCGACCTGGAGGATCGCAAGGAAGTCGTCAGTTATATGAAGGGCATCGTCTATGCCATCTTCGACGACGGCAAAAAGCTGGAGCCCATGTTCCAGGCCGGGTCATTGGCCTTCTCGCGCTCTTACAGGGTCGACGAGACGACCTATCGCAATATGTCCAACTTCACCATTTGCTACATGGATCTCGCCAGCGGCGAGGTGCTGGAGGAGTGGTACAACCCGTGGCTCGAAAAGAAGGTGAAGGTGGTCAACTACGCCTCCACGCTGCACACCACGATCAAGCCCATGCAGCCGATCAACGATCACACGAAATTACGTGTCGAGTGGCAGGTGGAAGGCAACGACGTCATCCGCTGGACCGACGGCAACATGATGAAGAAAAATCCCATCACGCCGGACAAGTGGCCCAAGGCGTCGGTGGGCGAGTATTACTTCAAGAATCAAAGCAGCCAGTGCGTCGCGCGGCGCGATGAACTCGAGAACCCGGATATGACCTCGGTGCAGGCCGTGACCCTCGGCCAGCGTCACGGGCCGTGGTATCCGTGGCAGCAGATGGGCCCGGCGCCGGGGCGCACGTACCGGCGCGACGTTTCGCGCAAGGCCGCAAGCCTCGCCGACGTGCCGGGGCCGATCCCAAAGTACGCCGCCAAGGCGTTCCCCGATTACATGAGCGCGCCGAAAGAATGGACCGGCGTGTACATGGACCCCGAAACGCTGTGGGCCGAGACCATGCCGCCGGAAATTCCGGAGGCGCGATGAGCGCCTTACTTCTTCAGGTCGGCGCGCAGTTCGGCGATCAGAAGATCGGTGTAAAAGTCGCCCTTGGTTTGCTTGGCCGCCGCGTCGAGATAGCCCAGCATTTCGTCCGCCGGCACCTCGACGCCGCAGTCCTTGAAGGCGCCTTGTTTATAGAAGTGCGGCAGGGCCACCTGCGCCGCCAAGCGATTGAGCTTGGCCGATTCACGCCACATGCCGATGGTCTTGCAGGGGTCCTTCTTGTCGATGGTGCTGCCCGTGAAGTAGAGCCAGCCGATGACGAACAACGACTGCGGATACTTCAGGTCAACCGCCTTCATGCGATAGGGCATGCCTTTTTCCCATTGGCCGCTGTAGCCGTACAGGCGGCCCATTTGGTAATTCAGGCGCGGATTGTTGGGATCCTTCTTCAGCGCCTCCAGGCACGCCGGAATCGCGGTGTCGAAATTGATCGCGCTGCGCGGCTTGTCCGGCGCCACATGCCAGGGGTCGTCGCCGTGCGAGGCCTGGCGGTCGCATTCCGTGACCTCCTGCGACCACGAGGGTTTCATCTCTTGCGCCTGGGCGGGTCCGCCCATGACTGACGCGCCCAATGCCATGGTGAGTGCCGCCAACCGTGCCGCTGTCATGATGTCCTCCCTAGATGTTCAATTCCGCGTACTTCACGACGTCCAAACTCTCGGCGATCTTGTCCAGGTTCAAGCCGATCGACTCCTTGAAGAACTTGTAGCGCTGTTGAATCGTGCCTTCGCGCCGCTCGTCGCCGCTCGCGGGGAACTTGCGCTGCCACTGGTCGATGCGGATCTGCCAGAAGCACACCACCTGCCCGATGGCGCGGTAGTGCTTGTCGACGCCCTCGCTCAGGGCCTTGAATTTTTCCGGCGTGATCGAGTTGAAGAAGTTTTCGACCTTCTTGAACTGCTCGAAGTACCCCTTGAGATAGACCAGGGCGTTGCGGCCGATGGCCATCACGTCCTGGGTGTCTTTCTTCAACCCCGGGAATTGCGCGCCGACGCCCTCGGCATCGTGCAGTTTTTTCACGAACAGCAGAAGCTCGCGCAGGTCCGGCGCGAAACTGTCATAGACCCGTTGATAGTAGGAAATCGCGAGGATGATCTCGGACAGCTTGCCGATGTACAGAACGATATCCTGCGGTTTGATGCCGAGCTTCTTGGAGATTTCGACGATGTTGGCCAGCACCACGCCGCGCGCTTCGCTTTGCATGATGGTGGCCAGCGAGTCGCGGCTCGTGACGGTCAGGTCCGTGCCCACCAGCAAGGCCGACAGCAGCCCGCGCGAATAGTTGTTCAAATAGGTCTGCAGCTGGGCTTGGTCTTTTTCCGGAATCTTGATCTGCGCCAGCTCCGTGTCGGTCAGCGCCTCGCTCATGGCGGCGCGCACCGAGTAAACGTCGAAACTGGTCGCGCGCAACAAGCCGGCCAGGCGGCTGCGGTCCTTGTCCGTCAGCCGCATGTCCTTGGTGGCGTTGACCGGATCGCGCAAGCCCTGGCCGATGCCGTCGGTGTTGAACATGTCGAGCTGCGGCTTCATGTTGTAGCCCAGCACCAGCTTGGAATGGGCCAAGGTCTGGTTCTCGAACAACGGCCACTTATCGAGCGGAAGTTCAAAAAAGACGTCGGTCGCGTTCATGTGAAACCGTTACTTTTGCTCAGTCGTCAGGCCGCGACCGAAGCTTCCCGCGACGGATTATACGGACATTCCCACGGCCGGTTTAGCCCCCCATTCGTATCGCTGGCAACCCAATTTCCCCTGTTTTCGCCTAAAGTCGGTCACATCTCTAAGAGACCATGTCCCGGGAGGGCGATTGACGGGTCCTTAGGGGCCCATCAACGTGTTTCCAGGCGCTGGAATTTCAATCGGGGCCCACGGCGATGAGTTCATCTGACGACAAGGCACATCCCGCGCTGACCCCGGCCGTGGCGGAGCGCTTGAAGGCCCTGAGCGCGGACTTCGCCCGGGAACTTCCCCAGCGTTTCACCGAGCTGCGCGCGACCTGGGCAGAATGTCTGGCCCATCGCGGCGATCCGCGCGGTTGGGACCTGCTTCAGAGCGTGCACGACATCGTGCATAAGTTCGCCGGCTCGGGGCAGCACTTTGGGCATGTCCAACTCAGCCGGGCGGCCGCGCCGCTGGACGAGTTTCTGATCCATCGCCGCAAGCGCAAACGCCCCTTGGCGGACGACGAAACGGCGCGGATCGAGGCGATGATCCAAGAGATCGGGCGAGCCGCGCGCCTGCCGGAAAATCGGATTGAACCCGATGTTTGAGCGTTTATGGAATCAATCCGTCGCGCCGGGCCAGGCGTTCGACATAGGCGCGGAAGCGGGTCGGCGCGCGGCCCAACAACCATTGCAAGACGTTGGCATTGCCCAAAAAGCCGCTGTGGTCGTAATGGGCGTTCATCTTGCGCATGGTCTCGATGCGCTGATCGGTCGCCCCGGCCGCCTTGGCCTTGGCGGCCATCTCGTCCAGCGGAACCTGCCGCGCGGTGACCTTGCGCTTGAGGACGTCGCCGATGATCGCGGCCATGTCGTCCTGGCTGAGACTTTCGGGTCCGGCCAGTTCGTAGGTGGCGTGAATGTGGCCGTCGTGCGTGGCGACCTTGGCCGTGGCGTCGGCCAAGTCCATGAGATCGACGACATTGAATTTGACGCGGGTGCTGAACGGCATGGCATGCACGCCCGTGGCCAGGATCTCCTTCCACAGCCCTTCGAGGTGCTGCATGTAACGGATCGGTTGCACGATCGTGTAGGGCACGCCGGACTCGATGATCATTTCTTCCGTGTCGAGCTTGCGGGCGTGGTGCGGCACTTCGCGCCGCAAGGGATGCATCACCGAGTAGTAAACGAAGCGCTGCACCCCGGCGGCCATGGCGGCGGTCACGAAATGCTGCGTGATGAGTTTTTCGTCGGCGTGCATGGGCGGGCCGATGTGCACGACGGCCTGGCAGCCCGCCACGGCCGGGCCGATGGTTTCGGGCTTGAGCATGTCGCCGACCACGACGTCGGCGAATCCCAGGGCCTTGAGCCCCTCGACCTGCGCCGGATTGCGGATGAAGGCCCGCACCTCGGCGCCGGCTTTGGCCAGCGCCGTGCAAATCGCGCGGCCGGTGCGGCCGTTGGCGGCCGAGACAAGAACGCGCTGGGTCATCGCGGTTCCTCCTGGGCCGGCAAGCCGCAGGACGGCCGGTCGAAACATCCCGGCTTCAGCGCGGTAAAGGATTCGCGCCATGCGCCGGGCGGCCGGCTGTCGTCACCGAAAATTTCGAAGGTCGTGTTGCGCGCCGCGCGGTGGGAGAGGGCGGCCGTCATCACCGCCGCCACGTCGGCTCGCGCGATTTGGCCCGGCCCGCCCAGGTCGCCCTGCTGGAACCGGATGCCCTTGAGGCCGCCGGGCTCGTCAAGCAACTGCGGCGGACGGACAATGGTGAAGCCGAGGCCGGAGGCGCGCAGATGATCCTCCGACTTCAATTTCCACAGCAGCAGGCCGTTGAAGATCTTGTTGAAGTTATGCTCCGGGATCGTGACGTTGCAGGAACTCTCCAGCACGAAGTGATCGACAGTTGCGGCCTTGGCCGCGTCGATCAGGTTGCGCACGCCCTCCCAGTCGATTTTTTCGGGACGGTTCTCGCCTTGCGGCTCGCGCGCGCCGACGGCGGACATGACGATCTTGGCGCCGCCGATGGCGGCCGGCAAACTCGCCGCGTCCTTGACGTCGCCCTTGACCCATTGGATGGCCGGATCGCCGGCGGGCGCGGCGCGCTCGGGCTCGCGAGTGAGCCCGCGCACCGCAAAGCCCTCTTTCAGCAACGCCGCGGCGATGAGCCGGCCCGTGCCGCCGCTGGCACCCGCCACCAGAACCGTGGGCTTCGACTGCGCGAAGGCTCTCGTGCAGGCGAGAGTCCCGGCAGCGGTCATAAGCCCGCCGGCCAAGAATTGTCGCCGCATCATCGCATCAAAGGTCATGGCCCCGTCCCCTTATGGCATGACATTAACATAGAGGGGCGGGGCGTAGCCCGGAAGACACCAGCGGGAAGTGACGGCCACAAAAAAGTTGCCCCGGCCCGGCCATTCTGGCCGGGAACCCGGGGCTGTGGTCACTTCGGTTCAGTGACGAAACTTGGATGGGATCCCGCGCTATTCGCGCGAGACGCCGCGAACCTCGACGAGCTGCGCGCCGATGGCCTCGTTGACTTCGTTATAGGCGGCTTCCAGTTCTTGCACGCGCAGCCGCAGGCTCTTGAGTTGCTCGACCTCGGCGTCGGTCATGGGCGTGCGGTTGGAGGCGGTCGTCAGCGTCATGGCGATGTATTTCGCCTTCAGCTCGGCCATCATCTTGGCCAGGTCGATCATTTCGCGGGGGTCGATGACGTCGACATGGCGCTTGATCGAGCGGCGCATTTCGTCCTCGGCGATTTGCGAGATATGGCGGGCGAATTGGTTGGCCGACAGCGCCGCGGGCGCGGTGGCGCGCGTCTGATCCGTGCCGGCCTTGGCCTTGGCGCCGCCGGGTTCGGACAATGCGTCGTCCTGGCGGCGGCGAACGGAAATAAAATCAATCACAGACATGACCACAACTCTCCACAGGGCATCGGGCCTTCGGCCCGACCTTCGCCCTCAGAGTTGCAATCGTCATGCCAGTGCGTCGGGATGAGAAATCGTATATTTTACAAGAGGTTATGGAGCGCGGCGCCATGATTGCCGCGGGCCGGGCCCGGCTCTCGGCATTTTTTTCCAGGCGCTGCGTGGCAGCCTTTGCCGCATTGCGGCGGCCGGAGACTGCCTCTAAGGTCTTGTTCAACTTCGTGATTCTCGCCTCGCCGGTTTGGGGATCGGCAGGCCACAAGAGGGGAACCTAGCATGTCAAATGGAGCAGGCGGCAGCCGGCTATTCATCAAGAAATCCATCGACCAAATCCAGAAGGAGTCCCAAAGCCACAGCTTGAAGCGCACGCTGGGGCCGTGGAACCTGGTATTCCTGGGCATCGGCTGCATCATCGGCGCGGGCATCTATGTGATGACCGGCAATGCCGCCGCCAATTTCGCCGGTCCGGCCGTGCTGTTGTCGTTTGTCGTCGCGGGCCTGGCCTGCGCCTTTGCCGGCCTGTGTTATGCCGAATTGGCTTCCAGCATGCCGGTGGCCGGTTCCGCTTACACTTATTCCTATGCCACCATGGGCGAGGTGTTCGCCTGGGTGATGGGCTGGCTCTTGGTGCTGGAGTACGGTGTGGCTGCGGCCACTGTGGCTGTCGGCTGGTCGGGCTATGTCACGAGTTTCTTGCGGGACTTCAGCATCATGATCCCGCCGGAGTTGGCGGCCTCCACCATCCAATCCACCGCCGACGAGGCGGGCCATTTGGCGTTCCGTATCACCGGCGACATCAATTTGGTGGCGGCGGCCGGCATCCTCATGGTGACCGCCTTGTTGGTCATCGGCGTGTCGGAATCCGCCACCGTCAACAACGTCATCGTGTTCATCAAGGTCGGCGTGCTCTTGGCCTTCATCTTGGTGGGCGTGTTCTTCGTCAACGCCGAGAATTGGGTGCCGTTCATCCCCGAGAACGAGGGCGGTTTCAAATACGGCGTCGAGGGCGTGTTCCGCGCGGCCTCGGTCATCTTCTTCGCCTACGTCGGCTTCGAGGCGGTCTCCACCGCCGCCGCCGAGGCGCGCGACCCGAAAAAGGACATGCCCTTCGGCATATTGGGTTCGTTGTTCGTCTGCACGGCGATCTACATGGCCGTGGCCGCGGTGCTGACCGGCATCGTGCCCTTCCGCGAGCTGGGCGTGCCGGAACCCATCGCCATCGCCGTGGACCGCATGGACATGCCGGCGTTCTCGTTCTTCATCAAGGTCGGCGCGGTGGCGGGGCTGTCGTCGGTCATGCTGATCCTGACCTACGGCCAGACGCGCATCTTCTTCTCCATGGCGCGTGACGGCCTGTTGCCGCGCGCGTTTTCAACCGTTCATCCGAAATTCCGCACGCCGTGGATCGGCACCATCCTGTTGGGCGGCATCATCGCCGTGACGGCGGCCTTGCTGCCCATCACCATCCTGGGCGATCTCGTCAGCCTGGGCACGGCGTTTGCTTTCGGGATTGTCTGCGTGAGCGTGTTGTGGCTGCGCAAGACGCGGCCCGACATGCACCGCCCGTTCCGCGCGCCGGGCGGCACGTGGATGCCGATCCTGGGCGTGATCTTCGCCGGCATCATGGCCGCGCCGCTGATCATCGACATCATCGTCAAGGCGACCTCGGGCGACCCGATCCCGGCGATCATCCTGGTGACGTATCTTGCCGTTGGCGCGGCGCTGTACCTGTTCTACGGCCTGCCGAACTCGCGTTTGGCTCAGGGGCTCGACATCCTCGACGACGCCCCGCTGCCCGGCGCCATGCAGGCGGTCGCGCACGGACTCGACGAGAAGAAGAAGTAGCTAGGATTATGAACTGAATTGGGCCCAGATAGATGGCAAGATAGTCTACATTACAATTGAAACTTCGGACTGAAATTTGGGACATAACAACAAACTGGGGGCGTTTTGGAGGAGACTAACAGTGGCAGATAGCGATAATTGGAGTGACTTTGAAACTGAGCACGAAAGTGATGATACTCCATTTGTTGAATTCGATATTTCTGTTTCGCCGTCAGATCCGCCATTAGAGCTTCTTGCAGCTCAGGTAGGGCGCGGCGACATAATCATCCCTTTTTACCAACGCCGATACGTTTGGAAAATCGAGCAAGCTTCAAAACTAATTGAATCGTTCTTGATGGGATTGCCCGTCCCTCAGATTTTTTTGTACGTGAACGATGATAGCAAACTTGAGGTGATCGACGGTCAACAACGCATTATGTCAGTGAAGTACTTTTTTGAAGGCTTTTTTGGAGAGCCAGACAACCAGTCGCGTCGCCTAGTGTTTCGACTTAAGGGATTGTCTGAGAGGTCGGAGTATAACGGCAAGACGTTTGAGGAGCTTTCCCCCCGAGACCAACGTAAGCTTAAGAATTCGACACTTCGAGCAATTCACATTAAGCAGCTAAAACCTAGCTTAAGAAGCGACAGCGTTTTTCATATTTTTGAAAGACTTAACACAGGCGGCACCCAGCTAAAGCCGCAAGAAATAAGGAATGCAGTTTACCGTGGCAATATTGTTCAAGAGCTTCAAGCTCTTAATCTTTTGAAGGATTGGCAAAAGATTCTGTCAATTGAGAAACCACACAAAAATCAGAAAGACGTTGAGTTGCTCCTGCGACTCTTTTCATTGTTTGAGGATTGGCCGAACTACGAAAAACCGATGCTCAGATATTTAAATACGAATATGTCTGCGAATCGATCATTTGATTCAGAGCGAGCAGCTAGGTTTAAGGCGCGGCTTCCTGAAGTCATAAAGATCGTCAATGCAGCTTTGGATCGCCCTTTTCGGCCAAAGGGCGTGATTAATGCAGCAGTCCTCGAGTCAGTAATGCTTACTCTTCTTGAAAACCCGGAAATAACTTCTGATCAACTTAAAGACCGGTATGGCCGTCTTTTTGGAGATCCTAACTATACTCCGTACATAACGGGAGCTACCACAGACACTCAAGTGCTGAGGTCGCGACTCGCGGCAGCTAAGAGAATCCTCACAGATGCCACGGAATGACCTAGGCTACCACTTTCAACGTACTGAGCAGCTTATCGAAGAAATGGCAAAGTTCGTTCCGAACTCGCTTGGGGCTGCTGCGGAGTTTCGTGCTGATTTGGCTGGTCTCCTGGTCGTAATGATTGTTGCTAGTTATGAGAACTGCGTAAAAGGCATACTAGTAAATTATGCAATGAGACAGCACATCGCATTTGGCGAATTTGCTGAGAACAATTATGAGAAATTGAATAGTCGCATAAATATTAGTGATCTCCACAAGTATGCCGAGCTTTTCGGAGAGAAAATATCAAAGAGATTTAAGGCCGTTCTTCTAAGTAAAACTCAACGCATAGATAAGCGCTTGGGCAAAAATATCGGGACATGTTACGAACAGTTATTGCGTTGGCGGCACTCATTTGCGCATTCCGGAGTCAGAAGCACGACTATAGAGGAAGCTGCCTCGACCCACCGTTTCGCTAAACGAGTGCTTTTTGCATTTCATCAAGCATTCGACGAAGCTTAGTCCTTTACTAAATCCTATGGTCACATCGTTATTTATGCGGGGTCCGTCGCGCAGCGAATTCGAAAGCAAGGTGGATCAGCCGCCAAAGTTTATCCTCGGGCTGTACAAAGACAGTAATCACCTGACAGTACCGCTCGTTTGAGCAGGTTCAGGCCGCTTTCTTGGGTTTGGTTTTTCTGTCGGCTTCCTCCTTTGGTTTGTTGATGTTGGCGGGCAGACCGGCGACGAAGACGGTGGCCGGCGTTCTGCCGTTCATGCCGCGACCCTGGTGTGGCCGCTGAGTATTGTACGTGATGAGGTAGGCGTCGAGCGAGATTTGCATCTCCTCGACGGTCTCGAACCAGGTTCTGCGGCCTTCAACACGGAAGTGTTCATCCAGCAAAGTTCGATGCAGGCGCTCGACGAAGCCGTTTGACTGAGGCCGTTTAACGCGCGTGGTCCGGTGCTCGATCTCCTCGAGCTGCAAGAACAACTCGTAGGGATGATGGTCGGGCCGGCCGCAGAACTCGCGGCCATTGTCGCTGAGCACGGTCGCGATCTTGGCGTTGTGCGCCTCGAAGGTCGGGATCACGTCGGTGTTGAGCAGATGCACGGCCGTCACGGGCATCTTGTTGGTGTACAATCTGGCCCAAGCATGGCGGGAATGGCAGTCGATGGCGGTTTGCAGATAGATCTTGCCCACCCCCTTCATGGCGCCGACGAAGAAGGTGTCGACCCCCACCAAGGCCCCGGTATACGGGGCTTCGATGTGGCGGTCGCGGAACTCGGGACTGAAGCGTTCCAGCATCCTGATCTGACCTTCGGTCAGTTCGATCTTGCGCTCGCCTTGCTGACGTTCCAGGCGCAGCAGCCGTTCGTGCTTGGTCAGCAGGTTGTGGCGGGTCCAGACCCCACGGACCCCGGTCGAGCTGACCTGGACGTTCTTCAGGGCCAAGTCCTGGGCCACCCGCAAGGCCCCATGGCAGGGGTGTTCCAAGCTATAGGCCAAGACGGCCTGTTCGATCTCGGCCGTCACCCGGTTGGGATGGGGTCCCTTCGCGCCGGGAATCTTATCAATCAGCCCTTCGGCGCCATAGGTCTGAAAGTTGCGCCGAATCTCATAGAATTGCTGGCGGCTGTAGCCGATCACCTTGCAGGCGCGGCTGACATTGTTCAGATCGCTCGCAAGTTCAAGCAGGCTCAGCTTGCGTCGTGCTATCTTGTCGTTCGTGGTCATGTTGGTCTCCTTGTGGGTTCTGATGGGTGTGTGGAAACTCCATTCTAAACCCGCCCAAGGAGCGGCATGGCCACGCCCAGGACAGGGCGCGCAGGACTCTTGCGGTCCCGCGCCCGTCCTCGGGCGCGCCAAAACTGTCAGGTGATTACAAAATCAGAACACTCGGGCTTCGTTTTGCGCAGAACCGGGGGCGGGTGATGACAGCCAGCACATCACTGGTGCTGCGGGTTGGCCTCGAAGGCCTTGCCGATTTCGTCCGCCGTGCGCTTGAGGAACGGCACGTACTTCTCCACCGCCTGATCGGGCGACATGGCGGAGCGGATGAAACGCATGACCAGCCCGGCCAGCACGCGGCCCTTGGCGAACACCGGCACGGCGAGGTTGAGCTCGGCCATGGCGGGATTGTCGAACAGCGCCCAGCCGTTCTTGCGCACTTCGGTGAGAATGCGGTTCACCAGGGCCTTGTCGCGCGCGATCTTGTCTTCGGCGCGGTCGGAGCGGGTGAGAACGTCGAGCAACGTCGAGCGTTGCTCCTCGCTGCAGAAGGCCAGATGCACGCGGCCCGAGGAACTGCCCAGCACCGGCACGCGCACACCGGCCGAATAGCGCTCCAGCGCCAAGGGGCTGTCCTTGTCGGTGGTCTCGCGCACCAGCATCGACATGCCGTGCAGGGTCGAGATGGCCAGCGGCCACACCACTTCCTTGCCGAGCTTGTTGAGCAGCGGCTTGGCGATGTCGTGCACCCAGGCTTCGTCGTCGAACCCGTCGCTGAGCGCGCGCACCTTGAGCGTGAGCCGGTAGCGGTCGTCGCTGGGGTCGCGCAGGGCATAACCCGCCACGCACAGGGTCTCGAGCACACGGTACGCGGTGGTGCGCGGCAGTTTCACGGCCTTGGCCACGTCCGTGACCGTGGCGCCGTTGTGGCGGTTGAGTTCCTGCAGCGTGTCCAAGCCGCGCATAAGGGCCCGGATGGGGCGCACGGAGTCCGCGTCGCCGCCGGCGTCGTCGAGATCGTCAAGATCGTCCGCCATCGTGATCCTACCGCCGTTGTCTTTGCCGCCGGCGCTCCGGCCCAAGGCCGTTCTCGTCCGGCGGCGGTGTTTAGCCCAGCCCGGGCCCGCGTCCCGGGGTGACTCTAGCCCAATGTCCGACAGGTGGACATAGTTTTCTGCCCTCATTTAGGGCGCGCCGGGACCGCCCTAGCTTAGCGAAACGAGCTTAGCGAAATGGCTGTGTCTTGGAGGGTGGGGCTTTATAGTCGCGCCATTCGCCAGCATCGCCCAACTCTCATTCCGGCCGCAACCTTGGCAAATCCCTCGACAAAGCCACTGGCGATCAACGGCATCCCGGGCCTCGACCTCGCGGTCGACGACGAGACGCGGCGCGAATTCCGCAAGACCCTGGGCCAATTCGCCACCGGCGTGACGGTCATGACCAGCCTGACGCCCGCGGGCGAGCACGTCGGGCTCACGGTCAATTCCTTCAATTCCCTCTCGCTCGAGCCGCCGCTGATCCTGTGGAGCATCGCCAACACCACGCCCGCCTTCGCGTGCTTTCGCCTGCACGATCCCTTCGCGGTGAACGTGCTGTCGGGCGACCAGGAGGCGCTGGCGCGGCAAATGGCGCAGTCGTCGACCGACAAGTTCAAGGATGTGCCGTTGCACGAGGGGCGGTCCGGCGTTCCGCTGCTGGACGGCTGCATCGCCTATTTGGAGTGCGACGTCTGGGCGCGCTATCCGGGCGGCGATCACGACATTATCGTCGGCAATGTCCAGCGGATCTTCAACATCGGCAAAGCCCCATTGCTGTTTCATGGTGGGGCCTTCCGGTCGTTTTGATGGACCCCTCCATCATAACGCGGGCGCTTCGATTCATGCTCAGAATTCATCGCCCACATTGTGAACAAGGGGCCCTGACCCCTTGTGGGCTATGTGCTGCTCTGGCAAATCCGTAAGGTACTTCGTGGGGCTGGGGTCCCAACCTTTTGACGCGCGGTGAACGAGAAAATGGCTTTTCCCGGTAAAGATCCGATTATTGTCGCAGGGGCCGGACCCGTCGGAGGCGTATTTGCCCTCTATCTGGCGCGGGAAGGCTTCAACGTCGTTTTGCTGGAGAAAGAAAAGGTTCTGCCCGAGGACCTGCGCGCCTCCACGTTCCATCCGCCGTCGATGGACATGTTGGATAAGCTCGACCTCATGCCGCGCTTGATCCAACTCGGCCTGATCGTCCCGAAGTATCAGTATCGCGACCGGCGCACCGGCGAGATCGCCGAGTTCGACCTTTCGGCCATCAAGGACGAAACCAATCATCCCTACCGCCTGCAATGCGAGCAGTGGCGGCTGAACAAGATTTGTTGCGAGGAGCTGGCGAAAATCCCCAACGCCAAGGTGCTGTTCGAGCACGGCGTGGTCAAGGTCGTCGATCAAGACGCCGATGGCGTGAATTTGCTGGTCAAGACACCCGACGGCGAGAAAACCATGCGCGGGTCCTACGTGGTCGGGGCCGAGGGCGCCAACAGCATGGTGCGGCAAACCTCGGGCCTCGAATACGGCGGGTTCACCTATCCCGAGAAGTTCCTGGTGGCGTCCACGCCGTATCCGCTCGAGAAGTTTCTGCCGCGCCTGTCCGGCGTGAACTATGTGTCCGACCCCGAGGAATGGTGCGTGGTGCTGCGCTGCAACAACCTGTGGCGCGTGCTGTTTCCGACCAACCCCAACGATCCCAACGAAAAGTTGCTCTCCGACGACTACATCCAGGACCGCCTGCACAGGCTCGCGCCGAAGAAGGGTGATTTCGTCGTGGGGCACCGCACGCTCTATAACGTGCA
Organism: Rhodospirillaceae bacterium; assembly: GCA_033763995.1. Classification (GTDB taxonomy): domain Bacteria; phylum Pseudomonadota; class Alphaproteobacteria; order Rhodospirillales; family Rhodospirillaceae. Next base: position 31,060 of record JANRJL010000034.1, on the reverse strand, counting down.
TCAGCGCGTCGCCACGACCTATCGCGTCGGTCGCGTTTTGTTGGCGGGCGATTCCGCGCATATCAACAATCCGCTGGGCGGCATGGGCATGAACGGCGGCTTGCACGATGCGTTCAATCTCGCCGAGAAATTCCTCGCCATCCGCGACGGCAAAATCGAAGTCGATGCCGCGCTCGACCTCTATGACCGCCAACGCCGGTTGACCGCGACGAAGTTCGTGCAGGAACAATCCATCGCCAATAAGAAGCTGATGGAGGAAAAAGACCCCGACGCGCAAAAGAAACGCCAGGCCGATTTCATGCGCCAGGCCGCCGATCCGGCATTGGCCAAGAAATTCCTGCTCAAGACGTCGATGATCAACGTCGTGAGAGAGTCGTACGCCATTCAATAATCGCGCCATTCGATAATCTCGGGCGGACCAACCGCCCGCGCCTGGAGGAGGGACCCATGGTCGACACACTTGGCTACCGCATGAAATTCGGCGTGATCGCGCCGTCGACGAACACGTCCGTCGAGCCGGAATACGCGCTGATGCAGCCGCGCGGCGTGACCAATCACTTCGGGCGCATCGTCATCCCGGACGATCCGGTGCGCAACGACAAGGAGTTCGAGCAACTCCTGGTCAATATTCGCGGCGCCACCGAGGAAGCGCTCGACGCGGTCATGACCTGCTCGCCGGGTTACGTGATCATGGGCATGAGCGCGGAAACCTTCTGGGACGGCGCGGGCGGCGCCGACAAGCTCAAGAAGAAGATGGAAAAGCGCGCCGGGGTGAAGGTGTCGTTGGGCTCGCACGCCTGCGAGGCGGCGCTGGAGACCTACCAGAAACTCACCAAGAAGAAGTTCAAGAAGGGCGCGGTGCTGACGCCCTACATGCCGGTGGGCGACAAGACCGTGCGCAAGTTCTTCACCGACAACGGCTACGAGGTCATCGCGCTGATCGGCCTCAAGTCGCCCAGCCCCATGCTGATCGCCCACGAGCCGCCCGAGAAATTGCGCAAGGCGATCATCGAACTCAACGGGTCGAATCCCGACGCCATCATTCAGGTGGGCACCAATCTCGCCTGCGTGGCCGTGGCCGAAGAGGCCGAGCGTTGGCTCGACAAGCCGGTGATCGCCATCAACGCGGCGACCTATTGGTACTCGCTGCGCGACGCCAAGATCATGGATAAGGTCCATGGCTACGGCCGTCTGCTGGCGGAATGCTGACCCTTTTTTTCGGAGTTTGACATCGTGACCATGCGTTACCCGTTTTCGGGCATAGCCAAGCGCGGGCCCTTGAAGTGGCCCGACAATAAAAAAGTGGCCCTCATTCTCACGCTCAATCTCGAGACGTGGGACATGGTCAAGGACACCGACAAGCCCTATTACGCGGGCGGGCCGCCGATCCTGCCCGACGTGTTGCCGGGGAATGTCGCCGACTTTCCCAACTTTACCTGGCGCGAGTACGGCCAGCGCGTGGGAATTTGGCGCCTGTTCGATATTTTCGACCGCGCCAAGGTTCCAGCCAGTTGCACCATCAACGCCAAGACCGCGCTGATCCGCCAGGAGATCGCGCGCGCGCCGGCCGAGCGTGGCTGGGAGGTGCTGGCCCACAACTATGAGCAGGGCGAACTGCTGAGCGACTACGCCAAGAACCCCGCCAAGGAGCGCGAGATCGTCGAGACGACGCTCAAGGTCTACAAGGAATTCTACGGCAAGCCCGCGAAGGGGTGGTTGTCGTCGTCTTTGCGCGGCACGCCCAACACGCCGGGCATCCTGAAGCAGCACGGCTTGATCTTCTACTGCGACATCATGAACGACGATCAGCCCTATTTGATCCAAACGGATCATGGCCCCATCGTTTCCACGCCCTACACCAACGAGATCAACGATTTCACGATTTTGACGCGGCGCAACCACACCACCGACGAGTTCCGCGACATCCTGATCGAGGAATTGCGCGAACATTATCGCGAGGCCGAGGCCTGGGGCACCGCCAAGATGATGAACGTGGGCCTGCACCCGCACGTCTCGGGCCGCGCCTATCGCGTGCGCGCGATCCGCGAGTTCCTGGACTTCGCCAAGAGTTTGCCCGGTGTGTGGTTCGCCACGCGCGAGCAGATCGCCGCGTGGTACCTTGAGAACCACAAGGGGCATATCCCCGACCAAGAGAAATAATCCGCCTGGGAGGACGCATCATGAACGTCGTCGTCGATATCAATGTCGCCAAGCCCAAGACCTCGGGTGCGATTGCCTTCCTCAAGGCCAAGGACAAGAAAATGCTCATCGGCGGCGACTGGGTCGACGCCGCCTCGGGCAAGCGCCTGGACTCGATCGATCCCGCGACGGGCCAGGTCATCGGCACCATTCCCGCCGGCGCCAAGGCCGATGTGGACCGCGCCGTGAAAGCCGCGCGGGAGTCCTTCGACAAGGGCGTGTGGCGCGACAAGACGCCGGACGAGCGGGCGCGCGTGCTGTGGAAAATTTCCGATCTGATCGAAGCCAACATCGACGAATTGGCGGAACTTGAAACGCTCGACCAGGGCAAGCCGCTGTTCGTGGGCCGCTGGGCCGAGATTCCGGGGGCCGCGGCGCAGTTTCGCTATTACGCGGGAATGGCCAGCAAGATCGAGGGCCAAACCATCACGCCCTCGATCAACTATCAGCCGCCTGGCAAGAAGATCTTCGCCTACACCCAGAAGGAACCCATCGGCGTGGTGGGCGCCATCACACCCTGGAACAGCCCCTTGGTGCTGGAGGCCATGAAGATCGCGCCGTGCTTGGCGGCGGGGTGCTCGATGATCCTGAAGCCCGCCGAGGACACCTCGCTCACGGCGATTCGCCTGGGTGAGTTGATCATGGAGGCGGGCGTTCCCGCCGGCGTGTTCAACGTGGTCACGGGGCTGGGGCCCGAGGCGGGCCACGCCCTGGCCGAGCATGCCGACGTGGATAAAATTGCTTTCACGGGCTCCACCGCCACGGGTCGCAAGATTTTACAGGCGGCGGGCGGCAACTTGAAAAAAGTCGCGCTCGAATTGGGCGGCAAGTCGCCAAGCATCGTGCTGGCCGACGCGGAAATGGACATCGCCATTCCAGGGGCGGCCAACGCCGTGTTCTTCAACACCGGGCAGGTGTGCGTCGCGGGCACGCGCCTTTACGTCGAGAAGAAAGCCTTCGACAAGGTCGTCGCCGGCATCGCCGACATCGCCAAGGGCATGAAGATGGGGCACGGCCTCGACCCGGCCACCCAAATCGGGCCCGTCGTCAACCGCCGTCAAGCCGACAAGATCAAGGGCTACATCGACGGCGGCAAGAAAGACGGCGCGGAGATCGTGTGCGGCGGCGAACAACTGGGCGCGCAAGGCACGTTCATCTCGCCCACGGTGGTGGCCAAGACCAGCCACAAAATGCAGATCGTGCAGGAAGAGATCTTCGGGCCCGTAGTCGTGGCCATGCCCATCGACTCATTGGATGACGTGCCGCGGCTCGCCAACGATTCACGCTACGGCCTCGCGGCGAGCGTGTGGACACAGGACCTGAGCAAGGCGACGCGCTTCGCCTCGGCCATCAAGGCGGGCACGGTGTGGGTCAATTGCCACCTGATGTTCGACGCGTCCTTGCCCATCGGCGGCTACAAGGAAAGCGGCTGGAGCCGCGATTCCGGCATGCAGGCGATCGATAACTACCTCGAGACCAAGACCGTGTGCATGGTGGTTTAGAACTCAGTTTTCAAAGTTATTATCGCCCCCTCACCCGACCCTTCGGGTCGACCTCTCCCACGAGAGGGAGAGGTTAAGTTAGCTTCAGTCAGCCCTCTCCCCTTGTGGGAGAGGATGCCGAGCAGGGCGAGGCGGTGAGGGGGTGTTTGTCTGTGTTTTGAACGAAGATGGTTGTGGTCTGACTTAAACTCAGAACCATTTTCCGAGGTAAAGATAGGCGCTGCGCGTGCCGTCGGCTTCCTTGGTCGTGCCGAGATAGACGGGGCCTAGACTTGTCTTGGCGCCCAGGAACACGCTGGTCGACCAGCGTGTGCCGCGAAAGCGATTGAAGTCGAAATCGTAGATCGGCGCGTCGGAAGCAATGGCGGCGCCGACATAAATCGGTGCGTCGGTCACAAAGCCCACGCCGGTGCCCACGCGACGCGGAGTGGCGGCAGCACTGCGCAGCAAGGTCATGTCTTCATAGGCGAGGGGGCCGCGCGCATAGGCCGCCAGACGCACGACGCCGTCCACGCTGGCGATGGGCCAATGATCCGCGCGCAAGGCGACTTCATTGGCCGCACCGTCGACCGCGGGCGCGGTTCGGACCGGAACCGGAACGGCCATGGTTTCGTGGCTCTGATCGTTCGCGTGGTCCGCCGGCACGGTGGGCGCGGTGTGAGCCGCCTGGTTCTCAGCTGCGCCGGACCCGTGAGGCAAGTTGAGCAGTGAACCTTGATGGGAGATCGCGAGCGAAAGCGCGTCCACGGTGGGTGATGTCAGCGACGCGGGCGGCACGACCCCGGACCACAGCAAGTCCCAGTCATGGTCTTGCGCCACGACGTCGACTTCAGTTGAAGCCGCCGGCGACGGCGCGGCAAAGGCCGCCAGCCCCGCCGCCAGCGCGGCGGCGACGATCTCCGGCAGGCCGAAGCCGCCTGACTGTCCGCTGTTGTTCCCCATGGCCTGACTTCTTGGTTATGATGGCCCAAACTTGCACTCTATCGGCCGACCATTGAATCTTGGTTAAGGGGCGCTTCATGCGCGACGATCACCATAAAGATTCCCACGCGCTTCTCGACCGGGCGGCCCTGCGCCGGGTTTACAAGCCGGCGGGCGATGGCGCGGTGCGCAAGGCCGCATTCCCCACCATGGGGCAAATGCTGGCCGACCAAATCGCCGGTGACGACGCCGTTGCCACCGACCAGTTGATCGAGCAACACAAGAACGATTCGTATTGAGGCCGCCATGACCCAAAAGAACGTCGCACTCATCGTCGGCGCGGGGCCGCAATTGGGCCAGTCGCTGGCCAAGCGCTTCGGCCAGTTCGGCCTCACGCCCGTCCTGTCGTCGCGCAACGCGGAGCGCCTGAAGGAACTGGCGGCGGCGCTGCCAGGCGCGCTCGCGCACCCGTGCGATGCCACCAACGAGGCGGCGGTGAACGTCATGGTCGATGAAATCGAGGCTAAACATGGCCCCATCGACGCCTGTGTCTATAATCCCGGCAGCGGCTTGCAACGCACGCCGGTGGTGGACCAAACGGCCCAGCGCTTCGAGGAGGTTTGGCGCCTGACCGCCTTTGGCGGCTTTCTGGTGGGGCGCGCCGTGGCGCGCAAGATGGTCTCGCGCGGCCGCGGGGCGATTTTCTTCACCGGGGCCACGGCCTCGGTGCGCGGCGGCGTGGGCTTCTCGGCCTTCGCCTCGGGAAAATTCGCGCTCCGGGCCTTGGCCCAGTCCATGGCGCGCGAACTCCAGCCCAAGGGCATTCACGTCGTGCACGTGGTCATCGACGGCGTCATCGGCGCGGCCGGGGCGGGGCCCGGCGACGGCTCGCGCTTCGATCCCGACGAGATCGCCTCGACCTACGCGGGCCTCTATGCCCAGGGCAAGTCCAACTGGACCCACGAGCTGGACATCCGCCCCTGGAACGAGAAGTGGTGAGAGCCGCCCGCGAGCTCGCGGGGGCGGGTTAAAGCGGCGTGCGGAAAAGTGGGTACCGGTTTTCCGCATAAACGCCGCGACCAATCAATAGGTTTAGAGCAAGCCGCCCGATTCCAGATTAACGCGGCTTGCTCTAACCGGCCATCAGCTGCTTCATGCGGTCGGACATGCCCTGCAGGATTTTGGCCGCGACCTTGTCCTTGTGAATCCGCTCCCAATAGGCCTTGGTCTTGGCGCGCGCGCCCAGCGCGTCGCTCACGCCGAACAGCGCGCTGGCATGGACCGCGAAGAACAGCGCCGGCACCACGAAGCAATCGGCGATGGTGGGCGAGGCGCCGGCGGCGAACTTCTTGCCGGATAGGACATGTTCGAGCACGTCGAGACCCTTGGTGAGCTCCGCCTTGGCCGCGTCGATGTCGGCGGGATTGTTCTGATTGGCCCGCTTCATGCGGAAGAACTTGAGGCCCGCCGGTTGCACGTATTCCGCCGCGATGGCCGCGATCAAGCGTGCTTGGCCCATGGCCTTGGCCGCCGCCGGGATGAGCTTCTTTTTCTTATACTTGGCGTCGAGGTAGTCGACGATGACGCTCGACTCATACAAGACGGTGGAACCGTCCTTGATGGCGGGAATTTTGCCGAACGGACTGAGCTTCATGTACTCGGCACTCTTGATGCCGTCCTTGGGCATGGTCAAGTCGACGGCGAGGCCCTTGTAGGCGCACGCCAGCAACACCCGCGCCACGTAAGGCGAGAGCACGGAGCCGTAAACGGTCATCGCAGCCATGAGAAACCTCCCCTTGAACTTGGACTAGCGGCCGCCGGGACGGAAGCTCTTCATGGCTTCGCCCATCTCGTTCATGATCGTCGCGGTCAGCTTGTCTTTCTGAATCTTGGCGATGTACTTGGCGAGCTTCTTGCGGCCCCCGGCCGGAGCGGCCACGCCGAATTGCGGCAGCATCGCCTGCACGAAGAACCAGCACGGCACGGCATAGACATCGGCGATGGTGAACTTCGCACCCGCAGCCCAGGTCTTACCCGAGAGCAGCTTTTCGATCACGTCGAGCCCACGACCGATCTCGGCCAGTTTCTCTTCGACGACCTTTTGATCGCGCGTGGCGGGATCACGCTGGCGGAACAGTGCCAGGGTCGGCGCCTGCACGTACTCGGCGAAGACGGTGGCGATCAGCCGGGCCCTGGCGGCGTCCTTGGCGCTGGCCGGAACGATGCGCTTCTTTTTGTATTTGGCGTCGAGGTAATCGACGATCACGCTCGACTCATACAACACGGTCGAACCGTCCTTGATGGTGGGGATCTTGCCCAGGGGATTGAGCGCCAGATACTCGGGCGTCTTCAAGCCGCCCGGCGGCATGGTCAGCTTGTGCTTCACGCCCTTGTGCCGGGCCGTCAAAATCACGCGCGCCACGTAGGGCGACAAAATTCCGCCGTAGACTTCCATCGACTGCATCCCTGTTCTTTTTGAGTTTTAAACGGCAGGACGACCCTGCGTTTCGTGGCCGCATCTTAGCGTTTGGCAAGCCGCTGTCACGGCCCTAGAGGCTAGGAATTCGGCGGGTTACGCCAAAGCCTTCTTGAACATCGCGAGCGTGCGGCCGTGAGCCTGCTTGGTGCCCTCGGCGCTGTAGTGCTTGGCATCGGTGTCGCGCGCGAAGCCGTGGTCGAGGCCCGGATACACCAATACCTCCACCCCTGGCTTGCCCTTCACGGCGGCCTGGATTTTGGCCAGCGCCTCGGCGGGGACGTAGGGGTCGGCTCCCGCAATGTGGAGTTGCAGCGGCTTCTTGATCTTGGCGGCCTCGTCGAGCTTGCCGTCGATGCCCACGCCGTAATAGCTGGAACTGGCGTCGGCATCGGTGCGCGTCGCGGCGAGGTAGGAGAGCAGCCCGCCCAGGCAAAATCCGATGTTGCCCACCTTGCCGGTGCAGCCCTTGATGCCGCGCAGCGTGGTGATGGCGGCCTGGATATCTTCCATGCCCCGATCGACATCGAATTTCTTGTAATAGTTTTCCACCGCGTCGGTGAAGTCTTCCTCGAAGACCGGGTGCAGTTCGACATGGGGTTTGATGCGCCAGAACAGGTCGGGGGCAAGCGCGACGAAGCCTTCGCGGGCGAACATGTCGCACACCGAGCGCACCCAGGTGTTCACGCCGAAGATTTCCTGGATGACGACCACGCCGGGCCCGCCTTTGGGCGGCATCGACAAATATCCCGAGAATGTGCCGTCTTTGCCTTTGATGGAAACCGTCGAACCCGACATGGGTGCCTCCCTAATATGGTTTGATTTCGGTGGATGAGAGAATAGCCAATCGCCGGACCGGTGCTAGTCGATTTGCGCCCAGGCGCTGTGGTTGTTCAAGGTCTCGCGCGTCATGGTGGTGCGATACTCGTAGCGATCGGCACGGTAGAGGGCGACCAGCCATTCCACCGGCCGATGGGCCGAGTCCGTCACCAGGCGGGTGAGGCGAATCAGCGGCGATCCCACGTCGATGTGCAGGGCTCCGGCCGCCCCGGGGTCGGCCAGGGTGGCGGTAATGGCCTGCTCGGCCTTGGCCACGGCGATTCCGGCGCGTTGCAACTGGGCCAGCATCGGCAGCGCGCTGGTGTCGCGGTCGGTCAGCTTGGCGGCGATGTCGGCCGGCACGAAAGCGCGGATCAGCGCGATGGGCGTTCCATCCACCACGCGCACCTGGCTTGCGGCGAAAATCTCGGTTCCGGCCGGGCAGTTCAGTTTCTCGGCGACATCGGCCGTGGCCTTGATCAGGCCGCTGTCGAGGCGGCGCATCTCGGTGGCCGCGCCGATGGCCATGACGTTCTTCAGCAATTGGTCGAGGGAATCGCGCTGCGACACGGCGGTGACGGGCGTGCCCTTGACGAAGGTGCCGCGGCCGCGCTGACGGGTGATCAGGTCTTCCTTGGTCAGTTCCTGCATGGCGCGTTTGATGGTGATGCGCGACACGCCGAAGGCGTTGCACAACTCGCCCTCCGGCGGAATCGCGCCGTCGCCGTAGGAGCCGTTGCGGATATTCTCGCGCAGGACCAAGTACACCTGGTGATAGAGCGGCACCGCCAGGTTTTCGTCGATCGCGGCCGGGGATGCGGCGTGCGCCATGGGGCTACCGGTCGTGAACCAGGCCGCTGGAGATGTTCATGTTCGTGCCCGTCATGCTGGCGGAGTGCGCCGAGCACAGGAACATCACGCCGCCCGCGCATTCCTCGGGTGTCGCGTACTTGCCGAGCGGCAGTTGGGCCTTCAGGCCCTCGTGCTGGGCATCGCTCAGGCGATCCAGCATGGGTGTGTCCACCGGGCCGGGCGAGAGGATGTTGACGCGGATGCCGTCGGGCGCCCACTCCTTGGCGCAATAGCGCGTGAGATTGACCAGGGCCGCCTTGGACGAGGCGTAAGCCGCGCCCGACAGGTAGCTGCCGCCGTTGGCGCCGTTGGACGAGCCGCACAGCACGACCGCCGCGCCCGGTTTGCGCAGCAGCGGGTAGGCGTGTTTCAGCAGCAGGAACGCCGAGGTGAGGTTGGTGTCGACGACCGTGTGCCAATCCTTCAGGTCCATCTGGTCGATGCGGCCTTTGCCGACCATGCCGGCCATGTGCACCAAGTAGTCGATGGCGCCGAAGCGTTGCTGGGTCTTGGTCATGGCCGCGGCCACTTGGGCCTCGTCGGTGACTTCAAGCGCCAATTTCAGCACGCGCGGATCGTCGATGGCCACGGCGCGGCGCCCGGTGGCCACCACCGAGGCGCCCGCCGCCAGAAACATTTCCACGCAGGCCTGGCCGATGCCGCCGGTGGCCCCCGTGACGAACGCGACCTTGCCGGCGGCATCAAGCAGGATGGGCTTCACGAGCTTATCTCGCTTACTCGGCGGCCTTCTTCATGGCGACGGCCTCGTAGATGCCGTCGAGCATGCGCCAGCGCATTTCGGTCGAGGCGCGCACCGCCGCGATGGCCTTGCGTTGCAACTCCGGCGTGGTGGCGTAATGGGTGGTGATTTCCAGGCCGACGTCGGCATGCTCCACGTCGCCGACGATGTGCACATGGAAGAATTCCATGTCGTCGTCCGTCAGGCCCATTTTGCGCATGGCCTCGACGTAGGCCGGGTACAGCGTCGGCAGTTGACCCTCCAGGGCCACCATGATGCCGGCGGCACCCTCGGCCAAGTGGCGGACGTTCACCAGTTCCCAGATCCACGAGCGCATGGCGCGGGTGGACGGCAGCACGCGGCCTTGCTCCTCGGCGGCGTAGAAGTCCTCTTCCTTGAGGCCGCAAGCCTTGCCGAACTTCACCAGCAGGTCGGGGTGACGCTTGGACGGGTTGGCGGGGTTTTCCTCGCCCAGCAGGTTTTCCAGCATGTGCTGACGCGCTTCGAGGTCGTCGAGGCGGCAGAAGAACATGGCGAATTGCTGCGGGATCGGATCGATGTAGTAGAAATGCTGAATCGCCCAGAAGCCGATCTGCTTCAGGCTCAAATCGCCCCGCGCCCAGGCGGAACTGAAGGGGTGGCCGCCCGAGTGAACCGGCGCGCGCGCCGCTTCGAGGGCCTTGTACATGTCGGGTTGGTTCAAAAGTTGTTGGGCCATGGTGGTCTCTCCTTGTGATGTTTGTTTTGGTACGAAACGTGAAACGGCAGGCTGCTAAACGCCCCACTTGGCCATGGGGAAATCTTCCAGCGGAATGGTCGTGGTCTTGGCCTCGGTGAAGAACATCATGCAGTCTTGGGCGCTGTCGCGGCCGATGCCTGAGTTCTTGTAGCCGCCGAAGGGCGCGCGCAGTTCGCGCGTGAGCGGCGTGTTCACCCAAATGGTTCCGGCGCGAATGCCCTGCGACACCTTCATGGCGGTGGGCAGGTGCTCCGACCACACATAACCGACGAGACCGAATTCGGACCGGTTGGCGATGTCGATGGCCTCGTCGATGTCGTCGTAAGTCACGAAAGTGGCGAAGGGCCCGAAAATTTCCTCTTGGCACACGCGGGCCTCGTTGGACTTGGCCAGCACCGCCGTGGGCTCGACGAAGTAGCCTTTCTTGAACCCGGCATGGCGTTTGCCGCCCGTGAGCAGCTCGGCGCCGTCGGCCTTGGCGACGTCGACGTAGCTCAGCACGCGCTTCATGTGGGCTTCGTAGGCCAGCGGACCCACTTGGGTCTTGGCCTCGAAGGGATCGCCCACGGTGATGTGCCGCGAGCGCTGGACGAACTTGTCGATGAACTCGCCCGCGATCTTCTTGTCCACCAGAATGCGCGAGCCCGCCAGGCATTGCTGGCCGTTGTTGGAATAGATCGCCAGCAGCGAGCCGTCGAGCGCGCGTTCCATGTTGGCGCTCGCCGTGACGATGTTGGCCGACTTGCCGCCCAACTCCAACGCCACGGGCTTCAAGTTCTGGCCCGCGCGCGAGGCAATGGCGCGGCCCGTCGTCGTGCCGCCGGTGAAGGACACCACGTCGACGCCGGGATGGCTGATGAGCGCGTCGCCGGTGACGTGGCCACGGCCGTTGACCAGGTTCACGACGCCTTTGGGAATCTCGGTCTTGTGAATCAGTTCCACCACGCGGCGCAACGACAGCGGCGTGAACTCCGAGGGCTTGAGCACACATGTATTTCCAAACGCGATGCAGCTCGCGATCTTCATGGTGCACAGCGCGATGGGCGCGTTCCACGGCCCGATCAGGGCGCCCACACCGATGGGCTCGCGCGTGACGATGGACAGGTAAGGCTTGGTCTGCGTGTAGGCTTCACCGGCGGCTTGGCTCGCGACCTCGGCGAAGAACTCGAAGTTCCAGGCCATGCGCGGGCCGTGAAAGCCGCGCGTGTGGCCATGCGTGATGCCGGCATTGAGCGTTTCGAGGTAAGCGACCTCGTCGATGTGCTGGGTCAGCACGTCGCGGATTTGGAACATGATGCGCTTGCGCTGATCCACGCTCATGCGCGGCCAGGGGCCCTGGTCGAAGGCCTCGCGCGCGGCGCGCACGGCGGCATCCACCTCGGCCTTGTCGGCCTCGCGCAGGAACGCGACCGTTTCCTCGGTGGACGGGCACATGGCCGGCAGGCGCTCGCCGTGGTTATCGGCCACGACGCTTTGGCCGTTGATGAAACTGGTCACGACCTCGGGGATCGGAAACTTCGCCTTGCTACGATCAAACGTGATGTGATTCATGTGGTCCTCTGGTTCGTTGTCTTCACGGCATCAGCCCGCCTTGATGATCCGTGCCGCTTCGCCTTGGGCGAAGTCGCGGGCGCAATGGGGGCAATGAAGCTTGACCTCGGGCCGATTGAGAATGCCCGGGCCCACGTGGAACCAGCTCTTGCAACTCGGGCACTGCGTCCACGAGGTGTTGCCGGTTTTCTCCCACGGTGCGCCGGCCGGGATGGTCTCGATGTTGGGCTTGGTGCTCATAGGGTCGGCCATTCGCTCATGTCGACGCCCTCAAGAATTTTCGCGGCTGCTGCAAGGGCAGCGTCAGGCACCTTGGAGCGCGGCGGCACCGGAATCGGCGCGCCGGGCAGGGGCGGCAGCGGGAACGTGGCGTCGACGGCCATCTTCGACAGCGTCTTGGCGCCGGACGGCGTGGAGGGATCCAGCAGCGAGCCCGAGAGCCCGTCGATGGTGAAACTATCGCGGCTCCATTGCACGCGGGTCGCGAGCGCGAACATCACTTCGGAATCGTCGAAGATGTCGATGTCCTCGTCCACAGCCACGGCCAGCTTCAAGCGCCGATAAGCCAGCGCCGCCGTCAGCGCGTCGCGCACTTCGCCGGGGCCGGGCTTGTTGAATTGCAGATAGGCATGAAAGCGTCGGCCTTGGGCAGGCACGTGGACGTTCGTCAGGCTGGGGGCCACGGCCTTCACCAGGCTATAGACCTTGCCCTCCATCGCCATGTTGTCGGGCACCAGCATGTCGGTGAGGCCCGAGCCGTAGTCGTGATAGAGCGCGCCCTTGCGCATGGTGATGCAGGTGACGTCGAAGACGGGGGCTGCCACCTGCGGGCCCGAGTAGCCGGTGTACTCGCCGAAGGGTCCATCGGCTTCCAGCACGTCTTTCGGGGCGTAACCTTCGATCACGATCTCCGCGTCGGCGGGCACCATGATCTTGTCGCCGAAGGTGCGGCTGGGAACGATGCGCAGCGGCTCGCCGATCAGGCCGCCGCAGGCCGACCAATGGCTCTCCGGATAGCTCAGTTTCGCCTGGGTGCCCATGAGCACGGCGGGATGATGCCCGATCCAAAAGACGACCGGGCAATTCTGACCCTTGGCCCAGAACTTGCGCATGTTGCGATTGTTGTGCGACGCCGGATAGGGGTAGTAGCTCATGCGCTTGGGGCCCTTGACCCAGCAGCGCTGAATGGCGGTGTTATCCACGCCCGTGTCGGGGTCATAAGTGGTGGCGTGCGCGGCGGTGAGATAGGCACCGGGATCCGACAGGTGCTGCTTCAAGGCCGGCAAGATCGTGAGATCAGCTTTGTCGCCTTCGATCACAATGTCCTGCACGGGCGCTTCACGCGCCGAAACCACCTTCGGCGCGATGGGCGTTCCGGTTTTCTTGGCATAGATCGGCGCGTTGGCGCGATGATCGTTGATGCCCAGGGCCTTGGCCACCAGGGCCCGGCTGGCCGTCAGGTTGCACACCACGGGAATGTCGCTGGTCTTGCCGCTCGCGAGTACAGGCTTGTCGACCACGACGATGGGGCGGCGGCCTTTTTTCTCCAGCGCATATTGCAGCGCCGTGATCTCGTGCACGGTCAAGAGCGGCCGGTCCGGGCGATAGACCGAGGCCTTCTCAGCCGCGAGATATGAGCGCAGATCGCGAATTGGAACCTCTCCCCTGGCGGCTTCAGTGGCCACCTATTAGGCATATAAATATACCATTATGTTCTAGTCAATATGGTTTCACTTAGATATTTGACGTTTAACCCGTTAGAAACGCGCCCCGTGGCAAACTGCCGGGTCGCTCCAGTGGAAACAAGAATCATAAAAATCAATATCTTATGGCCAATTCGGGAACCTCGAATCGACTGATCGTCGGCATCAGCGGCGCATCGGGCATCATTTATGGCGTCCGGCTGCTGGAAGTGCTGCGCGCCGGCGGCATCGAGACGCACTTGGTCATGTCGCGCTCGGCCGAGGTGACCCTGGCCTATGAAACCGACCTCAAGGTCAAGGATGTGCGCGCGTTGGCGTCGGTGGTTTACAACGTCGCCGACATCGGCGCGGCCATTTCGTCGGGTTCGTTCAAGACGCGCGGCATGATCATCGCGCCCTGTTCGATCCGCACCGTGTCGGAGATCGCCAGCGGCGTCACGTCGTCGTTGCTCACGCGCGCCGCCGACGTGGTGCTGAAGGAACGCCGCCGCCTGGTGCTGATGGTGCGCGAAAGCCCGCTGCACACCGGGCACTTGCGCACGCTCACGGCGGCGTCCGAGATGGGCGCGATCATCGCGCCGCCCATGCCGGGCTTCTACAGTTTGCCGACGAGCGTCGGTGATATCGTGAATCACACGGTCGGCCGTGTGTTAGATTTGTTCGAGATCGAGAGCGGCCTTGTCCGGCGGTGGGGAGAACCGTCGGCAGGGGAGCGCAAGAAGGGCCGCACGGGTCCCGGCGCTCGCAAACGGCCCAAATCACGCCCGCAAAAGTGACGAAAGAAAAGTAGAAAGGCTTTCTCCGTGAATCATATGGCGAGTGCGGTCGCGACATCGAACGTCGGCAAGGGAAATCCGCTGTGGGATTTCACCAAGTGGGCTTATGCCCAACCCGGCGTGGAAAAGGCGTGCCTGGCGCTGCAAAGCCGTCTCGGCGCCGACGTCAACATGCTGATGTTCTGCTTGTGGCTGGCCCAACGCGGCACCGCCGGTGGCAATCTGGCGCGCTATCTGGGCGCGGCCATCAAGCTCGGGCGCGATTGGCAGCGCAATTTCGTCGAGCCCTTGCGCACTTGCCGCACCAACTTCAAGGACTTCGTCGAGGACACCGCCATGGGCGGCGCCGAACTGGCGGCCGCCAACGCCTTGCGCGAGCGCATCAAGCAGTGCGAACTCGACATGGAGCAGGCGCAGGTGCTGGCCATGTACAGCCTGGTGCTCGACAACGACGTGGTCGACGAACTGCGCACCTCCACCGAGCAGAGGCAGGACGCGCAGAACAATCTCAACGTCTATTTCACCGCCACCGGCGTGAAACTGGACCCCTTGGGGCAAACCCACGTCATCCGCATCATGACGGCCGTGTTCGGTTAGAGGCAAATTTCATCGAACTGAATCAGATAACCTCATAAACGCTTCTTCTTGGTCGCATTTCCCACGCCAACCGGTCCCCACTTGTCGGGGAAATGCTCCTAGGCTCCTCACCACGGGATCTGTTCGCCGGTCCATTCGAAGAACTGGCCGGTCTTGTCCATCGTGAAGGCGTCGATCTGGGCGATCATGCCGGCCGTGCGTTCGGCGGGCTTGCCCAGGGGCATGCGCCCGCGCACCTCGATCATGAAGTCGGTGTCGGTGGCGCCCGGCGCCACCATGCCGACGATGATGCCGCGCTCCTTGAGGGCCTTGGCCAAGTTGACGCTGACCATGTTCAAGGCCGACTTGCTGGTGCGGTAGAAATACAAGCTCGCCGAGCGCACGCTGGCGATGGAACCCTGGCTGGAGGACACCATCATGATCTTCTTCTGCGTGCTCGCCGCCACGTGCTCGACAAAGGCCTCGGAGACCTTGAGCGGCCCCTCGACGTTGGTTTTCATCACCTCGTCGAACACGGCGTAGTTGATCTTGCCGAAGTTCTGGTTGACGCCGCCGCCGCCGATGCCGGCGTTGTTGACCAGGATGTCGATGGGCGTGCCCTTCAACTTCGCCGCCAGGGCGTCGATGCCGGCGTGGTCGAGCACGTCCATGCGTTCGACGCGGATGTTCTTGTGCTGGGCCGCCAGCGCGTTCAGCTCCGTGGCCTTGGCCGGATCGCGCGCCGTGGCGATGACATTGTAGCCGCGCGCCGCGTATTGCTTGACGAATTCAATGCCGATGCCGCGCGATGCGCCGGTGACCAAAACGGTCGTTGCAGGAGCCCCTTGCGCGGCGGCGCCTTCGATGCCAACGCCCATGCCCAGCATGACGGGGATGATGGACGCCGCCATCACCACCTCGCGGCGCTTGACGTCATCGGCCATGGACGTGCCTCCGTTGATTCCCGTTGAACAGACCTGCCATCACCACGCCGCCAGCTCGCCGGTGTGGCGGAAGTACTTGCCCGTGTCCGCCATCGTGACACGGGCAATGATCGGCATGGTCATCGCCACGCTTTGCTCGGGGCTGATCATGATCGGCAAGCGCAAGTCGCCGACAAAATCGGTCTGCACCAAACCCGGCGACAGCATGACCACGATGATGCCCTTGTCCTTGAGCGCCTTGGCCATGTTGATCATGGCCATGTTCAGCGCCGACTTGCTGGCGCGATAAAAGATGCTGTTGACGTCGGGCCGGCCCGAGATGCCCGTCAGCGAGCCCTCGGTGGAACTGATGCTGACGATCTTCTTTTGCGTGCTGGCGGCGACGTGCGGCGTGAACGCTTCGGCGATTTTGATCGGACCCATCACGTTGGTGCGCATGACGTCGTCGAACACCTCGTACTTGATGGTGCCGACCTTTTGATTCTGCGCCCCGCCGGAAATCCCCGCGTTGTTGATCAGCACGTCGATGGCCGTGCCCTTGAGCTTCTCGGCCAAGGCGTCCACCGCCTTGACGTCGGTGACATCGAGCGCTTCGATGCGGATGTTCTTGTGGGCCTTGGCCAAGGCCTTGAGCGGCTCGGCCGTGGCCGGGTTCCGCGCCGTGGCGATCACGGTCCATCCGGCTTGGGCGTATTGCTTGGCGAACTCAAAGCCGATGCCGCGGCTGGCCCCGGTGATGAGCACGGTGCCGCCCGCGCCGGCGCCGTCGGCGGCAAAAGCTTCGGTCCAGAAGCCGAAGCCCAGCACCGTGGTGGCGCCCCCGGCGGCGAGGGCATCACGGCGGGTGACGGCGGGGTCGCTGACGTCACTCATGGCAACCTCCTCGAGCGTTGGCGTTACAGCGGCTGACGCTCGCCATTGTAGCGGATGATCGTGCCCGCGTCCTCGGGCTTCAGGTTCTCGATGACCTTGATCATGCCGCTGATGCTCTCGGGCGTTTCGATCAGGCCGGGGATCGGAATGTTGCCGATTTTTTCCACGCGCACCTGGCCCGGCGAGAGCATGGCGACGATGATGCCGTCCTTGATGGCATCCATCGAGACGTTGACCATGGCGGCGTTGAGCGCGGCCTTGCTGATCTTGTACCAATAGCCGCCCGGCATGCCGCCGAACTTGGCGCCGAAGGAACCGGCCAGCGACGTCACGGCCAGGATCTTCTTGCCCTGGCCCAGCTTGACGTTCTCGTAAAACGCCTCGGTGACCTTCAGCGCGCCCAGCGCATTGGTGCGCATGAAGCTGTCGGCCTCGGCGTGGTCCAGCGTGCCGAAGCTTTGCGGCTTGGGATTGCGGAAGTCGCCGGTGATGCCGGCGTTATTGATCAACAGGTCGATGGGTTTGCCTTTGTACTTGGCGGCGAGCGCGTCGATGGTGGCGAAATTGGTCACGTCGAGCGCTTCGATGGTCACGTTCTTATGGGCGGCGGCGACCTTCTTCAGCTCGTCGGCCTTGTCGGGACTGCGCGTGGTGGCGATCACGGTCCAGCCCTTGGCGGCGTACTGCTTGACGAATTCCAGGCCGATGCCGCGGTTGGAGCCCGTGACCAGCATGGTCTGGGCGTCGGCGGCGCGCGCGGCGCCGGCGAAGTGGCCGGCGGCGACGGCGGCGGTGGCCGCGGCGACGGCGCTACGGCGGGTGATGGAACCGGACTCGGACATGAACGTGCCTCCCTCGATAAAAGAACCAAGCCGCTATCTTATCAGTCCAGCGCGTGGCGACACCGGACGGAATGCGCCGGGCCGGCGGATTTCGCGCCATGCCCGCCCGGCGGACGGGGTATCTAGGCCGACAGAAAGCTGCCGAGCGCGCGGCGCGGGCTGGGGTTGGGCTGGAAATTGCTGAAGCCCATGCGGAAGCCGAAGGCCACGGCATTGGAACTCAGCGCGGACAGCGATTGCAGCGCAGTCCCGGCCGCCGAGGCGCGGCCGAGAGCATGGTCGCGGTCGGCCATTTCCATGGTCTGGTTGAGCGGGTGCATGGCCAACCCCATGACGGTGGCTTGCAAGTGCAGACGCTGCCACAACCGCCCGGCCTCCAGCAAGGCCGCGCGATCATCGAGCGACGGCACCACGATCAATCCGAAGCGCGGCGCGGTGGCGAGGTGCATGTCGCGCGTCATGGCGATCCATTGCACGTGGGCATCGCCGATCAATTCCTTGGGTACCATGAGTGCGAGCCGCGCCTTGAAGGGCGAGATCCCCGAGGCGGCCAGCGTGATGCCGTCGCGGTGGCGTTCGATGTCGGCGGTGGAATACCGGAACCACCGGTCCGAGGCCGCCGTCAATTCCGCGTCGGCGACGAAATCTTGGGTGGCCTTGAGCGTGGCTTCGCTGAAGCGCCGTCCGGCGTCACTGGCGGCATCCAGCCACACCAGCCGCGCGCCGGGCGAGGTGGCGAGGCGCTCCAAGGCATCGAGGATCTTGGTGTCGACGGCGCGGCCCTTGAGATAGGGCCCGCGATTGGTGCGCCGCCGCGCGAGCGCATCGACCAGCGGGCTGCGCTCCTTGGCGGCGTCGTAAATCGTGAGCCGCGCAACCGTGGCCCCTTGCGGACCCTCGGGCAGCAGATTGACCAGCGGCGAGAAGCCCAAGCCGCGTGCGCCCACCACCAGGTTCTCGATGGCGCAGCCGAGCCCGATGGTGAATTCGCGGTCGCGGGGGTCCAGCACGCCGAGATGGCGCGAGCGGTCGGCCAGGACGTCGATCAGGTTGCCCGCGATCTTGAACGTCCAGGGCTGCGTGTTGTGCGGGCTCGACGCCAGGATCGCCGCCGCGACGATGTTGCGCGGATCGCCCACGAGCTGCGGCACCGGGGCCGAGGGGTCGGCCGGCGGCCGGGCGGTGACCGCCGGCTTGGCCAGTTCCTCCTGCCACAAGCGATAGGGCGCGAAGGCCTCGCCCGCCGCGAAATCGGTGTAGGCTTTGGTCTGCCAGGCGCGGTATCCGAGCCCCGCGACCGCCAGCCCCAGCACGCCGCCCGCGACGGCGCCAGACGACTTCAAGGCCGAGCGGCGCGGCACCGCCTTGGCCTTGGTCGCCTTGGGCGCGTCGTCATCGTCGTCGGGTGTCGACCAGCGGCTCATGGCGGCAGGAAACCCCGTCCGCCGCGCGCCGTCAAGGACCCGCGTCTAATCTTTCGCCGACAGCGATTCATAGCGGATGAACCCAAAGGGGGCGTCGTAACCAAGGACGCGCGGGCCGATGCCGTCGGGGTGGATGTTCTCGAACAACAGAATGGCCGGCGGATCGTCGTGCAGCGCGCGCAGGATTTGCCGGATGACGGCCTTGCGTTTGTCGCGGTCGAATTCGGCGTCGGCGGCCTTCATCAGATCCACGATCTCGGGGCGGCAGATCCACGGCGTGGGCCACAGGCACGAGTGGTAGCGCAACGCCGCGACGATATCGAGCGAGGGCAGCGAGCCCCAATTCATGTTGAAGGCGATGCCCGCCCACTTGCCGTTATAGAGGCCCTCGTTGTTCACCTGCGGCGTCACGCGCGCGATCTTGATGCGCACGCCCACCTTGGCGAGATCGGCGACGGCCTGCTGATAGATCGAGGCGTCGGCCGGACCGTCGGTGTAAATTTGAAACGTCGCGTCGAAGCCGTCGGGGTAGCCCGCTTCGGCGAGCAGGGCTTTCGCCCGCGCGGAATCGTAAGGATAGGGCGCGAGCGTGTCGTCGTGACCGAACACGCCCACGGCCGCCACCTGGCTGGGCACGCGCGTGCGGCCCTGCAGGATGGTGTCGACGATGCTCTGGCGGTCGACGGCGAGATTGAGCGCCAGGCGCACGCGCGCATCCTGCAGCGGCGAGGGCAACTCGGTGATGTATTGCCAGGCTTGCACGGCGGCGCGCTTGCGCAGATCGATCCGCGCGCCCGCCGCCTCGACGGCCTCGATGTCCTCCAGGTCCAAGTCGAAGGCGATATCGGCGGCGCGCGAGATGATGGCTTGCGCGCGCGACGTCGCTTCGGGCAAAGCGCGGATGGTGAGCCCCGCCAACCGCGGTTTGCGCCAGCTTCCGGCGAAGGGCGTCAGGTCCAGTTTGGCGGAGTTCCATTTGGCGGCGGTGTAGGGCCCGGTGCCGATGGGCTGCAGCGCGAATCTTTCCGCGCCGACCTGGGCAAAATACTTCGGCGGCAGAATCCAAACTCCGGCGAGCTTGTGGGCCAACATGCTGTCGGGTTGCGTCGTCGTGATCTCCAGCGTCAGGGGCCCGCGTGCCCTCATATCTTGAATCGTTTGCACTTCGCGGTAGGCCGAGAACCGCCGTCCGCTCTCGCTCCGCAGAAAATTCACGGTGCCCATCACCGCTTCGGCGTCGAAGGGCTCGCCGTTGGAGAACGTCACGCCAGGGCGCAGGTCGAAGATCCACGTGGTCGGGTTCTCGACGCGCCAGGATGTCGCCAAGGTCGGCTTGAGTTCGCCGTCGGCGCCGATTTGACTCAAGGCGTCGAACAACGCCGGCCAGATCAGCAGCGGCGGAAAGCCGCCCGACGTGAGCGGATTGCCCAAGCCCGGCGGCAGGTTGCCGATCACCGCGGTCAGTTTGCCGTCGGATGCCGGAGCGCACGTCGGAATCGCCATCGCGGCGCAGAGAGCCAACGCGGAACGGAAGCCCAATCTACGGACTTTGGTGCGGAACGCGGACTCCGCGCTTGAACGCGGCGCCCGTGCATCCCACAATTCGCGCCATGAACTCATCTTTCGCCTCTGTCGTGACCATCGCTCACGGCGTGCGCACCGCCGCGCGCCGCACGCCCGAGCGTATCGCGTTGTCCGATCCCGCGCGCGCGGTCTCCTTCGCGCAATTGGAGGGCAACATCAATCGCATATCGAACGTCGTGCTGTCGGGCTTGAGGCTCGGCAAGGGCGACCACGCCGCGCTGATGTGCGGCAACAGTGTCGCCTTCATGGAAGTGACATTGGGCCTGGCCGAGGCGGGAGTGCCCGCCGCCATGATCCCGCCCGCCGCCACGGCGCGGGAAGTGGCCGAGATTTGCGTCGACGCCGAGGCCAAAGTGTTGTTCGTCGATACGGCACGCGAGGCGGTGGCGCGCGCCGCTGACCTGCCCGATGTGAAGATTGTCGTGATCGGCGCTGCCCTCGACGCGCTGATGGCGCGGGCGAGCGACACGCGGCCCGAGGTTGCCCTGAACGAGACCGACATTTTCTGCATCCCCTACACCTCGGGCACGACCGGCAAGCCCAAGGGCGTGCTGCTGTCGCACCGTGCCCGTACGGTGATGATGACGATGGGCATGGCGGGGATGTTCGGCATCCACAATCCGCGCTGCCGCGCGCTCGCCATGTCGCCGCTGTATAACGGCGGGGGCTTTGCCGCCGCCATGGCGCCGATTTTCTTCGGCGGGTCGTGTCACATCCTGCCCAAGTTCGAGCCCGAAAGTTTCCTGGGCGCCGTCGCCCAGCACCGCGTCACCAACACCTTCATGGTGCCGACGCAGTTTCATGCCTTGTTCGGCTTGGGGGAGGCGACGCTCGCCAGGGCCGACGTGTGTTCGCTCAAGGTCATCAGTTGCAATGCCGCACCGCTGCCCCAAGCCACCAAGGAGCGCATCGTCGCCGGCTTCGGCCCCGACGTTCTGTATGAATCTTACGGCGCCACGGAAACCGGCAACGTCACGTCGCTGGAACCGGCCGATCAGTTGCGCAAACTCAGTTGCGTGGGCTTGCCCTATCCCGGCGTGGAAATCGACGTGGTCGATGATACCGGCCGTTCGGTCGCCACCGGCGAGGTGGGCGAGGTGGCGGTGAAGTCGCCGTGGTTGTTCTCGGGGTACTGGAACCGCCCGGCCGAGACGGCGGCGGTGATGCGGGGCGGCTGGTGCGTCGTCGGCGACATGGGCCGCCGCGACGCCGACGGGTATCTGTACTTGGTCGACCGCAAGAGCAACATGATCATCACCGGCGGGCAGAACGTCTATCCGCGCGAGGTGGAGGACGTGCTCTATCGCCATCCGGCCGTGGCCGAGGCCGCCGTCATCGGGCTCAAAGATTCCTATTGGGGCGAGGCCGTGACCGCCGCCGTGGTGATGAAGGCCGGGACCCAAGCGTCGAGCGAGGAGTTGAAGGCTCATTGCAAGGCGCTCCTGGCCGGGCACAAGGTGCCCAAGGCCTTCGTCGTGCGCGGCAGCCTGCCCAAGTCGGCCAACGGAAAAATTCTGCATCGGGCGCTGCGCGACGAACTCAATGCATCCTCCTAGTTGACGTCTTGGGCCAAGCGAAAGCCGATGCCCCAGTTGCGGCGGTCATCGGCGAGGGTGGAGCGGTTGGTGAGGCGCGTGAAGGCGGGCCCGGTGTTCCAACTGGCGCCGCGCATCATGTGCTGGCGGCACTCGGGTGTGGATACCACGCCGCCGTCGGTGGGGGCGCCGGTGTAGTCCTTGGTGACGCAGTCGGCGACGAATTCCCAGGCGTTGCCGAGCATGTCGTAAAGGCCCCAGGCATTGGGCTTGAACGCGCCGACGGGCGCGGTGAAGCCGTGGCCGTCGTCGCAGGGAAACACGCGCTCGTCGCCGGGCTTGTATTGGTTGGGATCGCCCAGCGCGAACCGGCCGCCGCCCGCCGCCATGGTGCTGGCGTCCATGGCGTTGGCCTGGACGCAGGCGTCTTTCGATTGGGCCCACAGTGTGGTGGCGCTGGCGCCGGCCCGCGCGGCGTATTCCCACTCGGCTTCCGTGGGCAGGCGAAATTTCGCGCCGCCCGACGCGTTGCGCCAGGCGATGTAGGCTTGCGTGTCGGGCCAAGTGATGCACACGACCGGGTGCCGGTCGGTTTGCGCGAATCCGGGGTTGTCCCACGACAGGTCCGGGTCCAGCGTTAGCTTGCCGTCGACATAGCGGTTGCAGCCCTTGGTCGTCGCATGGCCGGTGGCGGTGACGAAGGCGCGGTACTCGCCCACGGTCACTTCGGTGGTAGCCAACAGAAACGATTTGATCGCGACACGGTGAACCGGCTTTTCGTCGGGGTCGCCAGCCTCGTCGCCCATCATGAAATGGCCGGCGGGGATGGAAATCATCTTTGGCCCCTCGGCGGCGAGACCCAGGGTGGGGCTGGCGAAGGCCAGGATGAGAAGGGAGGTCGAGAGCCGGTTCATGGCATCCTCAAAACAAATCCTTGGAGCGTTCGGCGGCGGCGTTGATCTCCTGGTTGTCGGTGGCCAGGCCCAGCGCCCAGGCGCCGAAGGGCGCGGCGTTCAAGTCCCACTGTTGGCTGATGTGCGCCGTCATGCCCATGAGGTCTGCGTGGAAGCGCCGCACCGGATTTTTCGCCGTCAGGCCGCCGGCGCCCATCTGCTTGACGATGCGTTCCACCGCCGCCATGCAGAGCTTGCCGATGAAGGCGCCGTCGGCGCGCAGCTTGACCCATTCGTCCTTGCTGATTTTCTCACCGGCGCGGCCACGCGAGTCCAGCACCTGCATGTTGCGTTCGAACAAGGCCATGGCCGCGCGGATTTCGCTGCCCGATTCCGACAACCTCGTCTGCACCGGAATTTGCGCCGCCACGGATTCGGCGCGCATGTGGCCGATGCGTCCCTTGGTGGCCGCCACGTAAGCCTCCAGCGCGCCCATGGCGGTGCCGAGGATCGGGCCCAGGGTGAGCGAGCCGAAGTAGGGCGTGAACTGCACATGATGCACATAATTCGCGTGGCCACGGCTGCCCTCGGTGGTGCCGGCGCGCATGGCCTTACGCCACACGGAGCGATGGGTCGGCACGAATACCTTGTCCACCGCCACGTCGTTGGAACCCGTCCCGCGCAAGCTGGCGGTATCCCAGGTGTCGATAACGCGCACGTCGCTTTTCGGAATGGCCAGTTCCAGCCAGTTGTGTTCGGCGCGCGCTTGGGCGTCGTCGGGCATGGCACCGATGATGACCCACTGGGCATGATCGACGCCGCTCGCGAACTTCCAGCGCCCGCTGACCACATAACCGCCCTCGACCACCTCGACCGTGCTGTCCAGCCCGCCGGCCACGGCGGTGGAAATGAGAACGTCGGGCGACTTGCCCCAGATGTCGATTTGGCCTTGGAGGGGAAGGCGTGCCGCGAACCACGCATGGACGCCGACGATGCATTGGATCCACGCCGTGGAGCCGCAACCGCGCGCGAGTTCCGCGCCGACGCGCACGTGGGTGCTCCAGTCATGATCCAGGCCGCCGAAGCGCGCGGGCTGGAGAATTTTCAACAAGCCCGAGCGATGCAGATCAGCCATCGTCTCGTCGGTGAGCCTGCGCAGCGATTCGGTTCGGCCGGCGCGCTCGGCCAGTGCCGGCACCAGGGCGCGGGCGCGGGCCAGCAGCTCGTCGGGGCCGATGGGTTTGGTTTGGGCGGCCATATTGTGGGGCGCGGTCATGGGGAATCCTTTGCGGTCACGCCGCACCTTTGTCGCGCCGGGACGCCAGAGCAGATAGCCACGCCTCCTCCTTAGCCCACGTTGTGGGCTTTGGGCCGCCTCCCCATGAAGCGGCGGTTTCATTCATCGAGAGTTCGACCGCCTCGGCTCCGGTCCGACCGGAGTCGTCCGACAGTCGGTTAGGCCAGCCTGTTACGCCTGTTATTTCAGGCAGGATGCAAAAAATAACAGGACCAGCAGCACCTCGGATTTCAGCCATTTGATGGCCAAAATCCGTTTCGGTCGCATCCTGGGTCAAGTCTAACTGAGACTGCTGAGGGCGTCATCTCGGGGGCCACAACCAGGCTCGTTTCAGCACAGGCCATTAGCCCGTATAATGGGCTAATGAGCGTGAGCGCATTACCGGCGCGCCTTTTGGGCTCATGAGTCGCGCCCGGAGGAGTGCCATGGTTCCAGCGTCGCGTCAGAAGTCTTCGGTGCGGGCCCTGATTCGGGGCCTGGAGATCTTGCGCGTGCTCAACACGCTCAATGGGGCGACGCCCAACAAGGTGGCCACCGTCACGCGGCTGCCGCGCGGCACCACCTACCGCATTCTCGAAACGCTCGAACGCGCGGGCTACGTGGCGCGCGATGCCACCGACGGCAAGTACCGCGTCACCGTGATGGTGCGCGGCCTGGGCGACGGCTTCGAGGATCAGGCCTGGGTCGGCGAGATCGCCGCGCCGCGCATGACGGCGCTCGGCAAGGAGGTCATGTGGCCCCTGGGCCTGTCGACGCTCTACGGCACGCAACTCCTGGTGCGCTATGCCACCGACCGCGACAGCGTGCTGGCGCTCAAGCGCTATTCCATCGGCCACCGCCTGTCGCTGGTCTCCACCGCCTCGGGGCGCGTGTTCATGGCCTTCACCACCCCCGAGACGCGCGAGACGCTGCTCGACATGCTGGCGCAATCCACCGACCCCAAAGACCGCATGGCGCGCGACCGCGCGCTGCTGAACCGCATCCTGGCCGAGGTGCGCAAGCAGGGCTACGCGCAGTCCTCCACGCCGATCGAGGGCGAGAGCGCCATCTCGGTGCCGGTGTTCGCCTCGGGGCGGCTGCTGGGCATGCTGGCGCTGCGCTACATCGATTCCGCGCTCACGACCCAGCAGGTCGTGAAACGCTACCTGGCCCGCCTGCAGGAAACCGCCGCCGACATCGGCCAGGCCTTCGCAGCCGCCGCCGGCCAAACCGCGCGCGACAACGTCACGGCGCTGAGGGCGCGCGGCGGGTCTTGATGCGCGCGATTACTGCGATGCTTTCTTCTTCCGAATCTCCTCCACGCGCGCGCGGAATTCGGGCGAGGCCTGCTGCATGTAGAGATCGTTGAGATACACCGAGGGCGACTTGGGCGCCTCGCCGTAGTGAATGAACTTCCATCCGGCCTGGGTCTTGCGGAAGATGGCGTTGGCGCGCAGCCGCTCGCCGATGGGCGCCATGCGCCGGCCGCTCATTTGCCAATAAATGTTCCAGGTGGCCACGGCCAGGTCGTCGGCGATGAGCCGCGCCTTGACGTTGGAGGCCTCGTAATTGGACGCTTCCATGAAGCCGCGCTTGGGGTTGAAGTACTCGCGCACTTACTCCCAGCCCATGAGCCAGCCCGCTTGTTCCTCGGCCAGATACATCGGCATCGGTTCGTTCGCGTCCCACAAGTCGGTGGGAATCGATTGCCAAGTGTCGCTGGCCCAGCGCCCCGCCATGTCGTGGATGACGGCTTCGATGTCGGCCTGCAGCTTGGCGTCGGCCTTGCCCTCGGGCGCGGCCACCGCGGGTGCGAACAGGGCGGGGGCACCGCAGAGGCCCAGCATCACGGCGCAGGCCAAGGCGATGGATTTTACGGTCATGGCAATTTCTCCCCGTCGGTTGCGCCCGGCATCTTAGGCGGCGCGGGGCGCGGCGTCGACGGCCCAAACGAAAACGGCGGCGCGCAAGGCCGCCGGCAAAGGCAAAGCCGAAACGGGCTTAGCGGTGCAGCGATTGGGCGACGGCGGGCGCGGCGAGCTTGGTCTGGCGGATGACCGAACGCACTTCGAATTTGTCCGGGCCGTCCAGAAAGCGCACTTCCTTCAGGTTCTCGACGGTATCGCCGTTGCGGGTGCGGGTGTAGCGCAGCACGGCGGGGCGGTTCTCGTATGTTTCCTCGCCCTCGACCGTGGTCGTGACCACGGTCCAATGCGCCTCGTCCTTGGCCGTCACCGAGGTCACCGCGAATTGATAGTCCTTTTGCACGCCGCCGACGAAATAGGGCGTCTTGATCGTATCCTTCGTCGCGTCGCGAAACATCAACGTGACGGAATGGGTCTGACGCTCGGGTGTCGAGAAGGTCTCGATCTTGGTGACGCCGAGGCCGTCAGGCGTGCGGTCCCAGGAGGTCGTCAGGTCGACCACGGCAGGCGTCGGGTTGCCGGCGGAATAAATCTCGATCTTGCCGAACCAAGTGCCCTTTTGGCCGCCCCACAGCTTCAGCGCATCCGTGACGCCGCCGGCGTGAGCCGGGGCGCTGAGCCCCAGGGCCACGACGGCGGCAAATACACGGACAGTCGCCCACATCGGCTAGAACTTCGCGCCGAGGCGGATGCCCATCTGCCGCTTGTCGGCGGCGTAGGTGGTGTAGGCCAGCACCGGCGGGGATTGTCCGCGCGACAGCGAGATGAACGGATCGCCGTAGGTCTGCGCCGACTTGGGCTTGCGGTCGTCGAACAGATTGTCGACGTAGGCGAGGATCGAGTAGGCGTCGTTCTGCACGCCGATCTTCGCGTCCGCGTTCCAGTAGCTCGCCAGCCAGATCAGGTTGTCGGGCGACTGGAAGCGCTTGGAGCGGTACTGGGCGCTGAGGTCGGCGACCAAGTCCCAATCGCCGGTGAGCGGCGCGGTGTAGCTGACGCCCGCCGAGAACGCGTGCTTGGCTGATTGCTCGAGCTGATTGCCGTTGGTGTTGGTGAAGCACACGTCCGTCAAGCGCGTGGTGCCCACCGTCCCGACGCGACAGTTGCCCGATCCCGCGACGCCGAGCGCGGCGGTGCTGGGTACCTCGGACTCGGTGAAGCGCGGGTCGAGGTAGGTGTAGGCCGCGTTGACGGTCCAGCCGTCCACCGGCGCCCAGGTCAGTTCGGCTTCGACGCCGTCGACCTTGGCCTGACCCTGGTTCACCACCAACGTGCTGGTGCCTTGCGGGCTGCGCGTGTCGGGCACCAGCAGCTGGTTGATGCGGTCCGAGTAGATCATGTGGAAATAGGCGCCGTTGAATCTGACGGTATTGTCGGCCCAGGCGGTCTTGAAGCCGGCCTCGTAGTTCCACAGTTTCTCGGGCCGGTAGAACGCATCGGCCGGATCGAACACGACCGCGACGTTCAAGAAGCCCGCCGGCTTCACGCCCTTCGACGCCGAGGCATAGAACAGCATGTCGTCGTTGGGCTTGTAGTTCAGCGTCACGCGCGGCGCGAAGAAATCCGAGCTGGACGTCGGCGTGAACGGCGGCGTGGCGGGATAGGCGAACGGAATCAGCGCGCCCGTGGCCGGAACGATGCTCAGCGCGATGGCCCGGCCGAACACGTAGTCGAAGCTTTCGTCGCTGTAGCGGCCTTCGGCGCTGATCTCCAACTGCTCGGTGATGTCGAACTCGGCCATGGCGTAGCCCGACCAGTGCTTGGTGTTGCGGACGTTCAGGTCGCCCGGAATCGGCCCGCGCACTTGCAATTCGCGCGCCGCCGACCAGTTCGCCGGGGCCAAGGGCGGGGTGCGCGCGAAGCCGCTGAGGAAGATCGAGGCATTGATGCTGGAATAGTCTTCCTTCCAGAACAACCCGCCCACGGACCAGCGGAAACGCTCCGCATCGAGATCGCCGAGGCGCAGTTCCTGGCTGAACTGCTCGGCATCGGTGGTGAAGTCGGAGATTTGGGCGGCCGGCAGCGGTTCCGCGGTGCCCGGCGTGGGCAGGGTCACGGCGGCGGCCGGCGCGCCGAAGAAGTCGGCGTCGGTGCGGCTGACGATGCTGGCGTCGGTGTAGCCGGTCCAGGATTCCAGCGTCAGGTCGCCGAATTCGATCTTGCCGATCAAGTTGGCGATGAAGGGCTTCACGCGGCCGCCTTCGTAATCCTTGCCCGTGAGCGGATCGACGCTGAGCAGCACGCGGTCGCCGCGCATCTCCTCGCCGAGTTTCGGATAGGGAATGCTGGCGGGCAGCGGCGCGCGCGTGTCGGGCGCGCCCGCGAGCGGGCGCAAGCCCAGGCGCAAACCGACCGCATTGGACGGCAGCGCGAGGACCGAGTTGCGCCCCGGCACTTGTTGGCCGAAGTAATAGGACGGGCGCGGCTCGGACTTGTCGTCGGAGTAGGACAGGCGCAGCGTGAAATCGGCGTTCTCGGTCGGCATCACCCGGAAGGCGCCGGCGAGGCCCCAGGTCTCCCAGCCGCCGATCCGCTTGCCGCTGACTTCGTTGTCGTAGAAACCGTTGAAGCGGCTATAGAGCGCGTTCACGCGCACGGCCATCTTGTCCGAGATCGGCGCGTTGGTCGCGCCGCGAATTTCCGTCAGGCCGTAGGTCGCGAGGTCGGTGTTGATGGTGGTTTCGGGCGTCTCGGTGCTGGGCTGCTTGGAGATGTAGTTGATGGCGCCGCCGAAGGCGACGCGCCCGTACAGCGCGCTTTGCGGTCCCTTGACCACTTCGATGCGCTCCACGTCCACCAGTTTCAGGTTCATCAAGCTGGAGCCGCCGGCGGTGCCGATGGATTCGGACGAGATGTCGACGCCGTCCAAGAGAATGCCGATGGGCGGGCGGCCGCGCGTGGTGGGCAAGCCGCGAATGTTGGGCCGCGTATCCTGCGGCGCGAAGCCCTTGTCGTAGCTCAGGCCCGGCGTGAACTTGGCCACCTCGGCGATGGTGCGGAGGCCCTGGCGCTGGATCATGTCGGCGGTGAAGGCCGTGACCGTGAGGGGAACCTCTTGCAGGCTCTCGGCGCGTTTGCGCGCGGTGACGGTGATTTCCTCGATCTGCGCCGCCGCTTCGCCGGCCCCCAAGGCCAGGATGGTCGTCAGCAACAGCGTGTTTTTCATGCCGCGAGTCATGTCAGCTTCCCCCTAATGTCGGCGTGGCGTCCACGCGATATGCGTCATCGGCATCACAAAATGCGGGCGATGCATGATGGAATCCGCGCGGAAACTCTGCGGGGGCGGGACGGGACTGTAAACCGCGAAACAGTTCGCGACCGCCATGCGAGCCTGGAATCGGCGAGTCTGTTGCGAAAACGCAACAAACCGCGCGCTCACGCCGCGAGAAATTCCATCGCCATTCGCGCGGTGGCCACGGGCTGATCCTGGTGCGCGAAGGAACTGCCGCCGGGCACGAGGACCGAGCGCACGTTTTTCAGGCCCGCCTTGCCCACGGCTTCGAATTGCTTGTAGCCGCCTTTTTCGCCGTACATCAGCAGCGTCGGCGCGGTGATGCGCGGCAAGTAATCGGTGAGGCCCGCATGGCCCACGCCGCGTTCCGACGGGCGCACCCACACGCCGGCCTTGGCGCGGCTTCGGTTCTGTTCGTCGTTGATGGCGGGGTCCGAGACGCCGAATCTCTTGACGAGATCCGCGTCGGGCCGGGGCAGGGGGCGGCCTTCGGCGTCGTAATCGCGCGCGGCTTGTTTATCGCCTTCTGCCAATTGCGCGAGGCTGGTCACCCCGCCCAACGCGACGCTGAGCAAGATGAGTTTCGTGCACAGCGACGGCCATAGCCCGGCGGTGACGACCTCGATGCAGCCGCCGAGCGAATTGCCCATCATGGCGCAGCGCGACACGCCCAGCGCGTCGAGCGTCGCCAGCACCATGGCGGCGGATTCCGGCAGCGACTGCAAGTAGGGCGGCGGGCCGTTCATCACCGAGCCGCCGTGGCCGGGGGAATCGATGGCGATGACGCGGTACTTCTGCGCGAAGATCGGTGCCACGTGCCGCCAATCGGCGATCCAGCCGCCGAGCTTGGGCATCAGCACCAAGGGCTCGCCCGCGCCCATGGACGCCCAATGCATGATCCCGGCCGAGACCCGCACGTCGCCCTGATCGGTCCAGGGCGCGGGCGTATCGGCGGCGCGCGCCAGGCGTGGTGCGACGACGGACACGACGGAAGCGGCAATCATGGCGCGGCGGGTGGGCATCAGTGGCTCCATTAAAAAGATAACGTCCAGCCCGTGGCCTCGGTGCGGCACACGGTCGCCGTGGATTGGGTCGCGGTGGCGTCCTCGGCCGGGTCGAGTTTCACGGTTTCGATCAGCAAACGGCAGGTGAAGGTGCCCATGCGGTGCTCGGTTTCCGCCGTGGCGGTGCCGGCGTGGCCGTCCAGCTCCCAGAAAATCACTTCGTCGGTGGCGATGGCCAGCGCCTCGGTCTGCACCATGGTTTGCAGGATCAGCTCGTCCTTGGTCATTTGATCCAGCACTTCGGGCGGCAGGACCTCGAGGATTTGCTGACGCTCTTTCGACGTGGGCTTGGCGGGCTTGGCCTTGGTGGTCCTGACGGGCGCCGGGCGCGCGGGCGCCGATGCGCGTTGCCTCGGGGCGCGCGCCTGGCGCGGCGGCGCGCGGTTGGGAATCACGACACGCCGGGTCCGGGACGGACCGTACATCATCGCCGCGGGAATCTGCGTGATCGTGCGATTGACGGTGCTGGTGGTGTTGGTCACGGCGTTGGCCACCGCCATCGTCGCCCGGCCCACCGCCGAGACCGTGCCCACGGCCACGCCCGCCACCGCCGAGGCAGCCTGAAAGGCGATGCAGCCCGACAATCCCAGTCCGGCGACGATCAGCACAGCGATG